>DATJPG010000107.1:0-78018 GCA_035506515.1 Acidobacteriota bacterium
AATCAAACAGAAACGGGGAAACGTATATGACACCAGCCAAACCGTGGGCGGAAATGACGTGGCAGGAAAGGCGTGAGGAGAGGTTTAAGACGTGGCTTGCAGCGCCGGGCGTAAAATTCGCCAGCGCCGAAGCCGAGAGACTTCATAAGGAAAGAGTGACCCGGTTTATCAAGGCAATCAAGATGGAGGAGCCGGACCGTGTGCCTGTGATGCTGCCGGTCGGCAGCTACCCCGCGTATTATGGGGGATCAACGTTCTACAACATCATGTACGACTACAACGAGCTGAAAAGAACATGGATCAAGTTCATCGACGATTTCGGGGACATGGACACGTTTATGGGTCCCGGCCTGATCCCTTCCGGCAGAATTATGGACGCGCTCGACGTCAAAATCATGAAATGGCCCGGGCACGGGATCGGCAAAGACGTCACGATGCAGCAGATCGTTGAAACCGACTATATGAAGGCCGACGAATATGATTGGTTCATGATGGACCCCACAGACTACAATCTGCGCGCCACCATGCCGCGCAGCGCGGGTCTTTTCGAGCCTTTCAAGAATTTGCCGCCATTGCGCATGCTCTTTGGCGGCGCGAGCTGGGTCGCGCTGCTGGCGAATCCCGAAATCCGCAAAATCTTCCAGACGCTGATGGATTTGTCGGGCGAGTTCATGCAGCATCAGGCGGCCATCATGGAAGTGGGAAAAATCGCGTCGGAACGGGGATACCCTTCCTTCTTCGGCGGCGTCATGGCGCAAGCACCGTATGACTATTTTGCCGACATGATGCGCGGCACACGCGGGATCACGCTGGATCTGTATCGCCAGCCTGAGAAATTGCTGGAGGCCATCGATATCCAGCTCAACCTGACGATTCAGACTGTCATCAAGAACTTCCCCATGACCAATTGTCCCGTGTGCATGATGCCTCTGCACAAGGGAGACGACACATTCATGTCGGACAAGCAGTTCGACAAGTTCTATTGGCCCTCGCTGCAAAAGCTTTTCATCGCCATGATTGACGAGGGTCTTGTCCCATTCCCGTTTGCCGAAGGCATTTACAACAGCCGCCTGAAGCTGATTACCGACACGCCCAAGAGCAGCGTGGTCTGGTACTTCGACAAGACGGATATGGCTCAGGCAAAGAAGATTTTGGGCAATGTCTCCTGCATCGTCGGCAACGTGCCTTCGTCGATCGTCATGACCGGAACCGCAGCCCAGGTAAAAGACAATTGTCGCAAGCTGATCGAAGACTGCGCGCCCGGCGGCGGCTATATTCTTGCCGGAGGCGCCAGCATCGACAAAGGCGATCTCGCCAATCTGAAGGCGATGATGGAAGCCGCCTACGAATACGGCACATACAAAAAATAGCTCGACGCGTCGCGAAAGCCGGAGGCAGAAAGTGTGAAAGAGGGCGCTTATGTTTTATGCATCAACGTGAAGCGCCCTCTGAGTTTGTTCGTTGGAGCTTTGGGCAAGGTTTTTTTCCCTGCAGGGTGTTATGCCTATGTCGGCAGCGCGCGCAGAGGAATCGTCGCGCGAGTGTCCCGCCATAAACGACTGG
This sequence comes from Acidobacteriota bacterium, assembly GCA_035506515.1. GTDB lineage: Bacteria > Acidobacteriota > UBA6911 > UBA6911 > UBA6911 > UBA6911. The sequence continues at coordinate 1,564 of DATJPG010000107.1, forward strand.
CCATGCAAAAAGAGGGAAAGCTGCATTGGCACATCGATCACCTGCTGATGAATCCGCATACACAATGGGCCGGCGAAGTGATGCTGGAAGATGGAATCGAGTGCGAAATATCCAGGCATATTTCGACCCTGAAGGGCGTCACCGCGCCGGTGTCTGGCTTCGGCGCCTCGGATTGCCGTTCCGGCTGCAAGGCGCATCTGTATTTATTGCCTCAAGGCAACCCTTGTCGAAACACATCTGTTATACAGCTGATTTGTTGAGAACTTTCAGCAGGGCCGCAGGAAGCCGACGAAACGCCGTAGATCCCGGGAAATCGCCAGAACTCCGACACTCATAGTCTTCTGTCTTTTCCCTACTCCATCATCTTCAGCGCTTCGGCGCGGGGCGCATTCTTCTCATTGTCCCAGTAAGGGGAAAGTTTGCGCAGATTCGCCACAATCTGAGGAAATACTTCAACGATCGTGTTGATATCTTCATCGGTATTATATCGACTCAAGCTGAACCTGACGGAACCGTGGATGGCTGTGAACGGGACCTTCATCGCCCTCAGGACGTGCGACGGCTCGAGCGATCCCGAAGTGCACGCGGAGCCGCTGGATGCGCAGATGCCATAGGCACTCAGCTGGAAAAGCATGCCTTCTCCCTCGATGTAGTGGAACGAGATGTTGAGGGTATTCGGCAGTCGGTGGGCACCTTTGCCGTTCACCTGGATGGAAGCTATCTTGTCGGCGAGTTCCTGTTCAAGCCGGTCGCGCAGTTTTTCGATTTGGGCTTCATCCTGCTCCCGGTTCTGCATTGAGAGTGAAAGCGCTTTGGCCAAACCGATGATGTACGGAACGTTTTCGGTCCCGGCTCGCCGACCTTCTTCCTGGTGACCACCCAGCATGAAGGGCCGGCAGCGAGTCCCCCGGCGAATAAAGAGGGCTCCGACGCCTTTCGGCGCGTGCAGCTTGTGCCCTGAAAAGGAAAGCAGATCCACATACGGAAATCCTTGAACAAGATCGATCGGCAGCTTGCCGACTGTCTGCGTGGCATCCGTATGGAAAATAATCCCCGGATCGGTCTGTTTCGTGATGCGGGACAGCTGATCGATCGGGAAAATGACACCCGTCTCATTGTTCGCGTGCATGATGGAGACGAGCAGCGTGCTGGGCGAAAGCGCCTGGATGAACTCGTGCAAATTCAATTTGCCATCCCGGTCGACGCCGACATAGGTCACCTTATAGCCGTTGCGTTCGAGTTCTTTGCATACCTCGAGCACGGCAGGATGTTCCACGGTTGTGGTGATGATGTGCCGCCGGTTCGGATTTCCGTGTGCCGCCCCGACAATCGCGGCGTTGTTGCTCTCCGTGGCGCAGCTCGTGAACAGGATTTCCTTGGCGTCGACGTGCCCCAGGCAATCCGCGATGGTCTTGCGTGATTCGGCAATCGCATGCCCCGTCTGTCGCGCCGGCTCATACATCGAGCTGGGATTGAAATAATCCTCGGTGAAGTAAGGTTTCATCGCCTCGTACACTTCCGGGGCGACGCGCGTCGTTGCGTTATTGTCCACGTAAATGATTTTCATAAAAGCGATTACACCTCGATGACGCGAATGCGCTCGTCTACCTGATCTTTCAAAATCCGCTCAACCATCATCTTCAAGGTCTGGCTTGCTCCTGCGCAGCCGGAACAGGCGCCTTTCAGGCCGCAGTAGACGATTGTTCCCTTGATGTCCATGATTTCGACATCGCCGCCATCCAGGCGAAGAGAAGGCCGAATGAATTCGTCCAGAACCTTTTCTACTTTCTTAGCGAACTGAAATGGAGAGAATTCGGGTACCTGGCTGGATTCCGCGGGAAGAATCGGCAATGAAACCACGCTAGAGCCGGCGCCCTGCTGGCCTCCCCAGACCTGGTCCAGCATATCCTGAAGCCCGCCGGGCACATGATGGCAGGAAGTACAGCCGCCGCCTGCCTTAATCGCATTGGTGATCTGCGGAATAGTTCGGAGATTGAGTTCCCGTATCTTGCGCTTGAGATAGGGTTCGGTGATCGAGAAGCATTTGCAGACGATTCTTCCCTCTTCGGTCTCCTGGTCGTGAATATCGACGCCCATTTTTTTCAGATCGACACCGCGGCGTTGCGCCCAGTTATAGACGGCCGCCTCCAGGGCTTCCTCGCCCATTACGGAACAGTGGATCTTCTGTTCGGGCAGTCCCTGCAGATATTCGACAATATCGCTATTCTGGATTTTGAGCGCGCTAATCGGCGTATAGCTGCCCCGCTCAATGATCTCGCACAGCGCTTCGGAGGACGCGATGGCTGACGTACATCCGAACGTAAGATACTTTGCCTCGGTGATGACATCCTGAGTTGGGTCCGAGGGGTGCCGCTTGACGCGAAAAGTAAACCGCATGGCGTCGCCGCATACAATCGAGCCGTGCTCCCCCACGCCGTCGGGATTTTCGATTTCTCCCAGATGCGTGCCGGGCTTGCCGTGAACAGCATTCATAAACAACTCTTTTGTCTTCTCGCTATATTCCCAACCCATTTTGCAGCTCCCAAATTAAGGTGCGACACCACGCGCAGTCTTGCAGAATCCTGCGCCCTTCACGTCCGCCGCGTTTCGACGACGGAGATAATATAACTCCTCGAATCAACACTAGCAAACAGAGATACTTCCGAGAACGCAGAATTCAGAAGCTCACAGCCGCTTTACGCGTTTGATGTTTCCAGTTCACAGATTCCCAATACAGGGCAAACGTGCGATGCCTTTGGAAACCCGTTCCCGCGGGCAAGGCAAATGGTTGAGAAACGGCAAATATTCTATGCGGTCTTTTTCCTGAAAAGTTTTTGCACCAGATCATCCAGGAGCGCGTAAACGACAGGGACCGCGATCAGGGTCAGAACCGTCGAAGTGATGAGCCCGCCGATGACGGCGCGCGCCATAGGAGCCCGGAGTTCGGATCCTGCCCCGATTTCAAACGCCAGCGGGAGCATCCCGAATATCATTGCCATCGTTGTCATGACGATCGGGCGGAATCGCGTTTTCCCTGCCTCCACCAAAGCAGAGGTGCGATCCTTTCCTTCAAGCCGAAGTCTATTGGTACAGTCGATCAGCAGAATCGCATTTTTGGTCACCAGTCCCATAAGGAGAATCAGGCCGATCATCGACATGATATTCAAAGTATCCCGAGTGAATAGCAACAAGCCCGCGACACCGATCAGCGAGAGCGGCAGAGAAAGCATGATGGCCAGCGGGTGGGTGAAACTGCCGAACTGCGATGCGAGGATCAGATAAATAAACACAATGGCCAGGATCAGCGCTTCGTAAATATAGTCGAAGGTCTCGTTCATTTCCTCCGATTGCCCCGTGAATAGGACGGAATATCCGGCTGGCACTTTCATGGCATCGATGGCATCATGCATATCGTTTTCGACATTTCCCAAGGGCCGACCTGACGTATTCGCAAGGACGCGCACCTCGCGCATGAGCTTATAATGGCGGATCTGGGATGAGCTGGCAGCCCTGCTGAAACTGGCGACCTGCCCAATCGGAATCAGGAGGTCCCCTCCCTTGGAATCCTTCTTGGAACTCAGCAGGTCTATGTCCTGCAGCGTCTCTGTGGAGCGACGCTGTTGCTCTGCCAGGCGCACCCTGACGTCGTACGCATCTCCATCTTCGTCCTCGTATTGCGTCGCCACTTCTCCGTTCAGCAGCGTGCGCATCGTCATCGCAAGCGATTCGAGGTTGATGCCGAGATCCGAGGCCAGCTTGCGGTCGATGCGCACCTTGATTTCAGGGTTGTCTCTATCCAGACTCCGATCGATGTCGACAGCGCCGGGCACGCGGCGAATGGCATCCATCACCTGCGAGGACAGCCGATCCAACCCTTTCATGTCCGGACCTTGAACACTGAGTTGCAGCGGTCGGGCATCGCCCATATCCGCAACATCCTCAATGCTGGTCAGCGCGCCTCCGTAAGCCGCTAACTCGCTGCGCAGCCTTTCGCGCAAAGCATGGTCGGACAGCGGGCGCTCCTTTTTTGCTTTGAGCTTTACGTAGATTGCGCCTTCATTGATCGCCGCGCTGGATCCTGCCCCGATGGTTGTGAACGTGTACGCGACGCCGGGCTTCGCCATGATCCGCCGGACGATTTCGTTCGAAATGTCCTCCGTCTGAATCAGCGTGCTTCCGGGAGTAGCCTTGAAACTCACCTGAAATTCCCCGCGGTCGTAGGAGGGCATGAAATCCTGCCCGAGGTTATCAAACACGAGAAGGCCACCCCCAAAAAGCAGCAAGGAAATAATCAGGATCCAGACACGGTGCCTCAGCGCGAAACGGATGGATTTCTCATATGCGTTCCGGAGATCCATGAATCGCTTGTCGAATGATTCCAGCAGGCGTGCCAGGCCGCGCCTGCGCGTGCCGCTTTCCACGGCCGGATCGTACCAGCGGGAGGAGAGCATCGGGTCCAGGGTGAAGGAGACAAACAGCGAAACCAGGACGGCGAAGGCGATCGTGATGCCGAACTCGTAGAAGAAGCGCCCGACGATCCCTTTCATGAAAGCGATCGGCACAAAGACCGCCACAATCGAAAATGTCGTCGCCGTCACGGCGAGTCCTATCTCCGACGTCCCTAATCGGGCGGCTTCATAGTGATCGCGGCCGAATTGCATGTGCCGCACGATGTTTTCCCTGACGACGATGGCATCATCGATCAGAAGCCCCACGGAGAGAGACAATCCCATCAGGGTCAGGATGTTGAGGGAAAAACCCATAATGCGCATGATGATGAATGCGGAAATGATCGAAACCGGAAGAGTCAGTCCGGTAATCACCGTGCTGCGCCAGCTGTTCAGGAATAGGAAGACGATGAAGACGGTGAAGATAGCGCCCAGGACCAAGGTGGTTTTGACGTCGTCCACCGCATCCCGGATAAACAAGGACGAATCTCGGACTACATCGAGACGCGTCTGCCCCGGCAATTCCCGGTTCAGCGCCGGGAGCGCCTCCTTCACCGCTTCTGCGACATCCACCGTATTGCTTCCCGACTGCTTACGGATTTCCAGGGCCAGCGCTCTCTGTCCGTTTATCAGAGCCAGCGTGCGCTGTTCCTCATACCCGTCTTCAATTCTCGCAATCTCGCTGAAGTGCACGGGAACGCCGCGAATGGTTTTCACGATGAGATTTTCAAATTTTCCTGGCTCCGTGATTTTCCCCTCGACCCGAACCAATTCTTCCATCGCTCCTGTTTTGACCTTGCCGGCAGGCACCTCGATGTTTTCACGGCGCAGCGCGAGGACGGCTTCGGCAACCGTCAGGTTATAGGCCTTCATGCGTTCGGGATCGAGATACACCTGAATCTCGCGCCGCTGGCCGCCGACGATTTTGAGGGAACCGACACCCTCGATGTTCTCGAGCCGTTTGCGGAGAACCTTTTCTGCAAGCGACGTCAGATCTTTGTGCGAAAGCTGGGAGGAGGTCACTGAAAGCGAAACGATGGGCATGTCCGCCGGATCCAGCCTCTCGATGACGGGCTCCTCGACACCGGTGGGAAAATCGCGGCGCAGCGCGCTCACCTTGCTGCGCACATCCTGCGCCGCAGTATGAATGTTGGTCCCCAGCTCGAACTCGGTGACCACGATCGAGTTCCCTTCCGTCGTGGTGGAGGAAATGTGCTTCACGCCTTCAATGGGATTGATCGCCTCCTCGATTCGCTTGGTGACCTCCGTTTCAACGGTTTCCGGTGCGACACCTGGATACAAAGTCTGCACGGTGACGACCGGCATATCCACGTTTGGAAACAGATCGATGGACAACTCTCTGTAGGAAAAGATGCCCAATACCACCAGGGCCAGCATCATCATGGTGGCAAAGACCGGCTGTTTTACCGAAAGATCGGACAGAATCATGGCGAACTTCCTTTGACTGCCAGCGCAATGGCATCAGCCGTCGGGGTAATATACTCATTCCGGCCGACACCTGAAATCCGATAGCTTTTTATTTCGAGATGCGGACCGGTGTACCGTCTTTCAGGGATGGACCAATTTCCGTGATCACCACATCTCCTTCCTGGAGCCCCTGCCGCACCAATATCAATTCCTGTTTGTTGTCGCTGATTTTTATGTCGACGCGATGCGCGATTCCGTCTTTGACGACATAGACGGCTGCAGTCTCCGACCCCTCTTTTTCGGGAATCAACGAATCGCGCGGAATCAGCATGGCCTGGGGCTCCCTGCCCGTAATGATTTCGCCTTTGGCGTACATGCCGGTACGCAGTTCTCCCCTGGGATTGGAGATGCTCAGTTTCACCTTTACGGAACGGTTGTCGGATTCAATCTCCGGGTTGATTGCCGACACCGTTCCTTCGAAGCGCCGATCCCCCCACGTTGGAGTCTGAAAAGTGGCGCGCTGTCCCGGATGGATACTCGCCAGCTGGTAAGAAGGAACCACGCACTCGAGTTCCAGCTGGCTGTTGTCCACGACGGTGTAAAGCGGAACGCCGGCAGTCACCAGCGAGCCCTTGTCGAAATATTTTTTTTGAACGTGCCCCTCGGCAGGCGCATAAATCTTGCAGTCTTCCAGCGCTTTCTCCGCAATCGCGAGTGCCGCTCGAGCCTGGCTGCACTGCGCCTCAGCAAGACGAACCTGCGTTTCCGCATCCTTGATGCCGGTTACGGCTGCCTGCTGGTCCTTTTGAGTGATGCCGCCGCTGCGCAGGAGGTTATCGGCACGCTCTTTTTCCATCTGCGCATGCTCTGCCGAAACCTGAGCGTGTTCCAATCCGGCTTCCGCCACTCGAAGGGTTGCCACGGCCTGATCATTGGCAAGCCTGTAATTAACCGGATCTATTTCTGCGATGAGTTGATCCTTTCGCACAAAATCGCCTTCCCGGAAGTAAACGGCGAGCAAGCGGCCGCCAACTTCCGGCTTGATCTCAACGGTGGACAGCGTGTGCAGATTTCCAGTGATCGGCGTCGAGGCAATCCACTCCCGGCGTATCACCGGAATCGCCCGCACTACAAGCTGCGCTGTAACGCCCGCCGCCGGCAACGCATTGGTGTCCTCCTTGGACCTACTGCAATGCCACTGACTGCCCGCCGCCAGGAAAAGAGCCAGCGTCCAGAGAATCCGTATTGATGGATGCATCACCGGTCTACCTCCTTATCGAGTATCGGGCTGCCCGAAGCCAGCCGAAGCCGTGCTTTCGCCATTTCGTACTGGTACGTGGCGCTGATCTGCGAGTTTCGGGCCTCCGAAAGAGCCGTTTGAGAATCCGTCACATCCAGCGTCGTCGCCGCGCCGTACTGGTAATTTGCCTGCATCAGCGTCAGCACTTTTTCGGCCTGCCGCACACTCAGCTGGGCCGCCTCGATTGCCTTTGCCGACGATTGCATGCTGTCGTACGCCTGCTTGACTTCGAGCCGGCATTCATTTTCGAGCCGTGCCAGCCTTTGTTCCGCAGCACGAAGCTGCGCCTGTGCCTGCATCACCAAGCCGGCCTTTCGCCCACTGTCCAGAAGCGGCAATTTAAAACTAAAGGTCACATTCCAGCGCGAGTAGTCGGGGTTGAACATGTTCTGCAGTTGCCGCACTGCATAGCCGTACTGCCCTTCCATATCTACCGTCAGTTTGTTTTCCGCATTTGCGAGTGAAGTCGTAAACCGCGCCTGCTGCACCTCGCTCCGCGCCGCCTGCAATTCCGGCCGCTGTTCGAGCGTGCGCTTTTGGATGTCGTCAATACTTCCCGGATCCCACGGCCTGTATTCGAGGCTGCCCGCAACTTTCGTCGGGGCATCGAGGTCTTCCATGATGAGATCGTTGATGGCCGCGCGCGCCAACCGCACACTGTTCACGGCCCGAATCACATCCGGCTCCATATTGGCTACATTGACTTCAGACCTCAAAACGTCGATCTCCGTCGCCACCCCGCTGTTAAAGCGGATTTTCGCCTGCTCCAGGTGCTTGATGCGCTGCTGTCGCGTTTCCTGTACGACCTCGAGGTTGGCCTGCATCAGGAACAGATTCTTGAAAGCCTGAAAAACCTTGAACGCAAGCTGTTGCCGCACGGATTCGCTGATCGCGGCCTTTTCCCCGAGGCTTTCTTTCGCCAGCTTCAAAGCCGTGCTCACCTTGCCGGCGCTGTAAACCGGCTGCTTCACATCCAGCTCCATATCAAACATGTTGCTGGCAGTCGGAACCAGTGCATCCTTGAAATCCTTCGGTACCTTGTCAAAACTGGAACTGTTGAGAATGCTGGGGTCACGCATTCGCAGGCCGGAGCCCTGAAACGTAGCCTGAGGGAAAGCGCCCGAGCGAACCTCCTTGATCTTGCCCTTCAATTCCTCCTGTTCCGCGAGCGCAACCAGCATTTCAGGGTTGCGGCTGAGCGCCAGCGTCACTGCTTCTTCCATCGTTAGCGCCTTGTCCGGGCCCTGCGCCCGGCCCACAGGAAGGCTTCCCATCACCAATAAAAATAACGCCGTTACTCCGATCCTCCCCATGGCCGGCCTCCTTTCCCCTTACCGATCGGTATAGACGAATTTCCAGCCAGGAAAAACGGCATCAGAAAATCCACGAGCTTTTCTGCAGTTCGGCGCGTCAGCTTTGGCCGTAGAGTAAAGAGGAACTCCAGGATGTGGATGAGAATCATTCCCATCAGTGCATTCGAGATCCTCTCGGCGTTTGACGAGCGTATTTTGGGCATGTTTTCCCCGATAAACATGGCAATGATTTCGCGTTCCCGCTTGAATTCCTCCACAAAATTGAATTGGGGGTACTCTCCTTCCGGCGCGAACATGCTTCGGAACAGGAACCTCACGCCATTGGGATCTTTGGAGCAATTGCGGAATTCGGAAGACACATAAAGAACCAGTCGTTCCCGGAGAGGCCCCCGGTAATTCGAAAGCCTGAGCAGGTTCTTCCGCGTCTGATTGAAAAGGTCCAGCATCAATTCCTGGAACAGGTGCTCCTTGCTGCGGAAGTGATAATACAGGACAGGCTTCGTGATGCCGGCGGCTGCGCAGATTTCGCGGATCGAGCTGCCGGCATATCCTTTCCGGGCAAAAAGCTCCATCGCCTTGCTGATGATTCTGTTTCGAGTGCCTTTCATGGCGATGATATCTATACTGATCGGTATAGTTTGTCAAGAATGATCTGCAATCCGAATTCGAGTGCAAGACGTCCAACAGATCTTTACATGGGTCAGGCAAAAATCGCCACGGATTACACAGATTCAAATGACGGTTGCATGGGCGGGCATCCGGCCTCGATGGATAGTCTGCGCGCGAGAGAGCGCAGTTCTCTCCCGCGCTCAGACTACCAATCGAGATCGGCGCGAAGCGCCGCCGCCCATGCCTTAATCCGTGTAATCCGTGGCAATCTCTGTCTTTGAGGCCCTTGGATGGATTTAGTTCACGCCGATCAGTTGTGCCTTCTCGATAGCGGCCTGAACGATGGGGGCCATGAGAGCGTATCCTCTGTCGTTGGGGTGCAACCCGTCCATCGAATACCCCTCCTTCAGGAAACCGCCGGCATCGGCCAGCGCCGCGTGATAATCCGCGTATACGGCATGGATCTGTTCTGCAAATTTTTTCAACCACTCGTTCAGGAGCAGAATGTCGGCAGGCGGCCGCTGCGGCGTTTGCTTGCGGGCGGCATAGTCGCTGACAGGCGTCAGCGAACACAACACGATTTTGATCTTATGCGCCTGTGCCAGTTCCGTGATGGCCCGAAAATTGTCTTCAATCATTCCGGCCGATTGCGGCCCTGTGTTGCGGGCGATGTCGTTGGTGCCCGCGAGTATCACCAGAACAGACGGATGGAGATTGATCACGTCCTGGTACATGCGCACCAGCATTTGAGGGGTTGTCTGGCCGCTGATGCCTCGATTCACGTAAGGCTTTTCCGGAAAATATTGCGCCAATTTCCACATGTCGGTGATGGAATCCCCGAGAAAAACGACGCGAGCCGGATCGTCGGGCAGCGCCTGCATTCGCGCGTTGTCTTCGTGGTAACGCCCGAGCTGGTTCCAGTCGAGCAGCTGATCGGCGAGACTCTGAGCCGTTGAAGCGAGGCAGCAGTTCGCTCGCGGTGGCTTAAAATCCGTCACAAGCTGCGCGTGCATTGCAGCCGGAAATGCCAGGGATAACACGGCAAACACTCCAGCAAACCTGAATAGGCGCATGTTTTTTCTCCTGAAGAAAGGATTCCATTGTCGAAACCGCTCCAGGTCTGCGGCCACGGGATGCGCTGCTTTGAAGTGGCGCATTCAAAATTTGCCGCAACCGCGAGCGAACGCTTTTTCGTAGGCGCCGATCAGGCCGTCCGCCTCATCCTCAGGGGAAGGCAACCGGGACGCTCTCAACCGCGACGCATGACTCAGACGAAGTCTGAGGTTCTCATCGTCGATCAGCCGGACGGCGTTTGCCACAAAATCCCCTGTATCCGACAGCGCGTACAGCAGTCCGGCAGGCTCATCCCCCGAGATTCCCCGAACGGGCCACCAATTCCCCGGGATATCCGAGGCTAAAATCGGGCATCCGCTCGCAAGCGCTTCCAGAAGAGAGTTGGACAACCCCTCCGAATACGATGAATTCAAAACCACATCCGACGCTTCATATGCCGACCGCATCGCAGCCAGCGGGATGCTGTCTATCCAGAGCGCAAATGAGGCAAGCCGCGTCACTTCCCGTGCGAACCGATTCCCATACTCAGACTCGATCTGCGGCCCTGCGGAAACGAACCTGAGATCCGGCCGGATGGCGTGCACCTTTTCCATCGCCAGGAGACACTCGAGATTTCCCTTCACCGGACGGATTCCGGCCGGCAGAAAAAAGAGAACGCTCCGGTCACTGCATCCTGCAATCCTTCTAAGATCGCATGTATCGTCGCCGAACCAGCAAGAAGCTTTCGGCACCAAGGTTAACTTTTCGCTCAGATCCGGCATCTGCCGTCGAAGACGCGCCGCGGTCTCCTCGCTTTGAACAATGATGGCGGCAGCCATTCCAAAAACCTCTGCAACGGCATCGCGCCTGTCCGGCCTCCCAAAATCCACATTGATATCCGTTCCTCCGGGAGATGCAACCACAGCCAAATTTGCGCGCAGCGCCCTGATGGCAGGGTTCAGAAGGATCGTTCCGGCCCTGAATGCGTGATGCACGTGGATGATATCCGGACAGAATTGCCGCAGGAAGGTCGCAAAGTCATCAGGAGTGCAGGACTGCGAGGAGATCGTTTCCACGGCGTTGCCTCGTCCTGCAAGCCCTCGCTTCCAGCGCTCGACCGTAATGGCGTTGCCCGAAATAGAGGGAAGTATACTGGGCGAACAAATCAGGATACGCATCGCAGATCTTTCTGAATGTCCGGGAAAGGGATAAGCTGAACTCCCTCTTTCAGGAGCGCAGCCAGGAAGCGTCCATCGGTTAAGGCGCTTAATTCTCTTTTTCTATCCACCGTAGAAAAGCCTGCAAACGGGCCGGCAATATCGGCGCGGAAATGTCCGGGATGGACCATCAGCTCGGTAATTCCGGATGGAATCGATTCCAGGAATCTCTCCCATTGATCGGCCGGCAATTCTCCCTTCAGATAGAGCCCCCGGAAATTGTCCGTTGTTCGAATACCCATTCCCTCATAGTATGCGCGTGCCGCTGCGCCATGCTGGCTGAAAAAACCGGCCTCCTCGATCAGCTTCGAAGGAGCCGCCCGCAGCCAGAAGTCCGGCAATGGTTCTTCAGGGATTCTGACCCACGGGATTTCCTGCATCCGCGCCATTTCTGCGGCGGCGCCGACGACTGCCGGGAAAACGTGCACATGCTGATGCCCGTCCAGGTGGTCCACAGAAATTCCGGCGTCCCGGATCCGGGCGATCTGAGCGGACAGTTCCCGGCGGATCTCTTTTTCCAGTTCAGAATCCCCACGGTGCAGGAGCAGGTGTTGCGCGCGCGTCTTTCCCATAAAGCATCCGTCCGGCCCTACCATGCGTCGATGGCCGGATTCCAGCGGTCTGCCCTCGGAGAGGTTCAAGTGAACGCCAAATGAGATGCGCGTCAGTTTCTGCGCATGGATGGTTCGCGCGGCATCCTCCAGCGACGGGCCGTTTGGCAGAATGCTGACGCTGGTCACACTGCCGGCCTCGATCGCTTCGAAGATGCCCGCATCCCTGCTTTCATCCGCACCCAGATCATCCGCATTCACGATCAGCTGTTTCATGGCACTCGCGGTTTGGCCGCCCGAATGAATATATTACGAAAAACATATCGCCCATTTCCCGCATCAGTGAAGCGCGATTTCCCCGCTGAGCGAAGACGGCACAAATAGTCAAATAACCCCTCTCTCAGGGCTTCATATTCCCCGGCGGAAAAAGCACGATCCGTTTCGCGAATCACGGATACTTCGGCAAAATACTTCTTCAGACAAGTCCAGAGTTCATCCGGATTCGCCAGAGAAATTGCCATCAGCCAGAGCCTGCCACGATCGCGGTTCAAATAGGCTGAAGCTCCTTGAAGTATCTTTAAGAGGTTATCGGTGCCTTCCGCTCCTCCGTATTTGGGTCCGAAAGGAGCCGGCGCGGGAGTTTGCGGAGGCGTGGCGATGATGAGATCAAAGCTCTCTTCGGTACCGTCCGGCGAGATCGCCCCGCGAAGAGCCTCATACCAGGATCCGGCATGTAATTGGATCCTCTCAGCTACGCCATTGCGGAGAGCATTGCGGCTGGCAGCGCCCAATGCATTTGGATCCAGATCCGTCGCGGTCACGCAACTTGCCCCGAGTTTTGCTGCCACGATCGAAAGCAGGCCCGAACCACATCCCAGCTCGAGCACCCGCTCCCCCGGCTGAATATCCAGCATTTGAGCCAGTTCTATCGTGGACTGTGGCGGAGCGGAAACGGAGTCCGTGGTTTCCAGTTCGATCGTTCCCGACACATGCGGAACGCGCAGCAGGTTTTTTCCCATCTGTGGAGGTGTGTTGCGGCGGGTTGCCGCGCAAAGCATCCGATCCACCAGAGCCGAGTATTCCAGCCCCGCCCATCCGGCGGAAATCGCCAATGCCTCAAGCGGTTCCAGGCTGGGCGTTGTATTCGCCTCCAGAAAATAGGGCGTTTCGTTGGGAGACAGCCGCAGATCGAAACGCCCGTAGTCCCGAAGACCCAACACATGGAAAGCCAGTCGCGCCAGATCCTCTATCTCCTTCTGCAGTTTTGGAGAAAGCGCTGGGCGCGCGATGCCGCGGTCCGCCTTATCGGGATCCACGAGCTTGAACTCTTCGCTGAGTATCTGCGCATCGCCGGCACTGACGTTCCATTCCAGCGGCGGCAATACCTGCAACCCTTCGGGTCCTGACAGGAGCGATATCGCCAATTCTCTTCCCGGGATGAAACTCTCTGCCAGAACCGGCTGCCTCAGTGAGCCGAGGAGCTGAGAGGCAGCGACGCGGGCCTCCTGTTCCGACTGGACAACGCGGATGCCGCGGCTCATGTGCTCGAATACAGGTTTGAGTACAAGCGGAGGTTTTAGCCATGGGGGAAGCTCCCAGGTCTCCGAATGGATGATGATTCCGGGAGGAACAGGTATTCCGGCTTCCGCGAGACGGCTTTTGGCCGCTGCTTTATTGTCTGCCAGAAAGCAGGCTCGTGCATCGGCACCCACAACTCGCGCGCCGCAATTTTCGAGCAGAAGCCTGACAAACGGACGGAAGAGCCCTCGGCCCCGAAAGGTGTCGGTGTGGTCGATGACGAGGTCACAGGATTCCGCGAGAGCAAGAGCGTGCGACTCGATCTCCTCCGAGTCCGCGAGGATCGCTCTATGGCGCAAGGCCTCAAGCCCCTCAATCACAGACTCAGCACAACGACACGGCGATCCGACGGTACGAACAATGCCAATCCGCATAGGCGATTCTGATCATAGGACAGATCGTGCATTATGCAAATAGAGAAGCCGTGAAATCTGCCGCATCGACAGGGGCGAAATGATGCCTATCCGGTTATGTTGGGCCTTGAATCGGACGCTGAATCGGCATTCTTGCCTGCTTTTATGGGTAGTCGATGATAATTACCGGACAGGAAGCGTCCAGATATACTTTCCCCCCTGCGTATACCGCACAGGCATAGGAATATGTGCCCGCATGTGTGTTCCCACGGACTTTGATCCGCACTTCCTTCGGGCCAATAGAACGCGCTTCTGCCGTTTGAATGGGGGAGATTCCAAAAAACTGAATCGCAAACGGCCCATCACTGCATTTCCAAACAATCTCATCCGACTTGCGCGCATGGCAATTGGGCGGATTGTAAGAGAGAAACCCCTTTTGTTTATTAACGGTAATCGTTATTTCCTGTTTCACGCTTCGTGCCATAATGCACCTCCAATCGTTGTGTGGTTAGAAGCTCCTGCCCTTAGCGCGGGTTCCCGACCTCCATCAAAGCCCTGTATCGGGAATCCTTGCGCAGTTCGCTCAAATCTGAAGTTGCCTGAATGATCGCCCGAGAAAAACCTCCTGAAACTGCCGAAGTCAGGTTTGCGAAAGCCCTGTCGCGATCGCCTGCCGCTTCATACACAAGCGCTGCCCAGAAACGGACGTTCTCATCCTTTGGAGCTGGATTCAGAGCCTTGTCGATTTCCCTGAGTGCGTGCTTTGTATCTCCGAGGCGCATGAGGTAAAACGCCATCTGCGCCCGAGCGGTTTCATCCATCGGATTGATTTCCAGATAGTTTTTCGCTAAATCCCGAGCATGCGAGTATGCATCGGGTGCTTTTGAAGTCAGGCCTGGCGTCTGGGCATATGCATCTCCTAAATTGCCCCAGACTTCATAGCCGGCATTCTCCATCTGAACCGCTTTTTCCAGGTACGGGACTGCCTCTGCAAAGCGGCCTTGCAAAATGCTCGATGCGGCCAGATTGGAATAGGTCTGCGCGGACGGGCGGATTTCAAGGGACTTACGAAACATCTCTGCCGCCTTATCGAATTTGCCCAGGTAGATGTAAATCCCTCCCAGGCTCGAATATGCACGAAAGTGGTTGGATTCAAGACGGATGACCTCGAGAAATTGTCCCGCCGCTTCGGTGTATCGAGCGCGCCTGTAATAAAATGCTCCGAGGTTCCAGTTGCACTGCCAGGAATTCGGCTGCAGCAAGATGGCCTTGCGATAAATTCCCTCCGCCTCGTCCGTCTTTCCCATCGCTTCAAAGGCGCGTCCCATCTCGCGAAACGCGTCGGCGTTTCTGGGCTCCAGAGCGATCACGCGATTCAGCTCATCCAAAGCCCTCTCTGGCCGGCCTGTCCCTGTATAAATCATTCCAAGCGTGACATACACGCGGGCCATGCGGCGGTCGATCTCGTGCGCGCGCTTGCAGCTTTTGAGGGCTTCATCCGCCCATTTCCTATCCCGGGTGCTTTTGAACTTCTGATAATACGCTTCCCCCAGGCCCGCGTGGGCAAGGGCGTATTGCGAATCTTCGCCAATGGCCTGTTGAAACAGCTGAATCGCCTTGTCGAGGTTTTCGGGCATGTCATAGCGCGCGAGATACCCCAGTGCCTGTATATAAAATTGATAGGCATTCGATTCCTTGGTCGATCCCTCCCGCAGCATTTGCCGCATCTCGGGATCCGGCTTCACTTTCAGCATCGCGAGAGCCTGGTCGAATATTTCATCATCCATGCCGGCCATTTCCCCTGCGCTGGCTTCGTAGGTTTGGGCGCCGATCTGCTGCAGCGACTGGGCATCGACAACATAAGAACGAATCCGCACGCCATCCCCGATTTTTTGGATGCTTCCGGCGAGCGCAAAAGTAATGTTGAATATGCGTCGAGCCTGCGAAACGCTGGTGATCTTTTCCGTTCGAATATCAACCGCCGATATGACGCTGAAATTCTCCCGGGATTCTGCGAGCTTTGTGAATTTTGCCCCCAAGGCTTCCACCAGGCCGTCCCCGATTTCCTGGTTTTCGGACCGGGATCCGATATTTGTAAACGGAAGAACAGCCAGGCGGACGTTCGCAAGCGGCGGAACCCCTTGATGACGCGTCGACAGTCGTCCGAGAAATGGCAGCGTCAAAAGCAGCGCCAGCAGAATGCCTGCGACAGCGAGCACGGGCCAGCGCCGGGTGATGCGCGACCTTTTTTTTGTCGTGACACCTGCGGTTATTGTTGTGGCGGTGTTGTCGGCTTCTCTCTTAATAGATCGCAAGGCGGAAGCCATCTCGTGCATGCTCTGATATCGGGCGCGCGGATTTTTTGCCGTGGCGCGCGCGATCGTCTCCTCGAGCGCTTCCGGCGCCTGCAGATTCGCTTCCTTGAGAGATGGAACCGGCGAGAAGAGAATTTTATCCAGCACGGAGGCAGCGTGCGGTCCCTGGAACGGCAACTCGCCGGCGACCATGTGATAGAGGACGATTCCAAGCGAAAAAATATCTGTGCGATGATCGAGATCGAGACCCCGCGCCTGCTCGGGCGACATATAGGCCAGAGTCCCCAGGATCATTCCCTCCTCCGTACTCTCCTCGAAAGAACGCGTGATTTCCTCCTCGGAGGCTCCGGGACGCATCTGCCAGCCGGTCAGCTTTGCGAGCCCGAAGTCCAGGACCTTGACCAGGTTTTCTTCCGTAACCATCACGTTGGACGGCTTAAGGTCGCGATGTACAACGCCGGCAGCGTGCGCGGTGCCGAGAGCATCCGCGATCTGGATTGCAACATCCAGGCTTTGGACAAAGCTCAGTCTCCTTCCCCTGATCAGATGCTGCAGGGTTTGTCCGGCGATGTACTCCATGGCGATGAAATGCACGCCGTGC
Source organism: Acidobacteriota bacterium (assembly GCA_035506515.1). Taxonomy (GTDB): domain Bacteria; phylum Acidobacteriota; class UBA6911; order UBA6911; family UBA6911; genus UBA6911. Next base: position 18,330 of record DATJPG010000107.1, read on the forward strand.
GATTCGTCAATGTCGTGAATGACCACGATGCCGGGATGGTGAAGGGCCGATGCCGCCTTGGCTTCGACGATGAATCGGCGTCTGCGCTCCGGATCTGCAACTTTTTCCTGAGGTAGGATTTTTACCGCAACGTATCGATCCAAGTGCAGGTCGCGGGCCTTGTAAACGACGCCCATCCCGCCCTGGCCCAGTTTCTCCAAAATCTGATAGTGCAACAGCGTGTGCCCGATCATAGGATCATTCCACGCGACATTGAATCAGCAGCCAAATCTTAGGAACGCATTAAAGGCATGAAATCGAGGATTGAATGCACCAGCGACAAAGAGCTCGGCCGGGATTCCGCAGGAATATCAAACAAGTTTCAGCATAAGATTGAGCCATGTGGATCACGCGTCGCCGACGCACCCTCTGAAACAATCCTTCCGCAAACTCGTTGGAATAACTCTCTAAAATATCTGAAATTATCTATCCTTGACGGGATGGACTCAAGGAATAAATGCGGCAGCCGGAAAGGGTGAAGTGGAATTCAGAGCACAGGATTCAGGAGTCAGAATTCCATGGAGCGGCGACGATTATCCGCCGTATAGCGGGCAAATAGTGGAATCCGGGCGGCGGTTTCGATCGTTCGGGTGTAAGATGCTCCAGCCGTCGCGCAGGGAGTGCAGATGAAAAGCCGGGCAGTTTTATTTCTAGTCGTGGCAGCAGTTCTTTGGAGCCTGGGCGGCCTCCTGATCAAGCTCGTCACCTGGAATCCGATTGCCATTGCCGGGACACGCAGCGCTATCGCAGCATTGGTCATGCTCGGATTCAGGCGCAGGATGTGCTTCAATCTGAGCCCGGCTCAACTGGGAGGCGCCTTATGCTATACGGCCACCGTTACGCTTTTTGTTATCGCCAACAAATGGACCACGGCTGCCAATGCGATCCTCCTGCAATACACGGCTCCGGTATATGTTGCCCTGCTCAGCACGTGGTTTCTGAAAGAGCGCATTACGCGGTCTGACCTGATTACCATTTTCACGGCTCTCGGGGGCATGACTCTCTTTTTTCTGGACGACCTGTCCCGCAGCGGCCTCTGGGGAAACATGATTGCCATCCTCAGCGGCGTCGCGTTTGCAGGCACCGCCCTCTGCCTGAGAAAACAGAAGGACGGGTCTCCTCTCGAATCCCTGTTTATAGGAAATATCCTCACTTTTTTGATCGGGCTTCCCTTCATGCTGCGTTCTTCTCCAGATGCGATCGGGTGCTTGGGATTGCTCCTGCTGGGCGTTTTTCAACTGGGCTTCTCCTATATCCTCTATGCCGAAGCCATCAAACATGTCACCGCGTTGGAAGCTATATTGATACCGGTCATCGAGCCGGTGCTGAATCCCCTCTGGGTCTTTCTGCTGCTCAAAGAAAAACCGGGAGCATGGGCTGTCCTCGGGGGGGTGATCGTTATTCTCTCCGTGACACTCCGGTGTCTGCCCGCATTCCAGCATAAAACAGAACGAAGCACGGTCTAGCGGCATATACCGCACCCATTGATAGCGAGGCCGCGCGGACCAAATCGCCGTCCGCGCTCCCTTCATTTGCGTGTATCCGGATGCAAGATTCTTTTCTTGCTTCTCCGATTACGGTGGCCTATAAATAGCAACCAAAAGGCACTTGGGCGATGTCAGCGAAAAGAAATTCGAATAGCTTCGAGACACCAGGGAGAGGCCTGTTTATGCGCAGTTTCAGATATGGTAGACGGCTCCTGCCTGTCCTGCTGGCCGGAATATTGCTGCAGGCTGCATGGGCAGACCAGGTAGTTTTGAAAAACGGCGACCGCGTCACGGGCAGCATCGTAAAAAAAGACGGCAAGAATCTCACAGTCAAAACGGATCATATGGGCACCGTGGTCATATCCTGGGATCAGGTGGAATCGATCATCGCGGAAAAACCGGTTCACATCGTGTTAGGCGACGGAAAAGCCGTTCAGGGCACTTTGACGGCTTCCGGAGGCAAGGCGGAAGTGACGACACCGCAAGGCAAACTCGGACTGACGCCGGCGGATATCGCCGTGATGCGCAACGACGACGAAGAAAAATCATATCAGCGCATGCTTCACCCGGGGTGGGGACAGCTCTGGGCCGGCAACGGAACGGTCGGCTTCGCAGGCACAGCGGGAAACGCCAAAACCCTGACGTTTACAGCTGGGATCAATGCCGACCGGGTGACCAGGACGGATAAAACCTCCTTGTACTTCAATCTCATCAAGGCCTCGGCGCGCATAGACAACGAGAGCCGGGATACCGCCGAAGCTGTCCGCGGCGGGATCAGCTACAGTCACAACATGAACTCCCGTTTTTTCTTCAGCGTCTTCAATGACTATGAATATGATCGTTTCCAGAATCTCGATCTTCGGTTCGTGATCGGCGGAGGCGCCGGCTATCATGCCTGGAAGTCCGGCAAGAGCCAGCTGGATCTTCTGGCCGGCGCGGCGTATAACCGGTCGAGTTTCAGCACGCCTTTCGTCCGGAGCTCCGCGGAACTCTATTGGGGAGACGAGTACTCTCTGAAATTGAGCTCCGCCACAACTCTGGTTCAAACCTACCGGATGTTCAACGATCTCGATGACACCAGCATATACCGCGTGAACTTCGACATCGGCTTAAGCACGAAGCTTCTGAAGTGGCTTTCGTGGAACGTATCCTTGAGCGATCGCTATCTCAGCAAGCCGGCTCCCGGCCGCAAAACGAATGACTTTCTCTATACGACCGGACTCGGAATTGCATTTGCGAAATAGTCTGTTTCTCTGACTTTTTTTGCAGGAATCATTTGGCCCGGATGATGCAAATTCAATGGAAGGGAGGATTCAAATGGGAAGCAAGTTGGGTGCGGAATTTATCGGTACATTTTGGCTTGTATTCGGCGGTTGCGGCAGTGCGGTTTTGGCGGCAGGGTTTCCTGGACTTGGAATCGGGTTTGCAGGCGTGGCTCTGGCGTTCGGTCTGACCGTTTTAACCATGGCGTACGCGATCGGTCATATTTCCGGGTGCCATCTCAACCCTGCAGTCTCGTTCGGGCTTTGGGCCGGAAAACGATTTAAGGGACACGAGCTGTTTGGATACATCGTGGCCCAGCTGCTCGGTGCCGTAGTGGCCGCTTATGTTCTGGCAGTCATCGCCGGCGGCAAGGCGGGTTTCAGCCTCAGTTCCGGTTTTGCCGCCAATGGATACGCCGATCATTCTCCCGGCGGCTATTCTCTCGGCGCAGCATTCGTCTGCGAACTGGTCCTGACGTTTATCTTTCTGATGGTGATCATGGGATCGACGGACAAGCGCGCGCCTCAGGGATTCGCTCCAATTGCCATCGGCCTGACACTCACGCTCATACACCTGATCAGCATTCCCGTCACAAACACGTCGGTCAATCCCGCGCGCAGCACAAGCCAGGCGCTTTTCGTCCGAGGCTGGGCGCTCCAGCAACTCTGGCTTTTCTGGGTTGCCCCGATCCTCGGCGCAATTCTCGCCGGCTTCGCCTATCGCCTGCTCTTTGAAAAGGATAAATCCTAGGAACGGCCGACGCCTCTGGCCGGCGCAGATTGCCGGTCGGAATACGGGATCATTGTCCAGGGAGGCGGCGCAGCCTGCTTTGGGGGACTTTCGCCTCTATCTTATAGATAGGATTCGCCAGCGTCCACCATCCCGGGCGTTCCCCTTTAACGAACTCTATCCTGGAAACGAACTTGATGCTTTTGTAGCCGAGATCGAGCGGAGCAATCAGGCGCAGCGGGCTGCCGTATTGTTCAGGCAGCGGCTTTTGGTCCATCGTGAGAACCAGAAGGATTTCCTTCGCCGGATCCAGGAGTTCTTCGAGCGGCAGCGATTCGATATAGTGACTCTGCCCTTTGGGAGACGATCCGGTCATCCCCAGCGAGTGAAACAACACGTGCGTCGCCTCGTGGGTGGGCCCCACTCTGCTCAGGATTTCCTTGAATCGGAAACCGCCCCACACCAAGTCCTTGACGGACCATCCCTCGACGCAATGGAAATCGGACACCTGTTCCACCTGCGGCAATTCCCTGAGATCGGCATAGGAAAACCGCCTTATTTCTTTTACCATCCCGTCAACAACCAGGCGGTATTCTTCCCTCGGCTTGCCTTCCCACTCGATGAATCCCTTGCCGGCATCGAACTTGAATCTGGTCTGTTCGACGGTCCGAACCGGCAGCGGCTTGATGAAAAAATCAAAAATGGAAGCAGCAAAAGACGGCATAAAAAACATCCCCCCGGTCATCTTAAGAATCAGTCTTCGAGTAAAACTGCGGCGTTCGCTCTTCATGTGTGATCCCTGCTTCATTATAACTCTTTCGCATGTCCCGTGCCGACGGATCACCATTGTCCCGAATACGCAGCATCCTGAGATCGCCGCCGGCACCGTGACAATATGATGCGAAACTGCGTAATTACCTGTAGAATATTGATTCAGAGGATGCGGGGCGGCGCATAGAGCCGCGTCGGGTCCTCTGAATGAGGAGGATTCGTGATGTATCAATTGAGCCCTGTTACTGACCGCATCGCAAGAATGCGTGAAAAATACCGCACGACGAAGCCCAGCGTCTGCATCGCGCGCTATAAAATCGTCACCGAGTTTTATCAGGAAAATCCTCAACTGCAGGGCATTCTTAAAAGGGCCAAAAACTTCAAAAACATCTGCGAAAAACTCCCCATCCTGGTCAACGAGGATGAAGTCATCGTCGGCTGGCAGGCTGCGAAATACCGCGCGTGCGCACTGTATCCCGAAACATCATTCGGGTGGTTTTTGGACGAACTCAAAGCAGGCACGATCCCTCTCCGGGATACGGACCCATACGACATTGACGAAAAAGACGCGGCCTATGTCCTCAGCACCGGCGACTTCTGGCGTAAGGAATGCCTGAGCGCAAAGATGGATGAATATATTCCCCTCGGGTATTTCAAAGCCGCCGGCAGCGGCGTCACTTACTTCGGCACCAAAGACACATGTACGTCGCCGGTCGGCCATTTTGTCGCGAACTTCGAAAAGGCGATGCACAAGGGTTTTGGCGCTATCCGGGCTGAAGCGCAGGCCAAAATGGACGCCATGGAAGGGGTTCTTTTCGGCGACGACGCCGCCAAATATAACTTCTATCGCGCCCTGACGATCGTCTGCGACGGCATTATCACTCTTTCCAAGAGATACGGCAAAGAGTGCGAACGTCTGGCCTCCATGGAAAAAAATCTCGAACGGACGCGTGAGTTAGAAGACATGGCCGACTCCCTGTACTGGATAATGGAGAACCCCTGCCGCACCTTTCAAGACGCGATTCAGTGCATGTTCCTTTACCAGATCGGCCTGTGTCTCGACGCTCAGCAGCACGGCATCAGCTTCGGCCGCGTGGATCAATACCTCGGCAGCTATTATGACGCCGACATCGCCGCCGGCAGAATTTCGCACGAGAAAGCTCAAGAACTGCTTGATATGTTTTATTTAAAAGTGGCTGAAATGAACAAAATCTGGCCCTATTTCGCCACCCTTTCCGGGCCCGGCTACACGAGCGGTCAATTGATGACGATCGGTGGCGTGACAAAAGAAGGCAAGGATGCAACCAACGCAGTTTCCTATATGATGCTGCAGTCCGCAGGCCGCCTTGTTCTGCATGATCCGCCTCAGTCGCTGCGCATTCACAAAGGAACTCCGCAAAAGCTTTGGGAAGCGGCCATCGAGACGACCCTGATCGCGGGCGGCGTGCCCACGTTCGAAAATGACGACGTCATCATTCCTGCGCTCACGGCCAGAGGCCTGCCGATCGAAAGTGCGCGAAACTACTGCCTCATCGGCTGCGTTGAGCCGCAGGGTTGCGGGGACGAATGGGCTTGCCCGGGCGGCACCGGCACGGAATCTTTTTACAACATGCTGAATGCGTTCCTGCTGGCGATCAACAACGGCTACAACCCCATGCCCGGCCGTGACGGCAAGCTCGGAGGACAAGTGGGCCTGCCGACCGGTTATCTTTACGAAATGGCAACCTTTGATGCCGTCCTGGATGCCGTCAAGAAGCAGATGGAATATTTTGTCAAATGGCACATCAGCCTGGTCAATATGTGGGAATTTGTCGCCTCGGAACACATGCAGCTCCCGCTGCTTTCCGCAACGATTGACGGATGCATGGAATCCGGCAAGGACGTCATGAAGGGAGGCGCGAAGTACAACTCGACAGGAAACGCCGGCATTGCGCTCGGCAACATCGCCGATAGCCTGGCCGTCGTGAAATATATGGTTTTCGAAAAGAAACTCGTTGGCGCGCGGGAGCTCTACAATGCGCTCATGACAAACTGGGCAGGGAAAGAAGACCTTCGGCAGATGATTCTGAATGAAGCCCCTCATTACGGGAACGACAACGAGTATGCCGACCAGTTCGCCAGGTGGGCAGCAGACGTATACGGTGATGCTGTAAACTCAGCGACAGGACCGCGCGGCAGATATTCCGCCGGCTTGTATCCGGTGACGACGCATGTGCTGTTCGGCATGTCGACCGGCGCGTCGCCGGACGGCAGAAAAGCCGGCGAACCGCTCGCAGACGGCATCTCCCCCGTGCAGCAGCTCGACAAGTGCGGCCCCACGGCAACTCTGAAATCCGTGGCAACTTTTGACCAGAAGAAATTTTCCAACGGGACCCTGCTCAACATGCGGTTTCATCCCACGGCGCTGAGCAATGAAACAGGCAAAGGAAAACTGATCGCCCTGATCAGGACTTATTTCGCCCTGGGCGGCATGGAAATGCAGTTCAACATCGTCAGCGGGAAAACCCTGCGGCGGGCGCAGGAGCATCCGGAAGAATACAGGGATCTGGTGGTCCGGATCGCGGGTTTCAGCGCTTACTTCATAGAGCTGTACAAAGCCAGCCAGGACGATATTATCCGGCGCACGGAGCTGAGTCTGTAACCGGCCAGGTGAATTCGACAATCATGGATAAACTGTTATCGGGAATGGTCTATGACATCCAGGGGTTTTCTGTGCAGGATGGGCCCGGCATCCGCACGACGGTCTTTTTGAAAGGATGCCCCCTGCGTTGTCCCTGGTGTCACAGCCCCGAATCGCAGCAGTTTTGCAGGCAGCTGAGCTGGATGACCATTCGCTGCCTGGGTTTGGAAAGATGCGGGAAGTGCCTGGGTGCCTGCCCAAAAGGCGCGATCGCTCCGGGCAAATGGATCGAGCACGCGGCAACCCACGAAAAGATTCAACATATCCATATTGATCGGATTCTCTGCGACAATTGCGGCGAATGCGCGGCGGCATGCTATCCGAAAGCACTCGTGATTTGCGGCACCGAGTACACTGTGGAAGAATTGGTGCATCGCCTGCGAAAGGACCTGCCCTTCTACGAACAATCCGGCGGGGGAGTCACCATCTCCGGCGGAGAACCGCTCTGGCAGCCGGAGTTTGTTTTGCAATTGCTTCAAAGCCTGAAAGAATGCGGTATCCACACTGCGGTGGATACGACCGGGTTTGCGCAATACGAAATTATAAAACGGATCCTGCCCTATACGGATTTGTTTCTGTACGATCTGAAGCACATGGACAGCGAGCAGCACCGGATCGCGACCGGCGTACCCAACGAGCTGATTCTGGAGAACGCCATGAAGATCGCGGAAGCAGGCGGCAGAATGCAGGTCCGCATTCCCGTGGTTCCCGACTTCAATGACTCGGAAGAAATCATTCGAGAAACCGGTCTCTTCTGCAAATCTCTCGGCCAGGCTGTCACGGTCATCCAGCTTCTGCCTTATCACAACCTGGGCGTCATAAAGTATCCGCGGATCGATGACCGCAAGGTTGTCCTCGAGGCCGAACCGCCCTCGGATGAGCAGATTGAGGCATTGAAAAGGGTGCTGGAATCGATGGGCCTTCCGGTCACGGTACACTAAGGGCCTGCGCAAAAACAAATATCATCCTGCTGGATGCCCTGCTAATATTAAAAATTTTACCAAGCGACGGTGAACACGCTGAATGAGCAAGATCCCTGCAACCACTCCCGATACCAGCCGGCCGATACCGCCCGACCAAAGTAATCTGTTCTGGCTATATTCCGCTGAGGCGGTAAATTCCATTGCGGCCACGCTTCTCACCGTGGGGCTTCCCTTTTATATGAGCCACCGGTTTGGCTGGGGCGCGCGGGAAAACTTCGTTGTCGCTGCACTGCAAGGCATCTTTTATATGATCGGAGCTCTCTCCGCCCAGAACATCTCGCATCGCTGGGCGCGCGGGAAATCGCTGCTGGCACTGTATGCCTGCATGACGACGATCGCCTGCGCCGTGGGAATCAGCGCAACGATGGCCTGGGCTCACATCATGGTGATGCTGGTGGTGGTGGAAACCAGCTTCATGGCCGCTTCGTGGCCGATGCTGGAGAGTCTCGTTTCGGAATCCGGCGATGCGTCGCGCCTTTCAAAACGGCTGGGGTTTTATAATATCGTGTGGGCAGTGACTGGCTCCATTGCCGTGGCTTCCTGCGGAGCCATTATCCAGCACGCTCCGGCCTGGAGCTTTTTCGGAATCGTTGCCGCAGGCCACTTCCTGGCGGGTATTTTTATTTTTCGCCGCGCTTCGCATGAGATGTCGCTATCCAGAGACGCGACTCTCTCCGTTTCGGCAACTGGTTTGGGGAATGAAAATGCCGGTCAGCCTGCGTCAATGCTCGATGAGGCGGATGCCCGCCAGCACCGCCTTGCGCTGTGGCTGTCCCGTATCGCGCTTCCTTCAACCTATGTGATCGTCTATAGCCTGGCACCCGCTTTGCCGTCTCTTCACGCGATCAGGCAGCTCCCGCCAACCGTTGCCACGATCGTAGGCAGCATCTGGCTGATGTCCCGGGCCATTGCCTTCATAATCACGGCTAACACCACGTTCTGGCATAAGCGGACAAGCCTTATGTTTGCGGCCAGCATCACCATGCTGCTCGCATTCATCGGCACGATTGTGCCAGGCACCCTGACTCATTTGGGTCTATCGGCGGCGCTGGCTGGGATGGCATTTGCCCAAATTGTTCTCGGGCTTTCGCTTGGAACGATCTACTCGGCAAGTCTTTATTTTGGGATGGCGGTAAGCGACGGGAGCACCGAACACGGCGGTTATCATGAAGCCCTCATCGGGCTGGGACAAATCCTCGGTCCGCTGGTGGGAGCTGTCATGCAATGGATTCGTCCGGGAGAACTATGGCCGGCGTTGATGGGCATTTCCGGCGTCGTATCCCTCAGCATAGTGTTTCAATCGATCGTTGGAGTGCGAAATGCGCGAGTACGTTTGCACACTCCAAAAGCTTCGCCTGAAAAAATTATGCGGCATTAGCAGAGGATGGCTGCGTTCCAAGGTCGCCCCCAGGATCAGTTCCGCAGGATGGAACAGTTTAATTAACCCAATCAACAACTTACCGACAGAAATAAATCTTCTTTTTCGCCATTTTCCCTGGTATTAGCTCTTGAATTTGAGGGCGTTTGGCCTAAAAATTACAACCTTTGCCTGAAACTCATTTCCGCAATGCGGAAATGAGTTTCAAATTTAACGCCTTTCCCCGGGCGCGGTCTATAATATGAATCGTTCCTTTATGATACAACGATCAGCAATCATCAACGTCCTGCGCTCTTACTGGAATCTTGAAAGTCGCGTATCATCCTCTGACGATTTCCGAATTCGCGCCGGTTCAGAAGCAAGGGATTATTCCATCGCCGCGCTTCTCTGAAGTTCGAGGAAAAAAGCATGGATCAACTCTACTAAAAGGAAGACCCGGATATGCCAAAGACAATTGACATTACAGAACTCATACTCCGCGATGCGCACCAGAGCGTGATGGCCACGCGTATGGCGACGGAAGACATGGCACCCGCATGCGAGGACATCGACAAGGCAGGTTTCTGGTCCGTCGAGTGCTGGGGAGGCGCGACTTTCGACTCCTGCATCCGGTTTCTCAACGAGGATCCGTGGGAACGGCTGCGCACCTTCCGGAAGCTCATGCCCAACACGCGCCTTCAGATGCTGTTGCGCGGCCAAAACCTGCTTGGCTATCGGCACTATGAAGATACGGTCGTGGACCGCTTTGTGGAAAAAGCCGCCCAAAACGGCATCGACGTGTTCCGAATTTTCGATGCGGTCAACGACATCCGCAATTTGCAGCGCGCGATTGCCGCCGTAAAGAAAACCGGCAAACACGCGCAGGGTGCTATTTCTTATACGGTCAGCCCGCTGCACACCATCAAAGGATTCGTGGAACATGCGGAAAAACTCTTGGCGCTGGGCTGCGATTCCATCTGTATCAAAGATATGGCTGCGCTCCTGAAACCTCAGCCGGCCTACGATCTCGTCAAAGGCATCAAGAAGGCTTGCGGAGAAAATGTGCGCGTCCAGGTCCACGTACACGCTACGACGGGAGTAACCATGGTCAGCCTGATGAAGGCGATCGAGGCCGGAGCGGACGGCGTGGACACGGCGATCAGCGCGCTTAGCCTCGGGCCAGGACACAATCCCACGGAGAGCCTCGTGGAAATGCTCGAGGGCACGGGATTCGACACGAAGATCGACAAAAAACGGCTCCTCAAGATCAAGAAGCACTTCCTGAAAATCGCGCCCCGCTACAAGGAATTTATTTCGAATATCACCGGTGTGGAAACCGAGATCTTCGATAGCCAGATTCCCGGTGGCATGCTCTCCAACATGGAGAGCCAGCTGAAGCAGCAGAAGGCGGATGATCGCACGGAAGAGGTGCTTGCCGAGGTCCCGAGAGTGCGCAAAGACTCGGGCTTCCCGCCGCTCGTTACGCCGACGAGCCAGATCGTGGGGACACAGGCGGTCTTCAATGTGCTCATGGGAAAATACAAAGTCATGACCGGAGAGTTTGCCGATCTGATGCTGGGCTACTACGGCGAAACCATCGGGCCGCGCAATCCCGAGGTCATCGAGCTCGCTCAGAAACAGACTGGCAAGTCGCCGATTACCTGCCGCCCGGCCGATCTCCTGAAGCCGGAATGGCAGGACCTGCGCGAAGCGGCGCTTGAATTGCCCGGCTGTAACGGTACTGACGAAGATGTGCTCACCTTCGCGATGTTTCCGCAGGTGGCGCCCAAATTCTTTTCCACGCGCGACGCGGGACCGAAAAATCTGGGGAAGGATCCGAACGCGCAACCGGCCGCAGCTTCTACGCCGGGCGCGCCGGGGTCGACTCAGGACAGCGGAAAGGGTCCAGTACGCACGACCATCACGTACGATGTAAAACTGAACGAAACCACGCACCGGGTAACAGTTTCGCCGGCATAGACACTTAAAGGGAGTTGCGATCCATGGCCATTCACACAATGCAGGAAAAAATCACGGAATTACAGAAGCGGCGCGAAAGTGCCATGAAGGGCGGCGGCGCCGACAAGCTGGAGAAACAGCACAAAGAAGGCAAGCTGACGGCCCGAGAGCGCATCGACTCGATGGTGGACGCCGGCAGCTTCGAAGAAGCCGGCCTGTTCGCCGAGCATCGCGCCGTGCTGTTCGGCATGGTTGACAAAAGCTTTCCGGCCGACGGTGTGGTGACTGGGGCAGCTTCCGTGGATGGGCGGCTGGTGCATCTTGCCAGCCAGGACTTCACGGTCTCCGGCGGATCTGCCGGCGAAGTCCACTCTATCAAGGTGGCGGAGATCATGGAGCAGTCCCTGAAAACCGGTTCGCCCTTTATCTTCATCAACGATTCGGGCGGCGCGCGGGTTCAGGAAGGCATTGATTCGCTTTCCGCCTACGGCAAAGTATTTTACACGAACGTGATGCTCTCGGGCGCCGTGCCCCAGATTTCCCTTATTTGCGGCCCTTGCGCCGGTGGCGCGGCCTATAGCCCTGCCCTGACCGATTTCATCATCCAGACCCGTCAGGCCCAGATGTTCATCACGGGTCCGTCCGTCATCAAGAGCGTCACGGGCGAGAGCGTGACAGCCGAACAGCTCGGCGGCCCCGAAGCGCACATGGCTCATTCCGGTGTCATTCATTTCATCGCCGAAGACGACAACCATGCAGTGGCGATCTGCCAGAAGCTTCTCAGCTTCCTTCCATCCAATAACCTGGAAGATCCGCCCCAAGTGGACGGCGATCCAAATTTTGAAGCGAACCCGGAACTCGACAGCATCGTGCCCACAGATACTAAAAAGGGGTACGACGTGCGCGACGTGATCTTACGGGTTGTGGACTTCGGAGATTTCCTTGAGGTGCAGTCCGGATACGCCACCAACATCGTGGTCGGATTTGCGCGCATCGCCGGCCGTTCCATCGGAATCATCGCGAACCAGCCAATCGCACAGGCAGGCGTACTCGACATTAACGCCTCCAACAAGGCGTCGCGCTTCATCCGTTTCTGTAACGCCTTCAATGTTCCGCTGCTGACTTTCGTGGACGTGCCGGGCTTTTTGCCGGGCGTGCAGCAGGAGTACGGCGGGATCATTCGCCATGGAGCGAAGATGCTGTTTGCATACTCCGCCTCGACGGTTCCCAAAATTACGGTAATCCTGCGCAAGAGCTACGGTGGCGCATACCTGGCGATGTGCGGCAAAGACCTGGGCGCCGACCGCGTGTACGCGTGGCCCACGGCGGAGGTCGCCGTGATGGGTGCCGAGGGCGCAGCCGAAATCGTGTTCCGCAAGGAAATCCAGGAAGCAGAGAATAAAGCGGCCAAGCGTAAGGAACTCATCGAAAAATATCGCGAGGTTTTCTCGAATCCGTACGTGGCGGCCGGCCGCCGTCTTGTGGATGCGATCATCGAGCCTTCCATGACGCGGCACCACATCGCACAGGCGCTGGAATATGTCCATACTAAACGCGAGCTGAGACCGGCCAAGAAACACGGCCTGATTCCGCTATAAAGCCGAGGTGAAAACATGGCAAAAATAACGATGAAGGATTTGGCGGACGTCCTGGAACGCGTCCAGACGCAACTTGCAGCGCTCTCGGAGCGCGTGGAGAAACTGGAATCGGTAGGATGGATTCCGCCCGCCGTCGAAGAAACCATTCCGGCCCGGGCAACGCCGGCACCGGAACCGCCGGCGGCGCCGGCAAAGCCGGAAATTAGCGAGGAAGAGCTGATCGCAATATCCGCGGCATTGGCCGCATACCTCGGAGTGCGCGTTCGCATTAAGCAGATTCGGTTGCTCAGCTCGCATGCATGGGCACAGCAGGGGCGTGTGTCGATTCAGGCGTCCCATTACTTGCATAATTAGGAGTCGCCATGAAATTGAATATTGCCATTGATGGAAAAACATACGAAGTCGAGGTTGAAGCCGTGGAACCGTCCGCCCCGGCGCCGCTGATGCGCGGTCTGCCCGTGGGATCCGCCGCCGTGCGTGTCCCTGCAGCTCCGGCGCCAGGCCACGCTCCTGCCGCTGCGGATCATACGCCGGTGGACGAGACCAAAGTCTGCCGCAGCCCCGTATCCGGCATCGTGATCCGTGTGGCGGCCCAAAAAGGTCAGACCCTCCAGACCGGCGATGTGCTCCTGGTCCTGGAAGCCATGAAAATGGAAACGAACATTACAGCGCCCGCGCCCGGCAAGATCGCCAATATTCCCGTAAAAGAGGGTGACAGCGTTCAATCGGGCCAGGTGGTGGTGGAGTTTGAATGATGAATACTCAATTGGAACGGATACCCGGATTTTTGTTCTTTGATCATGTGGCGATCTCGGTAAAGCCCGGCGAGCTGGAAGCGCACGTCGACGCTTATAAGACCATGGGATTTCAGGAACTGCACCGCGAGGATGTACTCGGCACCGATCAGGTGCGCGAGGTTCTCCTGCGGATCGGCGACGGGCCGAACCTGGTACAGCTGATCGAGCCCCTGAACGCCGAATCGCCAGTGGCAAAGCAAATCGAGAAGAACGGAGGACGCGGCGGCCTGGCCCACGTGGCGCTGCGCGTCGCCGACATTCAGAGAGCGTTCGACTATTTGAAAGAAAACGGCTTCAAACTCGTCGACAAAGCTCCGCGCAAAGGATCGCGCGGCACCATGGTTTTCTTCATTCACCCCAAAGCCACGGAAAAGGCCTCGTTCGGCTATCTGATCGAGGTGGTTCAGGAGGGTTCTCATGCCTGATTCTGCGCCGGACACCGAAGCGTTCTATCTGGGCCGGGAATTCCCTGCGGTTCCGACAGCCGCCTGGGAGAAAGTGATCGCCAAAGACCTCAAAGGCGCCGACTACGACAAAAAGCTCGTGTGGCACAACGAAGAGGGATTGGCGGTCCGGCCCTATTACAGGCAGGAAAATCTTGCCGGTCTTGAGGCCCAGGTCTCCATGCGCCGCACGAGCCGCGGATGGGAGACCGTTGCGGACGCCATTCCTGTCGAGGGCGCGATCCGTGCGGACCTGCTGCACGAAGCCGGCGCGCATGCCGTTCAGGAACTCGGATATGCCATCGCCGCCGGCGTCGAGCGCCTTGAAGCGCTCACCGCTTCAAAACCGGTGGATGCCGCCGCCCGAGAGATAGAATTCGTCATGGCCATCGGCCCCAGCTACTTCATGGAGATCGCAAAGCTGCGCGCCGCGCGCATTCTCTGGGCTCTGGCCGTCGCCGCCTTCGGACCGAAAGAGGCCGAATCCTGCGCCATGCGGCTGCACGCGCGCACACCACGCCGGAACAAGAGCGTTTGCGACCGCTACACCAACCTGTTGCGCGCTACCACCGAAGCGCTCTCGGCCGTCCTCGGCGGCTGCGACAAACTCACCATCGAGCCCTTCGGCTTCGACGATCATCTGGCTTTGAATATTCAGCGAATTTTGCGCGAGGAATCGCACATCGACGCGGTGGCCGACCCTGCCGGCGGATCCTATTACATTGAAACGCTGACCGACTCGATTGCCCGCGGAGCGTGGAGGCTCTTCCAGCAGGTTGAGTCCGAGGGCGGCTATTCCAAAGCACTGGCTTCCGGCACTATTGGGAAAGCCCTGGCCGCATCGCGTGCCGCACGCGACAAGGCGATGTCTAGCCGCCGGCGAGTCCTGGTTGGCGTGAACAATTATCCGAACCTGACGGAAACGAGGCCCGAGGCCGAGCCATTGGCGCCACTCAGCAGTCCTCTTCCTCAATACCGGATCGCGGAACCCTTCGAGAAGATCCGGCAACGTACGATCGAGCATGCCCTCGCTACGGGGCGCTATCCCAGAATACTTCTGCTTCTGCGGGGCGATATGAGGATGAAGGGCGCGCGCGCGAATTTCTGCCTGAACTTTTTCGGCTGCGCCGCATTCGACATGCTCCAATCGGAAGAGATCGCCGATGCGGATCTGATTGTTCTATGCAGCTCCGATCCCGAGTATCTCGCGCTTGCTCAGGAAGTCTGTCCCAAGGTGAAGGTCCCGGTGCTGGTGGCCGGGAATCCCAAGGACCAGATTGCAGCGCTGCAAGCGGCCGGCGTACAGGGCTTCATTCACGTGTTCAGCGATGCCATTGAAACGCTGACCGAATGGCAGAACAAACTTGGAATGAGGAGCGGGCAATGAGACCGGACTTTGCGAACATCGAATACAAAATCAGCCCGCAGAAAACCGCGGCACCGGCCGATCAATCGGCGCCCTGGCCGACGGTCGAGGGAATTCCCGTTAAACCGCTGTACACGGCAGACGACCTGAAGGGCATGCAGCACCTGGAATATGCGGCCGGGATCCCTCCATTTTTGCGCGGCCCCTACTCCACCATGTACGCCATGCAACCGTGGACAATACGGCAATACGCAGGATTCTCGACTGCGGAAGAATCGAACGCGTTTTACCGGCGCAACCTGGCTGCCGGACAGAAAGGACTTTCGGTAGCCTTCGACCTGGCCACACACCGCGGTTACGATTCGGATAACGAACGCGTGATTGGCGACGTAGGCAAGGCGGGCGTGGCCATCGATTCGGTCGAGGATATGAAGATTCTCTTCGATCAGATCCCTCTTGGCCAGATGTCCGTCTCCATGACGATGAACGGCGCCGTGTTGCCGGTAATGGCTTTTTACATTGTCGCAGCCGAAGAGCAGGGCGTGAGCACGCAGGCACTCAACGGGACGATTCAGAACGACATCCTGAAAGAGTTCATGGTGCGCAACACCTACATTTATCCGCCGCAGCCGTCGATGCGCATCATCGGCGACATCTTCCGCTATTGTTCGGCCAACATGCCGAAATTCAACTGCATCTCGATCAGCGGATATCATATCCAGGAAGCCGGCGCCACGGCCGATCTCGAGCTCGGCTACACGCTGGCCGACGGGCTCGAATATATTCGTACGGGCATTCAGTCCGGGCTGGATATCGACAGCTTCGCGCCGCGGCTGAGCTTCTTCTGGGGCATCGGCATGAACCACTTCATGGAAATCGCCAAGATGCGCGCAGCGCGCGTGATCTGGGCAAAACTCATCAAGGGGTTTAATCCGAAAAATGAAAAATCCATGGCCCTGCGAACCCACTCGCAGACATCCGGATGGAGCCTGGCGGCACAGGACGTGTTCAACAATGTGGCCCGCACATGCGTGGAAGCGCTGGCCGCCGTGCTCGGACACACTCAGTCGCTGCACACAAACGCCCTGGATGAAGCCATCGCGTTGCCTTCGGATTTCTCCGCGCGCATCGCGCGCAATACTCAGATTTATCTGCAGGAGGAAACCGACGTTACGAAAGCCGTGGATCCGTGGGCCGGAAGTTACTACGTGGAATCTCTGACCCACGAACTGATTCACAAGGGGTGGCACCACATCCAGGAGATCGAGTCGCTGGGTGGAATGGCCAAAGCGATCGAAACCGGGATTCCCAAGATGCGCATTGAAGAGGCGGCGGCACGCCGCCAGGCGCGCATCGATTCCGGCCGCGAAACCATCGTCGGAGTAAACAAATACCGTCTTGCCGAAGAAAAGCCTCTCGACGTTCTGCTGGTCGACAACAAGGCGGTGCGCGAATCGCAGCTGCGACGGCTGGCCGAAACCAAGGCGAAACGCAACCCGGCGGCCGTGGATGCGGCGCTGGCGGCATTGACCCGGTGCGCGGAAACGGGAGAAGGCAACCTGCTCGAACTCTCGATTCATGCCGCACGGCAAAGGGCAACGCTCGGCGAAATTTCATGCGCGCTCGAACAGGTCTTCGGCAGATACCAGGCTGTAAACCGAACGATCTCCGGTGTCTATTCTTCCGAAAGCCGCGAGGATCCGGAATTCAAGAAGGCACATGGACTGGCCGAGGAGTTCGCCAAAATCGAAGGGCGGCGTCCTCGCATTCTGATCGCCAAGATGGGACAGGATGGCCATGACCGCGGTGCAAAGGTCATTGCGACGGCGTTCGCAGACCTCGGGTTCGATGTCGATGTCGGCCCGCTGTTCCAAACTCCGCGCGAGGCCGCGCGAATGGCGGTCGAAAACGATGTCCACGTGCTGGGAGTCTCGAGCCTGGCGGGCGGGCATTCCACGCTGGTGCCGGAAGTGATTTCCGAATTGCGGAAGATGGATCGCGGCGACATCCTGGTATTCGTCGGCGGCGTGATTCCCCCACAGGCGTACGACGAACTCTTCCAGGCAGGCGTGACGGACGTGTTTGGTCCGGGCACGGTAATCCCGACCTGCGCACAGAAGATTCTGAAAGCGCTTATCGGTACCGTTCAGGTATAATCACGTCCTATAAAAGAACTGGCCACGTATTTCACGAATTTCAAATTTTTGTTGTTTTGTGAAATTCGTGAAATACGTGGTTGCATTTACAGTTTCTGGGAAAGACGTGAATACTCCGAAAGCGAGCCTTAAAACCACCGGATCAACGCCGCGGAAGCGTCTGCCGCTAGAGCGATACGTGGACGGCGTCCTGGCCGGGGACCGCATGGTGCTGGCACGCGCCATCACCGTCATCGAAAGCGATCTTCCCGTCGACGGCGAACTCGCAGCGCGCTTGCTCGACAGGGTGCTCCCCCACTCGGGCCAATCGCGGCGTGTCGGAATCACCGGCGTGCCCGGAGTTGGCAAAAGCACTTTTATCGATGCACTCGGAATGC
Source organism: Acidobacteriota bacterium (assembly GCA_035506515.1). Lineage (GTDB taxonomy): Bacteria > Acidobacteriota > UBA6911 > UBA6911 > UBA6911 > UBA6911. The sequence continues at coordinate 36,335 of DATJPG010000107.1, forward strand.
ACCTGATTCGCGATCGCGGCGAAAACGTGGCGGTGCTCAGTGTCGACCCCTCCAGCCCGATTTCAGGAGGCAGCATACTGGGGGACAAGACCCGCATGGAACGTCTCGCGATCCAGGAGCGGGCCTTCATACGGCCATCGCCCTCTCGGGGCCACCTTGGCGGAGTGGCTCGGCGGACACGGGAAACGATCCTGTTGTGCGAAGCGGCCGGGTATCGCAACATCCTGGTGGAGACCGTGGGCGTCGGGCAGTCTGAAACCGCCGTGCGGTCGATGACCGATTTTTTCCTGCTCCTGATGCTGGCCGGTGCAGGCGACGAGCTGCAGGGCATGAAACGCGGCATCATTGAAATGCTGGATGGCATGGCAATCAACAAGGCCGACGGCGACAATAAGCGAAAGGCGGAGCGGGCGCGAACCGAATACGCCGGCGCACTGCATCTTTTTCCGGCTTCTGCTGACGGATGGGCCCCACCTGTGGTAACCTGTTCGTCTCTCAACGGCGAAGGGATCGCAGAAGTCTGGCAGATGGTGTTGGACCATCGGAAGCTGATGGAAAATAAAGGATTCCTCGCGCAACGGCGCAGTCAGCAGTCACTCGAATGGATGAACGAGCTGGTAATGCTGGGCATGGAAGAATCGCTCCGCGCCAATCGCGCCGTGGCTTCGAGGCTGCCGGTGTTGCAGGAGGAAGTCCGGCGAGGACAGGTGACGCCGTTTGCAGCCAGCCGCGAATTGCTGCGGATTTTTCATGCTGCGCCGGTTGTTGGACAGCGACATTAACGAGATCCATAAAACCAACCCATTTCAACGGGGGATGGCGACATAAATCGGACTTTTTGTCAAAACAGTAAGGGAGAACTTCGATGATCGAAACCGAAATGGCAGATGTTGCAAAAGGCAGTGGATCGAAAGTCATCACTGTCGAACAGGCTGCGGAACTGATACAAGATGGGGTCACCATCTGTTCGCCCATTATAGGCTTGGCCGGCTGGCCCGAGGAAATCGGACGGGCGATCGCCAAGCGATATGAGGAAACAGGGCATCCGAAGGGACTCACCCTGGTTTGCGGATCCGCAATGGGCAACCACAAAGACAAGGGGCCTCACGTGATCGGCCTGGAAGGATTGATCACAAAGTACATCGGAGCTCATACCCACGGATCGCCGAATATCGGAAAATTGATCCAGGAAAACAAGATGCTCGCCTACTGCTTCCCGCAGGGCATCGTCGTGCAGCTCTACAGGGAGATCGCAGCAAAGCGCGCGGGAATGCTGAGCAAGGTGGGCCTGGGGACCTTCGTCGATCCCCGCATTGAAGGTGGAAAGATGAATGATTTCACCCGCAAGGCTCCCGACCTGAATGAAGTCGTGACCTTCGGCGGCGAGGAGTACATCTGGTATAAGCCCTTCCCCATTCACGTCGGCCTGATTCGCGGAACTAAGGCCGACGAACGCGGCAACATTTCCATGGAAAAAGAAGGCGCCAATCTTGAAGCCCTTCAGGTTGCCCAGGCAGCTCGAAACTCCGGCGGCATCACCATCGCTCAGGTGGAATATGTAGCGAAGGCAGGCACGCTGCACGCGAAGTCGATCCAGGTACCGGGAGTTCTCGTCGATTACATCGTCGTCGCCAAAAACCCCCAGGAATTCCATATGCAGAGCGAGGGCATTTACTATCAGCCCGCCTTCAGCGGCGATGTGGTCATGCCGCTCGGCGCCCTTCCGAAGCTCCCGTTCGACGAGAGACTCTTCATCCTGCGTCGTGCGACGATGGAACTCACGGCCAACTCCGTGGTCAACCTCGGTATCGGGATTCCCGATCGTCTTGCAACCGTGGCCGCCCACGAAGGCGTGACGGATATGTTGACGCTTACGACCGAGGTCGGCGCCGTTGGCGGCGTTCCGGCCGGCTGGCCCAACTTCGGCATGACGTATAACGCCGAAGCATTCGTCTGCCACCCAAATATGTTCGATTGGTATGACGGCGGCGGAATCGACCAGGCATTCCTCGGAATGGGGGAAGTCGACAAATACGGCAACGTGAACGTAAGCAAGTTCAAGGGCCGGCCCATCGGGTGCGGCGGATTCATCAACATTACAACGTCGTCGAAAAAGGTCGTGTACTGCGGAACCTTCACGACGGGCGATCTCAAGGTGATCGCGGAAAACGGCAAGGTGAAAATTGTTCAGGAAGGAAAACAGAAGAAGTTCCTGGATCGCGTCGAACAAATTACCTTCAGCGGGAAGTATGCGGCGAAGAGCAATAAACCCATCCTCTATGTCACGGAGCGGGCGGTTTTCAGGCTGATCGACGGAGAGGTAACCCTGATCGAGATCGCGCCGGGCATCGATCTCGAAAAAGACATCCTGGCTCAGATGGAATTCAAGCCACGCATTTCACCCGATCTGAAGCTTATGCCGGATGAAATTTTCTATCCGGAATGGGGCAAGCTGAAACAGCACATCGAGGCGAAAACCCAGAAGTAAGTCAGAAAAAGACTGGAGTGTATTGCGAGCGCCGGGCGTGCAATATTCCCGGCGCTTTTCTTTTTGTCGGATCCCGCTTCATTCTCTCCTGTGAAGAGCCGTCCTCACAGGGTATCCATGAAAGCGCCAGCAGGCTTGCGCACTCCGAAAAGCCCGGGCGGCTTCCTGCCGCTGCGCAACAGCGAATCAAGTCACCCGGACAGGAAGCCTGCGAACGGAAGGCTCTATTGCCTCAGGCCGATTACTTCTTTTTCGGGAAGCCCACGGATTGCGCCAATGTGATCTTTTGATCGGAACGCAGCTTCATAATTTTGGCCAGCGCCGCTCGATCGATGCTTCCCCGAACCACGACCTCGAGCTTCTCCGAAGCGCAAAACAGATACACATTTTGAGCCAGAAACGCCGTGTCGGCGCCGGTGTAAAACTCGATCGCCGCCTGGTCCGTCATATTCGCCTTGGCGAGATCTGCCACGTAAACCAGGTTCAATGCCGCATCTTTGACGTAAGGATTTGTTCCTGTCGCCGCGCGGACATCCTCGGAAACGATTTTCTGCAACTGGTGCTGTTTCGGTTCGTAGAGGAACAACCCGTCGGCAAGCGCGACGTAAACGTCGATCTCCTGCATGTTCCGGGCCGAAGGCGCCGTACGGTGTCCGTCCGGGCGATTGATTCCCCAGGCGGCCCATAGCATATTTGACAATGTTTGAAGCGGAATCTTTTCCGAACTGAATTCACGTCCGGATCTTCGTTCTTTCAACGCCTGCATCAGAGGCATGCCGCCTTCCGTCTTTGGTGCAGGCAATTTGACAATCTCCTGTGCCGCCGCTGCCGCGACGCCGGCAAGGAAGAACAGAACGAACAGCGACTTGCGAACCCAACATGACTGCATACACGCCTCCTGATACACGAATGACGCATCCCATCGGCAATCCGCTGCATTCCTCCATCTCTTTGCCGACTTGCGATTGCGTGGATTCAAACCTCCTTCGCAAATTCTTGCAACATGGACGAGCATCGCACCGGAGATCCACATTTTGCCAGTGAATTCTTGAGGATGAAGATTTCTTGTTTGCATCCAGCCATCGATAGTAAGATGTGCGAAATTATGCCAAGCACAAAATAACACCTAAGGAGGAACTATGAATCGGGCAATCGCCATGTTCGTACTGCTCTGCTTTGCCGCGCCTTCGTGGGCGGAACCCGTCCTGACAGCCGCGGTGAAAGGATGCACCCGTGCAGGACTTCAAAAAGTAACCCAAAAATATGTCGCCGCACTGAAAAAAGGGGACCCGTCTCTGATGCCTCTTGCGCCGCAGGCGAAATACATCGAAAGGAGGAAGGAAATCCCGTTGGGACAGGGGCTCTGGCAAAAACCCTTCCCTGTCGATTTCAGCCGCAGCTATTTTGATGTGGAGATTTGCGAGTCTTTTACCGAAATCATCCAGGCAAAGAGCGATCATCCGTATGTGGTCGGGACCCGCCTAAAGGTCGTCGATGGCAAAATCGCGGAGATCGAAAGCCTCGCAAGCGACAAAAGAGACTGGCTTTTCAATGCGGACAATTATTTGAAATATTCGTCGACTGAGAAATGGGACATCATTCCTCCGGAAAAGCGCAGCGACCGCCAGAGCCTGATCAAAGTCGCGAGCGACTACTTCGACATCTTTCAGGATTATTCTTCCTTCGACAAAGTGCCCTGGGGCATCCCGTGCGTTCGCATCGAAGGCGGCATGTATACCAATTCTGACAATCATCCCAATCCGTCCTGCACCGAAGGCGTGCCAAAAGGCGGCGGAGTGCCCATGACGAACCGACGATACATCGTGGATGTCGACATGGGAACGGTGACAGGCCAGATAGATTTCGGCGGCGAGAAGGGATTGCCCGATGCCCACACCTTCCGGCTGGAAAACGGGAAACTGCGCTATGTGCACGTCATAACGCTTTGCCCGAACGGCTGCCCTGTAATCCCGCCACCGAAGGACATGCCGAAAACTCAGCCGAAGTAGGCTTTCAGGAAGGTTCTGCGTGGAGACGGCGTCCATTAACGGGAGCAGGGATCGAGAGGACGGTTCTGGAGGGCCCTCCTCTCCGAAAACAGATTCGGCGCCGCTCGGTTCAGCCTAATCGCGCGGTTTGGCCTGGCCGCCTTCGCTGCTGCCGCTGCTGTGATAGCCGCTCGGGGAAGCACTGGAGGAACTGCTTCCGGATTGGCTGCCGGATGAACCGCTTGAACTTGAAGGCGGGGAGCTGCCGCCCCGTGATGCAGGCGGAGGAGAGGATCTTGGTTGACCCTGGCTTCCGCTGCCGCTGTTGCCGGATTGGCTGCGCGGCTGTGCAGGGCGGCGTGCGGTGCCAGGGCGGCTCCCTGCGCTATATCCCCGCCCGTTCACCAGTCTGCCGCCATTATAGTCGCTCCATCCGCCATAATGCCGGTATGGACGCCCACCGGCCCAAACATCCCAACCCCATCCCCAGAAGATGGGCACCCCCCAATACCAGCTGGAATAGGGACCATTGATGGCCCAGTAGCCAAAAGGCAGCCAGACATATGGAGGCCCGTAATTAGCCGATGACCCCGTATTCGCCTGGCTCACCGGCGATATCCGCTGACGACTCACGGTAAACTTATCAGGGAATGAGAGTGCCACCATGAGGTCTACCACCTGCGACTGAACTCCGGCGTCCGACAGTCGTTTCAAGGCGCTCGAATTGATCTTGAACGGCTTTTGCAGTTCCAGAATTGCGGCTTCCAGAAGCTCTGACGGGATCTTGCGGCTCAGCTCAATCACTTCATCGACAGACAAACCAGCGCCGACCGGAAATCGCGGCTCCCCGATTACACCAGGTCCGGTATTTGGGCTTTCGCTCGCGGAAACCGTACGATATTTCCGGACGCTCACCGCATGGTCTTCACCGCTCCGCAACAGTTGTATGTCGATCCAATCCCGGTCGTCGGTGATGACCGAAATTCCGGAGATATTACGCGGAGCCTCTGAAGGGCATCCGGCTTCGCTCTCAAAGAGCAGGCGCTTCCCGGTATCCGACCAGGCATATTTATACCAGCCACTGCATTGGCTGCCCTCCAGCGGCTGCCGGAAGCCGCCGGGCGCGATTCTCGTTTCAAGCAGGAGTTTTTCACCCTGGTAGCTTTTCATGGTGATGGAACTCCCGTCGCTTCCAGGACGGATCTCCAGCAGATAATTGTCCTTCGCGATGCTGTCTGCCTCACGGACCCCATCCGAAATCAATTGCCACGACCCGATCCAGGGTAACCACCGTGAGTCGACGTTTTCAGCAGAACGCGCGGCAGGCTCCTCGGCGGCGAGCGTCAGGTTTGCCAACGAAAACGAAACCGCCAGAGTTATGCCGAGTGCGCTCATGGCTCGTAAGGCAAAACAAGCTGCCGCCGCAACGGAATGGTGTGCACTGTTTTTGACAGGCAACCAGGGCAAAATATATCGGATATTTTCCCGCATATTTCACCTCCTAGAAATGAAACTGTAAACCGGCTGAAACGCGAAGTCCGGAAAGATCGAGTGATTTAAAGGAAACGAATTCGCGATTCAGCTCGGGCTTTGCGTAGACATAGCGTAGATCGAGCGTCAAAAAGGCTGTTTTAAAAACGTGAATGTCGGCCCCACCGCCTGCATACACGGTTGGGGCCCACCCCGAAGACGTCAAATGATCGGAAAAAATTTCGTTGCTGGACTCGTCCACGAAATCTCCTTCCTGTTCCAACCGATACCAGAGCACTCCTGCGCCGCCGCCGATGTATGGCACAATCGCGGAAGGCAGCCACGCAAATTTCCCCACTCCGCGTCCGCGCGGTATGAGCAGAAACTTAACGCCGCCGGTCAGTGGAATCTGCTCTATTCTTGTCGTCTGAGTAATCGGCAGGTTGTTTGCATCCACATAGTTTCGGAACTCCGAGGCCTTTGTCCTTCTCGAGTAGTCAAAGCTGAAGATAAGTTCGACTCTCTTCTGCAGGTCTGCGCCTCCATCAATCCCGAAGTCCCATGATTGGAAATCGCTCTTTTCGAGAGTCAGGTTTTTCGTGACCATGTCGAAGAAGTCGCTGTCTGCCTGCGGGAAGAATCTACCGATACGAAAACCTAAAAAACCCTTGGGCGCTGTAAAGCTGAAATCGGTCTGGCTGCTCTGATCCCGGTTCCTTGAAGGGTTTACGGTAGCCTCATTCTCCGCAAACAATTGAGGGCCGCCGATCACGATCATGAGAATCAGAATCACGGCCGGAAGAAGATATCGCGCCAGGATTTTTCTCAAACCGATCGCTTTTACGTAAGTTGATATCATCATAGGTCCCTTTCATCTCAGAGTTCCGGGAACTCACCGAGTTTTCCTGGGTTGCCCGCATGTTTCCTGTCGGTTTAACGCAATATCCAATTTCACTGGTTATGCAATTTATGATGATTCGAGCCACGAGAAGGTTCATGGATCCGCAAGGATTTAGATATTTTCAGACGGGACGGAACCAGTTTGAGTCAAGGTTCCGGTTCTATAGAGATGAAGCGGGCGGGTGGCTGCCCGAATATGAGGATAGGGAGGCAACTCTCGAAGCAAAATGCAGCAGCAGATGAACACTTGGGCGAGGACAATCGATGAAAGGCTGTACTTGCCCAACGATTGTTTTTCGAATGACGAATGACGAAAGGCGCCTTTCGTCATTCGTCATTCGTAATTCGTAATTCCTAATTACCTTACGCTTTGTATCTCTTCCGACTTCCTCTGCTCATATGTGTTCCAACCGGAGTTCAACCCATAGGGGCACCGGTGAAAGACGGCCTCGATGCGGCGGATTTTTCCTTTTTCGATCTTGAACAACTCGGCAAGCTGCCAGGTCCAATTGATTTGTTCATGATCGAAAAAGCCGAATGCGAAGACGATTCCGCGTTCTCGATCCACGGCCACAAAACGCCGGTCGCGGATTCTCGACACGATGTTCCGGAGCTGTCCGGACTCAAACTGCTTTTTGCAATCCGTCTTGGTGGATTGCATGCCGTTTTCAAAGCGGTCGCAGTCATCGGTAAAGGGGTAATATCCTTTCGTGTCATTTCTCTGCAACCCTGTGAAATAATAGTTGGCGGTGTTGACCATCTCTTCCCGGGACGGCCGCTCGTTCTCGGGGATGACCTCCGTGAACACTTTGTGCGGAGCACCCATTTTATCGACAGCCTCTCCGGTTGGCGGGAATTTGGAGGCGCGACCATCATACTCAGGGCGGGTTCCCTAATCAACCGAGAAGACAGATTTCAGGCAGACAATCGACCGGGCAGTTGCTTGAGGGATTTGAAATGCGCAATCTTATTTTCTCGAGTTGAATCCGAATTCCCTGGGGAATGAGAGAAGCCTATGGAGAGGAAGGGCCACAGGCTTCTCAGGCAGCTTTTGGGAATCCCGAGGCGTCAATGGACAATGTCATCGCGGATGGGGACAGACCACGTCCGAGCATCTCCAAATGTGCGGCCCGTTCCCAATTTGAGTTAGTTTTCCGGCTGCAACTTGGGAACGACGACGGGCTTGTCGGTCAGGTTCACGCTCAATGTGTGGATCCAGCGATATCTTCCCTTGACCAACCGAAAGGTGTGAGAATCGGGCATGCCGCTACTGTCTCCAAAGCGGCAGAAGACATTGACGGTTCCCATCTCTTCATCGACCACGTAGGTCCGGTTTACGATAAACATGTTTCCCAATGGAGCCGGGATTTGGCAGGTGTCACTGCTTTCGTTTTTAGGATTCGTATAGGCACCCCCCTCGAGTCTGGCGCAGGGAGTGCCCCAAGGCGCCCGGATTCCCTTGTCCATGAACACGAAGTCAAAATACTCATTCCCTGCATTAATCAGGTCTTGTCGGCCGACGCGGTCATCGACAGGCAATATGTCCCAATCCTCGGCCTTTGAATATTTCAGATAATCCTCCGCGTTGAATAACCAGTCTCCCTTGTTGGTGACCAGGCTGTCGATCTCCGTAACTACTCCGTCTTTCACTCGCAGGCGGGTGCCAAGAACATAGGGATGCCCTCCCTCGGTGACGATCACTTCGGAAAAGGTCATGCACCGTCCCACATCGTAAATGCTCCGGTGAAGGGCGATCGGCAAGGCCGTATTCCAGAGTCCCTTGTCCCGCGTGATCTCCTTCATGTTTTGCAGATACTTCACCTTCGGTGCCAGCGACATTTTTGACAAATCTCCTGCCGTCTGTGCGGCAATGTAACTGTCTGCTGCCGCCTGAAGCATCGATCGGGTGCAAACCGCCTGTGCCCGAACAAGCGCAGTGCTGCTTAGTAAAATCGCGATACTGAGTATTGCCCGAACCATAAAGCCTCCTGTAGAGTTGGGTGTCTCAATTAGGTCTAAGCGATGGAAATGCGTGATTCGCCTTGCCGCCGGCGGCAAGAATGCTGACCGGCAGCATTCTTGCGCAAGCTGTCCGGAAAAGCAACTTCTCAAAAACCCCGATCGCTCGATCATAAATTCATTGCCGCTCCCCGGATTGGGACTTAGAATACAGTTATTGTATGCTGAGCAGCCACTCTCGCGAGAAACAGGATATGCAAACTTCTATACGTGTAATTTTGCTGGCAGTATCACTGAACATCGTATTTGCGATAGCCGGACAGGACACACTGAAGGCGGAGCCGGCGATAAAGGGACCCTCCTGCGATCGTGAATGTCTTCGCGGCTTTATAACGAAATACCTGGACGCGCTGATCGCCCACAAGCCGGGAGATGTGCCCGTAGCCCCCAAAGCCCGGTTCACCGAAAATACGGTGGAGGTGAAGTTGGGCGGAGGGCCTCTGGAAAGCGGCATCAAAGCTGACGCCGTGTCGCGGCTGTGGACGAGGAGTTGGGCATTGCCTGGATCCGGATGCATTTCGGCAAAAACTCCATGGGCGTGGGACCGGAAGCAGATAGGCAATCCCTGATCGTTTGGGAGGCATTTAAGATTTACGACGGGCAAATTCACGCCGTGGAAGCATTCATGCTGGCAATGCCGCGCGGGACTCCCTCCGGCTGGGACAGCAAATACAGTAAATAGGAAAAGAAGCCGCGGCTTCAAATTAATCCAAATTCGGTTTTGGGATCAGGAGATGCCGGGCTCCCGTCCCGGGAACGAAAACGATCGGAGGCAGACGATGGAATCCTATCATGGGAAGTGTTCGGATATTTGCTACGGGCTGATGCGAATAGTTGTTGGCTTGCTTTTCGCCTGCCACGGAGCGCAAAAACTATTCGGCATGTTCGGAGGCATTGGAGGCTCCGCCAGCACCTTGATCCGCATAGCCGGGGTCATCGAATTTTTCGGTGGTGTGATCATCGCCCTGGGGCTTTGGGCAGGATTTGCCGCATTCATCGCGAGCGGAGAAATGGCCGTTGCTTACTTTAAGGTGCATGCCTCCGGTGGATTCTGGCCGATCGTGAATCACGGAGAGCTCGCGGTCATATACTGTTTTGTCTTTCTGTATATCGCATGCCGCGGATCAGGCAGACTGGGCGTCGAGTCACTAATGAGGAAGCAGCGCACGCAACCTATCGAGAAGGGTTAGCGTTCCACCGCAAGTATCCATAAATAAACGATAATTACAGAGTCATTTTTTGACAGAATCATGGAAATACTCGCATTAATCGGCAGTCCCAGGAAGGGCGGCAACACGGATATACTGGTTGACAAAATTCTCACGGGAGCCGGAGAGAACGGACATTCATCCGAGAAAATCTACCTGTACGACTGCGACATCTCTGCATGTCTCGACTGCCGCAAATGCAAGCGGCGTGATAACAATTGTGCCATTGCAGACGGGATGTCGGGGATATATCCGAAGCTCGCGGCTGCAGACATGATCATATTCGGCACGCCCGTCTATTGGTATGGGCCTACCGCGAAGATGAAGCTGCTGATCGACAGATTGCGGCCGTTCATTGCCAGCGCAAGGTTAACGCGGAAAAAAGGGATTGTCGTAATCCCTTCCGAGGAAGGTGATTCCTGTTGCGGGCCCCTGATTCAGATGTTCAGAATGTCATTTGAATATCTGGATATGGATTTTGCTGGAAGCATCCTCGCCAAAGCGTATGAAAAAGGAGAAATCCGAAATAATCTGGCCGAGCTCGACAGGGCCTATGCCCTGGGCAAATCTATGTAAGGGAGCCGTACTCATTTTCTATAAAACAATCAGGCGGTAGGAATATATGCGAATGAAACCATTTTTCGTATTGCACTGTCTAACTTGTGTTCTGGCGTTGTCTTTGCTGACGGCATGTGGACAATCGCCTCCTCCAGCCCAACGTACTGCTGCGCCTCCGCCCTTTGACGAAAAGGCCGATGCAAAGGCCGCCATTCATGCAGCCCTCGAGAGGACAGCCGATGATGGCATCCGTGTCCTTATCACCTGGGGTGCGAATGACGACAAAGGCTCGACGCAGTTCCTCGCCGCCGTGAGGGAGCCGTCCGTCTTGCAGTCCGCGCTCTTCATGGATGAATACAGAAATGTGAATGTCGACGTCGGTCATTTAGACCGGAATATCGACCTTGCGAAAAACTATGGCGCGACGCTGAATGAGAACGCCCTTCCTGCTCTGACCGTGCTTGATTCGGCCGGGAAAGTCCTCGCCAATACCGATGCTTCTGCTTTGCGATCCGGTGCGAATCCTGCCGGGATAGATCCCGCGAAGGTTATTGCATTTCTCAACCTCCACAAGGCCGCGGCGCCGGATGCAGCCGTGCTATTTGACGCCGCTGTCACACAAGCGAAGAAGGGAAACAAGAACGTTTTCGCCTGGTTCTCGGCTCCCTGGTGAGTATGGTGCCACCGGCTGGGCGCCTGGATGGCGACCAAAGATGCAGCGGCCCTGCTTTCGAAAGATTTCATTATCGTCAAGATCGATATCGATCGCGGTATTGGAGCGAAGGACCTGGCGAAACGGTTTAACGATAAAGAGCAAGGATTGCCGTGGTTTGTGTTTCTAGACGGCAACGGCAAACGCCTCATCGACAGCCTGCAACCGAAGACAGGCAGCATCGGACACCCGGCTCAACCCGAGGAAGTGGCGTATTTTAAAACGATGATTCAGTACGTGAAGAAGCACCTCACCGATCACGATATAGACGCCCTGATTCAGTCGCTCGAAGCATTCAATAAGGCCGCAGGCATTCAGCCTGCAAACGCACACTAATTCAGATAATGGCGCGTAAAAAGGACCCCTCCGAAAAATTCGGCTTGCACGCAGACGGAAGCAAGCCACCGCAGGATAAACAAATCTGCAAAGTGAACCTGCGGCCGGCAGCGGAGTCCGACCTGACGATCATGAACGACATTTACAATCATTATGTTCTGCATTCCACCTGCACCTATCAGGAGGAAATTGAACCGCTGAGCGGACGCTATGAATGGTTCCGCAACCACGATCCAAAGCATCCGGTCATCGTTGCGGAACACGAAAACCAGGTCGTCGGCTGGGGTTCTCTCTCCCCGTACCACCGCCGGTCGGCGTACCGGAACACTGTCGAGAACTCCGTTTATGTGCATCACGATTGGCATCGGCGCGGCATTGGCTCGCTGCTTCTTGCGGATCTTATCGCACGCGCGCGTGGGCTCGGCCATCACGCCATCATTGCCGCTATCGATGCAGATCAAACGGAAAGTGTTCGACTGCATGCCAAATACAACTTTGAAAGAGTCGGCCACTTAAAACACGTCGGTCTCAAATTCGGCCGTTGGCTGGATGTGATTTACATGGAGTTGCTGCTGTAGCGCCCGAATTCCTCTCCGGCTGCATGGAACCAGGGAACCATATTCCTATCGCAGATGCACGATATTTGCGGTGATGAGCCGCGCGTAGTCTGAACAGAGGAACGCAATCACAGCCGCGACATCTTCCGGTTCCGCTACGTGGAGGAGGTCCGGTCGTTGAAGCACATACGTCCGGACTGCATTCGTGACCCAGCCCGTGTCCGTGGCGGGCGGATAAACAATATTTGCGGTGACGCCGAAGGGAGCCAATTCGATGGCCGCCGCCATCGTGTAGTTCTCCAGAGCCGCCTTGGCTGCCCCGTAGGAGACTTCACCAGGAAAGCCGAGCGGCCCGCCGGAGGTCAGTCCGATAATCCGTCCCCAAGCACCATGTCGATCCATGTGTCTTCGCGCGAATTCGGCAATCATGAGGGCTCCGCCGCGCGCATCCACGGCAAACTGCTGGTCGTGCGTGGCAGCAGACACCCTCGCCGTTTTGAGGCCGGCTTCGTCTGATTCACGATCCGTAAAAGTGTCGGCGACCCAGCCCGTTGCGTTGTTGACCAGTATATCCACAGGCCCGAACTCCCTCTCCGCGAAATCAAAAAGTCGCGCGGGTGCCGCCGCATCACTGAGATTGGCTTCCAAAGATACCGCCTGACCACCCCGGGAATGGATCAACGCCAGTACCTCGCCGCCATCCTTGGCGCGGTTTGCGCGATACGGCTCGGGAAAGCCCGAATCAACAGAATCCGACAGGCGCAAATAGGATACCAGTACGCGGGCGCCGCAGTCGGCAAAAGCAACCGCAGTTGCGGCTCCAATGCCGTGGTTCGCGCCCGTAACGATTGCCACATGCCCCTTCAAACTATAAGGTAGCGCCAAGGTGGGAGTAGCCATGAAAATCCTCCATTGCGAGTGGTTCCCCGATTGCGGTCAGAATTCCTCTACCGGTCAATAATACACAGCCCGCTTCAATCATCAAGCAATCTGTGCCATCGTGTACCCGGTTATAGTGTCCCCTTTCCCATCGCAAGCTGAATCAATGAATCGCGGCATACAAACGGGGACAGTATAACCAGGTACGGAGTTTGTTCGCCAAAGGACAATGGCTGTCCGCTGGCGAACGATTCCGCTGATTGTCACATTTCATATGCCATTGAAAAAACCTTTAACTTTTTTTGCTGCAATGACATCGGCCTTCTGTCTGGTGGGCTGGCATGAGGATTGCTTTTTTATATGTGCTCCAAAGAATAAAAATCAGCTTTTATGCAGTCGGGGCGGAGTAATCGCCACCCCTTAGGAGATAACATGAAAAAACTGGCATTGTTTTTTCTGATCCTTATCTGTTGCGGCAGCGCTTTCGCCCAGGCCGATCTTTCCGGCACGTGGCAGGGCAAGCTGGCGGCCAGCCCGAACGAAAGCATGATTATTCAATTCCTCTTTGCAAAGCAGGCAAATGGTACCTACTCCGCCATGGTGAATTCGCCAGATACAGGCGCGATAAAGAACACCCCTGCAAAAGACTTCACAATGATCGGGGATCAGATCACAATAAAACTTCCGGGGCAATCAGGCGACACATACACGGGACGGGTATCCGACAACAGGATAAAAGGTACTTTCAAACTGAACAACGTCGATCAGGAGCTGAACCTGGCCAAGGGAAAATATCGGCCGGGAATCAATGAAATGGCAGCCGCAGACATAAACCGCCTTGCAGGACTCTGGGTAGGCAAGTATGCACCGGGAGGACCGACCTACACAATTGTTTGGAAATTTGAAAGAACTGTGGACGGCAAGCTGTCCGCCCTGGGAAGCGCTCCCGAAACGGGCCCGGACGAATTGCCGATCACAGATCTGTCATTGAAAGGGGATCAGCTGAGCTTCAAGATTCCCGGGACCGGAGGCGAATTCACCGGAAAGCTCGACAATAATTCCCTGTCGGGCACTTATAGGGTCAGTGGCCAAGATCTTAAGCTAACCGTAAACCGCGGAGCAAAATCCGCACAGCCCACGACGAAATGACGATTCCAAATCCTTGAAAAAAAGGAGTGAACAGCACCAAGCATGGAAAGGAGCACGTTAATGAAATTCTCTGCAAGGATGTTTTTATGTGCGGCACTTCTGTTTACTCTCGGCCTCTGCGCGGTTGGCGCCGGCGATAATCCGGCAACGACTACCGGCTGGCCTTCGTTCCGCGGTTGGTTCGCCGGCGGAATCGCCGACGGGTATTCCACACCCGTGCAGTGGAATGTGGATCAGGCGCAAAACGTCGAATGGAAAGTCCCGATTCCTGGAATGGGGCACTCGAGTCCTGTGGTGTTTGGCGACAGGATATTCATCACGACGGCTGTTAAAAGCGAGGGGCCACAGGAATTGAAAGTCGGGCTTTACGGCGACATCACGCCGGTCGAGGAAACGGCTGTTTACTCCTGGAAAGTGTATTGTCTGGACAGAAAGACAGGCCAAGTCATCTGGGATCGCACCGCCCACACCGGCGTCCCGAAGATAAAGCGGCACCCCAAGTCCACGCATGCGAATCCGACTCCGGCGACGGATGGCAAACATCTCGTAGCCTATTTCGGATCAGAGGGACTCTATTGCTACGACTACGATGGGAAGCTGCTGTGGTCAAAAGATCTGGGCGTTCTCGAATCCGGATATTATGTCGTGCCCTCTGCGCTGTGGGGGACGGGGAGTTCGCCGGTTATCTACGAAGATGCGGTTTACTTGCAGTGCGACGTCTTAAAGAATCCATTCATTGCGGCGTTCAGTTTGGAGGACGGGAAGGAAATCTGGAGAACCGTGCGCAATGACGTTCCCACATGGAGTACTCCCACGATCCACAAATCCGGCGATCGGGTGTACCTGATCGTGAACGGCTGCCGCGAGGCAGCAGGTTACGATGCAAAAACGGGAACCCGCCTCTGGTACCTCGGCGAAAATGGCGATATCCCAGTTCCTACCCCTGTCGTGGCGGATGACCTGGTCTACATCACGAATGCCCACGGCCAGATCTCACCCATCTATGCGGTCCGTCTAACCGCCACCGGCGACATCACCCTGAAGGGACTTGTGAGGGTCAACCAGCACATTGCCTGGTCCGAAGCCCGTGCAGGCGCTTATATGCAAACGCCGATCGTCTACGGCGGCTACCTGTACGTCTGCCAGGACAGCGGAGTGCTCAGCTGCTACGAGGCAAACACCGGCAAACGCGTCTATCAGACACGGCTTGGAAGCGGGGCAACCGGCTTCTCGGCATCCGGCGTCGCTGCAGATGGAAAGCTGTATTACACGAGCGAGGAGGGAGACGTTTACGTTGTGAAGGCCGGACCGCCATTTCAGCTTCTGGCCACGAATCCTATCGGTGAAATTTGCATGGCAACACCCGCAATTTCCGAGGGAGTCCTTTATTTCAGAACCCAGGCGCACCTGGTGGCCATCCGGCAGAAATAAGCGCTATTTTCCAAAATTGGTCCCTGCACCAGAACTGCCGGGATCGGTATCGGAAGTCGCGATCGGATATCGGCTTTTAATATCGATACTGAACAAAAAAACCGATGGCCGATTGCGAGTCTCGATAGCGATTCCAATACAGACCTGCATTGAGAATTTTTATATCTAGGACATTAGCAGCTCTTGAGATCGGTACGATCTATTCCCGTGGGGGATCCCCATCGTAGGTTCCGTTTGGACTGAGAAATATCTTTCCCGCCTTGCCCGGCAGTGGTGTGAGCCAGTCGGGGCTGCTTTGCGGGAACAGGAGCCTGGCCTGCCAGTGAATGGCGAAATCCTCTGCCTTGACATCGGGATAGAGCTTCGTCATAGCCGATACCATCTCTGCACCAGTCCTTGCGGTATTGTAAACCTCTTCGTAATCGTCGAGATACTTCAGCGACCAGTCAATGCATGTGTCATAGGATCGCGCGCCGCTAGACTGTACCTCTTCCATGACCCGGATCTTCTCATCGTCGCAATGGCCCGGAACAACGATGCGGGCGTCAAACTCCCTGAGCCTGTTCAGCGATGCGCGCCACTTCACACGCCGGGCAACGGTGCTCTCGATGGGCCAGAGATGGCAGTCGTGAAAGGCGATGTCCGTCGCACATACAACTCTGATCGACGGAATCCATACGGCCGAGTTGTTCGCGCTGTCCCCTTCCCAATCGTCGGAGACCAGCAATTCCTCGCCTTCGAGCAGGAGGCGCGGTTCGCTCATCGGCATGGGAATCGTGGTTTTGCGTGGGATGTCATCCGGCCCGAACCGGTCGATCGCCCAGAGTTCCACTTTGTCACTGGACGTGTATACGATGTCTTTCACTACGCTGGGCAGCGCAACGATTTTTGCGTTCGGGAAAGCGTACTGCAATACCATCAGCCCGAAATGGTGGTCGGGGTGAAAATGCGACACGTAAATATGGGTTAGATTCTTTCGCATGGGAATGATTTCCGCGATCATCCGATGCGTATCGCTAAGCAGCTGCGAAGCGTCAATCAGTATCGCGTCCCGCTCCCCATACACCAGCGTGGAGTTGCTGTTGAATCCCAGGTAGCTGTGCAGAAAAACCTTAAATCTGAGCGCCATTTTCATTCCCTTTCGGAGATATTACCGGCATATCGTTGCACGTATAGTTCTGAAAATTGCGCTTCGTGTCAATAATGTTATCGAATCCTCCACCTGTCGTACTGGGAGCAGTCGGATTGCCGAGTGCTATTCCGGCTGCGGATCTCGCCCTGCAGGCGGCGATGCCACTCGATCCTTTGCCTGCCCTGCGCTCGAATCGGGTCGGCCGGGAGCCCTGCCTTCCGCGCCAGGCATTCGTCCTCTCTGGGAACGGCTTTGCCGTAGTTGCGCTAGCTTCGTACGCTGTTCCGCCGTGAGCAGCGATCGCGCATTGAGCCTGGCGTTTATCGAGGAACGCATCATTGCCGTCTCTTCCTGGCCGATTTCCTGAATCTTTTTATCGATCGCGGCCCGGTCTGGATTTTCCGCATCCGTCAAACGCGACAATTCCATGCGGTGAATCCGGAGAGCGGAATTGTGCTGAATGGATTCCTTTTCACTGTTAAACCGGATGTCCTCCAATTTCTGGCGCTGTTCCGCCGTAATTCCAAGTTCCTTTTGAACGTCGGGTCGCATAAGATCGGCGACAGGATCTCGCTGCCCCATTCCTGGTCCTCCGGGCATCATTCCGAATTCCCTCTGCCCGCGCATGCCCGATCCGAGCCTGCCTTGAGGCCCCGGGCCGCTTGCCTCCGGCCGCATCCATCTAGCACCCGGAGCCGGCTGGTTTTGTCCAGGCTGTTCCTGGCCGAATGACAAAGCGGCAACCGTCAGGATGAGCCACAAAATGCTACAAGCAAAAATCCAATAATGCGATCGACATTTTTGAGTTCCCATAGCAGTCCTCTTTCTGGGTAGATCCACTGGAAGATCGTTACCCTTCAACTTAATTATTTGCTTGGCAGCGCCGGACTGCTGTTAAGATGTAGTAAATTCTCGATCCGGGCCGGGTCGCATTTTTCTCTTTTATTTTTTGCCAAGCAAGATTACCGACATCCTGCAGGCTTCGCAGTCGAACCTCAGGAGATATGCATGATGCTCGTCGCTGATCCGCAGCGGCTCCTGGAGCTTGCGGCGCGATCGACCGGATTTAACGCACGCATCCAATTCATAGAGAAGGCAATGCTTGGTTCTCATAACTTCCCTTCCCGCTTTTTCCGGAAGAATTTCGAAGGCGGGTTCCACAACTTCTGCTCCGTGCCGCGCATAGAAGCGCCGTGCGAGCTCGTTAAAGACATTGGCGCGATAATCCAGCGTCTTTTCGGGATAGGGAACGTTGTTGGGAACGAATACAGCCGTTTTGCGGGGATATTTTTCGAATCGGACTTTTTCGAGTTTTTCCAGCACATCCCGCTTGATGCTGTTCAGAAAGCGAATGGTGGAAAAACCGATACTGTCGGAAATAGTTATCTTTGTCACCTTGAATGGAGTATTGCCCGTGCCTGAAATGTGTTTATCTATCTGCTCGCGCGCCATGGCAGGATCTCTGGGCTCTACATATGGCATGTCCATAATCGATTCCGTTCTATTGCCGTCTTCGTCTTCAGCCGCGAGGCGGATGGTGTCGCCGGAGCGCGCGAAATTCATCTCCACATTTATTCGCCTCCGGCCGGATATTTTGTTCAACACGCGGGTCAGCGCCGCGTCATGATTGCGAAATAAATGAACTCCTTTCGCCAGTCCCTTCATGGTATTCGGGAATATTTTCGAGCCTTCGACGCGCTCCACGCGAAATCCCAATAGATTCCTCTCTCCCGTGAAGAAGCATAGCCCGTCCCCATTTTTGAGGTCCCTGCAATCCGTCCGGAAGAAGTCCTTCCCCGCACCGGTTACAGTCCCGACCGGCTGCCCCATGGACTTTGGCGTATCGATCGAGGCAACTTTCTCCCGCCGGCCGGAGATGAAGTATTTCGTGAATCCCCGGTTAAATGTCTTCGCGGGGTCCGGTGAAAATAATATTTCGCTCCTGCCGGAACTGCTGCGCCGATACGCAGGATGCTTTGCGACAAAATCATCCAGAACTTGACTATAGGCAGCCGTCACGTTTTTCACATAATCAATCTCTTTGTATCGCCCTTCAATCTTGAAAGAGGTAACCCCGGCGGCAACTAGAGCCGGGAGATCGTTCATCAGGTTGAGGTCTTTGAGCGACAGCAGAAATTTGTCGGCGAGGATGACGTTGCCGCCACCATCTGCAAGTGTGTAGTGCGAACGGCAGGGTTGCGCGCAGACGCCGCGGTTTCCGCTGCGCCCCGTTACGGCGTGGCTCATATAGCACTGCCCGCTGTATGAAACGCACAGGGCACCATGAACGAAGCATTCCAGTTCAATTTGCGTTCTCTTACGGATTGCGGCAATTTCTTCGAGGGAGAGTTCTCTGGCCAGGATGGCACGAACAAAACCCACGTCTTCAAGAAAGCGGATTTTTTCCGGCGTATCGTTGTGCATTTGCGTGCTGGCGATGAGCGGAATGGGAGGGAGATCGGCTTCAAGAAGCCCCGGGTCCTGAATGATCAAACCATCCGCGCCCAGGTCGTGGACTTCCCGGATAACGTCAAGAGCTTTGGGAATCTCATCGTCCGCCAGGATCGTGTTGAGCGCGACATAGACTCTGGCATGGTAGAGATGCGCATGCTGAATCAGCCGCGCAATTCCAGCTACGGCCACTCCTGCGTTGGCCCTGGCGCTGAATTGCGGGGCACCGACGTAAACGGCGTCCGCGCCATGATCGATGGCGGCGATGCCGATATCGGCATTTCCGGCGGGGGCTAAAAGCTCAAGCGATTGCATCCTATAAAAGATACCCTATTTTGCGTCTGCTTTTAGCGTCTTTCGTTCAGGAAGTCTGCCATGATTTTTTTGGCTTCATCGATGGAGGAGTACTGGAAAGTGCGGATGCCGGAACTGCCGGCAATCATTGCGGAAAGAGGGCGTTCGGATTTATAGAGGCACAATATGGGCTTCCTCAGGGCAACGGCATGCCCCAACTCATATCCGACCCCCAGAGACGGCGCGGAAACCTCGGCCACGATGAGATCACAGGCCGCAAGCCATGCCATGTCCCGGTCGTGAATGTGCTTGTCATCGGGCCCGTCATCTCCAGCATCCGAGATAGAAGAATCCCCCACGTGTTCCGTCAGCACTTCGCCGAAGCGGGAAAGGTATTTGATCATAGACTGATACACTGCGGCGTCGGCCCGTCCGCCCCTGATCGATCCGGCAAAATAGATTTTCATAGCTCACATCTCAAAAACTGATCAATGGCGGAAGAAGTAGATGACTGCCAGGACGATGCCAATCGACACCACGGTCCACCTCAATGTGTCTGGCTTGATGCGGCCTGCGAGGCGCCCCCCGAGCGTTCCGCCGATCAGCGCTCCAGCGGCCATCACCAGCGCGATGGCCCAGACAACCTTGCCGGAGAAAACAAACAGAACCGCGGCAGCGCCATTCGCGCCGAATGCCACGGTCTGCTTAATGGCATTGAGCCGGGTCAGGTTATCGTTAATCAATAATCCCAGCAGAGACAGCACGACAACGCTCATGGCAACGCCGAAATAGCCACCATAAATTGCAACGATTCCTATTACGATTACAGCCCACGTTTCGGATTTTTGTCCGGATCCAGGTCCGCTGGAACGACGCGCGAGCCATGCCCCGATCAGTCCCTGCATTGCAAGCAGGCACGAGGCGGTCAGAATCAGGAACGGTACCAGTGCCATGAACGCCCGCTCGCCGGTGCAGAGCAGCAGCGTGCTTCCCACCACGCCCCCGGCAGCGCTGGCCCCAAGAAAGGTCCAGAATCGTCGTTTCTGCCCCGTCAGGTCCTTGAGCTGCGCCACTATTCCCCCCAGAAACCCCGGGCAGAGCGCAATGGTATTCGTAACATTCGCGGTTATGGGCGGGACACCCAAAGCCAGCAGCGTCGGGAATGTGATTAATGTGCCGCCGCCGGCCAGCGCATTGATCGCGCCGGCCACCACAGCCGCGCATCCCACCACCACAAAATCAACTCCGCTCAGCATCATTCTCCCGTCACCCCAAATGGCACGGAGCATATATCCGCCACCCTCGAAGATCCAACAGAATTCCTCCTGTATGCCGTCTCCTGCATTCTGTCCTCTGTCCAAACTGACTTTTTTCTTGAAACTCTGCACTCCCGGACTGATTATCTGAGCATTCCTAATGTGTCGGGCAGACCGTTAGCGCATTCTAAGGCTTAATCGGATTAAGGAGAACATACCATGGAAGTCTCCGAAGCAATTCAAAAGAGAGTGACGACGAGGCGATGGAAGCAGGTTCCCGTAGAAAAAGAAAAGATCCTGAGCGTGCTGCAAGCGGGCAGAAGAGCGCCGTCTTGGGGAAACGTTCAGCCCTGGCGTTTTGTGGTTATCCAGGATCAGGCGAAAATAGCGGAATTGGCAAAATTGGCCGGGGGGCAACCGCACATCGGTGCGGCACCGGCGATTATCGTCTGCTGCGGCTTCATGGAAGCTTTTTCCAAAAGCATGCACCGCGAATCATTGAAGCAGCTCATTCAGGCAGGCGTAATGGACTGGCCCGACGAATTGCTGGACAACATCGTGCTGGGCAGCGATCTTTTTGCGCCATACCGATTAGGCGAACAGGCGATGACGATCAAGGCGAGCGAACAGGTCATGATTTCTATCGCCTATATGACGCTGGAAGCGGTGAATCAAGGCTTGGGCTGTTGCTGGGCCGGAGCGATATCTCGCAAGGAAGTTCACAACCTACTGAACCTGCCGGACAACTGGTTCGTTCATGACTTTTTGCTCTTGGGCTATGCAGACGAGAATCCTAAGCCCCGCCCACGCAAGCCTCTTTCCGAAATTGCCTTTTGGGAAAAAGTCTAGCCGGAGCTCGCATATCAGGTCGGGGACGAACACGGCGGATCCCGCATCGAAAGGGCTTTCCTGTCGCGGGGTTCCCGGCATGGTTAGCAGTCTAGTTCCGCAGCCGAAATACCACGTCGATATCTGCAGATACATTCACCGGCTGATCGGCTAATTGCCCGGGCGCAAACGTCCAACGGTTGAAGATGGTCTCCAGGGCGCTGCGCGTGAATAACCAGTGATAGGATTCAAGGACGATCCCATGTAGTGGGTCAACGGCTCCTTTCTCGGTGATGATGGCTAGGAACCGGAACTCTCCTTCCAGGTTGCGTCGGCGCAATTCCTGCGGATATTCCGGGAGCGGCTGCATTACGGGTTTCGGCATAATAAAGTCTTTCCGTGGTTCCGGGCTTTTGGCAAGACACATCGCGTCGTCGGCCTCGATTGCGGCTTTAACGAAAGTGAAGGCAAAACAGAGGCGGCCGACACGAATGAGCGTTGTGTTGCGCCTCGAAAGTTTCGCAACCACGGGCAAAATCTTTTCATGATAACTTCCCGCAAATTCAACTTCGCAGAAATCATCTGTCAAATTGTGGATCTTCAGGGTATAGGTTAGTTCGACGAAGTTATTTGATCGCCTGACTGGTTTGAATTTTTTGTCCTGGTCCTGGGAAATCGAGAATGTGAATACATCAAGCAACACCAGATCTTCTGGCAGTCCCAAATCACCGGTAGTGAATCTCGCGGCGGTCGACAGAGCAAAGTATGCTTTAGAAAGCCTGATGGGAAGCTCCGCAGATTTGGTTATGGTTACCCCGGATTCTTTTGGGGGGAGCTGATTTTTCAAATTCGTGGACTCGAAAGCAACGACCTGAACCATTCGCGACCATTTCCTCAGCGGATCGTTTGCAGCATCAGCAGGATTGCCGAGCAAAAATATCGGCAAAAGCGCAAAGGCAAATATTGGAACGAGAATCCGGGCATAGATACGGATCACGAACACCTCCCACATAGACGATCAAATGATTCTATCTGCATTTGTCACATGAATAAATGACCATTCGTATTTAGGCCAATCGAATTGAAATCGCAGGAGGCCCCTAATCTGCCGCTGATTTCGCGGCTTTCTCAGGCGAAGGCATCAGTTTGAAATCGACCGTATATCGGTAGCGGCCGATTGTCAGATACAGCAGGGCAGAAACCACATAGCCGGCGGTCATGCCCAACAAAGCCAGACCGTAGGATCCCGTGCGGTCATACAGATAACCGACCAGGGGAGCGGAAAAGCCCGCCACCAGCGACAGCACCGCCATGTTGATGCCGGCGATCTCGCCAAAGGCTTTCATTCCGAAGAACCGAGTGTAAAAGTAGCCGAGCATCGGCATCTGCGCATTGATAGCCATGGTGCTCAGCGTAACCGCCACAAACAGCAGCGGCGTGCCGCCGTAGTTTGCCCACATAATACTTTGCAGATAAGCGCTCAATGCGGCCATCAGGGCAAACGGCACATAGACCTTCGCGCTTTGCACACGATCCAGCAGCCAGCCGCCGAGCATCGTGGCCACAGGAGCTATCAATAACGAAAACGTAAGTGCATTTACAGCCAGCTGTTGCCCAAAGCCCCGGCTGAGTTGGAATGCGAAGGAGTGCTGCATCCAGCCGGCGCCCAAAATCCCTGCCGCTAATCCGCTCACGATCATCGTCCAGAGCGTTCTGCTGCGGAGAGCTTCTGAGGCAGTCAGACCTTCCATTTGAGGCGGCGCAAATGCCTGCCGCGGTGCACTCTCGCCTTCCGCAGGACTCGAAGGCGCTGCCGAACCAAAATTGCCGGATGGCTCTTCCAGCCAAAAGTAGAGCAATACTGCGGTTACCAGGATGACAATGCCGTAGCCTGTGAAAATGCCGCGCCAGCCGAAAGCCAGGAGCAATTGGTTCGAGATCTGCGGAAACACGGAGGCGATGACCGGGGAAAAGGCGCCGACGATGCCCATGGCTTTTCCACGGTGCTTCGTAAACAGCGATCCCATGACTTTGCCATAACCGGCGGCAATTGCCCCGAAAACACCGACCAGAGCGAACAGCAGATAAAAGAGAAAAAGGCTGGCCGTCTGCCGGGCCAACGCCAGGCTAAGCAAACCCAGGGCGACGGTTCCGGTCAGGACCACCGGACGCACGCCGCGGCGATCGATGAGCCGGCCCAGGATGGGCGAGGCCAGCGCTCCGGCCCACATGACAGCGGACATCGCGAATGAAAACTGATACCGGCTCCAACCAAATTCATTCGTCATGGGAACCATTATCATCGACAACGGACCGACGAGCAGCATGCTGGTGCCGAACAGCTGTCCCATCAGGCAAATGCCGGCGATCTTTATTTTACGCAACGAAAAATCCGACTCTTCAGCAGCAGCAACCAGCATTTCGATATCCTCCTGGCATTTCGGTACAGTGTGGGCTGTCAGCTAATGAAATGAATACATCATTTTCCTTCAAACTAAATACAGAAGATTTTAAAGTATGCAGTGTATGAAAAAGCTACTCATTGTTTTTCACACGATGACGGGCGGCACACAACAGATGGCGCAAGCCGCCGCCGATGGCGCGGTCTCCGAACCTGAAATTCAGGTCAACCTGATTTACGCGGCCAAAGCGGACGCGACCGACGTTCTCGATGCAAACGGGTTTATTTTTGCCACGCCGGAAAATCTTGCCGCAATGTCAGGCATGATGAAAGATTTTTTCGACCGCAACTACTATGCCGCGCTAGGCCGCATCGAGGGTCGACCTTATGCAACGCTGATTTGCGCGGGTAGCGACGGCGAAAACGCAGCGCGCCAAGTCGCCCGCATCGCGACCGGTTGGCGGCTCAAACCGATTGCCGCGCCGCTGATTATCTGCACACACGCCCAGACTCCGGAAAGAGTGCTGGCGCCAAAAACCATCTCTGCCGCTGATCTTCAGCGCTGCAGAGAGATTGGAACAACCATCGCCGCCGGACTGGCGCTCGGCATCTATTAGCCGGTGCCCTGGATCACCGTCCCATCCACCGCCCGAATTTGGTTGGGCCGTTCGCCCGTGATGGGGTGTTTTGCGGCCAGCGCTTCATCGACCTCGATGCCCCACCCGGGCCGTTCGCTGATCCACGCGTAGCCGTTTTTAATTTCGGCACAACCCTGGAAAATCTCTTGCACGAGAGGCGGAAATTCGACGTACTCGTGAATTCCGAAGTTGCTTTGCGTCAAATCGAGCGTGAGATTGGTCATGCGGCCTACAGGGGAATTTGGAGCGCCGTGCCAGGCAAACTTCACCTCGAAGTTTTCGGCAAATGTGGCAATTTTACGCGCGGCTGTAAAACCGCCGATGTGGGATACGTGATGGCGGATGTAGTCGATCTGGCGTTCCTGGATGAGCGGCCTCCATTCATGCGGGTTATTCCACAGCTCGCCGACCGCCAGCGGGGTCGTGCATTGCTGCCGCACAATCCTGTAATGGCCTGCTTCCTCGGGCGCGAACAGGTCCTCGCAGTAGAACAGCCGGAAACGCTCGACATCCTTGCAGAATTGGACCGCGCGGACGCTATCCAATAGAGAATGCACATCGACGGCCAGTCCGATCTCGGGCGGCATTTCTTTCCTGAAGGTCTCCAGGGCAGAGAGCATCTTGCGCGTTACCTTGTCCCGATCGAACGCCGTCGAACCGTCATCGAATTTGGGCTGGCCGAACAGGTTGTTGGTAGTGCCATCCCACTGAAACATCGCAACGAGCAGGTTGCGGCAACCCTGTTTGACGAGCGGCATGGAGTTTTCGACCAGCTGTTTGCCCGGGTCCTTAACTCCCATGTTTGCGTGCAAGTAAATGTCGGCCGCTTCGCGGCACTTGCCGCCGACCAGCTGGTACACGGGCATTCCGGCCTGGCGTCCCTTGATATCCCACAGCGCGTCACACACCCCGCCGATCGCGCAGTTCAGAATGGTGTCGTTTTTATAATAGGAACTCATATAGCAGAGTTGCCAGATTTGCTCGATGCGGTCCGTAGTGCGTCCCGTGACGAGCGGCTTCAGGTACTGTTCGACCGCCCCGGCTACAAGTTTGGATCGCCCTCCCGGAAACGTGGCGGTCGCGCAACCATATCCATAAAGTCCGGCCTGGTCGGTGGTCACCTTCACGACGGTGAAATCGTTGATGCCGCCTCCGCCGACTTCAATGACCTTGACATCTTTGATGCGGGGCGCAGGCATGCCGCGCGTGGCGCGCTCCACGGATGCCTGGGCATTCTCTTCCCTGGCATCCCTGCTTCCCGCAAAAGATTGTGGATCTCGTGTCACACTCGCCAGCGCCGCGCCGCCTGCCATCATAGCCCACTTCAGAACGGCGCGCCGTTCACGCGATACCCGATCAGGGAATTCAGAGGCACAATCGATATAACTGGTCATACGAGCCATCCTGCTGTGTAGATAAAACCTATGTTGATTCCGGGACGATCCCCAAAAACCTCTGGGCATTGTAAGCTGAAACGCACACGCATCCTAAGCGATTTTGGATCTTCCGCGATTCCGCTGGCCGAGGCAGATTCATAACAATACTGGATTGAGAAAGCTCTGATGATACAATCGAGAAATCAATCAAAGGGGAGATCGCTCAATGACAGGGAGAACTTTATTTCTCGCAGCGGTAATTGTTTTCGCCAATACCGGCAGCGCACTAAAAGCCCAGGAACATAAATCCACAAGTCCATCGGCCACACAGGCAATTTCCAACCGACCGGAATCAGCGCGGCGATCGGGAAACGAGCCCATAAAGCTGACGCATGACGAGATCGTGAAGTGGATGAATGCCTATTTTGCCGAATATAATGCCAGCGCACAGAATGCAAAAACTGTCCATCGGATGGACACATACTTCGCCCCGAATTTCACCTTCATCCCTTATATGTATGTCTTCGGTGGGCCTCAGCACGCCATTACCGGAAGAGAAGCTTTCTATACCATGCTGACGGGCCATCCGGCTGACTATGAGAGGTTCATCGTGCACGATGTTTTCGTCGACGAGAAGAAGATGGTCGCAGTAGCATTTCTGGAGGCGACAATCTTTGAAACGGGAACCAACAGAGTCAAGGTGAAGAAGAATTACTTGCCGCTCTACGAGCTGAAGCTGGACGATAAGGGAGCTCTTAAGATCGCCACTGTTCGATTCTTTTGGGAAGCTTTGCCGCCCGAGGTCGATGGCGCGGCCTATTCGGTTGACAAGTCCAAATGGGGGATCCGCCGCTAGCGCAGTGAGTCAGAGATTCCTTAACATTTGGTCAGTCTCGACTGCAAAAAGCAAACCACGGATTCACACGGATTACACAGATAAGTTTATAATCCTATGAATCCATCCGCCAAAAATCCGTGGAATCCGTGGCGTTGTTTTACGGTCGGGGTTCGCCAACCGTCAATTACTTAATGCTCTGAATCCCCTCCGACATTCCCTGCTCGTAAGAGCTCCAGCCTGAGTTCATCCCGTACGGGCATCGTTGCAGAACGGCTTCAATCCGGCGGATATTTCCCTTCTCGATCTTGAATAGTTCCGCTTGCTGCCAGGTCCATGGCTCCGTGGGCCCTGCAACCACGTCCCGGCCGTCGGGAGTCTTAAAGTATCGGGTCTTGCCTGCGCCATGATCAAAGAAGTTGAAAGTGAAAACAACTCCGCGTTCGCGGTCCACCGCCACAAACCTGCGATCGCGGATTCGCGAAACAAAATGCATGAGACCGGACTGAAATTGCTCCTTGCAGCCCCACGCACTCGAATACACAGTCTCTTTGGTGGAATCCGGCCTTTTCTGTCCGGGCCTTAACGGAACGTTGGTGGCACGACCGCCGTTCTCATAGCGATCGCAGTCGTCGGAAAAGGGATAGACCCCTTTCCCGTCGTTTCTCTGTAATCCCGAAAAATACATATTGGCGGTCTTGATCATCTCTTCCCGCGAAGGTCTCTCTGCGGGAGGAATCACTTCCCTGAAAACCGGATGCGGCGATCCCATTTTTTCAATGTTTTCCGCGGCCGACGGCACGGGTTTCCGGTTCGGATCGAAAAGGCTGCTCTCCGGCCGGATGACGATCTGCTCTGCTTCGGCGATAAGCCCGTTTTTTATCTTCAGGCGAAGCGCGACGACGACCGGGTTGCCCACTCCGGGCTTCGCGGTTTCTTCCCGGGCCGTCCCGATATACGCGACCTGCTGAGTTTCAACGTCGGGAACATAAAATTTATATGTTCCCTTCCCGACCATGCTGGCCCAAAGCCCCTCATTGCCAAACGGCAGCTGCACTCCGTTCTCAGTAAACCTGCAGTTTTGGTCAAAAAGCGTCTTGCCCGGATCATGGGCAAGCATCGCGTCCATGTATTTATCGACGTAACCTTCCAGGCACGCGCGGTCGCAAGTGCTCTGTGATACGGCGCTCTCGGGGGCGCTGCCCTTGGGAGCGGTTTTCTCAGAGGTTGTGTTTTGACAGGCCGCAGCGACCAGAAGCAAAAGCGCGATCACAGCGACGGCAAATAATTTCATCCGCATGATCATCTCCTCTTTTCTGCAACAAAGTTTAGTGATTCAAAGCGTATTAGTGTTTGTTTGGGAACCATCATACCCACCGAGAGGGGATTGAGCAACCTCATTGGGTTTTCAGGGCCAAATAAACCCTCCGCCCAATTTCCCGAACCCGAATATTCCATTTTTTATCCCAATCTGTAGTAAAATCGCATCAGAATACTCTGGAGAGGTGGAATAAAACATCTTGTCGAAATCACCAGGGACGGCTCGAAAGGAAACGGCTTTTTGATAAAAAGGGATTCATTCCAACTATCGGCAGCTCGCGGGGACTTTCATCGAGAAGGAGAAGGACGATGTCTAACGGATACGTGGGAAAAATACTGAGAGTTAATCTGTCGACCAAGGAAATCGGCACCATCGACACTGCCAAGTACGAGGAATTTGGCGGCGGCTACGGAATGGGAACGGCCATCTTCTGGGATCTGGCAGTAGCTCCGGGCGAATGGGATCTGAAGGATGCCTTCGATCCCCGGAATGTCATTCCTCTCATGACCGGTCCTTTCGCGGCCACCGGCGTTCCGAGCGGGGGAAGAACCAGCGTTTGCGGGCTGTCCCCGGAGACATTTCCCACCTGCGAGTTCTGGCGGGGCAATCTCGGCGGCAGGTTTGGCACTAGCTTGAAGCTCGCCGGCTGGGACGGAGTTGTTGTGGAAGGCAGAGCCGAAAGACCGGTATGGATCAACATCATTAACGACCAGGTGAAGATCGAAGACGCCAAGGAGCTTTGGGGCCTGGACACGTGGGAGACGCAAGCCAAAATTACGTCGATGGTGGGCGGAAGAACACGCTTTGGTGAAGAATGGCAAGAGATCGGGAACACCTATACCACAGCCCGCCCACAGATCGTCTGTATCGGTCCGATAGGCGAGACAAAGTCACGACTCGCCGCTCTAATCACCGGCAGCGGGGTCAGTGCTCGGATCGGCGGCCACGCCGCAGTCTTCGGGGCCAAGAATCTGAAAGCGATCAGCGTAACAGGGACAGGCAGCGTACAGGTGTCGGATCCAAAAGGCGTCGTCGATACCAGGCTTCGCCACATGCAAGCCAACCAGATGGGAGCCATCGGTTTCGCTTCCGGGCCCGGGGCGGCGTCCTGCATGCCTTGCCTGCGCGGCGACCGGCGCAGAAGCAACTATAATGGCGGCGAAACCATGTGCGCCTGTCAGGGATGGCTCTCCGGCGCCAAGACTCCGGGGGCCTCAGACTTGGCGGCCGAAGCCTTGATAAAATACGGCCTCAGCAGTTGGTCGGCTCATTTCCACGCGATGTCGACGCAGATTGCCGGCGCGCCGGAGTTTTTCCACGGGAAGGTGCCGGTAGATTCCGGCCTTGGCTGGTATCTCCAATACCTGAAAGAGCAGGGACTGCTGGGTCCGGGAAAGCAGATTGATTCGGCGCCGTTGCCTATGGATCAATGGGGTGAACTGAGTTTTCGCCTAGCTTTACTGGAGGCCATTGCCCGGCGCGCCGGGATTGGCGATGCTCTGGCCGAAGGTTGCTGCCGGGCCGCTCAGAAATGGGGACGGCTGGAAATTGACCGGGACAGCGGCGCCTTGCGTCTTCCCGCATGGGGAGCTACAAGCCATTGGACAATGCCTTGGGTGGATTGGGCATATGGCTACATACTTGGAGCGGGAGATCAAACCTGGCATGGATTCATGGCGCCTGTCGGAACTCCTCGAGGTGGCATAACCCTGGAAGAGTCTCTAACGAAGCTATCCAAGAAGACGATTCCATATACCGACGATATCTTCATGTTCAACTATACATGGAAGGGCGAAGAGGCCTGGAAGACCGGCATCTATTCTCCGCATAAGGCAAAGCAGGTGGCCTGGAGCCGGCATTTTACGGGCTTCTGGAACGAGTCCATGGCGCTGTGTGAGATGTTGCTCCCCGAATTGAGCGGTGATAGCCCCGAAATAGAAATGATGTATTACAAAGCTGTCACAGGAAAGCAGGATTCGTTCGCCGACACGATGAGAATTGGCCAGAAGATCTGGAACCTGGAGCGCGCCATCCGCGTGATGCACGGAAGAAGCCGGCAGATGGAAGACTTTTTCCCCTATATGTATAAGCCGGGGGCTTCGGGCGTGGCGGTCTACGGCGGTGTTCCCATTTACGAGAATGGCAAATGGCGTAACGATGCGGCCCCCGATATGTATCTGGACCGGAAGGGTGTGGACGACTTTAAAACCCACTACTATGCGCTGGAAGGCTGGGACAAGGAACACGGCTGGCCGACCCGAAAGACGCTGGAAGACTTCGGACTGAAAAGAATCGCCGACGCGATGGCTGCCAAGGGAAGACTGGGAGTCGCCTGAAGCGGTTCGTTGACTCTTACGCTTACAACGCGGCAATAAAAATGCCGCGTTTAGGCCATTGAAATCATATTGCATCGCAATGTGCCCGCTGCAGCATAAACAGCCAGCTTTTTCTATCCATTCGCTAATCAATAGAGGAGGAATTTGATGAAACCCATTCATCTCATGTGGATTGTGCTCACAGGCCCTTAGCCGCCGGCGGCTAACCCCGGAATTACTTCCAGGCATCGATCGATACACCTTTGCCGGTCATGAAGTCGGTGATGAACCAGACACTTGCCGTCTCTCCTCCCACCACGATCGTGTGGATGTTTCGCGGGTTAGGAAGGTGTTTGATCAATGTATCGCTCGAAACTTTCTGCCAGCCGGAATATGGCTCGAGGCCCTGCTTGCCGAGAGGCCCCATCATTCCGGAGACGATGGAATTAGCCCAATAAACTCCCGCGGGCACTTCCGCATTCTTCGAGAGCCATTCGGAAAGCGCCTCTTTGGTTTGAAATCCCTGGGTGTTTTTGAGCAGTTTCGCAACGGACGGATCCATAAGAATCGTTGCCGCTCCGGTCGCCGCCAGAACTCGCGTGAAATCGCGCATCAAAAGCTGTGGCGCATAATGCTCCACAACCGAACCCGAACAGTTCACGAAATTCCAGCCAGAAAACATCGAAAGGACGCTGTCTTCAGGCTTATATCCCATCTGCACATGGACAGGCTTCCATCCCTCCGGAAGAGATTCCTCGTTTTCCGCAATGGTCACGTTGTTGTAGCGCAGCGGGCTGCTCAGGGAGGAGAAGCCGCTCACGCCTTCCTGGTAACCCTGGATGATGCTGTGGATTAGAGTCATGGCCCGGCCGATGACGGAATTTGCCTCCGCCGTCGGACCCAGCGCACCCTCACCCGAATTCATCTTAATCTGTTTGCGTATCGGCCCGTTGATCAGCACCATGCATGCATTCGATGTGGTGGAATCCATATAGGGAACCTGGCTGGACAGCGCCAGGATCACCGGGAAGTATTCGGGTTTGGCGCCCGCCATGACCGCGATGATGGCAATCTTTTCCACCGTGAACGGGCGGTTCGTCCCGAAGGTTCCGGATTCCTTTTTGATCAACTCATTCGGCTTGTGGCTGGTGCCTTTCAGCATCGCAGCCACTCTCTCCTCGGTAGGAAGTATGATCGGGTTGAAATCCGTCCAGCCCCGATCCTTGAACAGGCGTTGCAGATTGTCTTCCGTGTCGGCAGGCAGATATCTGGGTTCGCCCGCAGCCTCTGCCGGGTTCCCGGACTTCTTTTCCTCGGCGGTTAGAGGTTTCGTCAGACAGTCGACGATCGCCTGCATCAGGGGCTTGCCGCTGACTCTGTCTTTTCCTTCGAGATAGGATTGCAGCATTTCTTTCTGAATGCCTGTAAACGGATACGGCACTCCGACGAAACGGAGAGGCATCCCGGTGCTATATTTGAAATGAGCCCCAATTCCGAAGGACACGATGTTTTCGTTCGATAGCGATACGGTGGGGATGCCATACTGTTTTTCCAGGGTTCCGGCAAAGCGGCTCACGGCCGCGAGACATCCCCATCAGCCGGCAACGCCGAGAATGACTCCATTTCCCTTGTTGGTGGCGATCTCCTTCCAGAGCGCAGGATCGTCCGCAACGTAGCTGCCGCCCTTGAGCTTGAGAATGGTTTTTACTCCGGGCATGTTTTTCGCAAACCATCTCTGCACTTCCCCGAGCACGGGAGTGCCTTCCATCCCTTCGTAGTTCATGTCCACGATGTAGATGGTTTTGCCTTCCAGCGTGGCCAACCGGGGCGTCAACGGCACCCGCACCGCCAGCTTTTCCGTGACGGCCGGATTCAGGACGGTAATCAACTTGCCCCGGGAAGCGGCGGGATCGCGCTGGGCCTGCAATGGTACGACGCCCGAAAGGATCAGGGCCGCGGCCGCCAGCAGGACATTCAACAACAGTAGCCTTCGTATCATTTCTATCTCCTCTTCGAGCAGTCTAACACTTGCCCAGAGCTTTCAACACCTTGTCCGGAGTGACGGGTGGAGCAATCCACTTTCCTATAGCATTTGCTACGGCGCAGACGGGAAGCAGCGGAGCGGCCATGCAGTGGCTGATGCCGGACGCGCCATAGCACGCGTTTCCGCCGCGGGTCTCGACGGCACCCGTCTCGATCGGCCCGAAATCGAGAATCGTCGGTTTCTTATATTCGAGCATGTTCGTGCTGAGTTTGACGCCAGTCGCCTTGTCGTAAATGAACTCTTCCGACAATCCGCCCTGGCTGAAAAACATTGCCTGATGCAGCTGGCCTTCGAACGAGGTCATCCGGAGCACTTTCCCGGGATCGCAAACAACCACAAACTTTGTGACTTCGACTCCGCCGGTTTCCGGATCCACCGCCACTTCGCAGAAGCTGGTGTTCATGACATCGAGGATATGCCCCCCCTGGCTCCACGTTGTGACCGGCGGCCTGCCGAAGAATGTTGCGGTAATGTCCAGATCGTGATCGCCGAACCCTTCGTCCGCGATGAATTTGCCGAACGGGAAGGATTTGCTCGGATCGGACTTCAGAAACACCCTCGTGTCCTTGGTATCAAGATCTTCCGGTCGGGCCTTGAACTTTGGAGCAGCCAGCTGCAGGAGCGTCTTTTTGCAGGCCACTGCGGCCTCTTTCATCACCCACGAAGATGCAGTGGTGCCGTCGCTCCCTCCCCCGACAGGAGTGAAGATGGCCTTCTGATCATAGAGTAGAATCACGTCTTCCACTTTTGCGCCCAGCTCCTCGGCGACCACCAGCGCACAGGCGTCCGCAGAGTAGACGCCGCACCAGGGACCTTTGAGCGGCACATACACTTTGTTGTCTCCCTGAATCGTCACCGTCGCGGTATACGGCTGGTTGGCATGCCGCGGCGACAGGGCATATCGGAAGCTCAATCCGTGGAGCCTGCCGTCCGGGAGCTTCCTGCCTCCGGCGGGATGCCACTTCCAATTCATGGCTTTTTTGCCTTTTTCAATACACATTTGCAGGCTGGGAGGCACGCCCGGATCAGTCTGGGACGAAGGTCCATGGACATTCTTGAGCGCGACATCCGTCGGATCTATGCCGAGTTTTTCCGCAATGATCTGTTCGGCAATGGTCATGGAGTCCCAGTTAAATGGCGAGGTCTGGCTAAGCGTATTGCGCCCCGAGTTGGTGAATACCGCCTGGAACTGGCCCTTCAGATTGACGCATCGCGTGGTATTGAAGGGGCTGAACCTGGCTTCGAACGCTCCCATGGAAGAGGCTGTTTCGTCCGGAGATCCCTGATCGCCGATCGTGCTTTCTTCGACAGCCGTAATCGTTCCATCCTTTTTGAACCCGATCTTTGTGTGCGAATATCGCTGCGGGTTCGCGGGATAGTAGTCGTTTTGCCTCAGGTTCACGCATCGGACAGGCTTCCCTGCTCTCCTGGCCAGCAGCGGTGTGATGAGTTGGGAGCGGCGAATGATCCAGTCGCAGTACTTTCCGCCCTGAAACAGCGTGCTGCGATGGAGCTTGTCGAAAGTGACGTTGTACATCGGTCGCAGCTGAAACGCGCCCCACGTAGGGCATATGCCTTCGATATATAGGGTTGGGCCCTCGACCCCCCACGGATCCTGCGCCCACCAGGCGACGCTCCCGTTTGGATTCGGTATATGAGAGGCGGTGCGGGAATGCCCCCAGTCAAATTCGACGATATGATCGGCCGCTTTGAAACCGGCCTCCACATCCCCAGTAGCGAAATTCGAGGCCAGGCCTTTTGGGTCGTGCCTGATGACAGGCGCGTCGGATTTCAATCCGTCCCTGGCATCCACGAGGCTAGGCAGCACATCCCATTCCACTTTGATCTGTCTGAGCGCCTCATCGCAAATATCCGGCGTCACGGCAACCACAACCGCGCCGATCTCTTCGTCTTCCGTTTCCGCTTCATTGGGGACCAAGGATCCCCTGATTCCGGCCATGGGCTTGATTTCCGCATCGGCCATGGCTTTGTCTACGGCTTTGACATCCGGATCGTCCCAGGTAAGGACATCCACAACGCCCTCTATCGCCTTTGCTTTGCTGATGTCCATGCTTTTGATTTTGACCCGGCCATAGGGGCTTCTCAGGAACTTGGCGTGGAGCATGTCCGGCAGGACAACATCCGTGCCGAACTTGGCTCTGCCTGTGGCAATGGTATACGAAAGCCGGCCGGGCACGTTTGCTCGGCCGACTGCGCTGAATTCCGTTCTCTGTCCGTTGCTGCCGTCAATGTCTGCCATGGTTTCGCCTCACGATCGCGTTGTTTGCCGATGATGATGAGAGGGATTGTACAGCCAAATGCCGGATTTTTGCTCGAAATACCTTCGAGCATTTCTCGGATACATGTGTTTTCAGGTTGGAGAACAAGAGCGAGGACGCTTAATGCCGCATATTTTTTACACTTGGATGGAAAATTCCGTGAGGACGGCTCTAAGGAGCCTGTCTCAAAACCCGGCGCCATCCCAAAATCGGAATCATTGAGGCGCGAAGCGCCGGCACAGAATAGGCCCGACCGTAAGGTCGGGATTAGGTTATCGCAAAGACGGAGCGCCGAGGGCGCGGCACTCTTAACGTTTTATATACAATCCTTCCGGTTTCTTATTCCTTAGCCTCGTGTCGCACCTTCGGCGCTCGGTCTCATACTACTCGTCTATCCCGACCTTACGGTCGGGCCTATTCTCTGCCGGTCCTTCGGACCTGCCCTGGCGCATAACACAGCAGGTCCTGAGTTTTGAGACAGTCTCTGAGAAGCCGTCCTTACGGAATTTGCAAAAGCAGGAGCAAGCCGGTGTCGCCGGTCTTACTGGGTTACCTTCACACACTTTAGGTTCTTATGGTCGCGGATCAGAAGCTTGCCGTCCGCGAGTGCGAGAGGAGCCCAGTTTTCGCCCGGTTCCAGCAACTCCGCGCTGGCCAGCGGCTTGAAGCCGGAAGGATCAGGGTCGATAAGATATAGCATCTTGTTGCCGTCGACGGCCAGCAGCAGACCGTCGACCAGGATTGCACCGCCTTTATTGAAGGCCGGGCTATCGCCTGTCTTCCACTTGATCTGGCCGTCCATGCTCATGCACACCAGTCCGTCGCTGCGCTCGTTGATCGTATACTGGGCATAGAAGTTGTCTTTGTACAGAATCGGCGGCTGCGTGTGCGAGCCGAAATTGACAGTCTTGAACAGTTCCGTAACCCCGTAACTGCCGTCTGATTTTTTATCGACCTTTATCATCGCCGCGCCTGCGCTGTATCCGCCCGTAATGAGAATGCGCCCTTCGCCGGCATCGACCGCATGGGGAACGGGAATACCGCACTGCCAGTTGCCGTACGTCCACAAAACCTTCCCGCTGAGCGGGTCCAGGCCGTTGACGCTGCCGCCGGTGGCGTTGCGGCCGAATCCCATGCCGGCCATGACCATGACCAGGTGATCTTGCTTACCGACCTTGACGATGGAGGGGCTGACATACCCAGCGCCGCCGGATAGAACAGGCGATTTCCACTTGAGCTCGCCCGTCAGTTTGTCATATGCAACCACGGTGGTTTGGGATGTTTGTGGCGCCACGATAAGCAAATTGCCGTAAACCAGTGGATTCTGAGTTATCGCCCACCTGGGAAGCTGAGCGCCGCCGAAATCCTTCCAGATATTTTTGTTCCAGACGGGCTTGTGCGTGCTTGTGTTGATGCAATACAAGTCTCCCTGCTGTCCACAGGTGTAAACATTGTTCCCATCCACGGCGGGAGTGCTTCGCGAGCCGGGGTGATCCGCCCTGCCTGGGGCATCGTAGGCGAAGCTCCAAAGCTCCTTGCCGCTGGCAAGATCGATGACTCTTAGATTGTCCCCGACTTTGTCGTCTCGATCGAGCAGATAAACCTTGCCGCCACTGACGGCCGGACCGCCATAACCAATGCCAATAGGGACTGTCCAGAGGACTTTCGGGCCTTCTTTAGGCCACGTTCGCAGTATGCCCTTCTCCGTGGATGTGCTGTCTCTCCTGGGCCCATAATATTGCGGCCAATCCGCAGCAATGGCACAGACCACAGATAATGAGACGATGATCATAATGAGTTTTACCTTGGTTTTCATCGGCATGGCTCCTTTCCAAAACAACTTCAGGACTTGTAGATCCTTCACAAACACCACGGCCTCGGGGTCTCTTGATTCTCGAATACTATTACGACAATGATGCCATCCTATTTCTTCGAAGCACCATATTGCCGTCACTTTTCGGACCCGCCGGCACCCGCGGCAATGGCATAAAGCTGAGAGCGCGTCATGATATACAGCACGCCGTTGGCAGGCACAGGTGTGCTGTATACCGAGTCTCCCATATCGATCGCGGAGATTTTTTTCATTTCTGTTCCGGCCTTGAGGATTGCCATGTCTCCATCCGCATCGCCGAGGAAGACTTTGCCATCCGCCACCAGGGGCGATCCCCAGACGGGGGAATTTATATCAAAAGTCCAGTACGCTTTTCCGGTCTTGGCGTCCAGGCAGTGTAAAACACCTTGGAAATCGGAAATATAAACCAGCCCATCGGAAACCGCCGCCGTCGAAATGGATCGGTGGATTTTGTCGTATTGCCAGACTTTGCCGGACTCGGTGATATCGCCTTTCCCGGAAGGATTGATGCAATAGGCGTGTCCGATTCCATTGCCGCTGTCGGGATCCTGCCCCACGGGTAGGAACACTTTCCCATCACTGAACACAGGCGTCGAAATTCCGTAGTTTCGGGTTTTGGGCCACACGGCGTCTTTAGGATTCAAATCGAACTTCCAGAGTTTTTCTCCGGTTCGAGCGTTAAAGCCGTAGATCCATCCGTCGCCTCCTGCGAAAAACGCCTGCTGCAGTCCATCCACCACACCGAGAGTCGGAGAGGACCACTGGCCGCGCAAAATACCATCTCCCGGAGAATTATCCTGCCAAACGACCTTGCCGGTATTTTTATTCACGGCGATGAAGCTGGGAGCTTTCGGCGCGGGGATATTTTCGTCGCCACGGCCGTTGGAAGTTTCGAGGAAAATAAGATCCTCCCAAATGACCGGGGATGAATTTGCCATGTTGCGCTGGTATACGCCCAGCTCTTTCATCATATCGAGCTTCCAGATAATATCGGCGTCGGCAGGCCCTTTATAGATTTCCTCCTGGTAACGGCCATCGTTTTTCCCGTCCATAAATCCTTCCGTATCCAGACAAACCAGTTCCCCGCGGTTGCTAACGTAATAAAGCCGCTTCCCTTCCACGATCGGGGATGAACAAACACCCTGATCGGGGAAATCGTTTTCCGAACCGGAATCGAGTTTGTCCGTCACAGCCTGCCAGAGAAATTTGCCGTCGGACTCCCGGAAGCACATGAGAACACCTTTGTCGCCCTCGATTTCGGGGTTTTTAGGATTCCCGTTATTGGTGCCGAGGAAAACCTTGCCGTCGGCCACGACCGGATTCCCATACGAAGTCGAACCGATGAGCACCTTCCATTTTATGTTTTTGCCGCTTTTGACATCCCAGAACTCCGGCAGGTTTTTCATGGCAGATATCAGGTTGCGTTGTGCCGTACCTCCCCACATCGGCCAGTCCTGCGAGACCAGCGGCAGCGCGGCAATGCCGCAGAGCATGAAAAATAAAAAATTGCTTTTGATACGCGTGGGCCGGCTCCGCATCATTTTGAAGATATCTCTGTTTGGCGCATCCTGTTCTCCGAACGCAGGTTTCAGTATACTAGCTGCCTCCGTCACATGCACGAAGTACCGGCATTCATAATTCGGATGACGTCCGGGCCGAGCGTCGCCTCGCAAATACCGAATAGTTTTTGCGCCCGCAGGTCGAATTCGGAGTGTGCCGGCTTGCTGCCGCCTTTAGGTTTCCCGTTCCCAGTTAACATTCAGGAAGCGTTGCACGTCACAATGAGAACATTCCAAAATTTATCTGTTCTTAAAATTCGCGGAAATGCTTTAAAGTGGTACCCGCAACTTACTGAATGGGGGATGGCGCGCACATGACAAGTAATGACCGTGGATACGAATACAGACTTCTGGCGATCTTCTTTATCACCTGGGGCATCGTTTTTATGGACCGGCTGGCGATCTCCTTCCTTGCACCAATCGTCGCGCCGAAATTGCACATGAACAATGCGGATATCGGCTGGGTCGGGTTTGCCACCTCCTTCAGCTTTGCAATTTCCTCCATCACATTTGGCTTTGTTTCAGACCGGTTAGGGTACAGAAAAAAGCTATTGCTCCCTTTTCTTCTGGGAACGGCGATTTTTGCGGCGGGCGGGGTCATGGTTCAATCATTTACCCAGCTATTGATCGTCCGCGCACTGGTTGGTTTCTGTGAGGGACCGGTTTCCCCGTTGATTTATTCCATGCTTTTCAGTGTTAACAGGGAGAGCTTTGGCCGGAACTGCGGCATTCTCAATTCATCTGTCGGGACTATCGGGACGACG
Source organism: Acidobacteriota bacterium (assembly GCA_035506515.1). Taxonomy (GTDB): domain Bacteria; phylum Acidobacteriota; class UBA6911; order UBA6911; family UBA6911; genus UBA6911. The sequence goes on from DATJPG010000107.1 coordinate 75,375, forward strand.
ATCGGGCCGGTTTTCATCACGCAGATTGCGAAGGGATATTCCTGGCAGACGACGTTCCTGCTTTCCAGCTTGCCGACGTTTGTCATGTTTTTCGTCGTGCTTTTCTTCGTCAAAGAAATCCATACCAAAAAGGAATCGGCGCAGGACGGTACCCGGAGTGCCGGATTTTGGGATTTATTCAAATACAGGAATGTCGTCATTACTTTGGTCATGTGTATTTTGGGACTGAGCGGATATTGGACCATGATGCTGTTCGCGCAAAAATACCTGGTTGAAATCTCCCATTATAATTTGCAGGCTTCGGGTTGGGTCACCGCCGCAATGGGCGTTCTGTACATAGTTTATTGCATCCTGGTTCCGAAGCTGGCGGATAATTTCGGCCGTAAGCCGGCTTTGTTTATTGCGCTGCTTCTCAGTATCGTCGCTCCGTTTATCATGTATCTTTTCCCGGGAACGGCGTTGTCCGATAACGCATATGTTTTCTTCTTTGGTTTCACCGCCGCGGTAGTTCCCATTTATATGACGATGGTACCCATGGAATCCGTGCCGATAACCCTGGTGGCGACCGTAGGTGCGCTGGTGCAGGGTGTGGGTGACCTGTTGGGTGGCGCCGTTTGGCCTGTGATCGCCGGCAAGATCGCGGATGCTGCCGGATTGCCGATCATGATGCTATCGGCTTCTCTGCTGCTGGCAATCACGGCGGTTCTGACGTTTGCTCTCAAGGAAACTCGTCCACGCAAACACGCTGCTGCGGCTGCGGCCTGAGAACATTGGATCACTCACCTGCAACCAGGGCAAATTTCTCGCTTGTGCGCGCTGTGGAGTTGTTGTAAGTCACCGTGGCACGAATCTCGTATGTGCCGAGCGGATCGCCTGCATCGAATGTCAGGTCCAGTACCGGATTCAGAACAGCCAGGCCCGGCGTACGCGGATCGCCGAGGATGGCGCTGCAACACCTGCTGCCGTTGAAAAACACCTTGCCATCTGGGGAGATGAACTGCATGTCGGCTATAATACCGGGCCGGCCGAAATCCGTTGTTTGAAGGCCGGTAACGACGACGGGGACGAATAGCTTCTGGCCTACCGGTACGCTGCGAATACGCCCGGCGTCGCCTCCCGCCGGATTCATCGCCCAATTGGCGATGGCGTCCTTCGAATCGACGATGAGAATGCTTGCCTTGATTTGCTGCAGGGCGCCCGCGTCAGGCTTCTGTTCGCCCATAGCTGCCATAGACAGGAAGAACAGCAGACCGCACAAGCCAATCGCGAATATTTTCTTCACTGCAATTCCCCTTTCAGGATATCCGCCGCTCGATAGTTGCAACGGTTTCCCTATGATGGATCCCTAATCGGCAGCACGGAATCGCGGTTTTATCTTATTCTGCCATCGGAAACGACGCCTGAATCTTTTCCCGGGTCCCCGGTGAGGACCGGGAGATCCATTCTTAATCATTTCCGCATTTCAAGCTCCGACTGCCTTCTGCCCAGAAGGAATGCAGCCAGGAGTATGCAGGCGATTCCTATGACAATAAACGCGCCCGACATGGTTTTGGGAGACTTCAGTGCGTATACATAAAAGTAAAAAAGGATGGGTGTAATCTGTACCGATATTTGCTGCACAGGAATGACATTGCTTGCCTGGGCGAATCTAAACGCTTCATTCGTCTGCCAGACACCAAAGACGTTACATCCCACAAGAATGGCGCTGGCCAATACAAATAGCGTTATCTGCTTCAAATTGCCGTTTCCAGTCATGACGATTGCAAAAACGGCCAGTAGCGGGCTTACCCAAAAGTTGGAGATCGCAAACGGGAAGCCATTGGAAAAAGCCATGATGATTCCCCTCCGCCGGGCATGCCAGAACGATCCCAAATGCGTAATGCCCCATAATATAAAAAGTCCTATGGTGAGGACTGCAATCCGTGAAGCAGTGCCCGGAGCGGCCAAGCGGTCCCGGACCACAGCAGCGCTGATGTCCAGTTCGCTGAGACCGAGCAGTGATATCCCTGCTATCATCAGTGCAATTCCGGCATATTCCGAAGGACTCAAAGCTTCTCCTATGATCTTGACCGAACCGATAGCCAGTACGATCAGGCCTGAGGCCATCAGCCCCGGCACTAGGGCCGGTCCGATGAGGCTCTGCGCAACCAGGAAAGCGGCGGTGCCCAATCCATATTCCAGGACGAGGCCTCCCAGCCATTTTGGATTTTTGATGAGTGTGCGCATGAAATGCTGCGCTCTCTCTTCCGCCGGCATGTTGTTCACTGCCTTCTTCTGGATGATAATGCCGGCTTGCATGCTAATGCCGCAGAATATGGCTGTGGCGACGCCCAAAATGTATCTTATATCCATAATTAAGTGACAAGCCCAGACGGTCGGGTAAAAAACAAAGCCTATCATAAAAGGAAGCGTGGACACCCATTATTTGGGAAGCGTGGAAAGCGTGGACACCCATTGTATGTGAGCTTGATTGGTATCCAATCCAAGCCTCGATGCCTTGCTGAAAACGCCTACGACAAAAAGAGGACGGAATTCGTACAGAACTTGCCGGCAAGTGCGTCCGGACCCTATCGACTTGGAAAGGTTCAAATATGAAGCAGGATCTTAGATCAATAAACCTCTTGGATCTGAGAAGAACAGGCTA
>DATJPG010000108.1:0-23253 GCA_035506515.1 Acidobacteriota bacterium
GATTGTTTTACCTGATCCGGCGACCTCTGGAGTATCCTCAGAGTCGGACAAGGAGGACCTGCAAATGACGACGGGAAAGCACGAGCATCTCATCAAGCCTTTGAGCATCGGCGCTGTAAACTGGGAAGAGAAAAAGGGCCAGCCGGGCGCATCGGTAATCGGGCCGGGAAATGCGAAAAAGGAAATATGGCTCAATGGCCGGGATCACCTGGAAGGGATGAATTTCAACTTCTCCTGGGGAGTCCACAATACTGTCGGCGAATGGCACGCCAGCTCGAAATCGCACATTCACCCAACTCCGGAGTGCCTCTTTTTTGTCGGCCTCGACACGGCAAACGTGAATTACCTCGGGGCGGAGGTCGAGTGTTGCCTGGGCGATGAAGGCGAGACCTACACGTTCAACGATCCGACCGTCATCGTCATTCCGGCCGGACTTCCCCACGGACCGATTACAACCAGGCGGTTGTTCAGCCCAAGGGGATTCGGCTTCTTCGCGGCTTCTCTCGGCGCCGCATCCGGCATCACTTGGTCCGACGGAAAAAACCAGGGCGCGAAACAAGCATCAGCAGCCGGCAAACACGCGCATCTGGTCAAGCCTCTCAAATCGGGCCTGATCACCGAAAGAGGGACATTCAACGCTTCCCGACTTACGCCGGAACAGCGCGCCAAACGCGAGGAACTGCAGAAAAAAACCGGATTCAAGCAGGGCCCCGGAAATACCGATCACATGGCCTGGATGTATGGGCAAGACTTGGAAGGTTTGAATGTGAATATAGCCTGGGGATTTGCCAGCCAGCCCGGCATCTGGCAGCGCGGGGTCGGTGCGCACACACACCCAGCAGATGAAATTCTGATGTTCCTCGGCACCGATCCTGACAATACCGAATCACTGGGAGCGGAAATCGAAATCGATCTGGGCCAGGAGCATGAGAGATACTTTTTCGACAAGTCCTCGGCCATCCTGTGCCCTGCCGGTTTCCCTCACGGGCCAATCGTCACCCGGTGGGTCGACAAACCGTTCGCCTTCCTTTTGGTGAACCTGGCCGGCGACGTGACCACGTCTTTCGAAGCAATACCCGAGTGAAGAACCAAGTATCCAGGGAGGAGATTCGATATGGCATCCGGAAAATACGAGCATTTATTCAAACCTCTGAAAATGGCCGAAAGACCTGGACAGGAGCAGATCTTTAAAAATACGGGCAACGCCGACGTGAACCGATGGCTGAACGGCAGAGACCACCTGGAAGGATTGCAGCTGAATTTCTCCTGGGGATTTTACACAGGGCTGGGCGACTGGCATCCGGGCATGGATCCGCATGTGCATCCCTATCCCGAGTGCCTGGTGTTTGTGGGCCTCGATCCTCACCGGCCCGAATATCTGGGCGCCAAGCTTCAGTATTGCGTGGGCAAGGAGCTCGAAATCCACACTTTTGACAAGCCCACGGTCGTCATCGCTCCAGGCGGATTCCTGCACTGTCCTTCGGTCACGCTGGATGTGACAAGCCCGATAGGTTATAGCTTTTTCATCATTTCCCTCGGGGCCGACCCGACGACGCGATGGATGGGAGACGGAATCTCCGAGGAGCAGATCAAACGCATGACGGAAATGGCCACCGAGGGCGGGCTAAAACCGCCCATGAATTCTTCCTTCGGACAAAAGAGGATACACATTTCCGAGGATACGGTGACGCACGGGCACGTCAACGACCGCTACATTAAGTCGCTGAAGCCGAACACGGTGTCTTCCGATCACGAATGGGTGGTCGAGGACAAAACCCTCTACGGGGAAATGGTGTCGGGCGGACGCAAGCCCGGACCTGGGATGACAGAAAATGCCGTATGGATGTTCGGCAAGGACCTGGAGGGCATGGATGTCAATTTTTGCTGGGGCATCCAGACCCAGCCTGGACTGTGGGTAAGAGGCCCGGGGCGCGGAGCGCACGTGCATCCCGTGGACGAAGTGCTGCTGTTCGCCGGCACTGATCCGTCCAGTATCGATTACCTCGGAGCGGAGATCCAGATCGACATGGGCCCGGAACACGAACGGCACATTATCGACAAACCGACGGCCGTCGTCGTCCCGGCCGGCCTGGCTCACAATCCGATCGTCACGCGGTGGATAGACCGGCCATTCGGGTTCTTGTTAATGTCTCTCGGAGCTAAACACGAAACGACATATGTGGATTAGATTCGAAATTCGAGATTCGAAATTCGAGATTTAAAAACGGCATTTCAAATGTGCTGATTCGAGAATCGAGAATTCAGAATCGGGAATCTAGGTCGATTTGTCCGGTTCGGCCAGCATCTCTTTGGCCCGTTTGTATACCTTGTCGATACCGATCAAAGTATCGTTGTGGAGCGCCTTGTACAGGATTTCCAGTCTCGCTTTTGCCTTAGGCCCGTCTTCCTCGCCCATCGTTTCAGCCGCCGCATAGTAGAGGAGCGCTTCTTCGACATTCTTCTGATTTTCCAGGCACTCTGCGATTTTGTAGTAGCCCTGCCCATATTTCTCTGCCTTGATGGCCAGCTTAAAAGCGGAGATCGCGGGCACAAAATTCCCCTTTTCCATCAGATTGCTGGCGATCACGTGATAGCACGCTCGGCGCACCTTTCGCAATTGCTCCTCCGTTTGCGCATCCTTGTGCTCAACGAGATCCGCTGAGTTCAGCGTGAGTTGGCCGTATTCGGCCGCTTTGGGAAGGTTGTTGCTCTCCGAGAACTTCTTTACGTAGTCATATCGGAGCATATAGTCTGAATTGAATTCAGGCATTTTGAAGAGCTTGTCGGCCCATTCGAGCTGTTTGTTCAGATTTTCCGTCTTCTGGTAGGTCGCGTGAATTTCCCTTGCCAGGCTCGGCGTCGGCTCCATTCTGAATATCTCTTCAAGACACTCGGCACATCTTCCATATTTCTTCAGATTCATGGTCGCATCGGCGATCAGTGCGAGTGTTTCCCTGTCATTTGGATGAGCCTTCAACCACTGTTCTCCAAGGGATTCAAGCAATTCGTATTTCTTTTCCAGCGAGGCTTCTTTGAGCATCTTCAGGTAGTCGTAATTGACATTTCCTGCAAGCACTGATTTCGGGTATTTCTGCAGAAATGCCATCAGCTTTTCCGCGCGTTTTTGATAATCCGGCTCCTGCGATGCCGCGTCATAGGCGTTGTATTCATCTTCAATGACCCTCACCTCTGCATAGTCGGCTGATTCCATGAGATTCGACTTGGGATATTTCTGCTGGAATTCCATCAGTTTCAAGGCTCGTTTCTGCGGATCGGCCTCCTTTTTGGCGGCATCGTAGGCATTGAGTTCGCCCTCGTCGATATAGGAACCCTGGGCTTGCGCAGGAGATGCGGCGTTTGACTGCTGGACTTCTGCCGCGGATTTGCCTGCGGGGCCTGCAACCAGCAGGAAAGCAGCCAGGGCCAGCACTGTCGGGCGAGCCGAACGCAGGTCCGGAGTGGTGGAAGCGATTCGGATATCCGGCAAACGGAACGCCAATCTTGTATTGTTCATGATGCAATCTCCTCCCACGGAAGACTTCCATGCGTCATGCCCATCTTCAGTGATGATTGAGTCAATATTATATGCGTCCGGCAAGGCTTCCAAAAGCGAAATCCCGCCAAAACACTTTCCTCACTGCAAACAGACGGTGCTAGAATCCAGCCATCGGCGAAGGCCAAACCATACACTCGATTTCAATCCTGACGGCTTCTCGCCAGCCGACGATACTGCAACCATGGGGAGATCGATCAATGTCAAATACCAGGAAATTTGAAAAAATACTGGCGCCTGGCCAAATAGGAAATCTGCGGATCAGGAACAGGATCATCAAAACCTGTGGCGGGGCGGAAGATGTAACGGGCATCAACAGAGCTTTCCTCGAAGCGATTGCCCGCGGCGGCGCCGGACTGATCATATGGGGAGACGTCGCCGTTGAATATCCCAGGGGCGTCACGATCCCGATCACTCCCAGACATCTTGAAAACGACGAGAATATACCTGTATTCGGCAAAATAGCGGATGCCGTGCACAAACACGGATGCCCGATATTCATGCAACTGTTCCACGCCGGCCCCCAGGCGATGCTCAAAGGCGGTCTGCAGACGGTCTCCTCTTCGAGCCTGACCGAAACCGAAACCCGCGAACTGATGGCCTCGATGAATCCCAGGGAACTGACGATTCCCGAGATTGAAGACCTCGTGGATAAGTTCGCCGAAACGGCAGTGCGAGCCCGAAAGGCGGGCTTCGATGGTGTGGAAGTAAATGCAGCGCGGATGCACTTGATTAACAGCTTTCTGTCCCGTGCGTGGAACAAGCGTCAGGACCAATACGGCTGTGCAAGCTTGGAAACCAGGGCTCGGTTTCTCGTCGAGATCGTTCGTGAAATGAAGAGACGCCTGGGCCGGGATTTTCCCGTCACAACGCTGATCAACGGCATTGAGCTCAAAATAGACAAGGGCATCACCGTCGAGGAAGCCCAGGGCTTTGCCGGGATTCTGCAAGGCGCCGGCGTCGACGCCATTCATGTGCGAGCTTTTGGGTACCACGGTTTCGACATCGTCGATGCCTCTTCGGAAGGGGTCTATCATTCCGAATTTCTGAAGCCTTTGCCGAAGGAACTTGACTGGAGCAACCGGGGCAAAGGAGCTATGGCAACGCTGGCTGCCGCCGTGAAGAAGGTGGTCTCCATCCCCGTCATTACCGTGGGCAGACTCGATCCCGTAGTGGGCGAGAAAATCCTGGAAGACGGCAGGGCCGATTTCATCGGGATATGCAAGGGTCTGATGGCGGATCCGGAAATCCCCAACAAGATCGCGGACGACAGACTCGATGAAATCGCGCAGTGCGCGGGGTGCGGTGATTGCTCCCGATCGCTCTTCCTGAACATCATCCGGGGTACGTTTGTGCCCATTCGATGCAGGGTGAACCCGGCTCTCGGCTACGATGAAGACTATGAAATCCAGCCCGCTCCAAAAAAGAAAAAGGTGGTAGTCGCCGGGGGCGGGCCTGCGGGTATGGAGGCGGCCAGAGTGGCCGCCCTCCGCGGACACGAAGTCATCCTTTTTGAGAAAGAAGACCGGTTGGGAGGCCTGTTACCCTGGGTTGCGCTGGTGCGCGGACTCGACGTGGATAGTGACGCGACGGTCCTCGCCAACTATTTAAAAAACCAGATTACTAAACTCGGCGTCCGTGTCCGACTGGGGGAAGCATTTACCCCGTCTGCAATTCAGGAAGTAAATCCCGACGTGGTCATCCTGGCGACGGGTGGCGTCCCTGGTGTTCCTAAGATCAATGGATTAGAAAAAAGCAATGTACTCAGCATGGACGATCTGTATCGCCGCATGAAGGACGATCTTCAATGGATTGAGCCGGGCATCATGAGAGGCATGAACAGCTATTGGGATTGTGTCGGCAGGAATGTTGTCATCGTCGGTGGAGCAATCGAGGGCTGCGGGCTCGCCGGCTTCCTGGCGGAGCGCGGTAGGAATGTGACTTTAGTGGAGACCGGCGAGATCCTGGGAGGAGAACCGCTGATGCGATTTCCTTCGATGCGCAAAGTAACCACAATACCCAAGGTTCAATATCAGGAAATAACAGATCGAGGGCTGCGCGTCACGACGGCGGAGAACCGGCAGCAGGTTCTGGCGGCAGACACAATTATCACAGCCGCAAGCCCCATGCCGGACACTGAACTTCTGAAGGCCGTCGAGGGGAAGGTATCGGAAGCCTATCTCATCGGCTTGGACGACAACGAGTCCAACTGCATCATGAATGCCATCGGCAACGGCTACCGGATTGCGAAGGTCATTTAGCCCCGAGGAGAGCCTTCTCCACTGAGGTCCTGTTGATGAGTATTGTCTGCAATTTAGCACGGATGCCGCACGGCATACGCATTAAGCGCTAAAAAATTCCATTCGCTTGACGAGCATGGGCGAAGGTGAAGTGCAGCGCAAGCATTGCACATTCAGCGCACGCGTCGAACTGCACTTAATCCCGGCCTAAGCGGCGGATGGTTGCTACGTCGAATGGAATGGATCTATACTCGTCACCGGCTTCAATTCTGCCGACAGAAGTAGTCTTATGAGTCTTCGGAATCGGTATCGGGTCCAAGTGGATCACAATCGAAAGTGCGAACTGCGTCGATCGTGTCGTCATTCGAATGCCGATGCCGGAGACCAGACGGATAACGAGGAAGGTGCCTATGAGCAAAGCGCACAAAGCTGAAAAAATGCTGTCAGAAAAAACCAGTGTCCCTTCAATCCGGATACCGAAGAGTGTCGCCGAATCGCTGAACGCTCCGCCTCGCCGTGCGGAATTCAAAGGACAAGAGTTGACGGGGGCACAGGTCTTCGCCAACCTCTGCAAGGACGAAGAACTGCCGGCGTTATTCTGCGCGGCAGGAAACTATCACATCGTAAACGAAATTTCGCAGGTCGGGATTCCCTGTTATGGCGGAAGGACCGAAGGGGGTATGTGCGCAGCAGCGGACGGTTTCTGCCGTGTAACGGGAGAGGTTGCCGCCTGCTCCGGCACGGAGGGGCCTGGCATCACTCACATGATGATGAACATCGGAAGCGCGCATTTCGCCAACAGCGCTTTGCTGGTACTGGCCAGCAATTCCAATCTCCGGTCGGAAGATTGCCAGAGCTGGATTCAATTCATTCATCAGCAGCCGTTGACCGAAGGGCTAAAAAAATATGGGAAGAGGATTACGACGCCGAACCGGATTTACGAATATGGCGCGTACGCATTCCGCAGCCTGAAATCGGGAGTCCCGGATGTCGTGCACCTCGATTTCCCTTCCGAAATAGCATTGGCGCGCTTCCCCGACGCATCAAGCCTGGAACGGTATTACGGCAAGGAGCGGTATCGCGCGGAAGCGCGCGCGCATCCCGGATCGAAGGAACTGCAGCAGGCCATCGACTTGATTAACAAAGCCGAGCGGCCGGTCCTGATCGCGGGTCACGGGATATTCGTTCGCAAGGCGTGCGACGCGCTCCTGGAGGCTGTGGAGAATCATGAGATGGCCGTGGTCGGATCAGGCCCGGTGCGGGGCCACTTCCCCGACGACCACCGCCTGTCCGCGAGCATGTCCAATGAGGCTCTGATGCATGCCGACCTGGTCGTCTTCGTCGGCCAGTATTCCATGCCTCCGGCCGAAGAATGGACATTTGCTCCTGGAGTGAAAACGATTCGGGTCCACCCGGAACAGGGCGATCTGGGCAGAAACTGGCCGATCGATCTGGGCATCGTCAGCGACGAAAAAGTATTCATGGAAGCGCTCGCCAACGGCCTCCCGGCTAAGAAGCGCAACTCCTGGGTGCGCGAAGTTGCCGCCGCAAGAAGCAAGTGGGAGAAGGCGCAGCTCGACTTGCATGCCACATTCCTTAAATACAGCCGCGATACCAATGCGCTCCATCCTTTTGTACTCTGCAAGGAGGTGCATGATTTTCTGTATAAGGGCGCGATCGACCCGAAACAGACCGTCACCGGCTGGGGTGGCAACATGATCGGATTCGGATGCATGCGGTGGCTGCGAGCCAACCGGCCGGGGCAGGAGGTCACGGTCGTTTACCAGTTCGGCGCGATGGGACCGGACCTGGCGATGATGATGGGACCCGCGGTCGCGGTGCAGAGGGGCATTGGTCCTCATGCTCCCTATCAGGGAGCCCCGGTGGTTGTCGTGACCGGAGACGCCGGCATGGCCTACAGCCTCCTCGAGCTGGATACGTTCGTCAAATATAAGCTGCCGGTGATTTGCATCGTGTACAACAACGACTGCTGGGGCACGTTCACGATGGCGACCTCCGCGCCGCGGGCCATGCATCTGTACATGTTCCAGGAGCATCTTCGCTACGACAAAATGGCGGAACATCTGGGAACGCGCGGCGAGTACGTGCGCACGCCCGAAGAGCTGCGCGCTGCGCTGAAGCGCAGCTATCATGCGGCGGCGAAGCAGGGCTATTCAACTCTGATCAATTGCCAGGGGATTGCAGAATTCAACCTGGCCAGCCAGTATCCTCCGGGACTGGACTTTTCGCCGGAGCCCGGCGTGGGCGCCATCAGGCACTGATCGCGGGAAGAGATGATTTATTTGGTGCGGGAGCTGCGGATGTAGCCGGGGCGTGCGGTCACCTTTGCAGAGCGATTCTTCACGCGCACCTCAATCGTATGCCAGCCACTCTCTGATACGCCTCGCGGCTCGAAAGTGATCAGATACCGACAGCGGAATTCATCGAGAACTTTGCGAAACGCAGCCGCGAGGTCCGCAGTCGATTCGATATCCATCAGGGATCCGCCGGTAATCTGGACGAGATCGCTCAGAAATGTTTTCTTGGGCAGGCGTTCGTCGGCTGCAAATAGAGAATCGGCGGAGAGAAGCGTTTTGTCCAGGATCCACCTGGAAGATACTGCGTAAACGACGGCCTCATTGCGCTTGGCCGTTTCCAAAACCTCGGCGTCGGTCAGCCAGCTGTGTGTGTCGCGTCCATCGCTGAACAGAATGATTAACGTGGGATCCGATCTCGATTGCGCGAGGATCAAACCCGCATAGCTGGCATCCATCAGAGAGGAATTCCCCATCGGGATCGCCCGATCCAGTGCCCGCTTTATGTCTGTGAAATCCTGGGTCGGTATCGAGCCAAGCGTCACCGCATTGTTGAATGTTATCAGCGCCGCATGATCCTCTTTTCTTAAATCGTCGAGAAATTTTCCGGCTGCACCTCGAAGATACCCGAGCATTTCTCCGGCCACACTTCTACTGAGGTCGAATACGAGTACTGCACTAACCGGCATTTGTTTCTGCAGAGTTGCGTATTGGATTTGCTGCCGGACCCCGTTGTCAAGGATCTCAAAATCGGCCGCTGTCATCCCTGTGACAGGCTTGCCATTCACAGTTACAAGCACATCCATCCGAACCTCTTCCGCCGAAATGGAGAAAATGGACTTCTGGGCAGCGGGAGCCAGGGCTCCGATCACGAGCGGGATAGCCAGAATTGCCAAAGGCCATCGAGTCATCGCGGATCCCTCCCGAGCAGTTTGTGCAACTCTTCAATAAAGGCGCCTGCGTCACGAACGTGAGCGATGTCGTAAACCCACCAGGGATCGTCCTGCCAGGAATCTTCGCGCGGCAACGCAAACATGCGTTGCACGGCGAGCAAGGCCCCTGCCGTATCACCGCTGCTGTGGGCCAAATGGCTGAGAGACAGCAGGGGGACCTGCGCCGTTGGGCAAAGCGTTGCGGCGCGTTCGTATTGACTGCGCGCCTCGTTCCGCCGGGACAGTGCCTCGAATTCGCGGCCCAGATAGAGGGAGGCGTAATACAAGAGCTGCGAATCCTGCATCGAGACCTGCGCCTGCTGCAGTTCCAAGGCTGCCTGCTGATGATCGCCGAGCAGTCCCAAAACCCTCCCGAGCCTTAATCGCGCCTCGCTAAAAGACGGGTTCGATTCTATGGCATTTTCGTAAAATTGCCTTGCCAGTTTGAGCTCCGAATCACCGGAGCCATAGGAGGTCTTTCCTCCCTTGGGCAGAATGATATTCTGATTAACAGGCGCCGCCCACGCCTCGTGCAGGGCACCGGCATAGAACAGAATCCGGAAATCTTTTGGAAATTTTTCCAGCGCGCTCTTGAGGTTTTGCCCCGCATACCCCAGGAGGCGACGACTCTCCATGTGCGCCGTCGTGGCAACGTACCATTCTTTCGCCAGTGCATTTTGCGAAGAAATTGGAGCCACGCAGTCGACCAGCCGGCGTGCAAATTCCCAGTGATGTTTTTTGGGCTGGAGATATGTGTGGCCGTCGGCGAACGCCCCCACACCCTCTCGCAGATGCTGAAACTCCCACTTTTCGAGGTCGAGCAGCGCAATATCCGTGTGCAACAGGACGCCTTGTTTTAAGATGCGGTTCAGATCCCCTTGCTGGGCTTCCTGATCGGTCAGGTCAAATAAGCGCTGCAATCGTGTCTTGGAGAGCGCCCGTTGGATGGCACGCTTGGGTTGCGAGGCCAATTTTGTGACGTAGTCGAGGACAATTTCCACATCCTGCGTATGCCAGCCGCCGACCGCCACCGCAGAAGCATCCGGCATGCCGGAGCTGTGTTGTGCAGCCAGCGTTTGCCATTCCTTCACTTTTTCAAGTTGATAGGCCGGCCCACTTTTCCTGTCGGTCTTCTTTGCTGTCTGCCCGTCGGTCCAGGCTAGGTACATCCCGGACCCAGGGGGAGGATTTGTCGTCGACACTCCGCGGGATTGCGGGAGGCAGGTTCCCGCAGCCATAGCAACCGCGAGCATTCCGAATAACACCAACGGAGCAAAGGTCCGGGAACGCACCATTTTTCCCCTTCTTACCGCTTCACTTCCTGCTTCCAGAAAACCAACCGATCCAAATCCGCGTCTGTAAAAAATCGCGAATCCTCTTACGATATTCAGATTTTAAAGCCGCGCAAAAGCAGTCAGACAATCCATGTGAGTGAAATCTCCTATTAAGAGCTTTTATTTTCTGCCCTCACGCTGTTTAATAATAAGACCAGCTGGCAATAAATTATAATCCTGGAGGGTCGGCCCAATGCAGACTCTTTTCCTCCTGAACCAAAACAATGAAAGGAGCAGGCAATGAAAAAGTATTTCGTGTCCCTTGCATATATCGCGTTGCTGTGCATTGCCGGCATCACGGCCCAGGAGGAAGTTCCAAAAACGAATCCGAAGGAATCGTCGGAGGACCAGAAATTCAAGGTTAAAACCGAGCTCATGGAAGTCCGGGCTGTGGTTACGGATCGCAAAGGGGAGATTGTTGAAAACCTGAATAGAGATGATTTCGAACTGCTGGAAAACGACCAGGAACAGAAAATCAGTTTTTTCGCCGTTTCCCAGATTGAGAGAGAACGGAGCCAGCCTGCGGGAGCCAAGGCAGCGCCTCAGGAAAAAGCCGTCGAACCTCAGCGTGTCCAGCAGCGGCTTAGTGAAGCTCCGGTAAGGACCACTCTTCTATACGTAGACAATCTGCACTTGTCTTTTTCCAGCCTCAATTCCGTGAAGCAGGCTTTGCGCCGGTTTATAGATGATCGGGTAACCGATCAGGATATGGTGGCGCTGGCGACAAGCAGCGGCACGCTCGGCATCGCGCAGCAATTCACCAGGAATCGGCAGATCCTGCGTTACGCCATCGAGCAAATCCGGCTAGGTCCCATCGCGCACAGCAGCTTTTTCACGCCGAGCCTTGCGGCCCGAGTCATAAACGAGGTATCGGTGCGTTCGGCGGCAGGCGGAGGTTCAACTCTTGCCGCGGAAGCCGCTCGCCTGCGTTCGGAAGCGGCGGCACTTGGTGGCGACGTCGGGAGATTGACACCGAATATGGCGACGAGCGCTAGTGCGATCAGGCTGGCTGTCGATATTATGCGCAGGGAAAACAATATCTACTGCCCCTGTTCCCTGATGCGCTCTCAGGCGCAAACCAAGGCCATGCAGGTTTTGTCCGAGGCTTCCTTTGCCCGCAGAAATACGCTTGCAGTTCTCCGGGACTTCTCCGAACAGATGGTGAATCTGCCGGGCAAGCGCATGATCGTGGTTTTCTCGGACGGCTTCACTTCGTATGACAGCAGCGGAGATCTGAGCAATATTGAAGCGCAGGCGGCCATCAACCGCGCCGTGCGCGCCGGCGTCGTGATTTATTCCATCGATGCCAAAGGCGTGCAAACTCCTCCGACCATCGATGCGAGCAGAAATCAGGCCGGGGCCAATTATGATTGTGGAGAGGATCCGGTTGATGTGGCATGCCTCCCCCCTGATCCGGAATCGCTGGTCACCACAGTGAGTGAATCCGAGCGCGAAGTGCTGAACGGACTGCACTCGATCGCCCAGGACACAGGCGGCAAACTGTTCAATGACACCAACAACCTCGGCGATGCGTTGGGCCGTGCTTTCGATGCCAACAGGTTCCATTACGTTCTTTCCTACTATCCGGCAGCGGGCAACGATGCACGCAAATTCCGCAGCTTGAAAGTGCGAGTCCGGAACCATCCTGAATACACCGTGCGTGCTGCGCGCGGGTTCGCTCCTATGGAAATCGCGGCGAAGCAGGAAGATGAAGCCGCAAAGACTCCGCAGCAACGTCTGCTTCGAGCTATGAATCTGCCTCTGCCCCGAACGGACATTGCCGTTTCCGCACAGGCAGACTTTGTGGAAACCGGGACCGACGACAAACAGGTCACTCTCACCGTCTATTTTGAAGGCGACAGATTCCAATATCGCGAACAAGACCAACGCAACAAAATAGAACTTGAAATCCTCTACGCCATTTACGACGCTTCCGGAAAGCAGGCCGAAGGAATTTCTGCCCACGTCGAAGGCAAGCTGACTCCCGAGCGGCTCGAACAAGCCAAAACCAGCGGATACAGGTTCTCGCGCCGCGTGAGTCTCAAACCCGGCATTTACCAGGTTCGGATCGGAGTTCGGGAAGAAGGTACCGACCGGACGGGCACGGCCTCAGCCTGGGTCGAAGTGCCGGACGTCGCTCCCTTCAAGCTGCAAATGAGCAGCCTGATGCTGCACAGTCCTCTCGAATCGAATCCTGCAGACAACGAAGGCCTGAATGTGAGCGAACTCGAGCAGATCAAAATGATACAGGGCATCCCTCTGTATGCGCGGAACGATTTCTGCGACTATTCCTTCCGCGTATACGAAGGAAATAAGAGTCCCGCCGGATCGGATTTGCTGTTGATGAAGGAATTGCTGCGGGATGGTAAACCTGTCAGGCAGGACTCGTGGCGACCGATCTCCGCGGATGACAAGAACAAGGACGAGAAAGGATGGTTTGACCTCGACGGTGACATAGAACTGAGCGGAATGACTTCCGGCATCTACGAGCTCCGCATCAGTGTCAAAAACCCCGCGACAAACAATCTCGTCCAACGCTCTGCTGTTTTTGGTGTCGAGTAAGCACGCAGGATTGAGGAAGCAGTTCCGGCGGTCTGCGACCGGTCACAGGGTTCTTGTAGTGAAACGTAGTGGAAACGGATCTTCGGCTGCGCAGCGACACGCGGGTCATTCGATATCCTCCGTCGATTCACGTATTCCCAAACCTGAGATTCCAGGCGGCTATTGCTTCTTGTACTGGATCAACTCGAAGGTGTTGCCTGCGTTATCGCGGACAAAGGCAAAGACAATGCCGGGAGTAACTATCGGCTCCATGGCGATCTCGGCGCCTTTCTCTTTCAGCTCTTTCGTCGCGGCGAGGACGTCGGCCACCTGGAAGGCAAAGTGCTTTAATCCGTGAACGCGCAGATCCGCAGAAGGATCGCGGCGATACTCCGGCAAAGGCTGGGCTCCGGCAACCTGGAAAAGCTCTATATAGCAATTGCCGCGCTTTATGTGCACGACCACCATGTCGGCTCCCTGCTTCATCCGCAGCACTACCTCGAATCCAAACATCTTCCGATACCAGGCAGCCGACTCCTCCGCATTCGGAACGCTGATTGCAACGTGATGATGGGATATTTCGAAACTGACCGGCTCATCCAGGGCGTTGGCCGGCGGGGCGTTCAGGCTCAGGCACCCGATCGCCGCGAACAATATGACCGCAATTGCTGATGCTGGTATTTTTGTCTTCATTCGACTCCTCACGTATCCAGTCGGTAATCCGAATGCCGAAATCCGGTTGATGCCTATACTACCCTCGGCCGCGGTTTTTAAAACAGCTAAAATGATTTATGAAATATATGCGGTTCTCCCTCGAACAGGCCGATAACAAATAGTGGATTCATCCGCTTCCTTTTCCCCGGATGAAGAGCGGATGCGTGTATTTGGACGCTCCGGATCCACAGCATTCATTGCACGGATGATTGGGTTGGACAGTCAGGGTCAGCGGAACGCGTAGCCCCCGTTTTTTGTGTTCCGGATATTTCGGGAGGCTTTATGCAACGTAGTTGGGTATTTTTTCTTTTCTGCCTGTTTTTCTGCATACCGGCATTTCCGCAGAATAGCGGTACCGTTCTTTGCGATTCCCCATCCATGACCTCAATACCGGCTTGGATCGCCCCCGGCTGGCCTTATGTTGTAGACCAGTTGCCTTGCGGCCAGACCGTGAAGGTCCTTGGCCGCGGAACATTCCCGGGTGTCTCCGGATATTCCTCTCGTCCCATCGAGTATGCCAAGATTCAAATCGATGAACGCGTGGCCTATGTCGACGCAAAATACATCGGGAAGTCGGAAGCTGCGCCGCCACCACCGAAAAAAATCCAGGACGTCGCCCGCAAAACCCAACGCAACAAAACAGACGAAGCACAGAACAAATGGGGCATCGTTTCAAAAGACCAGGTGAAAATGCGGGACGAGGTGCTGCTGAAGCCCGTGTATCTGAATGGACCCAGGACATTCACAGCGACGCTCAGCAACAGCAGCAATCTTCCGGTATCGCAGCTTCTTCTATTGGTGCGGCTTTACGACTGTTCCGACAAACCCAAGGACGATTTTTCCAACTGCGAGATCATCGGCGAAGCGAAACCTGTCATTTCAGCGCCTATCCCGCCGGGCCAGACGCGTCGCGTCAGGGGCTTTCCGCTTTTTGAAGCCACACCTCCCGTGCGAGGCTCCTTTGCCTGGGGCTACCAAATCCTGAATATTCGAGTGGAATAAGATGGCGTTCGATTTCCGGGGCCGTGAGAGCGACCGGTTTTCCCGGTGGCATTATTTCCTTGCGCGATAAACGAATTCGCAAACACTTTCCCCTTCCAGGATGGTGCGGGAGCGTTCCAGCGTGATTCTCCCATTCGAGAAACCTTCGAGAAATGGTTCGTCACGGTCACAACTTAGCAGGCAACCCAGGTCGGCGAGGCCCAGTTCGCAGTATGCTTCCGCATAACCGCATCTTTTGACTCGAAATTTCAAGCACTCCTCCGTCTGCTCCATGAATTCCACATCCAGCGCGCCGCTCTCCGAAAAATTCCGCCAGAGATCGGCCAAAGCGCCGATGTCTCCTTTGGGATGCATTGCCCGATATTCGCGGCCGCTTTCCAATGCCAGATTGCGTACCACAGACCGCGCAATCGATCGAGCCGTGTCCGTCCCGAACTGCCGTTCCAGTTCAATCAGAAATGCCTTGAAGACCTTCGCCTCTATGCGGCGCTGCTGCAGCAATCCTGTTTTCCCGATTTCATTCACAGCCGATTCTCCTGCCGGGCGCCGGAATCCCGCCTAAGGCCTCATGGTTTTTGCGCCCGGAGTGCGCCTTAGGAGGCGGCAGCTTGCTGCCGCACAGCAGCACAGCACAATTACTGCCAACGTGGCGAGCCTAAAACTCTTCATGGGGATTCCTTTCTGTTCGTTTTAGCTGCTCGATACATATAAAGACATCTTTCGGCCAATTATTATCGCCAGATCGAGCATGACCGGCAACTGAATTGGAGAGCGGCGGCTCGATGCCGCCTTGTCAATAGCTCCAATCCTCATCACGTAAAATCTCGCAACCCCGCTGGCTGCAGGATTATGCGTTGCAGAATCTATTTTCGAATCGAATGTAAGCGGTGGCACAATGTATGGGAATGATGCGGCTCGCTTCTATTCGCATTTTCTGCGGCTTCGCGTATTCGCGGAGTTCTTCACCATTTCTAGGGAGGCCGACATGAAGACCGTTGGGACGCTGTTACTCCTGATCATCGGCATGCATTGTCGCATGGCTCTGTCTCAGGATTTCAAACGGTTCGAATTCCACGTTTCCGGAGGACTCACCGCCAGCGGAGGAATTCCGCTTGACCCCGAAAAGGACACTCACAACTATTCCGTGCACGTGAATAGCTCACAAAATGTTGGCGCAGGATTTGCAGTCAACCTCAATGAATTGGACGCCGTAGAGCTTTACTGGCAAAGACAGTTTACAGAGGGTCGTTTGCCGGCGGAACTCGTCGCTCCCCCAGCGACCGGAGATCAGTCTGCGTTCAACCTGAACATCGACCAATATCACATGAATTTTATCCATCACTATGAAATATCGGTTCCCAGAACAAAGCCGTACGTGATGGCCGGACTTGGAGCGACCACGTACCGTGCGAATGGGAACGGGCAGAGCGATGCGAGGTCTTACTTCTCATTTTCTATCGGCGGCGGCATTAAATATTATCTGAACAATCACTTCGGATTCCGCGGTGAAGCCCGCTGGAGTCCGACACTGGTGTCCGCGTCGGACAGCAGTTTCTGGTGCAAGTTTGGCGGCTCGGGCGCGGCCTGCCTGGTGAATCTGAGCATCGCACTGCAGCACCAGATGGATCTGACCGGAGGCCTGATTTTCCGATTCTAGGAACCTCCTTCCTTACGGCTTCTTCTTCACACCGTTGTCCATAAATTCCGCCCAGAATCCGTCTGGATTTGCCACGAAAAAGGACCGCGTCGTCGGCCCGATGAACACCGGACCTCCGGTTGCGCTCAAAGTCGTAAGCCCGGCAGCCTTCATGCGCGGCATCACGATATCCACGTCCTTGGACATAAACAGGAAGTGTGCGGTACCCGGATCCTGGATGTGCGGACGCACAAAATTCTTCCGGTGGTTTTTATACTCGATGAATTCCATCACCACAGGCGAGCCGGGAATCAAAATCATGGCCATTCGGAATTGTCCCGGCGTGTTGGTAAGATCCGCATACGCATTATCGCCTAACAATCCGGGGCTCAGCCAGAATTTGAATTCCGGGCCGATCAGGTGCTGAAACCAGCGGCAGGTGGTTTCCAGATCGTCCACCACCAAGGTTATACGCGCGCCAAGGATATTGCTTTCCGGGGGGGGTATTCGAGGCGGGAGAAGGCGTCAGTTCCATTAGGCAGACCGGATATCCGTCGGGATCTCGCACAAAAACTGCGCGTATTTTTCCGGGCAGACCGGGATAGTCTGAGAGTTCCACTGAGTTTTATAGTGATATTTTCTTTTCTCTGCAACAAATTTGAAGAATTGAGGCAAGCATTGGCTCTCGTGAGCTGGCATTCCTGGCGAACTGCCGCCGCGGGAGGATTTGGAGGAGCATTTTTGGCCGCGGCGATCAGACGCCATGGAGAAACGTTTCAATATCCTTCAGGGCATTTGAGTCCTGAGCAAAGAACAGGTGCCCCCCCTCGTACACTCGCAACTGCGCATCCTCAATGTGCGAGGCGATCGCCTCACTGTTGGCCACGGGCGCAAGGCGGTCGTATCGCCCTGCTGCGACCAACGTGGGACACGGGATGCGCTGGAGCCTGTCGCTAACGTCATGGTATCGGCGCGCTTCCAGTTGCAGCTTTTCGCCCATTAGTTGATTGGCAGTCCTCTCGGCGGTCATTCTCCGCGCTGCCTCCGCGACCAGGGCCGCGTCTGTGGGATGATCGGCGAGCCACTCTTCGCTGAATCGCGAATCCGTCAAAAGCGGCATTTTTCGCAGTCGCTCCCCGATGGGGAGCAAAGCAAGTTCGTGCAACGGGTATGAAGAGCCCAGGACGCCGCCGGCAGACGTGCACATCAAAACCAGGCGGCGCACTCGCTCGGGAAACGTTACGGCAAACTCCTGCGCAACCATTCCCCCAAAGCTGAAGCCCGCAACGGCACAGGTGGACCAACCGAGGTCATCGAGCAACGCGGCTCCGTCTGCTGCATAGTCGGACATGGAATAGGGACCTTCCGGAACGCCTGACTTCCCCAGGCCGCGCTGGTCATGGGCAGCGACGCAGCATGTGCGGGCGAGCGACGCAATCAAGAATGCAGATGACTCCAGAGTCAACCCCGAGCCGTTAAAGAACAACACGCGGGGGCCGTTGCCGGTCACTTCGTAATAAATCGAAAGGGTGCCGCGGCTGAAGGTGCGGCCATACGCCTTCTCCTGCTTAGATCCTCGAGTCATATTGCCGGAAGCTCTCCCAGATCGCGCTCCGCCTGCTGGAGCAAATCGTTCCAGTTCCGGGGAAGCTGAATTTCCATATTCCCCAGAAGTGTGACTCCGGCCAGCCACATGGCGAGCGACGGATGATCTCCGCCGGCGCAGATAAAGTGGATGTTGCGGGGCTCTGTCATCAATGGAATCCGCGCCGGCAGCTTCGACAGGTCGACTTTGGCGGCTGCGGCGGCCCGCTGAATATCCGTTCGATCCCTGATTTCCTCCGGAGTGACAAACAGCAGCTCCGCGAGGCGCGAACGAATCTTGTCCTTGGTCCAGCCGATGCGCGCCATGTTGCCGCAGATCATCGAGTTGTAAAAAAGAATGCCTGGCGATCCGGCAGAAGGGCCGAAGTTTGCAGTCCAGACGCTTTTCATGACGTTGGCTGCGCGGAAAAAGCTCTCCTGCATTTCCGTCTCAAAATTAGGCTCATCGCCGGATCCCCGATGGACAAAGGGCCGGAGGCCGCCGAGGAAAGTGATGAAATAGGTGGCAGAGTTCGTTCCGCGACCTCGACGGTACTGGTCCTCGGCGAACGTCGTCCATCCTTTGGGAAGGCTGTCCTCATTTTCCGCAAAGCAGAGACCCGTAAAGCGCATTTCTCCGTACTCCGCGATCGTGCCCTGCCCGGCGACATGACCGCCGACATTCATGAGTACCAGGGAAATGCACCGGCCGATCGCGCCCCCTGCAGGATGATTGGGGTTGGGACCGAAAAGGCTGAAGCGCGAATTTAGACGGATTTGCCTGGCCATCGGGCCGTTGACGCAAATTCCCTGATAGGCTCCGCCCGAGCTGGTCATGAGCGTGTTTTGCTTTTCGACGATGGTTTTGCACACCGCTTCAGCGACAGGCATGTACTCGGGACGCCCGCCTGCCATTGCCATGCAGGTCGCAAGCACTTCATAGGTGAGGATGCCTTGCTTGGGCGCGACTTTTCCGGTGCCGCCGCCGACCGTTTCGTTCCGGTCGTGGTCTGTGCCTGTCAGGATCCAATCCACACGGCTCCTTGTCGGCGGAAATATTGCGAGGCCGTCTCCCCAGTTCTTCTGCAGAAAGAGACATTGGGCCCTGGCAAGAGCATCCTCATGGTCCCTGCCGCTGACCTCCACAGGCGCTTTGTTGAAAACGCCTGTTTTTGTGCTTCTCGGCTTCCATTTTGTCAGCGCCTCGACAATCTCGCCGAATTTTTCTCGGATCGGGGATAAATCGCTGTCCACGAGAAACAGGGGAAATTCGAAAACGACCCATGGCGCTTCCGGCGGAAGCCCCTGACCCATGATCGCCTGGCGGGTTGCCGCCATCAGTTCTTTGCGCTGGATAATGACTGTAGGGATCCCCAGCTTTTCGAGCTTTGCTGCGGCGCCTCCGGCTGCCGCGGCGCAGGACCCTCAGCCGGCGTTGCCGATGATGACGGCATCCGGCTTCCGGTTTGCCACCATCTGGATCACTCGAGTTTCGCTGATTTGAATTCCCATCGGGAATTCCTGCATGGGGATGAATTGAATACCGGGAAATTGCTTCTTCAGCAGTTCTTCGATGTAAGGCATGGTGCGGTGCGGTTGCCACTTGGTCGGGTCCACAGCCAATTCGGCGATCACCTTGTGGTTCAGGTCCGGCAGCCGCTGCGCGAAAAGGTGCGTGATCTCCTGAGCTCCGGTCGGGTCCAGCAACGTCATCGTCACCGGATCAGCGGCATTCGCCGGCGGCGTTATTGAAGTGATCGAAGCTCCCCCGATCGCGGAACCGGCGCTCCATAAAAAATTCCTTCTCGAAACCTCCTCATCTCCCTTATTCAATTCCCTCTCCTTTTCCCGGCTGGGTTAGTTTCTGGGGCCGTAGTGAGGCAGGGGTTGGCCCAATTCGTAGGCTCCAAGGTCCGGCGCTTTCCCCGAATAATTGTCGTTGATTGTGGGCAGAAGCATGCCCGCGTCCACTGCCGCCGACGCGGGTTTCAGGCTGAAATCAAAATCTGCCGGATCATACAGCCGTTGCGGGTCGGATTTGTCCGGGATCTTTACATTCACGAATACATCATAGTCGAGCAGGACGCTGTGTGCATCCTGGTGCGTTGCGCGGCTATATTCACTAAGCGTCTTGTATCTGCGGGTTTCCAGCTTGTTCCGGTAGTCAACCCTGACATCGAATGGCGGAGACACCCATTCGAATGCGATGCTTCCGGCCGGGTCCGGCCGGAAGCCGTTATAGTCGGAACTGGAATAGTTGGTAAAAGTCCCCATCGCCAGAACCGGCCCCGGCCAGCCGTCGCTCAATATCAGGTTATTGCGGTAATGGACATTGGACGAAGGCCCTGCGGCGTTGGCTGCGCCAATGAACGTGTTCTGATACACGAGAAGTCCTGAAGGCGTATCGATATACTTCACTGCGGATCCCGTGGTCGTGTTGTAAATAATATTTTGAAAGACATAGTTCGGCCCGCCGAATATGGGCTGGGAACTCAGTGCGCCCCCGGTAGAATTGAAACAGCGGTTCCGGAAGACGCGGATGTTCCTGGCTCCGCCATCGGACTCGATGCAATTGTCTGCCGTATTGCTGATGTCGTTATTGTAAATATCGATGGATACAGGCACTCTGTCCGAAATCTCGTGAGGCGTTCCGTCAGGAGCAGTTCCGTCCGGGTTTCCATACGTGGCGATATCGATCCCGTCGTGCCAATTGGCGGCGTAGTTATAGGCAACGACATGCCCCTGGCCGTAAACTTTTACGGCGTATTCCGAAGTGATTGGCGCGGGATAATTATCGAACTTACCCCATATATTCGGCCACCACCAGCTCATTAGCCTCTTCGGATCATGCCTCCCGATAAAAATGTTGTCGGCGATGTAGAAGTTTTTCGATCCGGACCAATCCGCCTGAACTCCCCGTCCAATATTCTCCAGCCGGCATCGCTTCAGCGTGAAACCGCTCGAGCCGATGATGTTCTTCAGACCCAGAAGAAAGGCGACATTCGTGTTTCGGATCGTGATGCCTTCAAAGTAGTTGTCATTCGCCGCCAGCAAATTGAAAAGTGTCTGGCACCCGTCGCCGTCAAAGATCACTTCCCCATCGCCTGCCGCTTTGATCGCAATAGGGCGGTCCGGAGTGCCGCTCACGGTGAGATAGTAGGTGCCGTCGAACGGCGTTCCGTATGCGGCTTCGTTCGGATAAAAGCCGCTATAGTGGAAGCGATTGTCCTTATAGACTCCGGCATGCACGAGGATGACGTCGCCCGGCTGGACACGGGGGCCAAAGGAATTTGCATGATCGGAATGATTCGACCCCGTGTAGTATGCGGCGAGAAGTCCTGTGAACGCAGGCTGCTGTTTCTCACCCTTGTACCCGAACGGATACACGTGATACACGTGACCTCCCTGCGCGGGCTGTGGTTCTCTACGGGTGCGTGCAGTCACAATTTTTCTCGCCGGCCCTATGACGCCGTCAGGGTCGGAGAGGACAAAACGGCATTCGTACTCCGTGTCGGGGAGAAGATTCAAAATACTTCCGGAAAACATGTTCGGCACGGTGTATTTGAAAGGATTGACGTACCCCGTCCCATCCGACACCGACTGGGGGGGATACCCGGGTCCAGTCGGCGCCCCGATCCGCTCCTGCTGCAGCCGCAGAAGCGGCAGCGCTTCATGCCACTTTTGCTCACCTTTTCGCCTGTAGGAAACTTCAACCGCGGCATTGCGGTTGTCGTCCCCGGAGATTCGCCAGTCAAACCCAAGCGCCGCAAGCGTTGGCGGCTGGATCCAAAACTCACCGGAAGTGGTGGCATTTTGCGCGGTACCGGCGGCAGCGCAGAGCGTGGTCACCAGATAAAAAAATATTAAGATCGCCTGAAACGCTCTCTGCATCGTGGCGCACCTCCGTTTCTTCTGATACTACATCATCGGGGGACAAAGCCGCGCAGCGAAAAATGCAGACGGTTTTTGTTTCCATAAAACACTGTTTTAGCATTTTCCCTCAAATTGGTTTCAGGTCCCAATGACCCTGATCTCATTGAGATAATTGTAACCTGACACCATTTTCCATAATATTGGAATCTTGGGTTTTTGTTTAGCGGAGTCAACGTGATCATTGATGCTCATACACATATCTATCCCGATCTGGTTGCGAAAAAGGCCATCACTACCGTTATCTCCAACATCAAAGGCCGACTGAACGCACACACAGCCGGGACGTTCGACAGCCTGATGGATTCCATGGATGCCGCAGGCGTCGATATTTCGATTGTCCTGCCGGTAGCAACCAATCCCGGCCACGGCAACGGCATTTTGCAGTGGCTGAAGGAATTGGCTCCGCGCTCTCAGCGCATTGTTTTCTTCGGCTCCGCGCATCCGGAGGATCCCGACTTCCGCGACTGTATCCGGCAAATGAAGGATTTCGGTTTGCAGGGTATCAAGTTTCATCCGGGCTACCAGGGGTTTGCAGTTGATTCCAGGGCGGCGTGCGCGGTCTACGAAGAAGCCTTGAAACACGACATGGTGCTGTATTTCCACTCGGGATACGATCCCAGTTTGCCCGGGTGCGATTACACCTCTGTCGAAAGATATGCAGCTTTGCTGAAAGACTTCAATGGATGCAAGATCGTTTTGGCGCACGGCGGCGGGTACGGCGAATGGGGAAAGGTCCTGGATCTCCTGGGCGACAAAGAATGCTACTTCGATGTTGCATTTGTGCTGGAAAGCATGGAGGGGGACAAACATGCCGGAGAACTTTTCAAACAGAAGGAAGATTATTTCCTTTTTGGCTCCGACAGCCCGTGGCGCGAACAGAAAAAATATGTGGAGATGATTCGCAATTCAACCACCCTTACCGAAGAGCAGAAAGAGAAGCTGTTCTTCAAAAACGTGCAGAAGCTGATCCGGTTTTGAGAAAACCGGATCTCCGGGGTCCATCGAATGGCACCCGCTACTTTTTTCAAGGGAGGGTTTATGCAAAGCATGAGAACGATTCGCACCATCCTCAGAGGCAAACCGACGATCGAGGGCGCCGGAGTTCACCTCAGGCGAATCTTCGGAAACAACGAAGTTCCGCTCTTCGATCCTTTCCTGCTTCTCGA
Organism: Acidobacteriota bacterium; assembly: GCA_035506515.1. Lineage (GTDB taxonomy): Bacteria > Acidobacteriota > UBA6911 > UBA6911 > UBA6911 > UBA6911. The sequence goes on from DATJPG010000108.1 coordinate 22,951, forward strand.
TGATTTCCGTTCATACAACCCCGAATATTTTCGGGCAGGCTTCCCCTGGCATCCGCACAGGGGCATCGAAACGATCACCTATGTGCTCAGCGGCGACGTGGAACACGGCGACAGTATGGGAAACAAGGGCGTCATCTCATCCGGCGACACCCAATGGATGACGGCCGGCAGCGGTATCGTCCACCAGGAAATGCCGCGCGGCGACGATGAAGGGAAGATGGAGGGATTTCAGCTCTGGGCCAACCTGCCGAAATCGCACAAGATGATGCCGCCGCGTTACCGCGACATTCAAAGCAGCCAGGT
>DATJPG010000109.1:0-12026 GCA_035506515.1 Acidobacteriota bacterium
GAAGGCGCGGCACAACAGGTGTCGCACCTTCGGCGCTCATATATAACAAAATGCCTATCCCGACCTGACGGTCGGGCCTACTCTCTATCGCCTCTTCGAGGCTCCCAGGATGCCATGGAAGCAAAAACTATGCGGCATTAGGCGAGGAGGACGCTCCCAGCGATGCAGGGAACGAGACCATAGACTTGAGTTTCGAGATAGTCTCTGGAGAGCCGTCCTCACAGGCTGTTCTTAAAAGTTCCCAGTTCCCAGCTTTCCAAGAACAGGGAACTTTGAACTGTAAACTCTAAACTCTTAAAGCGGCAGCAAGCTGCCGAAGGCGCCCTCCGGGCGCAACAATTATGCGGCCCTAGCTTGAGAACTGGTGCCTGAAGACATCTTTAATATGTTGCAGGCGCTTCTGCAGCCTCTCGGCGTCTTTTCGGCGGCCCAGTCGATCTGCCAGTTCAATGGCACTGTACAGCGCTTCTTTTGCGCGTGAATAGCATCCGGTAGGAGACACGGAATCATACATTTCGTCATAGGCCGCTTCCGCCAGGGCTTCCAGTTCCTTCAACTGCGGATCATCCGGCACATTGCCTTCAGGCGATTCCGGTTCTTCGGCACGATGATCTATTGATGGTTGACCGGCTTCCTGGAGATCCTGCAGACGGGAAGCTCTTTCTGTTCCGGGAATTTGCATTTTCCCCTCCGGCAAATAAACCGAAAGACCGTCCTTGTCATCCCACTCGATCAGCAGTCGCCCGCAGCTGTGGCATCGGTATACGGTAACGCCCTTCCTGAAAAAGAGGCCTTCCAGCTTGTCGCGGTCGATCGGATCCTCTACGGCGTCATAATCTGAGTCTTCTACGAGCTGGTAAATATGCGTACCTGAAAACATGTTGAGATGAACCAATCCTCCGCACTTGCATGTCATCCACGAGCCCATGATCTTTGATCCCTCTCGCAAGGAAGCGAATTCTGTTAATCAACAATGACCTGTCGTGGTCCGTCCCCAATGGAGTGCGTATTTACTTGATGGCGGCTTTGATTTCTTTCAGGTCGCCGGAAGCCAGCCCCGTAATCTCCAAAGACATTACGAAATTATGAAAACCGCGGGATCCGTCCCCCTGCAGGATCGAGAGGTTGGCTTTCACATTATCAAACTTGGATTTCAGGGACGCATCCAGTAAGCCGGGAGCCTGTTTGAGCGCGGCGTCAATCGATTTCACATCCGCCAGCAGAGGAGCCATGTTTTCGTCATAGGTGGATTGCCACTCCTGGATCTGCTGAACGCGAGCCTCCCGGTTGTTGTCTTTGTGGCACAACGTGCAGGTGTCCTGGCGCTTTTCAGTCAGGCCGGGACCATCGGGCCGGAGCACTTTCATCCTGTGATTCCCTTCCGTCATGTGGCACGAGATGCACGGCACGCCGGAGTGGAAGTTTCTCGAATCTTCGACACCCCTGGCGCCTTTTCCCCAGAGCACCGATCTCTGGGTGTGGCACGTATCACATAGTTTGTCGGGGTCCACAACCACTCTGTGGTCATAGGCGCTTGTCTGTCTGGCGTGGCAGGCCAGGCAGCCGACCTTGTGGAAGCTTTCCTCGCCGGCGCTTGGCGCCTCCGCGTTCTTTTGCCCCGCCTCAAGCCTTTTCGTCGAATGGCAGCCGCCGCAATCGGCAGCGGAAGGATTATTGACGGCGATCCGGCGAATCGCCTTGCTGTGGCCGGAAGAATCCCACATGGCCTGCATTTCGCCGTGGCAGTCCTTGCACGACTGGAAGCCTGCATGGTTAGGAATTTCCTTTTTGTCCTCGGCACAAAGAGCGGTACACGCTGCGGTCAAAACGATGATAAAGCCGGCGGCAACGAGAATAGCATTCCATCTGTGGTATCTGTTCATGTGACATCTCCTGGCCTGCAATCCCTGCTGTTGATTTCTGCCTACTATAGTAACAATCCCGTGTTTGTGGAAAGAGATAAGTTGCTAATTAAGGTTGCCGCACCGGCGAAATATGCTATAAGGTGGATTACGTAAACAGCCGGGAACCTGAATTTCGAACTTAGATCGTCATTTTGTAAGGAGGATATGTGAGCGCCAATCCGTCACGAAGGCAATTCCTGCAAGCTGGAATGGCATTACCCGCCGTCGGGCTCGTTTCCTCGAACAGCCTCGAGTCCGCATTCCAAGAACCTCCCAGTGCCAAAGAGCCTCCCAAAGTCGTATATCGCACTCTGGGGAAGACAGACCTGAAACCTTCCGGCGTCGGGTATGGCATCGGGTACGTCCCCCCAACGGACGTCGTTGCGCGGGCCCTGGACATGGGTGTGAATTATTTCGACACCGCACGGGACTACAAGGACAGCGAAAGGATCTTCTCCAGTGTCATTAAGGGAAGACAGAGAGACAAGATCATCATCGCCACCAAGTCTCCCTCATATAAAAAAGAACAGATCTTAAAGGACCTCGACACCAGCCTTTCCGAGCTGGGCACCGATTATCTCGACATCTGGCATCTGCACGCCAGGGATACACCAGCCTCGATCCCCGACGGCGCGCTCGAAGCCATGCAGATCGCCAAACAGTCAGGCAAAGCCCGCTACCTCGGATTCAGCTGCCACAAGCCGTATGCGATGGTCGATTTCATCATAAAGAGCAAAGTTTTCGACGTCATGCAGATGACCTACAGCTACCCGATCGGCGGACGCCTCCGGAACGATGCGGTAGACAAGCTGCGCGCAGCCGGCATCGGCGTCATCGCGATGAAAGTAGTGGTGGCGGTCAGCGGGCTGAATCTGGCCAACTTCTCCGGCAAACCGAAAGCCACGGGCGAAGGACCGCTCGCGGGCATCAAATGGGTCCTGACGAATCCCGGAATCGGAACCACCGTTCCGCACATGGATACCATCCCTCAACTCGAGATGAATTTCCGGGCAATGTCCGAACCCTATACGGCTGCGGATGAACAACTGCTTTTTGTACTGAATGAGAAGATCCGGCCGGATTATTGCCGCATGTGTTACGACTGCGAAGGCAAGTGTCCCAAGGGCATGCCGGTGGCCGAGGTGATGCGTTTCCTCGCCTACCATGACTTCTGCGGCAACTACCATCAGGCAGCGATGAGTTTCAAGGGGCTGGCAAAGGAAATCCAGGATGTGCGCTGCAGCGATTGCTCCGACTGCGCCATCGAGTGTCCAAACGGGGTTCATGTGCAGCAACGCCTGATCCGCGCACAAAACCTTTTGGCCTAGCCGCCTTTTAATATGCTTCGTCGTCAGTCGGCAGTTTGTCTCTTTGCTGCCGACTGACGACTTCCGACTACTGACTATACCGGTTAAGGCATTATTTGGAGGTATCCAATGCGCTATAGACTGATCGCTGTGCTTGTTCTCTTTATGCTATTTGCCGGAAGTGCTTTCGCCCAGTTCGGCGCGCCAAGTCAGCCGGCAAAGAAAGACGGTTGGTGGATCAAGGTGAGCACCGAGAAGCCCGCGTCGCAGATGATGGGCTTCTATCTCGGGGCAACCAGGAGTTCGTACGGTCTCTGGAATATCTGGAATCCCGGCAGCCCTGCCGAATTCGACGTCTCCGCAGAATTTTTAAACAGCCCGACGCTCTTTATCCTTGCGCAAACGACCAGCGGTCAGAAATGCGGCTTCTGTTTGATGTACAAAACCAGGGGCGTCAAATACTTTGAATTCGATCTCGAAGACGGCCAGGAAGTAAAACAGTCGGACGAGGATAAAAAGTGCAAGTAGCTCCGGCGGCCGATCGGGATCTGCTGGAATCGCCCGGATTTCATTTCCGCACTTCCCTAATGGTCGGGATGGCAGTTCAACATTTCCGTACTATAACTAATCACAAGCTACAGATATGTAATATTAATAAATCCGTGCAACCGGCCATTCCAGCGTAATGCGTCCGGTGGATCTTTGCATGTGTCAGGAGATTAATGATGCACTATACTAACTGCCGATTGCTCGCGTCTGTCTCCGAAGAGCCCTTAAAAGCCCGACTGGATAGTAATTGAGATCTGAGGCCGACTTTTTCGGGATGCATTGCCCGTTCTTCCGGAGTTCCACAGACAGACTTGCGCTTTCGTCCGTACCGTTCAAACGCCTCCGCGTAGAAATATCGGGAGCGCGGTCCAGGTTTTAATATTCTACAATAATGTAGATTCAATGCATCAATTATACTAAATAGTAACTTATCGCCCTTCCCTCCGGCTCACAGATCTCCACTCACAACCGCTGCAAACAATTCCAGAATAATGCGTTACGGGCTGCCTTCTCGTTCCTGCGCTTTTGTGGCATGCATTTTGCAGCAGCAACATATTGAGGAACATGGAAATGGCACGCGGAATTGGTCGATATATTTTGACATTCAGTCTGATGCTGGCACCCGCGCTGGCTGTCGGTGCACGGGCGGCCGAAGATCCTGCCGCGCCTGCGCTGAAGACCGTGGCTGATCTGACGGCGCAAAACAGCCTCGCCATCAATATCGTCTGGACGCTCATAGCTGGGTTTCTGGTCATGTTCATGCAAGCCGGGTTTGCCATGGTTGAAACGGGTTTCACCCGGGCCAAGAATGTCTCTCACACCATGGCGATGAACCTCATGATCTATTGCATCGGCATGCTCGGGTACTGGATTTGCGGGTTTGCCTTCCAAATGGGAGGGGTCGGGTTCCTTCCGACGTTAGGCGGGGCCGTTGGTCTGAATCACGAGGTGGCGCTCCACGTATCGGGCAGGATCTTTGGGCTGCTCGGGCTCAAGGGCTTCCTGCTGTCGGGCAGTTCCTGGAGCGGCAGTATCTTTGCCCTGTTTCTTTTCAACATGGTCTTTATGGATACGGCAGCCACGATCCCGACCGGGGCCCTGGCTGAACGATGGAAGTTTTCCTCATTCGTCTTCTTCGGCTTTTTCATGTCCATGTTCGTGTATCCCCTATTCGCCAACTGGGTATGGGGCGGCGGGTGGCTGGCGAAACTGGGAATCAACTTCGGTCTTGGGCACGGGCTTGTCGATCACGCCGGGTCCGCGGTGGTTCACCTGGTCGGCGGAGCGGCCGCGCTGGCAGGAGCGATCGTGATCGGTCCCCGGCTGGGGAAATTTACGAGGGCCGGCAAGCCGACGGCGATCCCCGGACACAACATACCCATGGCCATCATTGGAACTTTCATTCTGGCATTCGGCTGGTTTGGGTTTAATGCAGGATCCACCCTCGCGGGAACTGATTTGAGAATAGCCGTGATAGCCGTGAACACGATGCTGGCATCGGCCGCCGGGGCGTTTTCAGCCATGTTATATGTCTGGCTGCGCTACGGGAAGCCGGAGCCCAGTATCCTGGCGAACGGAATGCTGGCCGGCCTGGTATCCATCACCGCTTCCTGCGCTTATGTCAGCACCATTTCGGCTGTTGTCATTGGGGCGGCAGCCGGCATTCTGGTCGTAATATCTGTGATATTCATCGAAGGGACGCTCAAGGTCGACGACCCCGTAGGTGCGGTGTCCGTTCATGGAATCTGCGGCCTCTGGGGAGTTCTTGCGCTCGGGCTTTTCGCGGACGGGACCTATGGCAACGGGCTTAATAATGTCCCGGGTACCGTGCGCGGACTTTTTTACGGTGATTCCGGTCAGCTGATCGCTCAATCGATAGGAGCGATCAGCTGTTTCGTATTTGTTTTTGGGTGTTTTTTCGCCTTCTTTAAAATCCTGGACATATGGATCGGCAATCGGGTTTCGCCGAAAGTCGAGTTTGAGGGTCTGGACGTTTCAGAAATGGGCGCCATCGGTTATCCCGATTTCGCCATTGCCCCGGAAGTCCGTTCTGCGGGCCGCCCCACTCCCAGTGCCTCGACCCGGGCGGCTTCCTAACGTATCTGCTGTCCCCAGCCTGGCCGGGCGGGAGATGCGGCGCTACTAAGGCCAGTACCAAATAATAAGTTTAATTGCAACGCGCATCGTCCGCTGGACGTGTGCCTTGGAAAGGAAAAAGTTATGGCTGAGACCGATTCGAAAAGCGGCGTGGCCGTCACCCCGACACTCGGGCTGACGGGAGTCACGATGAATGCAATGGCGCTGATAGCTCCGGGCGCTTTTTTGTGGATCACCTACCAGCTGCAGGCCGCCGCCACTGCGCCGAACGGCGCATCGGTCGCCAGCGACATCTGGGCTGGAATCGCGTTCGCGCTGGTTCTGGCTTTTCTGACTGCCATTTCGTACGCCCAACTGGCTCGTCTCTACCCTGAGGCGGGCTTTGGCAGCTGCTATTACTTCGCGGAAAAAGCGTTTCTCGACCGCGAAAACCGCGAGCACCACAGATGGGCGCGGTTGGCCAAAATTATCACCGGCTGGGCCGCTCACCTCTTCTATTGGATATATCCCGGCATCATGGTGGCGTTCATGGCTACACTGATTGGGTATATCTACACGTCCCTCACAGGCAAAACAATTTCAGTCATGGGCTTGAGCGTGATCGCCATTCTGTTTGCGATTCTGACGGGCTACATCGCCATGCGCGGAGTCAGCGGCTCCACCATGACCTCCATCGTCATCAACGTCGTTCAGCTGACAACGCTGGTTGTATTCAGCTGTCTGGCAATCTATTACCGGTGGTCTATGCCGGCGAGTACCACTCACTGGACATTTAAAAGCGCTGCCGACGTGATCATGCCCCACTCGTTTGTCGGCGTGATGATTCAGTCCACGATCGCAATCCTGATTCTCGTCGGATTCGAAAGCTGCACCGCCTTCGCTGCGGAAACCAAGAACCCGAGAAAAAACATTCCAAGGGCAGTCGTGCTGTCGCTCATCATTCAAGGGCTGTTCGCGTATTTCTTCGAATACTTCGCAGCCGGCTATATGGTCAGCGACAAGATCGTCGGAAAGAGTGCTGCCGGCGCGGTGATCACAGGCATGGATGCCGCCGCGGCATCCAGCGCGCCCATCGGCGATATGGCCATTCTGGTTGGCAACACGATCCTGCACGGCATTGGGTTCGGCCTCATGATCACAATCGCCGTTACCGTTGCGATGGCAATTCTGGGCACGACCCTGAGCTGCCTGAATACTGCCGTTCGGATCAGCTACGCGATGTCGAAAGACGACGAGATGCCGGAAATCCTGGGCGCCATGCACGGCAAGTTTGCCACGCCGCACAAGGCGATCTGGGTCCTTGTGGCTGTTTCCGCCGGAATTGCCCTCATCGGGGTGCAATCCGTTGTCGGGCTGACGGGTATCACGCTCGCATCCAATTTCGGCACTTTCGTTCTGTATGCCCTGACCTGTATCTGGACGATCATAGCGTTCCACGGCCGGAAGGAGCGCGGGGCTATCAAACACTTTATCATCCCGGCCTTGGGGCTACTGGCCAATGTCGCGATGCTGATATCCATCCTCTATCTCTATATTATTGGCAACGCCGACGCGAAGCATGAGGCCTACATTTGCTTCGCGCTCACGGGGGCCTGGGGCGTCATCAGCCTTGTCTATGTCCTGATCGGCAACGCCCGCAAACAAAGGACATTGCTGGGAACCGTACCGGGGTCCGTTGCATAGGATGATTTGAATAAAAGGAAGTGCTAACTAATGTGGGCCCGGGCTTCTGCCCGGGTTCACTTTTTTTATAAGGAGGAAAAGTGCTTCGAAACGGCAGAACGGGAATTAACGATTGCGGAACAAATACAGAATCAAGCCGACACCTATGACGGTGCCCAACACAGTCCATAAGATAATCCGGAGCGTGTGCCAGTGCGACCTCCAGGCCGAGGGGGATTGTAGCCGGTCGCGGCGCCCCGCCAACAGCACTTTTTGCGGGTTCTGCAGTTCCGCCTTCAAATCCGCCGCCTTGGAATATCTGTCGTTCGGATCGCGCTCCATCGCATGCAGGACGATTTCTTCCAATTGAGGAGAAATGTCCGGGTTGCGTTTGTGCGGGGCAACGGGATCTCCGCTCAGGCGGGCATTCATGATCTGGTACGGATTCGTCCCTTCGAAAGGAGCAGAGCCGGTCGTCATTTCATAAAGCATGGCGCCGAGGCTGTAGATATCGGTTCGTTCGTCTCCCCGCTTCCCCTTGACCTGTTCCGGGGCCATATAGTCGGGCGTTCCCATAGCAGGGGAGAAACCGCTGAAGGTCAGACGGCGCAATCCCGCAACCTTGGCGATGCCGAAGTCCATGATGCGGATGGAGCCGTCGGCGCAAAGCATCACGTTCTCGGGTTTCAAATCCCGATGAATGACTTTATAGGAATGCATGTAATCGAGCGCATCGCAAATTTTGGCGGCGATGCTCGCCGCTTCCGAAAGATCCATTCGTCCTGCGCTCAGGCGTTGCCTCAGCGTCTGCCCTTCGAGAAATTCCATCACCATGTAAGGCCGGCTTTTTTCTTCGATGGAAGCGACGTGCAGAATTCCGGGGTGGTTGAGCGCCTTGCCGATCAACTCCTCACGCTCAAAACGATCGTAGAAGCCCGGATCGCTTTCGAATTGCATGAGTGGTACCTTTACGGCAACCGTCTGTCCGGTGTTCAGGTCTATCGCCTTGAAAATCGTGGCCATGCCGCTTCGGTTGATCACATCGATGATCTGGAAACGTTCATCCAATACCTGGCCGATCTCGATTTCATACCCTTTTGAGACTTCCTGTGCTTCGCGATAATAGGGGACGCCCATGTGGTAGAGGACTCTTTCAACCTGCTCGACCTGCGCCACCTGAACAGACAGGTTGTCATCCGTCTTTCGTTCTTCGGCAAGTGCAATCATTTTCCGACAAGCTTCGGCCGGCGGGGTGCCGGTAACGATCTCCAGCATTTCACGCTCAGTCAAGTGGCTGTAGAGCCCGTCTGTGCATTGAATCAGGTAATCTCCCCGGTTGACTTTCAGAGTGTAATAATCCACCTGAATCGTGAGATCGTGGCCGATGCTCCGCGTCAGCAGCGATCGCAACTGGCTGACCATGGCTTCCTGTTCCGATAGCAGCCCAAGTTTCATCTGCATGGCTACATAGGAGTGATCCGTGGTCACTCTGCGGATCCGGCCCTGTTGAATCAGGTAGGCGCGGCTGTCTCCGACATGCCCGATGCTGATCTCATCACTGCCGAATATCGCGACCGTGAGGGTTGTCGCCATCCGGTCCTTTTCTCCGGACTGCGTGCCGGCGTCGTAAACAGCCTGGTTCGCAGAGGTGAACATATTCCAGATCAGCTGGTTCGCCGTTTTCTCCTGAATCGATTCCTGGAATTGTTTCAAGGCGGTTTCAACCGCCATTCTGCTGGCGACCTCGCCTCGCGCATGTCCGCCTACGCCATCCGCGAGAATAGCCACCGAAAACCGCGGGCGCTCGGCTTCGGGATTCTCTTCTTCCCCCGACTGATAGAAAGCCAGATAGTCCTCATTATTGTCACGCGCGGGACCCATCGACGATTGCTGCGCAAAAATAATCTTCATAAAAGACGCTCTTTCAACATGTCCGGGAAGCCGGCACGGCCGGCAGCTCGCAGATCCAGCAGTTTATCATACACTGTTTCCCGGAAAATTTTGCGGAAGATGGAGCAGCGGGTTGTGGTTCATGGGAGCGGGCGGGAGATTCAGGGGCTTCAGACGTCTTCGGCATGCAGCCCTGAAAGATCCAGGCTGCAAGTTGCAGTCTTGCAGCCTGGGAGCCTGTCCGAATTCATGCTCGTCTGCGTTGAGAATCCGCACAACGGGCAGCGCACTCTCGGCTAGAACGTGATGCCGTAGTAGAGGAACATGAAACGGTTCCGGGTAGCATTGCTATTTCCCCAGGTATCATTGCCGATACTGTACCCTGCGTTCAGCAAGCTGTTTTTGGGCAGCGTGATCGAAATTCCCGGGGTAAAATAGCCCAGGCCGTTCTTTCCGCTGTACCAATCCGCCACGAAGCTGATCCGCTTCTGAATCGGCTGCTCGTATCCGAGAATCACGCCCGCGCGCGGACCATAGAAACTGACGGGATCGATATTCGATGACACAACCCCGTACGGGCCAACATGGATCCTCGGACCGTAGTTGCCCTTGAATTTTTCGCTGACCAACCCGTACAACAAACCCCAGGAGTCCTGACCTTCGCGACGGTTGAGCGGTGTATTCAATAGGCCGCCCAGTGCCACCGCAATCCCACTCGATTCCTTGTTGTAGAGTCTCCATTTTGCATTTGGCTGGATGTATGCATAAGTGGTCGAAGACGATCCCGAAAATTGAGTATTGTAAATTGGGAAGTTTACGCCGAACTCAACGTTTCCGGGGGCTCCGACCACAATGCGAGGGTTGTATACATAGGTTCGGGAATAATCGGCCCCGGGAACCTCCGGCAGAAAATCGAATTCCGCATACACCTTGCCTTTCGCCACGGTATCCGTGGTCGGGATATTAAAGATGGTCGACTGCGCCATTGCCTGCCCGCCAAATAGAATCGATATCAAAAGGAGTATTTGTGCAAATAGTCTGAGGTTTTTCATTGCTCTGCCCCGCCTTTCTAAGGTTCAAATGAAATAAAATGCAACCGCCTGACTGCTTCATCCCCGACCTTCCCGGATTCATCAAAATGATTTCATCCGCGGGAAAGCCCAGATGGCTTTAGTGCAATCTTCATTCCAAAGTCGCAGCGGTAAAATGCGGCAAACGTAATTATTTATAAATGAAGCACTTATTGTCAAATCAGCGACAGGAGCGGCTGAATTACAGAATTGGCAAAAGATTCTTTTATGTATTTTATTGCAATATCATAAACATTTTTGTCTATTTTGTGATCCGCCCGCTCCATGGATCCGCCGCGCCCGGCAGATTGGATGATGCATCGCCCAAACGGCGGTAACCGCCGGGCTGCAATTTGTTCTGAGATGACGGAGTCCTCTGAAATCTGCCCGCTGATTTTATAGTGGAGGAGGCGCCATCCGAATCCTCTGAGGAAATTTCATTGCCGACGGCCGCAATCCAGCAAATGGAGATCCGCAGGGGGAAATATGAATGGATACATATTTGTATGGCATTTCAATAAAACATACATAGATGTATCTATCGAGCTTTCGAGGTTTCGTGCGGCTCGTGAAATTGGGTGACTGCTGATGCAAAGCCGTTCGCATGACTCCCGCGCCGGGCGCGGGAGTCGATTCCGATCACTCACTCCTCGAATCAGCAGGACGCAGGAACCGCGGGATAGCTGTACCCTTGTCATATTGAAACCGCCTGAGTTAGCGTGGCGCAAGGTGTATCATTCTCCATAGGACGTGCCTTATGTAACATCTGGTGTCGTCGCCCGTATCTATTAAAAGTTGGGAGGCGAACCCCGAAAAGGACGCACTCCAACAGCGGCACTGTCGGGTCATTGGATCTTGGCAGTGTGGCGGGATTCAGGATGCAGTGATCGAATGCGCTCGCGCTGCAAGGTACAGGTTATGTCAGTGCGCATTCTTTTGTATGGAGTACGGTTCAGACGGGTGATCCCCTATATTGCGGCCCCCCCTTATTCCCCCGTCCCTCTTTCGCCGGCTTGCAGTTTGCCGCATGCGCGGCTGACTCCAAAGGATACTGCTGGCGGACGTCCTCGTAGTTTAGCGAGGTCGAAAGGAGCCAATATCCCGAAGCGGCTCCACCGGCCGGGATTTCCCAAAATCCCTGGCGCAACCGTCCGGCGCTCTGAAGATGAATCAATCCCTTTTGGCAGTGCAATGATGATACCAAGGATCGGATATGAATAGATTAAAATATACGCTAGAAAGAAAGGCACGGTTCCTGTCCAGCACGGGGCTTTTGCTGGCGCTGACGCTCTCCTCGGAGATCGCAATATCGCAACAGAAAACAGTGCAGGAAATGGTCAACCAGGTCGAGCTCAATATTCCGATCAGCTCGATCGAGCGAGCCGAAAAGGATGGGACTGCGTACCATATTTCACTAAAGGACCTGACGAAACTGGCTCTCCAGAATAATCTGGACATTGCCATTTCCGATACGAATGAGCAACTCTATCAAGATAAAATTATTCAAGCCCATGGCCCCTACGACCCGGCGTTCTCTTTTACGTTGG
>DATJPG010000110.1:0-24908 GCA_035506515.1 Acidobacteriota bacterium
ACCCCGATTCCGATACCGACCCCGATCGACTTGGCGATCCCAGGATGGCTATTTTGGGTTTAAGACAAGCTTATTGGAAATCCACTGCTAACGACTCCTACCTGTCAAACTTTAGCTGACTCGCCAGATCGCCGCTCCTCATGCAGCGACGCGCATCTTCTGCTTTTTTTTCAGAATATCTTTGCCTGTTTCGGTCAGACCGAAGGTGATGAAAAAAGCGATCAGATTGGTGATAGCTCCCACCAGAAAGATCGTTTTCAATCCGTATAGATCGCCCAGTGATCCGAGTATGCGGGGAGCGATCGAGGTCCCGAATAATTCCCCGATTGCCATGCCGATCGCCGTAGTGGTGGCCGCGATAGCCGGCGGCACAGATTCCTGGCAAATGATGGCCACAAAAAGAACCGATACGAAGCCGCAACACCCGATCACGAAGACGTAGGCAACCTGGGCGATCAGCCCCTTGGTCAGATAGAGCAGAGCCATGGATACGGCAATATAGATGGTGAATATGGAGGCGGAAGGCTTTCGGCCGATGCGATCCAGTATCAGCGGGATCGCCATCGCCCAGCCCAGACCGATGATGCCTGAAATCGATGTCATGTATCCTGTCTGCGAGAGCGACAGCCCGCCTTCATGAACCCAGTAGGTCGTACCGAAACTGACCACGCCCCAGAAACCCACCATGACCAGGACATTTGCAATGTAGGAGAGCGTGCAGTTCCGATAGGCAAATATCTTCGGCACATCGCTCCATTTCATGGCGCCCTCGTGCGCTACCTGCGTGGCGGGTTCTTTCGGACTGCAAGCCGCCGCGACGGCCGGCCTGGATTCATTCAGGACAAACCAGATAATGATTCCGACGACGACGGCCGGCAGGCTTGTGAATATAAACGCGTAATGCCAGTCCAATTTCTCCGCCAATTGTATCGTGATCGTCGGCCCCAGAATCATCGCAATCACGCCGATGGAAAACTGCGTCCAGCCGATGTAGGAGGCGAACCTTTCCGGATCTCCCTGGACCTTCAGCACCGACGTCATCAAGGGATAGATGGGTCCATCGGCAAAGCCTGTCAGAAATCGGACCATCAGAAACACGGTCAGCGATACCGAGACCGCCGTGGCTCCCGAAAAGATTCCCGACAGTATAACGACGGGCACCAGCCACAGTTTTTTCAATCCGGACTTGTCCGCCAGTGAGGTAAGAAAGACGGAAGAGATCACAAACCCGAAGCCGGTGACCATAACGATCTGGCCGGTCTGAGCGTTGTTCAGGTGGAATTCTTTCATCAATATCGGAAATAAGAAAGAAATCGCATTCCGGTCGAGCAAGACCAGGCCCCAGGTTAAGGAGAACAAAACCGCGATGGTGTTTTGATATGTCCGCGTCTTCATGAATAGAACACCCCTCATTGACAGGTTTCGGAAGAACTATTTCAGCAGGAACTCCTGAAGGACGATCCCAGCCAAAAGAGCTCGATGTCTCATTTTTCTTGCCCCCATCGATGCAATGATTCATACCATTGTAGGAGGGAAACGGCCAATAAGTACAGCAGAAGCGGCAATACCGGCAGTTGGAGATGTTCATTAAATGAAGGAGAGGGCTATGCGGCACTGGATATGGGGATTATTTCTGATCTGTCTCATTCCCGGTTCGCCGAAGGCATCGGAAAAACTGATCATCAATATTGACGGCCGGCAGACGACCAGCCTGAATGGGGCATGGCAGATCATCATCGATCCCTATGAAAACGGCTACTTCAACTACCGCTGGGAACCCGATCCAAACGGTTATTTTAAAAATGAAAAGCCCAAAGACAAGACAGATCGCGTGGAATACGATTTCGACGCTTCCGAAACGCTGCTCGTTCCCGGCGACTGGAACACTCAGAAAGAAAAGCTTTTTCTCTACGAAGGAACGATCTGGTACAAGAAGTCTTTTGACTTCAAGCTCAAACCCAACCGGCGAGTTTTCGTCTGGTTTGGGGCGGCAAATTACCATGCGATCGCCTATCTGAACGGACAGAAACTGGGCGAACACCTTGGCGGTTTTACTCCATTCAACTTTGAAATCACCCGACTCCTCAAGGAGAAAGATAATTTTCTTGTCGTCAAGGTCGACAACAAAAGGCAGCGGGACGGGGTGCCGACATTGAACACAGACTGGTTCAATTACGGCGGACTCACAAGGCAGGTCTATTTGGCTGAAGCGCCGCAGACTTTTATCCGTGACTATTTCATACAGCTCAAGCCTGGCTCGGAGCAGGAAATCGCCGGATGGGTGCAATTGGACGGGGCGAAGCCGTCACAACCAGTCAAAATTGAAATACCGGAAGCAGGCATAAACATATCCGTTCAGACCGGCGAACAGGGTTTTGCGTCTTTCAACCGAAAGGCATCTCTTCAGCTCTGGTCACCCGATAATCCTAAATTGTACCAGGTGGTGTTGCAAACGGAGAGTGACCGCGTTACGGACGCCATCGGCTTCCGCTCAATTGCCACGCGTGGCCACGATATTCTGCTTAACGGGAAACCCTTGTTTTTGCGCGGCATCTCCATCCACGAAGAAGCGCCGGTGCGCGGAGGACGGGCCTTCAGCCGCGAAGATGCCCGGATTCTGCTGGGCTGGGCTAAGGAGCTAGGCTGCAATTTCGTCCGCCTGGCGCACTACCCGCATAATGAAAACATGATCCGCATGGCCGATGAAATGGGCCTGCTGGTCTGGTCGGAAATCCCCGTGTACTGGACAATTCTCTGGGAAAATGAGCAAACCTATGCAAACGCCGCGCGACAGCTCACCGAAAACATTACGCGCGACAAAAACAGGGCCTCGATCATTCTCTGGTCGGTCGCCAATGAGACTCCGCCAGGCGAGCCGCGGCTGAAATTCCTGAAGGGCCTCGCGAAAACCGCGAAAGCCATGGATCCCACACGCCTGACGACCGCGGCAATGGAAAGGCATTCCCCGGATGCCACGACGCAGATGATCGACGATCCGCTTGGCGAGTTCCTGGATGTGCTGGGCTGCAACGAGTACATCGGCTGGTACGACGGATTGCCGGCCAAAGCAGACACCATGACCTGGAAAATGAAGTATGCCAAACCGCTGATCATCAGCGAATTCGGGGGAGATGCGCGTTACGGCCTGCACGGCGACGAACTCACGCGCTGGTCGGAAGAATATCAGGCAGACTTGTATGAGCACACGCTCCGCATGCTGGACAAAATTCCGTTTTTGCGCGGCGTCACGCCTTGGATTCTGATGGATTTTCGGTCGCCCCGCCGCCCTCTGCCCGGCATCCAGGATTTCTGGAATCGCAAGGGCTTGATCTCCAACCGGGGAGAAAAGAAGAAAGCTTTCCAGGTTTTAAAGAAATATTACGAGGGAAAACAGACGAACCCACGCTTCTGAAAACTCTCACCGGATCCCGCAATAAGCGCTTCATCCTACAAAGTTTTAAAACTCCTTCTCCTCCCACATATCGTAGGCTGTCGCCAGGGACGATGCCTGCGCCAGAATCGCCAGAGCACATACGAGGTGCGCGATACGCAGGGCCTGCATCGCGGCAGGCAGGTCAGGCAAATAATGCTTCACGACACCGAAGCCGAGGCCGCAGATGACCTGCAGCACCGCGAAACCTATGGTGACCTTGCTGATGCGCTTCAAGCGCGAGGGGACGGACAGCGCATGCAAGGACTTCGCGTTGCCTAGCGTCATGATCAGCATGGCCAGGCCGAGCACGACGTGCACCCAGAGCCCGGCTTTCGCCCCCGTCCATCGGGGAATAATCACGCACGAAAAAAATGCAAGCCAGACGACGCCGTATAATCTTTTCCAGAGTTGCATGGGGTTAATATTTTTTCTTTTCCAGTAGGTAAAAAGCCCGCAAATGCCCGTCCTGCTCGATGACCCAGAAATCCGTGGCCGAGTAATCTTTTTTGAAATAGTGCCGGAAGACCTGACGCATTTTGCCTTGCCACTCCAGCGCAATGCCCAGATCGCGGTTTTTGATCTCCTGGAGGTTATACGGCACTTCGAACAGGAACTGGCTTGACGTGCAGTTGAGCTTCACGGGCGTGCAGTTCATCATCCCCGGCGCCGTTTCAATCAGCCGGTTGATGACGACCCGCGGCTTGATGTCCCTGCGGTAATCGCGCTTCGGCGGACCTGTTTCCAACCGGCGCGCCACGTCGCCGTTCTCGAGATTCCACTGCGCGAAGAGCCTGTCGGTCGGGAGTCCTTTATCCAAGAGGCTGGTTGTCTCGCCGTAGAAATCTTCTTCGTAGCTGCTTGCCCGCGCTCCCAGCTTTCCCATGGTGAAATAGGCGTTCAGCGGTTGCATCGGGTCGAAGGACCAATGGATCGCCGTGAATTTTCTCTTCAGCGACTCCTTCCTCTGGGCCATTTTCAGCTTGAAGGCCACATCAAAATTCCTATAGGCAGTCCGCACCGCCAGCATATGGGAATGCTGGATCGGCTTTCCGCCGGCCATTCCAAGAATGCTGAAGACGAACCCCACCATGTCCCCGAGGCTGTTATACGCCCCAAGCGTGATCCCGCCGGAATGCGTCGAGGCCATCAGCATTGGAGCAGGAACAACGTCGATATCCTGGGAATGCCAGACCTCTCGCTGAATGTCCTCGCACGTTTTGTAATCCGCCATATTGCGGAATGGTGCGATGGTGACTTTGATTTCGTCTTTTCTTTTCTTCCTACGAACCGCAGGAGCCATTATTGCTTCCCTCCCTGACCGCTAATCATAAATCAAAGCCTTCTGTCGCCGCGCAAGAAATTTTCGCAAATTCGAACTATCCGAGCGAAGCACCTTTACGGGTGACTGCCCCGCCTTCAACATCTTCGTTGCCGATTCGTTTCCCAGTAACTCGATTATATTATCTATTTTGAACTGTTCCGGATACAACTTATTAAGAACGGACGCCAGTGTCATCCCAAGAAGAACGGAATTCAGCCTGTCCGAATCCGTAATCAGCAGGCCGGCACCGCCGCATCGGACCCCTTTGTATTTCGATGCGTCCGGCGTGAAATATACGGGGCTGTACTGGATACCCGGCACGCGGGCCGACTTGAGCGCCTGGACAAAACGCCGGGGCTCGATCCAGGGTGCCCCGATAATTTCGAACGGCCGATCCGTACCGCGCCCTACCGAAATGTTCGTTCTCTCCAGCAGGCACACCCCCGGATAGAGAAGCGCCGCCAAAATGCTGCGCATGTTCGGCGAAAGGTTGGCCCAGATCTGTCCCGTGTCCCAGAAATAGAAGGACCGGCGCCATCCCTGCATGGGAACGACCTGCAACCGCGCCCCTATTCGATTCTCCGTATTGAAATAGCGGGCGAGTTCCCCGACGGTCATCCCGTGTCTCACCGGAAGCGGCATATACCCCGTGAACGATGTTTTGTCCGCATCCAGCATCGGCCCTTCCACGCGGACACCCCCGATCGGGTTGGGCCGGTCCAGCACGATGAACGGGATATCAGCCTTTGCCGCCTCCTCCATACAGTATGCCATTGTAGTAATGTAAGTGTAGAAGCGGGCTCCCACATCCTGGACATCGAAAACCAAGATATCGAGGTCCTTCAGCATGTCTGGAGTCGGCCGGAGAGATTTCCCATACAGACTATAGACGGGGAGCCCAGTGGCCTCATCCACGGAGGAAGAAACCTTTTCATCCGACATGCCGCGAATTCCATGTTCGGGGCTGAAGAGCGCGACCAGCCGGAAGGCTTTTGCCTTGAAAAACAGATCGATGGTTGATGTTCCATCCGCCGCAAATCCCGTGTGATTTGTAACAAGCCCCACGCGCTTCCCGGAGAGCAAATCAAAATTGCGCTGCCGCAGGACATCGATCCCGTTGAGGACGGCAGGAGCTTTGTCGGCCCCGGGCAGTTTGAGCGGCCCGAACAGGAGAATCGCAGATATCGCGGCGGACAAAGCCGATCTGATCATCGGTGCCCGTCCGTTCCACATTCCTGTGCTCCCTTCCTTGATCCCGCGCCTGTAATCAGAGGACCGATCATGCGCACTGATTTTATCTCGTCAATCGTCAATCCGTTACCGTTTTCCACCCGCGCCGGTTCAGATCCCAATAAATGATCCCTCCCGCCAGCGCCGCGACGACCAACAGGCCCGCTCCCAAAAGCACGTGGCCGAAGATCAGCTTTCCGACGCCGAACAGGGTCATATATACAAGCAGGCATCCGCAAATCCAGTCCAGCAGATTACAGCCATTGTCATGCTGGACTGGAATATCCGCAGCCTTCCGGGCGATCGCACCCCAGAAGGACACACTGGGCCGGACGCGGCGATAAAATGCAAGAAGGACCTCTTCCTTTTCCGGAGCAGTGGCAAATGTGGCCAGAAGCCATATCACCGTGGAGCAGAAAACGGTGATCAGCACGATCCACGCAAACTGCAGCGGATCGTCGTTGTTCATTTTGAAATGAATCTGCAACAGCAGAGACACGAAAAAGGAGGACGCCATTGCGAACACTTCGCTCCACGCATTGATCCGCCACCAGAACCAGCGCAGAATGAGAACGCTTCCGGTACCGGCCCCGATCGCGATCAAAAACATCCAGGCGCCTGCGATGGAATCCTGATAGTAGGAAACAATGCAGGAGACGATCATGATCATCAATGTGGCCGCCTGTGAAATCCTTACGTAGTGCTTTTCGTTTCGTCCGCGAACGAGGAATCTCCGGTAAAAATCGTTCACGAGATAGGAGGCGCCCCAGTTCAGCTGCGTCCCGATGGTGGACATGTAAGCCGCGGCAAAAGCGGCGATCATCAATCCACGGAGCGCCGCGGGAAAAACCCGGGGATCCATGATAGTCATAATGAAGCCGGATTCTTTGTCTGCCAGTGAGGGATACAGAACCAGCGAGCAAAGCGCCGTCAGGATCCATGGCCAGGGCCGCACGGCGTAGTGCGCGATATTGAACCAGAGGGTCGCGAGGAGAGAATTTTTCTCATCCTTGGCACACAGAATGCGCTGGGCGATATAGCCGCCCCCGCCCGGCTCCGCGCCCGGATACCACGTTGCCCACCAGTTCACGGCGAGATACACGATAAAGGTGAGCATCGGCATCCATGCGGACCCGATGTCCGGCGTAAAGGAGAGGATCGATCCATGGCCGCCGCCGGCGTCGCGCACCGCATCCAGCTGCAGCAGCCTGTCCTTGAGGACGCTCATGCCCCCGACCGCGCGGACTGCAAACAGGGCCAGAATGACCATCATTCCCATCTTAAGAGCAAATTGAAACAGATCCGTAACCAGCACGCCCCAGAGCCCCGAGAGGGTGGAAATCATGGCGGTCAGGATCATGATGCCGAACACGATCCACAGAGCCTGGATCTTGCTGATCCCGAAGATCAAGACAAGGATTTTTACCATTGCCAGGTTCACCCACCCCATGATGATGCAGTTGATGGGCAGTCCGAGATAAAGCGCACGAAAGCCGCGCAGAAAAGCGGCCGGGCGGCCGCCGTAGCGGATTTCCGCAAACTCGACGTCCGTCAGAACTCCGGCGCGGCGCCACAACCGGGCATAGAAGAAGACCGTCAGCATGCCGCTCATCAGCATGTTCCACCAGAGCCAGTTGCCGGCAATTCCGTGGCTGGCGACAAGTCCCGTGACGGCAAGCGGCGTGTCCGCAGCGAATGTCGTCGCTACCATCGAAGTGCCCGCCAGCCACCACGCGACTTTCCGGCCACCGATGAAATAGTCTTCCGTGGAAGCCGTGGCGCGCTTTCTGTAATAGAGCCCGATGAGAATGTTAAAGAGGAAATACGCGCCAACGGCCAGCCAATCGATGAGAGCGAGATGCATCACAACCTCCGAAAACAGCCGCAATCGATATTAGCCCGCATGATTCATGAAGCCTTAATCCTTATTCGATCGCTGCAAATCGTCAATTGCAAAATTCCGCGTGCTATAATCTTTTTAAAGGAAGCAGTCCTATGAACCCCAACGAAGTGAAAAATAAATGTATCGGTGCCATTGCGGGTTTTGCGATAGGGGATGCTCTGGGGATGCCGGCGGCGTTTCTCAGCCGGGATCAGATCCGCCAGTATTATGGCAAACCCATCTCATGCTTCATCAAAGCTCATCCCGGTCACGCCAGCGAATCATTGCCTCAAGGCTCGTACACAGACAACACGCAGACAATGCTGGCGACTGCGGAATGCCTGATCGAGTGCAAAAAGATGGATCCGGCGCGGCATGCAGATGCGCTGCTTTCGTGGTTTCAAAACACGGTTCCTCACCGGACGCCCGCCGAGGCGAATGTGAAAGCCTGTAGACATCTCTCCACGGGAAGACCGTGGAATAAGAGCGGCGTTTTCAGCAACTGCTGCGCCGCCGCGATGCGCATGACGCCCATCGGCCTCTTTTTCAACCGCTCCCCCGAAACGCTCACGCGTGCCGCCATCGACAATTGCCTCATCACGCATAACGAGCCGCAGGCGCGCGCGGCTTCTGTCGCCGTCGCATATCTCATCGCCCGGCTGCTGCAATCCAATGAAGATTCGTCTCCGGGAGACCAGGTTCTCGAGACCGCCGACCATATTGCGCACATGGACGCAGAGATCGCCGCCGTTTTGCGCTGGTCCACACAAATCACGCATCTGCCGCCTGAGAAGGCCCTATTCGAAATCGGTACCAGCTCGGACTGCAGCGAATGCATTCCGGCGGCCGTATATTGCTTTCTGAAATATCCGAAGAATTTTTCCGGTGCCGTGTTGTCTGCAGCGAATGCCGGAGATGCGGCAGATTCGATCGCCGCACTTGCGGGAAGCTTCGTCGGCGCGCTGGCCGGCGCGAATGCCATCGACAAGCCATGGCTTCAGGAAGTGGAGAATTCCGATCTTTTGATCGGTGTGGGGAAAAATCTGGCGCAGCTGCTCAGCCAGCCCGAAATGGGACCTGCCTGATCCGCATTCCGGCGTTATGTATTTTTGACGATAATCGACTCTAAAACGTTGGCCACATCTTCCGCTTTGTCGGTGGCAGTTTCGAGAGTTTCAATAATCTCTTTCCGCTTGATAACGTCGATGGGATCCTTTACCTCTTCGAACAGCGCTAGCATCGCACTCTGGAAAAGCTTGTCGGCATCGTTTTCAAGACTGTTGATTTCGATGCAGCGCTCAACGACGTGATCGTTGTTCTGCAGGTCGGAAACCGCAGCACCGATGGTCTTAGCCTGATTCAATAGCACCGCGCAAATCTCGGGAACGCCGCTGATCGGCTCCGTGATGCGGAACAGCACGATCCGAGTCGCCGTGCTGTCAATCAAATCAAGGACGTCATCCAGTGCGGCGGAAAGATCATGAATGTCCTCGCGGTCAATAGGCGTTATGAACGTTTTATTCAGTTCGTCAATGACGCGGTGCGTCAGATCGTCACCCTTGTGCTCCAGATCCTTGATTTTGGCAGCGAGCGGGGCCAGATCCTCCTTGGGGTTGCGCACCATGGTTCCGAGAATTTCAGCGGCCTCCAGAATATAGATGGTCATCTGCCCGAAAATCTTGAAGAACTTCTCATCTTTCTTGAATAATTTAGCCATCGCGTATCCTAACGCCAGGTCTGCCTGAAGCCGCGCACTCATAGCGTCCGTTCTTGCCTGGATCGGGCGGCATTATATCACTCGTGCACTTCTATTCAAGAACAGCCAAACAGAAGTTTTTCACAGCTATTGTGGAAAACCGGGGGAAAGACGAGTTTTTAACAGGGGTAATCTATTGAATTATAAAAATTTCCGACCTCTTTGCATAAACTATGTGCAGCGGATTTTTCTTTCCGCCCGTCGGAACCGGACATCGGCAAATTACACCGGCGGCCTCGGTCGATGCGATGAATTCCCGCACCTAAAATGCACCCGCGCCGCTCGCCGTAATACACGCTCCCGAGGGATGAACACCCGTAACCTGACCGCGTGACAGATTCTGAAGCATGCATGCGCGGTCCGATTTCCGCTTCTGTTCGACCGCGCGCGCCAGCAATTCTTTGAGATTCCGGCTTTCGAGCGTTTTCCCTTTAATCGAGATGTAATAAATTTTATTCATGGCGTCCTCTACTGGTATTTGCGCATTACGCTTACAACCACACCCTGTATCTTTATTCGTGAGCTATCCACAATGATAGGCGCGAGCGATTCATTCGCGGGTTGGAGCCGCACCTGGATTCCTTCCGGGTAATATTTTTTTAAAGTGACATTCTCATCATCGATCAGTGCCACGATCATATCTCCCGGATGGGCAGTCTCACGGGATTCGACAACAACATAATCTCCATCCTGGATGTGCGCATCGATCATCGATTCCCCTTTCACCCGCAGAACGAAATGCTCATTTCGCCGGGGCAGGAATGAATCCGGGATTTGCAGCGTTTCAGGATTGGGAACGGCTTCTATCGGTTTTCCCGCAGCAACGTAGCCGAGCAATGGGACGTTCTGTACCCCGGCAATTTTGCCAGAAGACAGCTGAATGGCCCGAGCTCGGTTGGAATCCCGATGCAGATGGCCCCGGCGCTCCAGGGCTTCCAGGTGTTTGAACACTGCATTCAAAGAGGCAAAGTGGAAGTGCTCTGCGATCTCTTCCATGCTGGGTGAATACCCGTTATGGTCGATGAACTCCGAGAGAAAATCGAGAATTTCCTTCTGGCGTTTTGTCAGTTTCATATTTTCACCTTTTATACACTAAGATCATAGGTGGTAATTTGGTGAAGGTCAAGCACAAAAAAAAGCCTTCGAATATTTGGGCGGCCAGGTCGCCCAAATAAAACCTCGAAGGCTTTGCTTGCTAGAGCTTATAGCCCTTCTCATCCGCGGCGGCTAGATTGACCACAACGGATATCTCCTTTTTGTCACGGATCACCTTGAGGGTAACGTCTCCCGCCGCTTTGGATCGAATCATCCGGGTCAATTCATCCGGCGTCTCAACCGCCTTGCCGTCGACGCCGGTTATCACATCCCCCGACTTCAATTTTCCGGCACTCGGCGATCCTTCAATCACGGATGCAACCAGGACTCCTTTTTTGCCCGGCACTCCCAGGAATGCGCCTAGCTGATCAGTCAGCGGCTGAATTGTCACACCGAGGCGCGCCTTTTGTGTCGCGGGCTGATTGCCCTCGCGCCCGGGCATGTTCGGCATGTTGTCTAACATATCCGGCAACCGGAATTCATACGACCGCTGTCCTGGTCCGGCCCAGTCTCTGGGGAATGTATATACTTGCCCACGGCTCTCCGCACTTCTTTGGTCACGCCCCTCGAGAGTAGCGCTGACGCTCATGCGCTTCCCGTCCCGGCTAATCGCCATGTCTACTTTGCGTCCTGCCGGGGTTTCCTGGACAAGACGTGCCAACTGGCTGGACGACCAGACCGAAAAACCGCCGAATTCCAGAATGACATCATCTTCCTTAATGTTTGCCTTTTCCGCGGGGCTTCCCTGCACCACGGAGCTGACGATCACACCTTTTTCGCTGCTCAGTTTATACTTGGACATATTATCCGCGGTGACGTCCTTCATTTGAACTCCAAGGAACGCACCGTCGGGACTCATCTGTGGCACATTCGAAAAGACCCTTGTCTGTGCCTGGGACAGAGGAAGAAGCACACCGCAGGCCAGAAACAAGACAAGGAACGCGATTCCGAATTTTTTTGGATAACTCATTTAAACCTCCCGGCATTGAAAGATATTGCCTTTTCCAGCAGACAATACGGACCTCCTGAACACCCGTTCCAAAATTTGCGCACTCATCTTTCGCAGCCTCCAATTCGGAATCGCGATCGGGCGTCGGCTTTTGCATCTCAACTTCGGAAGGCAATTTCTCTGGATCGGACAGCTCTGGGGAGACTGTATTCACAGGCGCATCTGGTCATGCCATCTTTGGGGACAATTTTGACTCACGCACGTGATAGTCGGCGTGCGGCTTGGAGTGCACCATCCGATAGAGGAAACAAGGATGGAAAATTTCCTCTTTCCTTTGAGGCATTGAGATTTATGATTAGGTATGAGGCGCATAAATTTTGGGATATTTTTGAACCTTTTCGAAACTTTTGGCATCGCGACGGATCAACCCTTATGAGGTTGGTTCGGGAAAGGCACCTTGAACCCTCGCAGCGCGACTGTTGATCCGGCGGATTTGAGGTCGTGGATCCAGCGTGCCCGGAAGGGCGACATTGGTTCCTACCAGAGAATTTATGACAGCTTCGCCCGCAAGGTTCTCAACTTTATCTATCACATGGTGCATTCGCCGGAAGAAGCGGAAGATCTCACACAGGAAACGTTTGTAGTGGTTTATCAAAAGCTCAAGACGCTGAATGAGATCGACAAATTCGAGCCGTGGCTTTTTCGAATTGCGCGTAATTTTGTATATCAGCGATACCGGAAACGCGCTCCGATCGCCGCTTCCATAGATGCCCCGAACGAGGAAGGGCGATATATGCCGGAACTGGTGGACGTAAGGAAGAGTCCAGACGAAGCATTCCTGGCGGAAGAGTTGGAGGAGGTGGTTTCGGACGTAATCGCGAATCTTCCTGAGAAATACAGAGAGGTATTCGTGCTGTCCGCCCTCCAGCACCTGAGCTATGAGGAGATTGCGGATGCTGTGGGACGCAGCATCCCAAGCGTGAAGACCGATATTCACAGGGCTCGGCTGGAAGTCCGCGAAAACGTGAAGAAATATTTGAAGGTGTAATCATGGATTGCAGGCATTGCACAGATCATTTGACGGCATATGCGGATGGGGAGCTGAGTCCGGCCGAATCGGCACAGATACGGGCTCACCTGGAAATCTGTGTTTCCTGTGCGGCCGAATTGAGCGGCTTTCGGGCTGCAGCCGCTTTTGTCGAATCTCACCATCGGGAACTGGAGCTCAAGCCCGAATCCTGGGACGCAGTCTATGCTCGCATCGCCCATGAGCGCCCGGCATCGCGGTTCCGCTTCTTCGTCCCAAAGCGGATTGACGTGCTGGCTACAGTGGCGATTGTGGCCGTTCTGGCATTCGGCTATCTCTGGTACCAGCGCGATCAGAGAAGAGGTCTGGACGACTACATTTCCCGATATCTGAAATCAAGGGAAGCCGGATTCAGCATAGAGAGCGTGGACTTCTTCCTGCTTAATCCCTTTACCGAGGCTAAGCCAGCCTCTGACACAAATCCGTTTCGGTTGGAGGACCAATGATACTGCAAGCAAGGATGCACGGTTCTGGCAGGATACCGGCAGGAGTGCTGCTGTTGGCGCTTATGGCCGGCATGATTTTCGTCGTGTCGCTACCCGCGTTCCAGGCGGATGCTTCCGCGTCGCTCGGAAAATTGAAAAGCATGGCGGAAGCGCAGCACGAAATCGTCATACTCCTTATTAAAAAGCACGAGTTTGACAACGCGGCAACCGAAGCCAACAAGATATTCGACATGAAATGGCCGGGCGATCAGGAGCCGCTTCTCTTGAAGGAACTCACGAACCTCGCGGAAGCGTTTCATCAGCAAGGGCAGGCTTCTTTGGGGCTACGCCTCATGGAAAGGAATTCGAAGTACTTCAGGAAAACCTCAAGCCAGGCTTCCATTTTCAAGGAGATGGGGTATCTCTATAAAAGCCTGAAGCAAGACGACAAAGCGATTGAATATTTTAAAAAGGCCCGGGACCTGGAGGGCGGCCGTTAAGAATTTGAATCAGGCTCCTAGGATCAGGAAATCTCCTCTGCCGACAGCCTGGATTTGACAAAATCTATCAGGCCCTCCGGAATGATACGCGGATCCGGTGTAATAAATTGCGGAATATCTGAAAGGATTTTGGACAGTCCTTCCCATGGGGGAGGCATATCCTCGGGGTTTACTCCGATAATCGCATCTGCCTGCATGAGGGACCTGCGCGCGCTGTTCTTAAACTCCTTCGTCTCGAATCTGAGGACCATCAGATATAAATCGGGACGCATCACACTCAACACCCGATTGCTCTCGATCATCACAAACGGAAAGGACTGCAGGATCGGCAGCAACTGCTTCATGCCCGCATCGGAGTTCTCCTCCTCAACCCGTACCCATAAGGACCGATTGGCTCCGGCGGCAAGAAACCTGGAGGTGTCGGAACTCCCGTCGCGTTTTTTTTCTTCATAGATCTCGTAAAAACGCTCCGAGTCATTTTCGGGAAGAGGAATTATATTCGCGTGCCGATGTGACGATATCTTGATCGCGGTCCACGGATATTCCCTGAGAGCGGAAATCAATCCCGCAGCGACCGAAGTCTTCCCGACATTCCTGGAATGCCCCCCGATAACGATGACCGTCATTTGGGCCCTGCTTTTTTCCCCGGCTTCCGGGGCGCCGGGCGATCGCCAAACGCGTGTTCGTACACTTCTTGGTATCGGCTGGCAAAATGGACCGTCAAGCCTTTCTTCAAGTAGTCCGGCAATTCTTCAAAGTCTTTTCTGTTCGCTTCCGGGAAAATGAGGATCTTACAGCCGGAGCGCCGCGCGCCGATCACCTTTTCTTTGACTCCGCCTATCGGCAGAACCTGTCCCGTCAGCGTCAGTTCTCCGGTCATTGCCATGTGTTTTCGCACGGGTTTTTGGAGAACCATGGACAGCAGAGCCGTAGCCATGGTGATGCCGGCTGAAGGACCATCCTTGGGAGTAGCCCCCGCGGGGACGTGGATATGGACGAAGCGTTCGTCGAAGAAATCCGGCTTGGCACCGCAATTCTCCAGGTGCGCCATCACATAGGAATACGCGATATCGGCACTTTCGATCATCACTGCGCCCAGTTGCCCCGTCTGCTTGAAACCCTTGTTCCTGCTCACCACAGCCGTGGCCTCGATCTGAAGGGTGGCACCTCCAAGGCTCGTCCAGGCAAGTCCTGTGACGACGCCCGGCAGATTTTCGAACATTTCGTCGGCCGTGAATACAGGCTTGCCGAGGTAGGACTCGACATCTTTTTTGTGAATGACGATTTTCCCTTTGGATCCCCGGACGATTTCCATAACGGCCTTGCGGGAAATCTTTTTGATGAGATTCTCCAGGTTGCGCACTCCCGACTCGCGCGCATAGTTCTCGATCAGCAAGGAGAGCGCATCATTGCGTATCGACACTTGCCCGTCCTTTAAACCGTGCGACTTGATCGTCTTAGGGATGAGGTAGCGTCGCGCGATTTCCTGTTTTTCTTCGGATATATAGCCGGAAAGCCGGATAACTTCCATTCGATCGAGCAGGGCCCTCGGAATCGTGTCCAGTTGGTTGCCGGTTGCGACAAAGAGCACATGCGACAGGTCGAAGGGGACGTCGAGATAATGATCGCGGAAATTGCTGTTTTGTTCCGGATCCAGGACCTCGAGCAGGGCCGAGGCAGGATCTCCCTGGTAGGAAGCGCCGATCTTGTCGATTTCGTCGAGCATGATGAGCGGGTTCGAAGTACCGACCGTCTTCATCGCCTGAAGGAATTTGCCGGGTAATGCCCCGATATAGGTGCGCCGGTGCCCCTTTATCTCCGCTTCGTCCCTCATGCCGCCTAGCGAAAACCGGTAAAAGCGCCGCCCAAGCGCGTCGGCAATGCTTTTGCCGACAGATGTCTTCCCCACTCCCGGAGGTCCCACGAGGCAAAGGATCGAGCCGGAAATATCGCCTTTTAATTTTCCTACGGCGATGAATTCCAGGATTCTGTCTTTGACATCTTCGAGCCCGTAGTGATCTCGATCGAGAACTTGCCTGGCTTTTTCCACATCGTAGGAATCCTGGCTGTACTTTCCCCACGGCAGAGCTGTCAGCCAGTCGAGATAATTGCGCGAAACGGTATATTCCGGCGAGTGCGGTTCGAGCAATTGGAATTTGTCCATCTCATCGTCGATGACCTGCTTCGCTTCGGCATTCAGCGTCAGATCCTTGAGCCTCTCCTGGAACTTTTCTATCTCCGTGGTCTTTCCTTCCTTCTCGAGGCCGAGCTCCTTTTTGATGGCCTTGAGTTGTTCCTTCAGGAAAAACTCGCGCTGCTGCCCGGAGATCTTCTCCTGGATCTGCTTATTGATTTCCACGTGGAGTTTGGATATTTCGACTTCTCTCTTCAGCAAAACAAGGACCCGATCGATGCGGGTGCGCACGTCGAAAGTCTCGAGAATTTCCTGCAGTTCGGCGCCGCTCGCGGTGGTTAAATTGGCCGCAAAATCGGCCAGTTTTCCCGGATCGTCAAAGGTAGAGCGGCTGAGAAACATTTTAATCGCTTCGGACTGCAGCGGGTTCAGCTTCACCAGGTCTCTGAGAGTTGTAATAATGGCCATCGCATACGCTTTGAGCTCTTCGGTAATCCGCAATTCCATCGGGGCCTGATATTTAACGGCCGCGACCAACCCAAAATCCGTTTTGGTAATCTCCTCGGCTGTAAAGCGCTCCACGCAGTTGACCAGAATGCTTGTCCCCTCGTTTTCGCTCTGAAACACCCTCAGAATCTTTGCCGCGACGCCGACCCGGTACAGGTTTTCCGGAGACTCCGGAGCGTCGAGGTCCCGGACCAGCAGGATCCCGATCGTTTTCGAAGTGTATTCGATTGCATGCTGAATGCTCGCGAGTTGCTCGGAGCCGACCTCGAGAGGAATCGGAAGTCCCGGAAACAAAGGACGCGGCCGTATAGACAATACGGGAAGATGCGTGGGGAGCAACTCCGAAGCAAGCACAAGCGGAACGCCTTGATCCTCAGACAGGATTTTTTCTGCATCCAACTCTTCAGTCATGTTTTCAGTCATCTCCATTACCCTCAAGTAAAATCCTTCTGTTTTCCACAGACTTCAACTAGACCAATAAGATCGATCCCAGAAAAGACAATGACAGACTCAGATTTTATGAGTTTTTATGTATCAAGGACCACCGTCGCGTACCAACCCCTGGATGTCTGCTGCACGCGAAGGCGGTGCAGGGTAACGGCCTTGACGTCCGTCACCAGTTCATGAATTTCCGCGTTGATGAAATCGCCAGACGCATCGACTTCCGCCGTCCAGCGATCCGGATACTGCATCACTCGGGCATTCCGAACCCGCAGCAGAAGGCGTTCCGCATCTTTGTAATACACCAGTTCCTGCAGTATTTGGAACAGCAGCATGTCCAGCTGGCTTTCTTCAAGCGTGAAATGACGGTGGGCAACAGCTGCGATCGCGTCCAGATTGCCGACCATCACGTTGATCGCAGCGTCGGCGGCGGCCAGCAGCATTTCCTCGAGCGTCCCCCCCCACGCCTCGAAGGCGGCATCGGCGATCGCAATATCATCGAGGTAGCGATATGGCATAAAGATGATTTTCGATTTTCGATTCCGGATTCCCGATTCTTGATTGCGTATAATTTAAGGTGATCTGGAATCGAGAATCTGAAATCGAGAATCAGCGATCAGTTGTTCATCCTTTTATATTGCCGACGGGGATTAGCCGGACGACTCTTCGGCTTAATCCTGATTTTTCGGCAGCGTCCACGACGTCATCAATATTCTTGTACGCCAGGCCCGCCTCTTCGGCCAAACCGGCGTAGGAGGCGGTGCGCACGTAGTTCCCTCTTGCTTCCATCTGCTGCTGGAGTTCTCTTCCGCGAAATCTCTTTTTCGCCTGCGCCCGGCTCATGGTCCGGCCGCTGCCATGTGCCGTGGAACAGAAAGCCTCACTGCTGCTTTCGACTCCTGCCAGGAGATAGGAGCCTGTTTCCATGCTTCCTCCGATAATGACGGGCTGGCCGGATACGCTGTAAGCTTCGGGGATATCCTTCATCCCCGGACCGTAGGAACGCGTAGCGCCTTTTCGATGAACGAGAACGTTTTTCAACTGGCCGGCCACCAGATGCTTTTCGATTTTGGCGGTGTTATGGGAAACGTCATAGACCTGGTGCAATCCCATATCGAACGGGTCCCTACGGAAGACATCCGAAAAGACTTCTCGGATCCTGTGAAGGATGACCTGTCTGTTTGCGAAAGACATGTTCATCGCACATTTCATCGCGGCAAAGTAGTCCCTGCCTTCGGGAGATTGGAAGGGAGCGCAGGCGAGTTCCCTGTCGCGGATACGGATGCCGTATTGAACCGTCATGGCCTTCAAGAAAATCTGCAGATAATCGGTGGCGATCTGATGGCCGAAACCGCGGCTGCCGCAGTGGAACATCAGGACGACCTGATTGGGGATGTGAATGCCGAAGGCTTGTGCCAGATCCCGGTTGAGGACATTTTCCGATTTTGCCACCTGGATTTCCAGGTAGTGATTGCCCGAGCCCAGCGTGCCCATTTGTCGGAAACCGCGTTCAATCGCTCTCTGGCTGACTTTTGAAGCGTCCGCGCCGGCCGTGCACCCCTGGTCTTCAGTATTCTCCAGATCTTCGGCGGTCGCATAGCCATTTTTGAGACACCAGCGGGATCCTTTTTCAACGACATCGCGGAACTCGTCTCTGGAAACGTTGATAAACCCGGAGCACCCGACACCCGTCGGGATGCGGGCAAACAGCTTATCCACGAGCTCCCTCAAGCGCGGCTTAATCTCATCAAGCGTAAAACTCGTCAGGACGAGGCGCATGCCGCAGTTGATGTCAAATCCGATTCCGCCCGGAGAGATCACACCATTGTCCGGATCCATCGCTGCCACCCCGCCGATCGGGAATCCATAGCCCCAGTGTCCGTCGGGCATGCAAATCGAATAATTGAGAATGCCCGGCAGAGTTGCGACGTTGGTTACCTGCTCGAATACGCCTTCATCCATGGTTTCGAGCAATCCCCGTGTGGCGAAAATGCGCGCCGGCACGAGCATATCTTTTTTATAAGAAGAGGGTATTTCCCAAACCGTTTCCGATATTTTTTTTATTTCCTTTAAGATCTTCATCAGCAAAAGTGTACCTGGTTATACTGTCCCCATGAAGCGAAACATGCCGCCTTCCTGAGAGAAGGGATGGTATAACCAGGTACGCCTAGTTTTTTGAGAGTGGATTGAGGCAACTTGGGCTAAAATTCCAGCTATCCACTTCCACTGTACTTCTTGCAGGAATAGGAGAGACTGCGATGACGGGCGGATACACAGGGAAAATACTCAGGGTGAACCTGACCGATAAATCGATCGGCACTATTCCTACGGAAAAGTATGAGGGCTATGGCGGCGGGCATGGGATGGGCTCGGCTATCTTCTTTGACCTGGTTGGCGAACAGCTTCCGTTTGAGGCATTCGATCCCCGGAATCTCATCATCATGATGGCGCATCCGTTTGCCGGTACCTTCATGCCTGGTTCGGGCCGGTGTGAAGTCCAGGGATT
The DNA here is from genome assembly GCA_035506515.1 of Acidobacteriota bacterium. GTDB lineage: Bacteria > Acidobacteriota > UBA6911 > UBA6911 > UBA6911 > UBA6911. Next base: position 19,267 of record DATJPG010000110.1, read on the forward strand.
GGGCCCCATGCTATATCCTATCGAATGGTTTGCCCACAGCAACTTCGGCGGGCGCTTCACGGCGCAGATGAAACATGCCGGCTGGGACGGCATTGTGGTCGAGGGATCGGCCGACAAACCCGTCTGGATCAATATCACGAACGACAAGGTAAAAATCGAGAGCGCGGACGGGATTTGGGGAATGGATACGTGGGACACGCAGGAAGAAATTTCCCGGCGCGTGATGCCCGGCCTGAAATACGGTGAGTGGGCGCAGATAGACGACGGCTTTTCCACGCAAATCCCGGCCGTGGTCTGCTGCGGATTGGCCGGAGAAAACAGGAGCCGGCTGGGCGCCCTTCTCCACGGCCCCGGCTCTCAAGCTGCACTGGGCGGTTTCGGCGGCGTCTTCGGCTCGAAAAACCTCAAGGCAATCAGCGTCATCGGCACCGGAAGCATCCCCATCGCAAATCCCCAGGCATTCATGGATGCCAGGCTGTGGTTCCGGCAGTTTTTATATAACGTAGACGATCCGAGGAGGAAGGACATGTCCGGCGGAATGTTCTTCTGGATCGACGGTTCCCCCGCCGGTGCCAACGTCACAAATAACCCCTATTTCGGGACCAATTCTCTTCCGCTTGTGCCTGCGCGCGCAGCAGCCTGCGCTTCCTGCCCCCGCGGGTGTCGCCAGCGTCTGGCCAGCGGGGACAGCAATGAGTCCGTTTGTGCCGGCACTGCCGCAGTGAGGCTGCAGGGCGCCAGTCTCAAACTTACACGCCAGGGCAACGATCTGATGCATAAATACGGTCTCGGACACTGGCATTTCATGACGATGCAGGGCTATGTTCAGGACCTTTACAAGAGAGGACTCATGGGCAAAGACAAGCAGATCGAAAGCGATCTGCCGATGGACCAATTCGGCACCATGGGATTCCTGGACTTGTTCATGAGGCAAATTTCCACGCGCCAGGGGATCGGCAGGGATTTAAGTGAGGGCCTGGCCAGGGCCGCGAAAAAATGGGGAACCTACGACCAGGATTTATCCAGCGGCGCTTTGAATCTGGCTTACTGGGGCACCGCCGATCACTACGATCCCAGAGTCGAGGCGGAATGGGGCTTCGGCGCGCTGATGGGCGAGAGAGATCTGATGCTGCACAACATCGCAAATTACCCTCTCCACTGGACGCCGGTCGCATTCCAAATGGCCGGCAAAGAACCTTACCTGACAATCGAGCAAGCAGTCCAAATTACGGCAGACGCTATGATCCCCTACCAGGGGGATACCTTCATGCTGGATTACAGTGACGGGCCCACCGGGATTTACTCGGAGCATAAAGTCAAGCAGGTGGCATGGGTCAAGCACTACGAGAAATTCTGGATCGGGTCCAACGGCTTTTGCGGTTGGAGATGGCCCATGTGCTTCACCAACAATTCTGCCGATTACAAGGGCCCGACGCCCGCGGCCGAGCCCAGGTTTTTTAATGCCATCACCGGCAAGAACATTACGTTTGCCGATGGCATGGAACTCGGGCGCAAGATCTTTACTCTGGACCGGGCGATCTGGACAATACAGGGCAGGCACCGGGACATGGAGGTTTTTCCAGAGTATATCTACAAGCAGGGTTCGAGGGGAGAACTGCTGCCGATGTACGATGACAAGACAAAGAAATGGGCTTACGCAACAGGTGAAGGTCGGAAACTGGATCGAGCCCGATTTGAGGAATGGAAGACCAGGTTCTATGAATTCGAGGGATTCAATACAACCAATGGCTGGCCAACAAGAAAAACCCTCGAAGCCATGGGTTTGAAGAAAGTAGCCGACGTCATGCAAAGCAAAAGCAGGCTCGGCTAAGATCCGGGACGGCCGACCCGCCAAGACCTGTAACGGAGGCACTCCGTGTGTGTTTAATGCGTCACAGCGAAGTCGATCCAGCCGTTGGGAATATTCACTTCCGCCAGCCTGACCCGGCAGCGATCTCCAACGTCGAGTCCCCTTTCCCCCCGCACGACTCTTCCTTCCACGGGAGGTCGCATCACGCGGACCCAGGTTCCCTTATCCGAAGCTCCAGTCACGATCGCGTCGAATGTTTCTCCAATGCGATTTGACAGCAGGGCCGCACCAGCCGCTTTGTGCACTTGCCGCTCGACTTTTTCCGCCTCGTTCTCACGTTCTGTGCAATGTGCTGCCAGCTCTTCCAAATCCGCAAGCGCAGGCGCAGTCTCTCCGGAGAGCGCAGACTTGAGCAGGCGATGCGTTACCAGGTCGGGATAGCGGCGGTTGGGGGCAGTGGAATGGCTATAATCCCGGACGGCAAGGCCAAAATGCCCCAATGGCGCCTGATTCGACGATTCCACCACGTACTCACCCCTGCCCAAAAGTTTCACAACTGTTAGCGACAGATCCGGAAATCTCAATGGATCCCTGGTTTTTTGCTCCGACAGAAATTTATTGAGAGCCATGGAGTCCGGGTCACTCGGCAGCTTGCATCCCATATCCTGGGCCGTGGCCACGATGCGTTGCCAGCGTTCCGGAGAGCGGACCACGCGGCGGAAGACCGGAAATCCTCTAGATGTCAGATAGCGCGCCGTAACTCCATTGGCCGCCACCATGAGGTCCTCGATGAGTTCCTGAGCGCGGTTTTGAGATTCTGCCACCAGATCCACCAATACATCGTTTTCGGTGATTGCCCGCGGCTGGATCGTCTGCAGGTCCAGGGCTCCGTGTTCGTGTCTCGCTTTTCTGAGGCGTTGGGCCGCTGCGTCCTGTGCCCGGATTTGCTGTTCCAATCCCGGAACCTCCGCGACAGCCTGTGGCACCTGGGCTTGTCCCTCCAACCATGCTGCTACGGCGTTATACGTTAATTTGGCCTTATTTCGAACCCACGCCCGGTACACGCGTCCTTCTCCTGCGTGGCCGTCGGGTCCCACTGCGAATTCGAAAACGAAGGCACAGCGGTCTTCCTTCGCGTTCAGCGACGTCAGGTCCCACGAAAGCCGTTCGGGTAGCATGGAAAATGTGCGGATGCCCGTATAAATCGAGGTTGTATTTCGACGCGCGTGCAGGTCAACCGGCGAATCCCGCCGCACCAGCGCGTCCACATCGGCCACTCCCACGAGTATTTTCGTCCGCCCATCCGGAAGCTCTTCCGAAACAGACACCTGGTCCAGGTCCCGCGAATCATCGTTGTCGATGGAACACCAGAGAAGGTCTGTCAGGTCTTCATGAACGTCGAAGGAGTCCTTTTCGGGCGCGCGAATTGCGGCCACCTGATCGAGAGCCGCCTTGGGAAAATCAGCCTCGAAGCCATGGCTCGCCATAGCCTCGAGAGCAATTTCCTTGAGGTTATAAGATTTTCCTGAATTCCTATTCATGCGATATCTGCTTTCGGTGGATGCGTGCTAAATCCGTCGTGGTGTTTTATTTCTTCTCTCTCTCTTTGGCCGCCCTGAATCCCGCCTTTATGGCATCCGCGGATTCCAGATTGACCCACACCATACCGACCGCCGGCGGAGCCGTATACGCTGCCGCGATTGTTTCCTTTCGAGCATTGACTATCCTGGTTTCAAATGCCGCATCATTTTAAGCCGAAAGAGGCGCGTTCCATAGGGAATTTGAGGGGGCACGCGACGGAAGATGCGTCAGGGAACAATCATAATCTATTGCGATGCGTACGCACAGGGATACGAACTGTAGTAAAATGACTCTCAGACATTTTCCAGAGAATACCGACGGGGCAAATAATGAAATTCTGAATTGGACGCGCGCGTGAGACCTCAATGAAAAGACTTCATATCAAATGTCGGGCAGACTGGCGAAAATGGCTGGCTGAAAATTTTGCCAGGGAATCTGAAGTCTGGCTGATCTTCTATAAAAATCACACCGGCAAAAGCAGTGTGCCCTATGAGGCGACCGTGGAAGAAGCCCTCTGCTTTGGATGGATCGACAGCATCATCAAGCGGCTGGACGAGAGTCGCTATCTGCGCAAGTACACGCCGCGCCAGCCCGGAAGCCCATGGTCGGAAAGCAACAAGGTGCGCGCGGAAAATATGATACGAATGGGCCGTATGAAGGATGCGGGGTTGGCTCGAATCAACGAAGCCAAATCATCGGGCGCGTGGAATCAAAAAAGCATAAAACCCCGAATCCCGGAATTGGAGATTCCTCAAGAGTTCATCAATGCCTTGGCCACTAACGCCGAGGCATCAAGATGCTTCAATGCCCTGGCCTCCTCATACCGAAGGCAATACATTTTCTGGATTGCCATGGCCAAGAAGGCGGGAACTCGGGAGCGGCGCATAAAAGAAGCCGTTCAAAAGCTCGATCGCGGCGAGCTGTTGGGTCTGAAGTAAAATTTCGCGAGCAATACCGTCTGGGATCGTTGACCCGGAGGTAATGAAAAAGAAATATGGCTTCCAGAATGAGCATCATAGTTGCCATATTCTGCTGTCTGACTCTGCAAATTTTCTGCGCAGATACCACGGCGATTCAATCGAGCTTCGGCAATCAGTCTGTCAACAAAAAGGGGACGGGCAGTCCCGATTCAAGCCAGCTCCAGTGTCATGAGTCGCAGGAATATTTTATTATCGAGAAGGAATTGGCAGGGGAAATAGACACCGATTTCCTGATCAAGTACAAGGCAAATCCGGAAACAAAGTTCAAATGCAGCTGTGTTCCCCGGGCAGGAGATCTCGAGATAAAAAACGAATGGGCCGAGTATTTCTTCGAATTGAAGAACGACCTTCTCATCCTGGACAGCACGACCGGCCCGGGCCCGAGCGGACTTGTCATATGGGATTTGGCGAAAAAGAAGAGGGCATTCACAGGGATTGGTTCTTACTTCTGCGGTTCGATATTCAGTATTCGAATTTGCGGAAATCGTCCTGCGGCACATAAAAAAAGCCCCGGGCAACCCGGGGCTTTTCAAATTTAATCCGGCGACGTCCTACTCTCCCACATCGTTGCCAATGCAGTACCATCGGGGCTGGAGGGCTTAACTTCCGTGTTCGGGATGGGAACGGGTGTGACCCCTTCGCTAAAGTCACCGGAAACTCGTAAGAGCTGTCAGCTCCCAGCGATCAGCATTCAGCAGATCGTTTTTGCTGAATGCTGACGGCTGACAGCTGACAGCCAATCAGATAACGATCGGATTTCAAGCAGGGCAAATTTTATGGTCAAGCCTCACGACCGATTAGTACTGGTAAGCTTCATGCGTTGCCGCACTTCCACACCCAGCCTATCACCTGGTGGTCTTCCAGGGGTCTTTAGCACCCTTGCGGGTGGGGATATATAATCTTGAGGTGGGTTTCACGCTTATATGCTTTCAGCGTTTATCCCGTCCGAACGTAGCTATCCAGCTATGCCGTTGGCACGACAACTGGTGCACTAGAGGTTCGTCCATCCCGGTCCTCTCGTACTAAGGATAGATCCTCGCAAATATCCTGCGCCCACCACAGATAGGGACCGAACTGTCTCGCGACGTTCTAAACCCAGCTCACGTACCGCTTTAATGGGCGAACAGCCCAACCCTTGGAACCTTCTTCAGCTCCAGGATGCGATGAGCCGACATCGAGGTGCCAAACCTTGCCGTCGATATGAACTCTTGGGCAAGATCAGCCTGTTATCCCCGGCGTACCTTTTATCCGTTGAGCGATGGCCCTTCCAT
>DATJPG010000111.1:0-16186 GCA_035506515.1 Acidobacteriota bacterium
TCCGGAGGGTTTATCGCACAAAGGATCCGCATGCGGCCTTTACAGCGGGGACATTCCAGAACGTCTATTGAAAACACCCGTTTCATCAGCTCAGCCCAGGAATAATTCCGAGGGTGTATAGCCGCTCTTTGAACGATGCACCTCTTTTCCCCAGGACAATCCGGATGTGACGGCGATTTTCGTTCCTGTGGCGCCGGAACAACGGCGCGCCTCCAGGCGGCGGATGGTGCAAGAACACCGTGGTTCCGCACCATGTTGAACCGCGGCGGCGGCACCAATGCCGCCAGCCTCTCCATGAGTTCCATCGGTTCGAAAATCACGTGCGTCGTGCCGTCGCGCCAGCGTTTCTTCAGGCGATAGAGCAGCCTGCCATCGGCCAAACCCACAAGACGTTCGGCAGCGATCGCCGGGCGGCCGGCATATCTGCACAGCCGCTCCAGACGCATCCTGTCCCGGGCTGGAACGCAGACGGCTGCGTGCAGACCGAAGCCCGAAACGCTTGCGCACCCCGAACCGGAAATTGGGGGAACGCCTTCAAAATCGGGATCGTTTCTGACCCTGGCAACCCGATGGCCGGCGCGAGGGCCCGTCGCAATCCGGCCGGCAATGGAGGCACGATAGAGCTCAGCCAGCAACGGTTGCCTATCATTGAACGGATCCGGCTCCTCAGGACCAAACGAGAAATCCAAGGCGTGTTTTCGCAACAGTTTCCCAACCCGGCGGGAAATGCGCCCGGCAATTCTCATAACCTCCGCATCACTCGGAGGAGGAACCCTGCGGAATACCACGTCTCCATCCTCATCCGTCACGTAAACGCCATCCAGAGCCAGGATGCCGCATTCCAGGAAAGACCGCAGTTCCCTTTCCACAAAAAGAGGCACAATCCGGCCGCGTTGCTCCTGCCGTTGCAGAAACGTTTCAAGATTCTCCCTGACCACGCCATACAAAACGCCTTCTTCCGCACGGCGCGGACGATACACAGGCTCAGATTCGCAAACCACGCCGCACAGGCGCGAACCGTTACCGCAGTCGTTTCGATAGTCATGGCCGCAGGCAGAATACGGGAACATAGACATTTCGAAGCGTACGGGGCTGCAAAACGTTTAGCTGCCGACAAGAGATTTGAGCCAATTTTTTTTCATAATCCAAAATTAATTTGGAGTGTTGTCCCTATCGCAAATCCTGCGGCAATTTTAATCTCGAATCTCGAATCGGGAATCTACATCTGGCTAATAACGAGACTGTGCATTAAGATACGTATTTACCTGACCACGGCACGCAACGGTGACATCCATGCGACATGTGATTGTTGGCACGGCAGGACACATCGACCACGGGAAAAGCGCCCTCGTTCGCGCGTTGACCGGAATAGACCCTGACCGACTGAAAGAAGAGCAGCTGCGGGGAATCACCATCGATTTGGGATTCGCGCATCTGGATCTGGGAGATGTGCAGGTTGGATTCGTGGATGTCCCGGGCCATGAAAAATTCGTCAAAAACATGCTCGCGGGCGTGGGCGGAATCGATTTTGTCCTGCTCGTGATTGCGGCCGACGAATCCATCATGCCTCAAACGCGCGAGCATTTTGACATATGCCGTTTGCTCGGCGTCCGCTCGGGAATCGTGGTCATCAATAAGATCGACCTCGTGGACCCGGAAATGATCGAGCTGGTGCGCGACGAAGTGATGGAGGCCACCATCGGGTCATTCCTCGAAGGAGCGGAGATCATTCCGGTGAGCTCGAAAACCGGAGAAGGCACGGACCGTTTGAAAACGGCCATCCATGACTTGGCGATGGCGATTCGTCCACGCCCCACAAATCGGATGCTCCGCCTTCCGATTGACCGGGCCTTCAGCATCCGCGGCTTTGGGACCGTGGTGACGGGAACTCTGACCTCGGGTGAGATCCAAAAGGACCAGGAAGTGGAGCTCATCCCGGGCGGACTCAAGTCGAAAGTGCGCGGCATTCAGGTGCATGGGGCGATGACCGGCCAGGCGATTGCAGGGCAACGGACCGCGGTAAACCTTCAAGGGGTGGACCTGGCGCAGGTCGAGCGCGGAATGGTCGTTACGGTACCGCATACGTTTCGGGCTACGCAGATATTGGACGTTCACTTGAACCTGCTGCCCAGCGCGAAGCCTCTCAAGAACCTCGTCAAAGTGCGCTTTCACCAGGGAACCATTGAGGTGCTCGCTCGGGTGGCGCTGATCGGCCAGGACATGTTAAATCCGGGCGACTCCGTCTACGCGCAGCTTCGCTTGGACACGCCCGTGTTCTGCCTGCACGGCGATACATTTATTATCCGCCGGTTTTCGCCGACGATTACCATCGGCGGCGGCACGATTCTGCACCCCAATCCGCGTAAGCACAAAAGCACCGACAAGGAGACTCTCGATGCGCTGCAGGGACTCGACAGCGGCGACCTCCCGGTGAAGATTCCGATTCTGCTGCAAACGGATGCGAAACGCGCGATGGATCTGAACACGCTCAATTCTCTCCTCGGCTTACCCGGGCCCGATCTGGTAAAGATATGCTCGGATCTCGCCAAGTCCGGGAAACTGGTGATGCTGCCGGCACCGTCTCCGATCCTGGTTCTGCCGCACGTTATCGAATCCCTGGGAAAAGAAACCCTCGCGCAGGTAAGCGACTTCCACAAGGAGAATCCGCTGCAAAAAGGGATTTCGAAGGAAGAGCTGCGCAAACGGCTCTACGACGATCTGCCGCTCGAAGTATTTCGCTTCTGCCTCGACGGATTGGCCGAGAAACGCAAACTTGCTTTTATGGAAGATGCGGTTTCGCTGCATGGACGCGAGGTGCAACTCACGGCTTCGGGACAACAGGTGCGGGAACGCATCGAAGCCTTCTTTCAAAGGGCAGGGTACCTGGCGCCTTCATTTTCGGACCTGCAGAACTCTGTGGACGCAGACCCCGAGGAATTGAAGCGCATATTTTTCTGGATGATCAAAGAGAAAATACTGGTCAAGCTCGCCGACGATCTCGTCTATCATCGCTCGACGCTGGACGAGATTAAAAAACAGATCAAAGCCAAATTCGCGACCGGCGCCAAGTTCGGCGTGGCCGAATTCAAGGAAACCTTCGACATCACCCGCAAACATGCGATCCCGCTGCTCGAGTATCTCGACCGCGAGAAGTTCACCCGCCGCGTCGGCAACGACCGTCTCTTGCTGTAGCGCTGGATCCTTTAGCCCTTTGATCCTTCGGGGCTTTGTAGTACGCTTTTAACGACTCTTAGGGAGGTGGCTCATGTTCGGTCTAAGCGCAACAGAACTCATCATTATATTGGTGATTGTGGTCTTGATTTTCGGCGTGAATAAGATCCCTCAATTGGGGAAGGGCTTAGGGGAAGGGATCCGCAATTTTAAGTCCGCCATTAAGTCCGCCACCGACGAGCCGGAAGAAAAACCGAAGGAAGAGAAAAAGGAGAAATAGCAACCGCTGAGACCTGCCCGTCAATCCATTCTATCGCACCGGTATTGAATCCGGCGCATCACTTTCACTCCGCAGCGCCAGTCTTCGTTGATTGAAATTTTCCACACCTCCAGATCCGGATCGAGATAGCGGAGCAGCACTTCCGTGGAATCGTGGAATGAAAATACCGGTGCAACGAGATAAATCCTTGGAAGCTGCCGGTTCAGCCGAACTTCCGAAAAATAGCCGCGGCGCTCGAAGTCGCCGTGATTGCGGTGCTGGATCACGCGGCCCCAATAATCCAGGGCCTGCACCGGCAGATCCGGGTCTTCCGTCACTTTCAGCTCCATGACCACAAGCGTGCCCGCGCGATCGGCACCGAGGATGTCAATCCTTCCGGGATCCTTCCCCAGATAGACAGGGATCTGGGAGTAGACGGACTCGGGGGCCAATTCGGGGAAAAGGCGGGGGATATCGTCGAGAACGAGCGACTCGAGCCATCTCTCTGCCTGAAGCCTGTAATATGGATGCTGTGTATCGGGACTGTCTGCTCTCCGGAAGTACAGGATCTCCCGGATCAGCGCTCGCAGGCACTCGAAATTATCGTCGGCCAACTCCGTTCTCGCCGGGCCGACGCCAAAAAAAATCCGATCTCGCTCCACGCCCATGACCTGCGCAAATTCCAGCCCCCAGAGTCGAAGCGAATCGTAGTCGCGAAACCGCGGATATCGTCGAATGAGATCGGGAGCCAAATCCAAAACTTTTTCAAACAAAGAACTCCAGCGGAACGGGCCGAGCACCGGCCATCGGAAGTCCTTGTCTTCTTCCGGAACGCGAGGCGCGGCTGCGCGGCGAATTTCAGGCAGGTCCGTGTTTCCTTTCTGGTACTCCCACACCGTCACCTTCGCGCGGTTGTTATTCAGATACTGACATCGGTGCACAAGAACATCGGAGGTGCCGGAAGGAACAAGGATATGAACGATTGGGAAGATTGCCGGACGGCTTTTTGCCGTCAACGCCGCAAGCCAGAGCAGGGCCTGGCTGATGGCCAGACGCGATTCCTCGCCGATTTCAATATCCGCGGCGATCAGGAGGAAATCCTTGCCCCGATGACGAAAGGTAACGCGTAGAAAGGATCCGGAAAGGCTGCGGGCAAGATCGGACCGTTTGCTGGATCGCAGGATCTGATGCACAGGGAATTTGCATCTTAACCAATAGCAGACAGTTTTCCAGAGCTGATGCGCGTCTGCGGAAGAATCCGGCGCGGGCTCGTCCCAGACTATCTCAAAGGTGTCCGGGATCGGGCTCCTGGAGCTCGATAGGAACAGGCGCAGACCCCACGGCTCCGGCTTTGCAGAGGAAATCCAGAGGCTTGGTCCGCTCCCCTGCCCGCGAAAGCGCAAGTATATTTTTTCTCCCTGTGTCCACCAGCAAGGACTCACAACATCCCAGGATCCCAGGTCCCTGGAGCGCCATCGGATCTTCGCCTCCCCACCTTTTTTCTCGGCTAATTCCAATAGTGCACGGGTTCTCTGCAACCGTGCCGCCACCGGCCTTTTCACTTTCGCCCACCTCCAATCAGCGTAGTTTCGGCCGGTGACTTTTTATTTCACTCTTTTTTAAAAAAGTATGTGCAAAAGAAGAGCGGAGGAAATCAACGGATCACAGGATTAGAGAAGAAGAAATTTAATACCTCAAACGGCCTACGAGGGACATATATCCCTTTGATCCTCTAATCCTTGTCAACCTTGCGCGCAATTGAGATTGCGTCACTTTCTTTTTGTAGAGGCCTTGTCGCAAAGCACCCAATGATCCGGATCCAGTTCGACTGACTCCGGCTTTCGAGGCAAACGGATGTTGGCGGCACGTTGCGGCCCCATTGCAAGAACGATGATTCTCGCTACTTGGTCTCCCGGGAATTTGACCACTACCGGAAGCGGCATTCCCCAATTATCAGGCGCGTTTTCCTGAAACACCGTTCCTTGCAGGAGAGTTCCTCCATCCGAAGCATCCTGAATTGAGTATTCAAAACGGTAGCTGGGCAAAGACTGTTGCCACACCCATTGTGAAAAGAACCAGTTGAGATCCTTCATCCCGAATTTTTGCGCAATGGGTGTGCGCGCAAAATGCTCGCCGGCGACGGCTGCAAATTGCTCCGTAGATGCTGCAGAATTCCGGTATCGATCCACAAAGTCTTTCATCATGTCAAAAAACGCCTGGCCGTTGCCGGAACTTGGATCGGTGAACAGGAAGTGGAGCATACGCAAGACCAGAGCGCCTTTGTTATAGATCAGTGTCGTGTACGCGTTTAGAGATTTCTTGCTTTCCAGTCGGTGCCCAAGGATCAGTGGCCCGATATCGACTACACGCTTGCTCCCTATCCCCATATCCGTTTCCGGCGGTTTTTTCAACGAGTCCCGCAATTCATTGATTGAATCTTTGACATCACTGTTTTTTGAGGTGCGGTTTTTGGTGTAGAGAACCCCCGAGTACTCAGCAAAACCCTCGCTGAGCCACTGGTCGCGATAGGATCGCCAGCTAACGATATTTCCCCACCATTGATGAGATGTCTCATGCGAAATAAATCTATAGGTATGGGCATCCGCAAAATCCGCCGCCGGCAAGGCCAACAATGTTGCAAATCCCTGCCCGTAGCGGAAGGGGTGATATACCGCCCGAAAATCTGCATACGGGTATTTCCCAAACATAGCACTCAGGTAGTCGATTGCATTCCCCATTTCGGCGAGCACAAAATCTTCCTTGAGCGCAATTTCTTTATCAGTCGGGGAGAAGAGTTCGATCGGGAGTTCTCCACTTTTTAATTTGCGCCGCTCTTCGTAAATCTTAAACCGGCCCATAGCAAAGGTAACCAACGCCACAGGTTCCGTCATACGGTAGGTCGTCACCATCTCGTCCGCATTTCCCACTGCAGCCTCTTCCCTGATGCGTTCCCCGGGCCCGGCCACTTTGTATTTCTTTTTGTGCAGGAAGGTGATATCGAACGTTGACCGCGCAAGGTACCCGTGCCTCGGATACCATTCTCCGTTCACAAAAGGATAATAGCAGTCCAGGTTTTCGGTCCCGCCGCGATCGTAAATAAAGTCCCCTTCCACCTCCGTTTCGAGCGTGAATTGTTCCTGGTCCTTATGTAACGCCGGCAACAACACGACGAAACCGCTTTCCCATTCATCCTGGATGGTCTGCAATGCAGTGCCGTCGGCCAACCTCGCAGCCGTAACATGCATACCTTTTTTCTTTCGGAGAGAATCCTCTTCCGTCAAGCCTTCGCTAATCGCAAAAGAAATGGCCCGAACAGGAGCGCGTGTCTGTAAATCCATTTTGGCATTTACTTTCAGCACCTTGCGTGGATCCCGGAGATCCACTTTCATGTCGTAGTGCGCTACTGCCACTTGATCGAAAACGTCGGAATAGCTGATCACCTTGGACTGGTAGTCTTTCTCCGAATAAAATGCCAGCCAGAGATCGTTGGTCCAATACATCTTATTATAGGCAAAAATCAGCCCTTTCTCCCCTCCGTTAATCTCAAAATGAACAGTTGGAATACGGCATTGCATGTCGAGCACAAAGGTAAATCGCCCGCGCCGTCCCTTATCGAACTGAGCGACAAATACTCCCGGGTTTTCAGCGTTCAGGATTGAGACAAGGATCCGAGATGCCAGATTGGCGCCTGTTTCGCGTGCGGTCCTGGACTCCATTTCGGATGCAAGATCCTGCGCCTCCTTTGGCGCCGTGCCACCTGGTTCATGGGATTGTCCGATAACGGAAAAACTATCGTCTGAGAAACGCAGCACGGCAGTCTTGAAGTCGGATTCCACTACATCCGCATTCAACAAACGCCGGAGGTTTTCTTTTTCGAAATTGCTGGATGGCGGTTCGGCGTGGAACTTTCCTTCTCCTATGAACACGGCGCCGGTTACCCTGCCGAGAACAGGCTTGGAGAAATAAAAAGTCCCTGTAAAAGTCATTTCCGCGCGATCGCGTTTTAAAGTCAAGTTGCTTACGTTGGCGCTTCCGCCGTCGAGACTGAAGGAGTGAATCGTTTTATAGGCCGCCAACGCGTCCGTCTCCTCAGGCACCCCCGCGGCTGCGAGTGATATACAGCTGAAAATTGACGCTATCAGCAGAGCTTCAATGCGAATCGAGTGAATTCTCATCCTGGACTCTCCCTCACGCTTATATCCCGCACGAATTGTTTTTTTGATTTTCTGAATAATATCAGCTTTAAGAGTCCCGCGCACCCAAAATGAGCCCGGGAGGATGGGATTGGAAACTTGCTTTCAAATCCCAACCTATCCTTTGACCCGTTTAGTCCTCTAGTCCCGCACAGAGGTGCGGAGCCAGGCCAGATAGGCAGGATCGCCGGCATCGATAGGAATTGCGATGATTTCCGGGACTTGAAAGGAGTGCAGCTGGCGGATGCGTGTCCGAACCGCCTCGAATTTTTCGCTCGTGGATTTGATGAGCAGAAGAAACTCCTCTTCGTTGCACTCTTGCCCCTCCCAGATATAAACCGAGCGGATTCCGGGAATGATGTTGACGCAGGCCGCCTCATGGGACCGCACAAGAGCCGAAGCGATTTTCCGGGCAAGATCCGAAGTGTCTGTTGTGCTTAAGACGAGAATGTCACTCATGTCCGTCCAAACGGGGATAGTAATTGCATTCAACGGCAGCTCGCGAGTATTATGCAGGTGTCAGGATAATTTTCATAGCTAATCGTTTCAACGGGTGTTTCATTTGCGGCCGATGACGCGTCAAAAGAAGCGGATTTCGCACACGAAGGAGCTCTACTACATCCTCTGCATCGTCGCGGTGATGATCATCCTGCTGCTCAGCTTTCTGGGGCCGGGCGGGTATCGCGATTTGCAGAAGGCGCGCCTTCAGGTACAGCAGCAGCGTGCGCGCGTTGAGGCCTTGAAAGCCGGCAATGCCGCGCTCCTGAAATCGATCCAGGCGCTGCAGTCCGATGGAAAAGCCATCGAGGAAGTTGCCCGCGAACAGGGTTACGCAAGGGGAAACGAGATCATTCAGCAAGTCCGCCCATCACCGGAAGCCCCGAAATAAATCCTCGGATTCTCCATCTCGAATCTCGAATCTCGAATTATTCACAGGCTCCAGACAACTTTCCCTTTCACAATCGTCATCACCGGACCGCCGCGAAGTCTCCAGCCTTCAAACGGTGTATTGCGGCTGCGGGACAGGAACTCCTCCGAGCGAACCTCATGATCGAGTTCCATATCCAGCACAGTGATGTCGGCCCATGCGCCTTTGGCAAGCGTCCCGCGCTCCAGGTGGAGGATGCGCGCCGGGTTGGCGGAAAACAGCTGGGCGAGGCGTTCGAACGTAATAATGCCGGTCCTCACAAACCGGTCGCAGATGAGGCTGACTGCGGTCTCCAGGCCGACAATCCCGAAGGAGGCCCGATCGAATTCGAGCATTTTGTCGTTAATATTGTGCGGCGCATGATCGGTGGCGATTGCGTCGATCTCTCCGGAAGCAAGCGCCTGGACCAGCGCATTCACATCATCTTTCGATCGCAGCGGCGGATTCATTTTGAAATTGGTGTCATATGACGACACCTGCGCGTCGGTCAACAGCAGGTGATGCGGCGTTACTTCACAGGTGATGGCGACGTTCTCTTCCTTCTTCGCGCGGCAAACCGCCTCCAGGGAACGCCGCGTCGAGAGATGCGCGATATGCACATGCGCGCCCGTCTGCCCGGCCAGGATGGCATCCCGCACAACCTGTATTTCCTCTGCGGCCGGGTTCATCCCGCGCAATCCGAGGAACGTGGAGTAATAGCCTTCGTGCATCACGCCGCCCGCGGTGAGTTCTTTGTCTTCACAGTGATCGATAACGGGCAGGTTATAGATACGGGAATATTCCATCGCCCGTCGCATCACCTGGTTATCCTGAACGGGATGACCGTCGTCGCTGATGGCTACGATTCCCGTCCGGTGCATTTCGCCGATCTCGGCGAGATTCTTCCCCTGGCTTCCTTTCGTTATCGCGCCGACCGGATACACGGCGATCTTCGAAACCTCGCGCGCCCTGTCCAGGATGAACGAAGTCACCGCTTCAGAATCGTTGACCGGCTGCGTGTTGGGCATGCAGGCAACGCCGGTGAAACCGCCCCTGGCGGCGGCATTCGTGCCCGACTCGATCGTTTCCGCGTCCTCGCGTCCTGGCTCCCGCAAATGCACGTGCATGTCTATGAAGCCGGGCAACACGACGAGCTTGCGCGCGTCGATTTCCTTGCGACCCTTTTTGCGAATCCTGGGCGCGATCTCGGCTATGCGCCCGTCCTCAACACCGATATCCATTGTCTTATTCAGTTTTTGGGACGGATCAACGATTCTTCCTTGACGCAGTATCAGTTGCATAGGCGCTCAGCGTGATGATTTTTTCACCTTCAACCCGGCGTTGCCGGACAGAAGATACAATACCGCCATACGGGTTGCGACACCGTTCGCAACCTGGTTTAAGATGACCGAATAGCCCGCATCCGCGACATCCGAGTCGATTTCAACTCCGCGATTGATCGGGCCGGGATGCATCACAATCGTGTCCTTTTTGGCCAGACGCATTTTTTCCCGGGTAAGGCCGAAGAAGTTGTAATACTCCCGCGTGGTAGGGATGAAGGCTTCATTCTGTCGCTCATGCTGGATTCGGAGCATCATGATGACATCGGCACCCTCGATTGCCTCCTCCATATGGCAAGTGATTTTTGCCCCCAACTTGTCGAATTCCCACGGAATCAGCGTCGGGGGACCGCAAATCCAGACTTCCGCGCCCATTTTATGGAACAGAAGGGTATCGGATCTCGCGACGCGGCTGTGGGAAATATCGCCGATGATCGCCAACTTCAGTCCTTCGAGGCGTCCCTTGACCGTGCGGACGGTCAGCCCGTCCAGCAGCGCCTGCGTTGGATGCTCGTGCATTCCGTCTCCCGCATTGATGATGGAGGAGCGGCATTCCCTTCCGAGCAGGTGCGGCGCCCCCGCAGACTCATGCCGGATCACGATGATATCCGGAGACATGGCTTCGAGGTTGTGGGCCGTATCCAGCAGGGTTTCACCTTTGGTGACGCTGCTGGCGGATGTCGTGAAGTTCAGGATGTCGGCGCTCAACCGTTTTTCGGCCACTTCGAAGGACGATCGCGTACGAGTGGACGGTTCAAAAAACAGATTGATGACCGTCTTCCCGCGAAGCGCGGGGACCTTCTTGACCGGTCGGGCCGCGACTTCCCGCAACGCTTCGGCGGTATCAAGAATCAGGCTGATTTCTTCGACGTTGAGTTGTTCTATTCCAAGCAGATCTTTGTGGCGGAGCGATGCCATGGCACTTGCCTAGCGCGGCACAGCCGCAATCCAACAGAATGCAGGCCGCAGAATGAGATTCACAACGCCGGACACGGAAGAGTCGATTCAGGAGCGCACGCCAGATCTCCCGTATCCGACTATCTTTACTACCTCACAGCCTCCTCAGCAGCAGGGGCCGGATGCGGCCTCTTGAGAAGGACGACGCGCTCTTCCTTGTCCTCTTCCACCAGGCGGACTTCGACGGTTTCATCTTCCGACGTCTGGATGTGCTTCCCCACATAGTCGGCCTGGATCGGCAGTTCGCGGAGGCCGCGATCCACCAGGACAGCCAATTGAACTCTCTTGGGACGGCCCAAATCGATGATCCCATCCAGCGCGGAACGAATGGTCCGGCCGGTGTAAAGAACGTCATCCACCAGGACCAGGCTGCGGTTGTTGATGTCGAAATCGATCAGCGTTTCGCGCAACATCGGCCGGTTGCTGATGGTTGTGAGGTCATCCCTGTACAAGGTGATGTCGAGGATACCGAACGGGATGGGGCGCTTGAGGATCGTTTCCAGCTTCCGGCAGAGGCGCTGTGCCAAAGGCACTCCGCGGCGCCTGATTCCGATAATCGCCAGCTCATCCCGCGGGCCCAGTTTCTCAACAATTTCAGCCGAGATCCTTGCGAGCACAAGGTCTATTTCTGCGGCTGTCATCAGGAGCTTGCCCTTGATTTTTTTCATGATTGCACCGCGCTGCATGCGTCACTTGCGTTCAATGCGGGGCGATAATATCACACGGAAAAATGCGTTGCAAACGGCTAGTTACAACCTATACTGAATTGCGATGCTCGACAAAAAAGTTAAGGTCAAGGACGTGCGCGGACTCGGCTCCGACAACTATCTGATGACAGTCAGCACGCCGGAACAGGCCCGCCTGGTGCGTCCCGGCCAGTTCATCATGCTGAAGTGCGTGGAGGACATTGACGACAATCCTCTCCTGCGCCGCCCGTTCACGATTTTCAACATCTATCGCCAGGCGCGAAGCGGCAAGCCGGCCGGTCTGGAACTGCTCATAAAGGATGTGGGGTATGGGACTCACAAGCTGGTGCAGACTCGCCCCGGACAGACCCTCAACTGCCTTGGCCCGCAGGGCCGCGGATTCCAGGTCTCCGCAGAAATGCGCAATCGCACGGAGATGGGCGTCCTGATCGCGGGCGGGGTGGGCATCGCTCCGCTCTACCTGCTGGCGCAAAGCCTGATGGCGCATAACGTCAAGCCGGTTCTATTCTACGGCAGCTCGACCGTGGAAGGCTTGGTGCTGCGGGAATATTTCGAGCGCTTGAATGTCGAAATCCATTATGCGACAGAAGACGGCTCGTTCGGCGAGCGCGGGTTCATTACGCAACCGGCCGCACAGTTTCTGAAAGCACACGGCCAAAAAAACATCCGTATCTATACCTGCGGGCCGTGGGCCATGATGAAAGCAGTGCATCTGCTGGCGGTGCAGTACAACCTTCCGTGCGAGGTCAGCCTGGAAGCCCGGATGGGCTGCTCGCTGGGCGCATGCCTGGGGTGCGTGGTTCGCAGTCGCGACCATCACGGAGAAGAACAGTATCTTCGCGTCTGCCAGGACGGCCCCGTAATAAACAGCAGGCTGATCGACTGGGACACCGTTCCTCTTTGAGCCTTCGAGCGTTTGAGTCAAAAACCTATGACGAACCCTGCGACCGAGAAAGTCCCGTTCAAAACGCCGCACCTGGCAGTGGAGATTGCCGGAGTCCGCTTCAAGAATCCAGTGCTCACGGCAAGCGGCACCTTCGGCTACGGCCTGGAATTCGCCGACCTGATGGATCTCAATTCCATCGGCGGCATCGTGGTAAAGGGCCTGTCGATGGCTCCCATCAAGGGAAACCCGCCGCCACGCATCTATGAAACCTCATCGGGGATGCTGAACGCCATCGGGTGGCAGAATATTGGCGCTACGGAATTCATCACCAAGAAGCTGCCGCTGCTGCGGAATTACGACACCAATATCATCGTGAACATCGTCGGCTTCGAACTGAATGAATACCTGGAAGTCGCGCGATTTCTGAATGACTGTCCCGGCATCAAAGCCTTGGAACTGAATATCTCGTGTCCAAACGTTCACAAGGGGGGGTTCCACTACAATAAAGACCCGAAAGATACGTTCACCATCACCGCAGAAACCAGAAAGGCGTCGCCGCGCCTGCCGTTGTGGGTCAAGCTTTCCCCAAACGTGACGGATATCCGCGAATTTGCCAAAGCCTGTGAAGATGCGGGAGCCGACGCTCTTTCCGTCGTAAACACGTTCATAGGCATGGCCATCGACATCGAGAAAAGGCAGCCGAGACTCCGATTTCGGACCGGAGGGCTGTCCGGCCCTGCGATTAAGCCGATCGCGCTGAGAATGGTTTGGGAGGTATGCCAGGCAGTCAAGCTGCCGGTCATAGGCATTGGCGGGATTGCCGGTACGGAAGATGCGCTCGAGTTTCTGATCGCGGGTGCCCGCGCGGTGCAGGTGGGAACTGCAAATTTCTATCGACCGGACACATCCCAGCGCATCGCGCTCGGGTTGCAGGAGTATTGCAGGTCGCGCCATATCGACGACATCAACGAAATTATCGGGAGCCTTCGCAACTATGAATGAGCCCAAATCAAAGCTAATCGTGGCGCTGGACGTTTCGGACAGGCCGGCCGCGCTGCAGGCCGTGGACCGATTATCCGGCCACGTCGGAACGTTCAAACTCGGCCTGGAAATCTTCACGCGTGAAGGGCCGCGGCTGGTCGAGGAAATCAGGGGGCGCGGAGAAAAAATATTTCTCGATTTGAAATTCCACGACATCCCGAACACGGTGCGCGGCGCTGTGCGATCCGCCTGTAAGCTTGGAGTTCAAATGCTGACGGTGCACGCCTCCGGCGGACTCGCAATGCTCGCTGCTGCATGTGAGGAGGCAAAGGCCTCCGGGGCGGAGCCCCTGGTTCTGGCCGTGACCGCTCTGACCAGCCTGTCGCAAGACGATGTGCAAAATCTCGGAGTCAACGGATCTGTGGAACAATGGGTAGAAAAACTGGCCGAACTGGCGCATGGCGCGGGAATACGCGGACTAGTGGCTTCGACGAAAGAATTGCCGACGCTGCGCAAGAAATTCCCCGGCGAGATGAAGCTGGTCATTCCCGGAATTCGCCCGGCAGGATCGGCTCTCCAAGATCAGTCCCGGGCAGCAACGCCGGCGGAGGCGATTCGAGCCGGCGCGGACTTCATTGTGGTCGGCCGTCCCATCCTTCAAGCTCCCGATCCCGCAAAAGCTGCGGACGCCATCGTGGCCGAAATCCGGCAGGCGCTTTGACCTTCCGTACAAGCGAAACGCCTAATGCCGCATAATTTTTGCCCTGGGAGTGCCGCCGTCCTCGGCGGCACACCGAGCTTAATGGCAAGAGTTGAGGCACAAAGAGCTGATTTTGTTGAGAATTTTCTTTATTGCGGTAAGAAGCCGACGAGGACGCTCCCAGGAATTCAGGCTGCTGCAAAATCTCAAATAACTCTTCTCGCAGCAATTTTATGACCGAACGATTGAAGCTGGTTCGACGCGGATTTCACCTGGCCGTCATCACGGTTGCGTGGAATCTGGTCGAAGGAGTTATCGCCATTGCCTCGGGAGTCTTGGCCGGATCCGTGGCTCTGGTTGGATTCGGCGTGGATTCCTTTGTGGAAGCCGCAAGCGGGACTGTCATCGGCTGGCGCTTTTCCTACGAAATACGTGGCCGCTCCGAGGAGCAGGCAGAAAAGGCCGAATTGTGGGCATCCCGCGTTGCCGGCACTCTCCTGCTGATCCTGGCGGTTTACCTGCTGATTGACTCCGCCCGCCGGCTGTTCGGCTTCGGCCGTAAGCCCGATCCCAGCCTCCCCGGTATCGCGCTGATGATCCTCGCTCTCGCCATCATGCCGATACTGGCGCGGGCCAAGCTGAAAACAGCCGCCGGCCTCGGCAGCAAAGCGCTGCGTGCCGACGCGTACGAATCCGTCGCCTGCGCCTGGCTTTCCGCCACAACTCTCGCGGGCCTCGTCCTGAACGCTGCATTCGGCTGGTGGTGGGCCGATCCCGCCGCCGCTCTTGTCCTCATTCCATTCATTGTCCGCGAGGGCATCGAGAGCCTCCGTGGTGAATGCGATGAACAGGAGGAGACCTCATCTTAGGAGCATTGCTTTTCAAAAGCACGGTTTCCTGCAACTATCCTATGAGCATCTTTGCTGCCTTTTCCGCGGCTTTTTTGCCTGAAAGCAGCATGCCGCCGAATATCGGCCCCATGCGCGGCAGCCCATGCACGGCGTTGACCGTCATCCCGGCCGTCAACAGCCCGGGGAAAACCTCTCCCGTGTGTGCAACGGTTCCCTTCTCCGCCAGATCGGCCCACATCGGCTTTTCTCCCATAACCTGGCCTGTTGCCGACGAAATATTCCGCCCCGTTTTGCGAGTCAACAGATTACAGACTTCGGCGTCGTGTCCCGTCGCATCGATTACACACCTAGCGCGGATCGTCAGAGGATCCACATGCAGCCGCGCAATCTCCACCGCGCTCCAATTCAGGACCAACCCGGTCACGCAATCATTCTCCCGGATCATCACATCTTCCACGCTGATTAGGTTGAAAATCCTCGCGCCTGCTTTCACGGCGCGATAGCACAGGGCAGACACAGCCTCGATGGAGTCGGCCACGTAGTAACCAGGACAATATTCCCGGCAGGCAATGCCGAATTCTTCCAGAACCGGCAGGGCTTCTTCCTGGACGACGATTTTATTGAACATCATACCGCCACCCCACATGCCGCCGCCGATGCTCAACTTTCGTTCATACAGCGCTACCTTGTGGCCATTCCTGGAAAGATAGTAGGCTGCGGTCAATCCGGCTGGCCCACCACCCACAACAGCGATGTCCACTTCCATGCAGTCCATAAACTCATTCATGTAACTCTTGACAATTGCCCGCGAAATGACAATCTCATCCAACGTATCCTCCTATTCATATATTCGAGCGGGGATTGTAAGAAACAAGTTGCGGGAAAGCGGGAACCGCTCTCTTCGTCATGATTTCAATACTTCCCTACGCTCGCATTATCGAGATCAGGTACAAAGGGTCATTCGCTTCCGCGAAATCTCAGCCTTTCGGCGCCCCTAGTAAACTTCCAATGAATCACAATAATTAAGCTTTCGAGGCAGCGCGTCAAGAGCGGGTGATTTTCTCTGAAAGGTGCATCGGCAGTGCATCTATCTGTATTGTAACCGTCTGTCCGTGATAATATGACTTCACTTTAAAGAGATCGATTAGTGAGGCCGGGTTCAGGAGGAGTTAAATGAACCGATTCTTCCGGCCTCCGGGCAAGCAATCTTTCTTAATACAGGGAGGGAACATAT
>DATJPG010000112.1:0-3690 GCA_035506515.1 Acidobacteriota bacterium
CGACCCGCGCCCCGGCGAGGTCTATAATCTCGGCGGCGGCCGGCAAAACAGCGTGTCGATGCTCGAGGCTGTCGCCAAAATCGAGGAAATCAGCGGGAAAAAGCTCAATTGGAAGTATGTGGACGAAAACCGGAAAGGCGACCACATCTGCTACATTTCGAATCTCGCTAAATTCCAGGCGCACTATCCGAACTGGTCCATCACGATCGGGCTCGATGAGATCTTCCGGCAAATCGTCGCGGAGCAGTCGCAGCGGCTATCGAACGTCGGGTAAGGACCCTGATTCCCGGGATCGCGAGCTTCCCCTAAATCGCAAATGACCGACACTTCGCAACGATCGACGGCCTCCTCCCCCGCTGGCGGGAAGAAATATTCCTGGTTGGCCCCGGTTTGGCTTACCTGCGTCTTGGTCACCTTTTTTGTGGTCCGCATACTAGGATCAGGAATGGCGCATCGATTCCTCAGTCTGGCAAAGGCCAAATTCGGAAGATGAGATTTCTCGCTCCTGTCGCTGCGAACTTTCTTCTGCTCTCGTCTGCGTTCGGATTCGGGGGGCTTCTCCGCCGCTTTATTTCTTTAGACGACTCGAAACTCGATCGCTTTGTCGTTTGTTCCATAGCCGGCCTCGGAATCCAGGGATTTCTGCTGTTTCTTGTCGGGCTTGTGCGATTCACCCGTCCATCTATCCTGCTGATTCTGGTCACCGGCGCCGTTCTTGGACTATTGACCCTGAGGCAGGAGTGCTCCCGCCCTCGCTGGACCCTGAAGCGCCCTCAAATTTCCCTGGTTCCCGCCGCAATCGTGGGCATCATCTTGCTAATTACATTGGCCGGAGGCTTTTCGGAGCCGTATGGCACGTTTCGCACATCCGATTCCGTTGCCTATCACTATCTGGGGCCGAAGGTGTGGCTGCGGCAGGGAGTGATCACGCCTGTCCTGGATGAGGCCCAAACGGCATTTCCCGCGACGATTGAAGTCCAGTATGCCCCGCTGCTGGCGTTTGGCGGCGAAAATGGTCCCCCTTTTTTTTCGGTAACTTCGTTTCTGCTCATGCTCCTGGTCGTTGCCAGCCTGGCATTTCGCTGCGGCCTGAATGCGAATCGCGTCTGGTGGGTGCTGGCGCTGCTCAGCGCCATGCCCGCGGTTTACCGCGGGCTTTACGACGGCATGATTGATGTGATTTATGCGTGTTTCCTGCTGGTGGCCGCACGTGTCGTTTTCGACGCTGTCCGTCCGGCGGAGTTCGCCCTTGCCGGATTGCTTTGTGGCTTCGCCATGGGATCCAAATATACCGGGCTCATTGCCGTTCCGTTGCTCGGGGTTTGTGTGCTGCTTTTTCCGGCGGGTGCCCGGCGGCGCTTTTCACCATCTTTGTGGAGACCCTTAGGATTCGGTTTTCTGCTGGCCCTGCTGGTGTCGTCGCCGTGGTATCTCCGAAATTGGATCGTTATGGGCTCACCGATCTATCCGCCGCCGCCTCTCCTGACGAAGATATTTCCCCTGCGCTATATTTCTCCGGATGGTCTTCAGAACTTGAATAAGGTGATGCTCATGGTGGGGCGCGCCTTGGGGAATGACCCAATCCATCTTTTGATGCTGCCTTATAACCTGACCTTTCACACCGCCAATTTTGAGAGCGGGGCGGGCGGAATTGGATTGGTCCCGCTTGCCTTCTTGCCTTTCTGTTTCCGTGCGCGGCGCTGGGATACCTTTGCCAAGGGACTCGGCTTATTCGGCTTTCTGCTGACCCTCGCCTGGTTTTACACCGCGCAGGAATCCCGCTATCTCATCCCTGCGTATCTCATCATGACAATCTTTGCGGTGGCCGGTTGGGAGTTTGTGAGTTCGGGCGCCGGGCGGATTACACGCGCATTGTCTGCGCTGACGCTGGCGGTCTCCTTTTTGTACGGGCTGTTCATGATCGTTGTCGCGAGGGCGGATGACGTGCACTCCGGCCTTTCCTCCTCATTTGCGGAATTTCGAAGGCACAGGGATATCCCGTTTCTCGAGAGTTTTCGATACCTGAATGGCGATCCCTCGGTTGGCAAAGTGCTGATTCTGGATCCCTTCGTCGCCTCGTACTATCTGGACAAAGACTATTTGAAGCCGCTGGGAAGGCGCGGCGAACAGCCCATACCCGGCATGCAAACTCCCCTGAAAACGCTTTCCAGCCCGCAGGATTGGAAAATTACGCATGTTCTGGATGTCCAATCGGAGGATGGGGATTTCAAAATCGCGGGCCATCCCAAAGACCTGACCCTGGTTTTTGAAGCCACCGGCCAGAGGATCTATCGCGTGGCATCCTCAAAATAGCGCAATTGAACCCTTGGCAATCCGATAGCAGGCGCGGGGGTTCGTGCTGTATTTCTGCCGGGGCAATCAGTATGCTTGATTTGCAGGGGTTCGCTTGCTGCTTCCCGTAAAAAGGGCGTGCAAAAGCCTTTAGGCAAGTGATCCGCACCGTATGGAAAGCAATCCGCAAATCCAGGTTCCGGCGCGAGCAAGGGAGTCGTCTTCCCAGGAAGTCCGTTTCGATCTGGACGTTTCTGTTGTCATCCCCTGCCTGAACGAAGCCAATTCCCTGGCGTTTTGCATTCAGAAGGCGATCGCCGCTTTTCAGAAGGCGGGGCTGCGTGGGGAGGTCATCGTCGCGGACAACGGTTCAACCGACGGCTCCATCGAGATCGCAAAATTCAACGGCGCCAGTGTGCTTCGCGTTCCGGAGCGCGGCTATGGCGCGGCGCTGAAGGCCGGGATCGTCGCGTCGCGCGGCCAATTCGTGATTATGGGCGACGCGGACGACAGCTACGATTTCAGCGAGGTCCCCAATTTTGTGGCCGAACTTCGCCGCGGCCACGACCTGGTCATGGGCAACCGCTTCCGAGGCGGGATCAAGCCGGGCGCGATGCCTCCCCTGCACCAATACTTCGGAAATCCCGGCCTCAGCTGGCTGGTCAATTTCTTGTTTGGCGCCGGCGTGGGCGACAGCTACTGCGGCCTGCGCGGATTCAGCCGCGCCCTCTACGACAAACTGGACCTGCGCAGCTCCGGCATGGAGTTCGCCCTTGAGTTCGTCATCAAGGCCACCCAGATTGGCGCGCGCATTTCGGAAATTCCCATCGTGTTGTGGCCGGACAAGCGCGGCCGCCCGCCGCATCTCCGGAGTTTCCGCGACGGCTGGCGGAGCCTCCGGTTCATGCTGATGTACGCGCCAAACTGGCTGTACATGTTGCCGGGAGGCGTCCTCATGCTTTTCGGCCTGGCGCTGGCTTCCTGGCTCCTTCCCGGCCCGCGCCATCTGACGCCGCGGGTGACGCTGGATATGCATACGATGGTTTTTGGAGTGATCTTCACGCTGGTCGGCGCGCAGATTCTTTCGATCGGCGCGTTCGCCAAGGTATTCTCCTACGCCGAGCGCTTTGACCGCGGGACCGTTTCGTTGCGGCGCTTTCTGAAGCGCATTACGCTCGAGACCGGGCTGGTGCTTGGTGCCTTTGTGTTTCTGGTAGGGTTCCTCGGTTGCGCCTGGATCACCTGGAAATGGGTCGGCAGCGGTTTCGGCCCCCTCTATGAAGTCCGGCATATTTTGTTCTGGTCCATGTGGCTCTTCCTGGGTATTCAGATCATCTTTTCCTCGTTTTTTTTGAGCATGCTGGGCGTCAGCCGCGAAACCTACATCGGCGACTACGA
>DATJPG010000113.1:0-13372 GCA_035506515.1 Acidobacteriota bacterium
TGATGTACCCACCGCTTTGCTTGACAATCCCGTACACGGTAGCAAGGCCGAGACCGGTTCCTTTGCCTTCTTCTTTGGTAGTGAAGAAAGGTTCGAAAATGTGCGTTTTGGTCTCCGCATCCATCCCGATGCCGGTATCAGAGGCCGCCATCATAACGAACTTCCCCATATGCGAACCCGGATTTTCCGCAACAAAACTCTGGTCCAGCTCCACGTTGGCGGTTTCAATAGAAAACCTGCCGCCCTTGGCCATGGCATCCTTCGCGTTGACCGCCAGGTTCATGATGATCTGTTCCAATTGCGTGGCATCCGCCTTGACGGATCCAAGGCTGGGGTCATGGCTGATGATCAGCTCTATATCTTCCCCAATCATGCGCCGGAGTAATGTGGCATTTTCCTTTATGAGCGCGTTGAGATCGAGGACTCTCGGCTGCAGGATCTGCTTCCGGCTGAAGGCCAAAAGCTTGGCCGTAAGATCCGCAGCGCGAACTGCTGCGTTTTTAATCTGGTCGACATCCCTGCGTGCCTGATCCGGTTTTTTGAGTGTGTCGCGCAGGAAATCGCAGTTGCCAATGATGATCGTCAGGAGGTTGTTGAAATCGTGAGAGATTCCGCCCGCCAAACGGCCGATAGCTTCCATCTTTTGGGCCTGCAACAACTGCCTTTGGAGTAGATTCCGTTCCGTCAGGTCCCGCGCGATTCCCTGCAAGCCTATCGGCTCGCCGTTCCTCGTCATCACCCGGGTGCTTACCTCGATCGTGAACCGCTGATGGCTATTGTTCAGGACAACGACTTCCACAGGAGCGAGGTTTTCGCCTGCTATCGTCCTTCGAAAAATATCACGCGCCAGATCGAGGTGTTCCTCGGCCAGGATCTCTTCATAATTCAGCTGCATGCTCTGGCTTTGGGTCAATCCCAGGAGCCGCTGCCCTGCTTTGTTCAGAGATGTGACCTTTCCGTTTAGATTGAGGGTGAAGATAATGTCATTTGCGTTTTCGAACAGGTCCCGGTAGCGCATTTCCGAATCGATGAGCGCCCGGCTCTCGGTAATTAGTCGTTCTTCGATCTTTTTGCGTCTATTTTCATTTGCGATGTTCTGAATTGCATAAGACAGATCACTCGCCAGTTCCTCCAGCAGATCGATTTCCTCCGAATCGAAAGCGTTGGGCTTATCGAAATAGACTGCGATCGCGCCCAGGGCCTCTTTCCCCTGCAGAATAGGCAGCGCCGCCACGGAAGCGTATCCACGTTCGAGGGCGGCATTCCGCCATGGTGCAAAAAAAAGATCGGCTGCAATATCGTCCACCACGCTGGGCATCAAGGTGCGGATCGCTTTCCCCACCGGACCCTGTCCGGCAGGGGTTTCATCCCATCTCACGGTCACTTGGTCAAGGTAATCTTGCCCGACACCGGCGCTTGCCACCGGGAAAACACGTTTCGATCCGGGCCTGACATATCCGATCCAGACCAGTTTATAGCCGCGTGTGCGGGCCAATATGCTGCAGGCTTCGTTTAATAGCCTTGCAGCATCCCGTTCCCTCGCCATCAGGCCCGTGATGGTGCGAATGGAATACAAAAGTCCCTTGAGATGCTGGATTCGAGTTTCGGTCAGGCGTGTTTCGGTTATATCTCTAAAAATACCCTGGATGCCGATGATGTTCTGACGTTCATCCCGTAACGGGCTTTTGATTAGTTGAATGAGCTGGCTTTCATCTTTTTCGGGGCTGTGGATTTCTTCCACCGAATCGAGGATTACTCCCATTTCGAGGATCTGGGCGTCGTTTCGAGTAAATTTTTGGGCTTCGTTCACGGGATAGAGGTCGCCGAATGTCTTGCCGAGAATCGAGTCTGCCGATATCCCGGTGAATTGACATAACCGATTGTTGACAAAGGTGAAGCGTCCACGGTCATCCGTGCGATATACGCACTGCGGAAGATTTTCCACCAGAGATTGATACAGACCTTCGAACTCACGCTGTTTTCTCTCAGCTTCTGCGAGTTTCTGTCTTGCATCGGCCGCATGAATTGCACGTTCCACGGCCGGGCGCAGGCGAGATAGCTTCTGTTTGATCACATAATCAGTGGCTCCGCGCTTCAGCGATTCGATTGCCAGATCTTCATCGAGGGTACCCGTAACGAAAATGAACGGAATATTCGGACAAATCCGGTGAGCATCTTCGAACGCCGAGAGGCCGTCATACGATGGAAGTGTGTGGTCTGCAATGATTAGCTGCGGATTAAATCCCTCGAGCTGCTCTATGTACTCGTCTCTGGAATCGACCCGCAAAGCGGTGATCTGGAATTCCAACATGGACAATTCATGAAGTGCTATTTCATAGTCTACCTGCCGGTCTTCGAGAAAAAGAACCCTGAGTGAGCGCATCAAAAAACCTTCTGTTTGAGCAGCATCTAGTTCAAAACAAAAACCATCCAAGACCTCCCGGATAAGATAATGTTCCGCGTCCCCACAAAGCCCTGGACCTGACCAATTGATAACGATACCAACCCGCTAATATTTTCTTTTCGATCCGGTAGTCTGGCAATAGGAGAAGGTCTGATGACACTGTAGGCCTAAGACTACATAATAATATGCAAGTTGGTATCACTGCGGTTCTGGATAGTATTTTTCCAGGCAACTCGGGCAGATGCCGTGGCTGAATTGGGCGCCGGAATTCGACTCAATGTATTCTTCCATTTTGAGCCAGGATTCGCGATCGTTGCGGATACTGTGGCAGTGAGCGCAAATAGGCAGGATGCCCTGCAAAACCTTGACGTGAGCCAGAGCAGACTCGAGTTCCCGGACTTGCGTTGCCAGCCGATCCCTTAAATCGATCACGCGCTCTCCCACGCGGATGCGGGCCTTTAATTCATCGGCGTCGAATGGCTTCGTAACATAGTCGTCGGCCCCGCTCTGCAATCCCGTAACTACAGAACTCTTATCTCCCAATGCCGTGAGGAGAATGATATAGACGGGGTTGGGGCTTTTCTCGTCGCGGAGTTTCCGGCATATATCCACTCCGCTCATGCCCGGCATGATCCAGTCAAGGATGGCAATTCCGGGCCGGTCCGGATTCTGCAATACTGCATATGCTTCATCTCCCCGACTTGCTGAGATCGCGTCGTAACCCCAATTTCGCAATACGATTTCAAGCATCCTGCGCGAAACCAGATCGTCTTCAGCAATCAACATTCTCATGTCATTTACCTCGTGTTCTTTCCAGTTCCCCGATAAAAACATCCGTGAGCTGCGGATCGAAGGAAGTCCCTTTTTCGTTCAGAAAATACTCGGCTATCTCTCGATGACTTAGCCCTTTCCGATAGGGCCGGTCTGAAGCGAGAGCATCGTATACATCGGCCAAGGCCACGATACGGGCTTCCCGGGGAATCCTCGATCCGGCGAGTCCGGTCGGGTAACCATTCCCGTTAAAACGTTCATGGTGGTACAGGGCGATATTCACGACTCTCGTATTCAGTCCGGCCATGGCAGCAAGCTCGCCGCTCCAGCGGGCGTGTTGTTTGATCAGCTCCCTCTGCTCCGCGGTCAGCTCGCCGGGTTTGTTCAGGACAGCCTCCGGGACCCCGATCTTGCCGCAATCGTGAATGAGGCCTCCGTATTTGAAGTCCATTCGTTCTTCACCCGAGATCCCCAGTGCATCCGCAAGCTGCAGTGCGTATCCGGCTACGCGTTCGGAATGGCCTTTCGTGGAGGGGTCCTTCAGTTCAATCGTGCGGATCAGAGACAGGAGTGATGTTTCGTTTTTCGATTTCAGACATTTCACAACTTTGTGTTTTTGCAGCGCTTCCCGTATCAGCTGTCTTAGTTCGGTCCTATTCCACGGTTTTGAAATGAAGCGATACACTTCTCCCCGGTTAATGGAGTTTATTGCCACGTCGAGGTCGGCGCAGCCGGTCAGCAGAATCCGCATACTCTCCGGGGCCGCGCTTTTTGCCCATTCCAGGAATTCTATTCCCGAGACTCCCGGCATCGTGTAGTCGGAAATGACGACCGGGACGGGGTTTCTCGCGATGATTTCCATGGCCTCGCCGGCGCATGTGGCCGTAAGGACTTCGATATCCGCATCTCCGTGGAACACGCGTTCTACGGCGCGAAGGATATTGGCATCGTCGTCGACGACGAGAATCTGGTCCTTGCCTTCCTGCATTGTTTATCTGCCCTTTTCCAGATGAGCGCAGATTTCGCGAATCAGGGACTCCGGATCACCGGCGATATCCTGGATCGTGATGGCCCCGTCTTCGTCCCTGTCAACATGAGTGATGTTGGGGTGGGATTTCTCCAGCCGTTCCAGAAGCGCTCCCTGCTGTTTCGTTTTCTCCAACAGACGTCGCGCTGCGAGCATGAGCTGTCTTTGCTCAAGTGCCTGGCGAATGGCGACAGAAAGCTCCATGCTCTCGCATGGCTTCAGGAAAAAACGGGTGATGCCGCCGCTGTTGATGGCATTAATCGCGAGGTCGATGGTTGCCTTTCCCGTCAGCATGAAGCGGACCGTATCGGGATACAATTCCCGCACGCGGCTCAGGAAAGCGGTGCCCGACATTCCGGGCATCTGCTCATCCGTCACCACCACATCTGCCGGGATCCGGCTCAGCATTCGGAGCGCTTCCTCCGCAGACGTTGCCTTTTGAATCTCGTAGGGCTCCTGCCGAAGCGCCCTCGAGACAGCATCGAGAATATTCCTGTCATCATCGACAAAGAGAACCAGTGCGGACATTATCCAGCCCTTCTTTCGGGCGCTGCAGGAATCCCTTCAGAGGAGTCGCAGAGCACCTCCACATGAATCGGTTCCTGCACGCCGTTTAACTTAGAGAAATTGTTTATTCGCTCGAGAATAGTATCCGATATCCAGTTGCCGGCCTTTATCAGGAGCGTGCCGTTATCCGTCAAAACGTCGGACAAGAGAATCTGTCCGACCTTCAGGTTTCTGGCAGGTATGAAATAATCCCTACGATGCACATGTCCGGTCTTCTTCAACGCCGGGGCGAAGCAGAGATACGCGGAATCCAGAATCGCCGGATCATACCAGCCGTCACGCTTTTTCATTTCTTCGAGGGCATTGGCGCGAGTCATGCCTTCCGTCTCGGCAACGGTCATATCGATCAAAACCTTCAGCATCCTGGCGCCGGCCGGAATACGATCTCCCGCGATCTGATTTTTCGGAAATCCGTCCCCGTTGTAGCGCTTGTTCTGGTAGAGAACGATATTGGCCACCGATTTCAGTCGTGGGATGTTCGCCAGAAGGTTATGCCCCGTCTGGGGGGCTCGCGCGATCATGTCTTTTTCTATTTCCGAGAGCGGCTCTCCGGCCCTCTGCTTAATCAGGACCGATGGGGGAATGGTTACATGCCCGATCTGTGCCAGCATAGCAGCCAATTCCAGTTCCCATGGATCGGCGATTTTCAGCGCCAGCGCCAGCGTCTGGATGAGTTCGCGCAATCGGTTTCCCTTTCCGAATGATTCGGGGTCGGCGATCGAGAGTATTTCGGTGAGAACCCGGATGCTGCCGTTCAGGGTGCTCTGCAGCAGTTCACGTTCTGAAAGGATGAGCCGGTACTGATCAATTCCGGCCTGGAGCGCCCTCGAAAAATCATCCGGGAGGCAGGGTTTGGTTAGGAAGCGGAAGATCCAGCCCTGGTTTACCGCCTCAACGGCGGCCTTCACATCCACATTCCCCGTAAGCAGCATGCGGACCGTATCGGGCGACTTTTCTCTGGATCTCGCAAGAAACTCGATGCCGTCCATCCCGGGCATACGCAGGTCGGAGACGATGACGGAATACGGACCACTCTCCGATGCCATTCTCAGGCCTTCTGCGCCGCCGAGGGCCGTTTCGAACTGGAAGCGGTTGCGAAGCACACGAGTATATGCGGCCAGGATATTCGGGTCGTCATCAACCAGAAGAATTTTCTCGGTCATAGCATCTGCTCTCTCATTTTTCTTCGCCCAGTTGACGCCATTCAGCCAATCTATCGGCTTTGCCGATGGCGGCAAGATATGGCGAGTCTTCCTCCAGGAGAGGTCCATTCGCTCCAGCCTGTTCATGCTCAATGAGATTGGCTGCATATACTGCGGAGAGGGGGCCGAAAGCCCTGTCCGCACTGTCTTCCGGCCGGTGATGCAGTGCAACCGCCTCGACAATCGAGTTTGGCAAGCCCCACAACCCAAGCAGGTATGCGCCTATTTCCGCGTGAGTCGATCCGAATGCCTTAAATTCGGCGTTCGGCAGCGGTTCCCCGCTCTCTGCAGCCTGGTGCAGGACTCCGGCGTACTCTTCCGGCAGATTCGCAGCTAACAGAAGTTTTCCCAGATCGTGAAGAAGCCCCGCGGTAAATGCTTCGGAGGCCCGCTTTTTATCCTGGTTTTCGATCTGCATGATTTTCTTTGAAAGGTGGCCGGACACCATACTGTGACTCCAGATCTGTCCTATCGAGAACCCCGGAAATCGGCAGGCGTCGAACTGGCTGAATGTGTGGAGTGAGAGCACTAAGGATTGAATGGTGTCGAGTCCGAGATAGGCAGCTGCATCTTTAGGACTGGAAACGACGCGGCGGATGCCGAAGAAGGCCGAGTTTACCACCTGGAGTATCTTTGCGGTCATCGCCGGGTCTTTGGCTATGATTTCCCCAACGCGCTGGATCGACGGATCCGTCGATTGAAGCTGTTGCACGATCTCGAGATACAGGGATGGCAGGCTGGGCAAGACGCTCAGGCGGCTAACCACCTGTTTGATGGAGTCATTGGTCAACAGAGTGCGCAGATCAAGCGATCGAAGGATGGTGGACCGCAGCAGATCCGCCTCGCATGGTTTGGACAGATACTGGTGGGCCAGGCCAACTGAATACATGATCATCTGCGTGTCGGCGTCACCGGAAAGAATGATTCGAATCACATTCGGGTGCCTTGTTTTGATCTCGGTCAGCAGCTGCAGGCCGTTCATCTCGGGCATCCGCATATCTGACACCACCAGATCGAAAGCCTCGCGCGAGAGAATTTCCTGCGCCTCCCGGCCGCTGCCCGCAAAGCTCATATCGCATTCAAAGCGAATGCTGCGGAGCATGCGGCCGATGCCCTCCAGGACTTTTGGCTCATCGTCTACAAACAAAATGCGTTTATTCATGCGGCTTCGTTCTCCCCATTCCCTTCAAACAGCGGGAGACGGATGATGAAAGTGGTTCCTTTGCCGACCTCGGTTTCGAATGCGATCGCGCCCCCGTGTTTCTTGATAATGACCGCATGGCAAATCGCCAGGCCTTGCCCGGTCCCCTTCCCAACCTCTTTCGTTGTGAAAAAAGGATCAAAAATCCTGGCTCGGATCTCCTCCGGAATACCCGTCCCCGAATCCGAAATACGGATTTCCGCCCAACCTTCGTCATGCCGCGTGGAGATGGATATCTCGCCCTTTTCAACCGACCGGCCTTTAAGGCTATCGGAGATGGCGTGAGATGCATTTACGACCAGGTTCATGATCACTTGATTGAAATCGCCCGGGAAACAGCGGACCAGCGGCATGGTCGGATCAAAACTCGTCTTCACCTCGGCAACATACTTATATTCATTGCGACAGACGATCAGGGTGCTTTCGATGGCCTTATGGATATCTGTCGTGACTTTTTCCTTTGTTCCCGGATGCGAAAATTCTTTCATTGCTCGCACGATCGTTGCCACGCGCTCGACTCCCTCCAGGGTCTGGGCTATTGCCCGGGGGATTTCCGTATTGAGGTAATCCAGATCAACCCTCCGGATTTCCGATTCCACTTTTTGCAGCATCTCATCGGACACTGCGCCGTTTTTGCAGCTGTCGAGCAGTTGGCCATAGAGTGTCAGTACTCTCCTGATATCCTGAAATGAATCCATGAAAAAGCGGATATTGTCCCCAACGTACTGCGTCGGCGTATTAATCTCGTGCGCAATGCCCGCAGCCAGCTGGCCGATCGATTCCAGCTTCTGCGCCTGACGCAGCATGACCTCCATTTTATCCCGCTCCATCTGCATTCTTTTCTGTTCGCTGATATCCTGAACCATGCCTTCGCAGCATAGAGTTTTGCCTCGATCATCCCGGATTAACCGCGCATTTATCCGGATCCAGATTGGACTACCGTCACGCCGGCGCACTCGCGTCTCGAAATTGTTGATCACGCCGGCCGAGGCAAGTTGCCGGAGCAACTGGTGGCGGTTGGACGGTTTTTCGTAGATTTCGCCGTAGATTTCGGCGTGTGCGAGCAGGTCCGCGCCATCCTTGTAGCCGAGGATGCCCGCCAGCGAAGCGTTCGCGTTTAAAAGTTTCCCTGAACGGGATATCCGGAATATGCCGAGCACCGATCTTTCGAACATTATCCGGAATTGTTCTTCTGCCTTCTCCAGGGATTTTTGCGCCCGTTCCCTTGCCGCTCGATATTGGTGAAGCGAGCTTTCGATTGTGGTCTGTAGTGTGGACGGGTCGAAGGGCTTCAGCAAGTAACCAATCGGCTCCGCCTTGATAGCCCTCTCCATCGTGGCCTCGTCATGGGCACCACTCAAGAATATTACCGGAATATTCAATTCGATGCGCATCCTGGCAGCGGCATCGATACCACTCATCCCGCCCGGCATCATGATATCCATCAGGACCAGATCGGGCCGAATTTGTGAAGCCGTCGCCAGTGCATCCGTGGCATTCGAAGCAAGACCCAACACCTGAAATCCGAAACGCTCCAGGCATCTCTGAATGTGTTTCCCCATGTCAGGCTCGTCTTCCGCCACCAGAATTTTTATGCTCTCCATGCCATGTCCCTCCGCCTAACACGTTGATTCATGATCTTACGGTCGGATCCGGCAGCCCAAAGTCGGTTGCCCTTGATATTCATTGGAGGACCTCCATCAGGAGCATTTCTCCATTGCCGGTTGCGCAACCAGAATCATCGATTTGAAACAGGCAAACTCCTCCGCGAGGAGCCGGAGCAAGGGCATGGCGTCCTCCAGTTTTTCCTGCTTCCCCGCATCTTCGATCTGCTGCGCCAATCGTTGCATCGCTCGTGCTCCGACGGATCCGGAAGCGCTTTTCAGTGAATGGGCTTGGCCTCGCAGACCTGCAGTGTCGCCCTGCTCAAGCAACTCCTGCAGTATTTCCATCTGGCGCGCTGCATCCGTTAGAAATATCTGATGTATTTCCCGGAGCGTTTCTTCATCGCCACCGACTCTGTGCAGCGCGTCCTCTTTGTCGTATACAACTTCCGACGTAGGGGCAGGCCGTATCTCCGAAGCCCTGGTGTCCGCAGCCAGGGATTTCAAATGGCGCAGGATGGTTTCCTGAAGCTCTCCCGGGTTCACCGGCTTGGTCACATAATCATTCATGCCTGCTTCGAGACATGCCTCGCGGTCCCCCTTCATGGCATGAGCCGTCATGGCAACAATCGGGATTGCGCATCGATCAGCCTGCGCTTCCCCTGCCCGGATTCTTCTCGTGGCCTCGAAGCCGTCCATTTCGGGCATCTGCACATCCATGAGAACAAGATCGTATGTGGCACAAGACAAGGCGTCGATTGCCTTCCGACCGTTTTGAGCCACACCAACCTGGTATCCCAGTTTTTCCAATATCCGCAACGCCACTCTTTGATTTGTGGGATTGTCTTCGACAAGGAGAATGCGGGCAGCGGGTGCGCGCGTCTCCGCGTGCAGAGTATTCGCGTCACTGATGTCGGGCTGCACGCTTGCAGGCACTGCCTTGTCATTTTGAACAACCAGCTTCGCCAGAGTGTTGAATAACCGTGCGGCCCTTACCGGCTTCGGAAGGTAGCTGTCAAACCCCGCCAGTCGGGCTCGAGCGGTCTCACTCACCATCGCCAGCGAAGTCAACAATGCGAGCCTGGGTGAGTTCGCGCCGAAGGCCTCTCTGATCTGAAGAGCGAGAGTTTCCCCGTCCATGCCCGGCATCAGCATGTCCAGCAGCGCTATTTTGAAAGGATCTTTTTCGGCCACCGCGGCGTGGAGCGCGGCAAGGGCTTCCGCTCCGCTGGAGAATTCGGAGCTTCGACATCCCCATGCAGACAACATGCGTCGGAGCAGAATGCGGTTGGCTGCATGATCATCCACAACCAGGATCCGCAATCCCGTAAATTCCCTTCGCGCCGGCTGGACTTCATCGGTTTTTCGCGGTGATTTGCCCAATATGACAGTGAACCAGAAAGTGGAGCCCTTTCCCGGCTCGCTTTCGAATCCGATCTGTCCTCCCATGAGCTCGACCAGTTGCCGGGAGATGGCCAAACCGAGACCCGTGCCTCCGAAGCGCCGGGTCGTGGACGCATCCGCCTGCACAAAAGGACGGAACAGCTCGTCCCGCGTTTCAGATGAAATGCCGATGCCGGTATCTTTCACGGAGAATCGCAATTTCACTTGTGAATCGGTCTCGCTTTCGACCGCGGCGTCGATGCGCACCTCCCCCGAAGACGTAAACTTGATGGCGTTGCCGACCAGATTCGTGAGCACCTGCCGCAGGCGCCCGGGATCGCCCTTAAGGCTCTGAGGCACCGACGAATCTATGGCGCAGATGTATTCGAGTCCCTTTTCCTGGGCCCTGCCGGCCAAAATGTCGTTCATGTCGTCCAGTGTCGATGCCAGGTCGAGATCCATCTCATCGATTTCGAGCTTGCCGGCCTCTATTTTTGAAAAATCAAGGATGTCGTTAATGACAGCGAGCAGAGAGTCGGAACTGCTGCGGATTGTCTCGGCGAACTGCCGCTGTTCGGCAGTGAGTTCCGTGTCTAGCAAGAGATCCGTCATGCCGATAACGCCGTTCATCGGCGTGCGGATCTCGTGGCTCATGTTGGCCAGAAACATTGATTTAGTCCGAGCCGCGGATTCGGCCTCATCCCTCGCTTTTAAAAGATCCTCTTCCATCTTCCTCCGCTCGCTGATATCGACCCAGGCGATTACCAGACCGCCGATGCCGCCGTTGGAATCACCAAAGGTCGCTTTTGTCACGAGCATATAGTGCAGAATTCCCTTCGAGTCAGGCACTGCCGTCTCCTCTGTCATAAACCCAGGCTTATCGAGAAGCTCGCGATCCATTTCCTCATATCGCCCTGCCAGGCCCGCTGGCATGATGTCGAAGACGGTCTTCCCGATTAACGATTCCTCGGAGAACCCCGAAAAATTCTCGAATGCCCGGTTGCAACCCAGGTATTCGCCGGATTTGTCCTTATATGCGATTGGACTTTGAATACTATCGATCAGGGTGTGAAGGAACTGAGCCTGGTTCACGATTTTGGCTTCCATCGCTTTGCGGACTGTGATGTCTCGGAGAATTCCCACTGCGTGCCATCGCCCCTGGATTTGGACGCTGTTGAGCGATAATTCTATGGCAAATTCCTCGCCGTCCCTTCGCAGCGCTGTCAACTCCAGCGATCTGCCGATAGCACCGCCGGTTCCCGTGGTCCGGAAGGATCTAAAGCCCTTCTCGAATGCCGCAAAATATTTTTTCGGGGCGATGAGATTGTGAAGAGGTCTGCCGATCGCTTCCGATCGGGGCCAGCCGAAGATCTTTTCAGATGCCGGATTCCAGAACCGGATGAGCCCCTCCGGATCAATCATGAGAATGGCATCCTGTGCGGCCGCGCTGATGGATGACAGGATCTCCTCTCTGGATGAGGCCAGCTTTTCCTCGATGGACTTCCTCTCCATCCATCTCCGGGTGTCTTCCTCGGACTTCATCTTCTGCTTGTGGTTCCAGAAAAAAAGCAATACGGCACCCACTGTGGCCAGGAAGGCGGAGAGCAGGATATAGAGGGTTTCCCGAAACCCGGCCGCCAACTGGGGCGCGATGCGGTCGTAGGGGGTGTCGAGCACCAGAATCCAGCGCTGATCCGCGAAGCGAACCGGAGCGAATCCGGCGAGCCGCGTAGGATTGGAGCCAAAATGGTAATCCACGACTCCCTTTTCTTTCTTAACGATAGTATCAATAGCTTTTGCGGATGAATGGCAACTGTCGCATTTCTTATGTTTCGCCGGCCCGAGATACATCTCGGGATGTTTCGAGTGATATAGGAGATTTCCGCCCTCGTCCATGATCCAGAGGGATGAATCGCCGAGCAGTTCAGGCAGGGCGTCCTTTTTCATCATCGAGTCAAGCGCCGCCATCACAAATACCATGCCGGCGACTTTTGAGCCGCCGGCAGTGCCCGAAGCGGGAGCGGATAAATGAGGCTCAGCCATAATCACGAGAAGTCGAGCGGCGGGGTCCCTTGTCCCAGCTGCCTCAACCTGCAGATTCATGAATACGAGGTTTTTCCTCTCGATCCTTGAGACGGAATTCAACAGAGCAACGGCTTTCGTCTCGCCTCCCGGTAGAGCTTTCCCATCCCTCGCAACAACCGTTCCTTTTCCATCAGTGACTGTTATACCTTCGACGTAATCTGTGGCAAATTCCTGCATGTAATTGGCCAGGTTTAAGTCGTTCGGGCGGCTGTTTCTGCTCGCGGAATTGATGATCCCGGCTATCAGGTCGACATCGCGGGCCAAAACGTGCAGATAGCGGTCAAGTGCGTCGGCCGATTGCACTGCCTGAACTTGCTGCTGTTTGCGAAACGACTCAATGGCCTGATCCCGATTTGACCGGTTTAGGTTCATTGCAAGA
Source organism: Acidobacteriota bacterium (assembly GCA_035506515.1). Lineage (GTDB taxonomy): Bacteria > Acidobacteriota > UBA6911 > UBA6911 > UBA6911 > UBA6911. The sequence goes on from DATJPG010000113.1 coordinate 12,624, forward strand.
ATGACGATGCTGCCCAGCACAAAAGCCAATCCGACCAGAACCAGGGCGCTCACAAGGTAGAATTTTCGAGAGTCGGCTCTGGCATCAGCTCCATCGAACTGCGCGCTTAAGCCTAAAATGTCCCCCAGCATCGGTTATCTCCTCGGCGAGATAAGATTTTCTCCCAATGTCATATGCAACAACGACTTCAGCTGCGTCTCGTCAACCGGCTTGGAAAGGATCAGCATGGGACCGTACTTCATCGCCTCGGCTATCAATTCGCTATCGGGATAGCCGGTGATGATTGCCACCGGCAGTTCAGGGTGAAGGGCTCGGACTCTCTTCAGAAACTCCGGACCATTGATCTCCGGCATCATCAGGTCGAGCAGGATTAATCCCGGCATTTCACGAGAAACGGCCATCAGCCCTTCCAATCCACCGACAGCGGACATAGACCGATAGCCAAGCTGCTGAACGGATCTGCCGATGGTCTGGCAAACAGCGGATTCATCATCGACAACCAGCACCAGTGGGTTCGCACTGGCAGACCGCTGTGTCTCGGACCATGTCTGCAGTGCATCCCGGCGGAAACGCCAGTCCTTGCCAACCTTAAAGGATGGGATTTCGCACCGCCTGGCGAGTCTTCGAACCGTTTCCACGTGTACACCGAGGAAAACCGCCGCCTCAAGCGCATCCATTACATCTGTGTTTTCACCCACAAGTCATCTCTCCCGATGGTCACTGGTATGCATTCGCAAGGGTCCAAAGCC
>DATJPG010000114.1:0-13463 GCA_035506515.1 Acidobacteriota bacterium
TTTTGTTTCTCATATTCGTGAGGAGGCCAAACAATTCCTAAAAATCATTGCGAATAATTTGCTGCCTATTGGCATAGCAGGGAGTAATCCGATGCCATCCAACTATTAACAAAAGAAGGTGGACGAGTGGGACGTCCCCAATAGAAGAAAAGAGAAAGCTGGCGGAGAGGGTGGGATTCGAACCCACGTAGAGACTTTTGGTCCCTAACTCGATTTCGAGTCGAGCCCGTTACGACCACTTCGGTACCTCTCCCGGACTGAAAGCCTACCAAAATTCGCGCGGCGCGCCAAAGAGAATTTGTGTGGCTGGTCGGATGTATGGATAATTAGGGCTAGCGTAGGAGACAGAAGACAGGAGACAAAAGACCAGGTTTTTATTCTGTCTCCTCGCTAGGCCCGATATGCCAGAAACATCTTTCTACGCCCGCATCGGGCGGCTGTCGTCGATCATCTTCATCCTGCCAAGCTGCATGGCGGTTGGCGGATTCCTGGGATACTACGTTGTCGATCGACACTTCGGCTCGTATCCGTGGGGGACGGTCGTGCTCGTCCTTCTGGGAGCGGCGGCAGGTTTTTTTGAAATTATAAAGATTCTTGTTCTGGACCAGAGGAGCAAAGGTGATTAGTTCCGCTACGTTCGAACGCAAAGTCTTTTGGATCGGGATGTGGATGGTTGCCGCCGGCACTGCCGTCACCGCGCTCAGCTTCGGCCTGAGATACGGAATCTGCTTTCTGTTGGGCGGGCTGCTTTCTGCCGTAAACCTGAAGCTCCTGATCCGCACTGTGAATGCCGCCCTTGCGCGCAGCGACAGGATTTCCGGCATCCGTATCACGGCAGGCTATATCCTGCGGCTATTGTTGATTCCCCTGTGCCTCTATGCTATTATGCACTTCCTTTTTTCCGGGATTATTGCTGCAACTGCAGGATTTGTGGTTTTCAGCAGCGGTTTTTTGATAGAAGGCATATTCGAAGCGGTCAAGAGCGGCGATAGGTGATATGCACGAGACATCGGCAGTAGGAAATTTTATAAACGGCCACCTGTTCGATCCCATTGCGCGTGCTCTGGGATTGCACTTAGGCGTCAATCATCACGCGGTCCCCGATCACATCGTTCTTATTCTATTAATCGCGTCCGCGCTTATCCTATTTGCCTTGTGGCTGCGGGGACGGCTCAGCGTCGATAATCCGGGACACGCCCAGCACCTCGTCGAGGTTATTTTCGGAGCCATCCAGGGTTTGATGAAGGAAGTGATCGGCCGGGAATACAAACATTTCACGCCCCTGATCATCACGCTGGCAGTCTACATTCTGATCGGAAATCTCCTGGGCATGATCCCCGGATTTATCTCACCGACAAGCAATCTCAATATCACGGCTTCGATGGGGCTCTGCGTCTTCATTTATTACAATTACCAGGGTTTCCGCAAACAGGGTTTCGTCGGCTATCTCAAACACTTTTGCGGGCCGGTTATCTGGTTGGCTCCGCTTCTCTTTGTCATCGAGCTGATCAGCCACATGGCGCGCCCCTTCTCTCTGAGCGTCCGACTCTTCGGCAACATCTTCGCCGAAGAGCTGATCATCGGCTCGCTCAATAAGCTGTTTCCTTTCGTCCTTTCCAGCATCGTGATGTTCCTGGCGCTATTGCTGAGCACGATTCAATCCTTTATTTTCATTCTGCTTACGATGGTTTACATTTCGGGAGCCGTGGAAGAGGCACATGGAGAAGGACACGGCGAGAACCACAAAGAGACGACCGTGCAACAGTCTGCGGATCCGGTAGCGGCCGTTTAGGGGAATCGCAATCAACTATTTCATTGGGTTCGTTCGAAAAACTACTGAAAGGAGAATTTGATGGGCAGAAAGTCGGTTCTAATTATCTTGATCTCGGTGATCCTTCTGGCATTTGTAATCCCGGCGTTCGCGCAGGGCGATGCAGGAGCCGTTGCCGCCAAGGGTAAAAGCCAGTGGCTGATTATTGCGTCCGCATTCGGAATGGCGCTGGCTGCCGCAGGCTGCGGGTATGCTCAGAGCCGCGCGCTGGCCGCCGCGTGCGAGGGCGTGTCCAGAAACCCGGGCGCTACCGACATTATCAGGCTCTTCCTGATCCTGGGATTGGCCTTTATCGAATTTTTGGCGCTTCTGACATTTGTCGTCATCTTGATGCTACAGTAGAAAAAAAGCAGCCACGGATTGCACGGAAAAAAGTTCTGCAATTCGTGGCTGCAAGCGGTTCATTCTTCCAAGTCGTGGATCGTGCGGAGGCTGCGCAGTTCGCAGTCTTTCTTGCCCGAAGGGGTGATAATCTCGACGGTATCTCCCACCATCTTTCCCACAATACTGCGTCCGATCGGCGATGTGATGGAAATGAGTCCCTTGCTGATATTCGACTCTTCCGCCGTGACCAGCTGATATTCCATCTCCTTGTCGGTGTCGTATTCGTACAGCACGACTTTGGAGCCGTAGGCTGCTCTGTCTGTGGGGATCTTATCGAGGTTCACGAGAGACAGGGCCGCCAGTCTCTGCTGCAGCTGTGCCTTTCTGCCTTCCAGGTAGGACTGTCTTTCCTTGGCCGCCTTGTATTCCGCGTTTTCGCTTAGGTCGCCATGCTCCCGGGCTTTCAGGATTTCCTTCGGCAGATCCACCCTGAGTTCCCGTTCAATGACATTCAACGTATCCTGCAGTTGCTTGCGCACATCAAACATTGCTCACTCCGAAATTGAAAAATACTATTTTAGGGCAAAACTCGAGCGGGCGGCAAGCTCAAGGATGGGGGCGGGCCAGACACCGAGAAACAATACGCCGATCGCTCCCAGCACCATGATGGCCTGCACAGGCCAGCTGACGGTTTCGGGTTCGAGCGCCTGCTCCCCGGGTTCTTTCATATACATATAGACCATAATGCGGAAATAGTAGAAGACGGAAACCACACTGTTGAGAACGCCTATGATCGCCAGCGCGATGTACCCTCGCTGAATTGCAGCGCTGAAAAGATAAAACTTGCCCATGAAGCCGCCGGTCAGCGGGATTCCGGCCAGCGAAATCAGCGCCAGCGACAACACGGCCGCAGCGAAAGGCGATTTGCGCGCCAGTCCGGCGTAATCGCTCAGGTGCACGTGCATGTCTCCCTGCCGGCTGAGCGATAAGACCACACTGAACGCAAGCAGGTTCATCACCGTGTACGCCACGAGGTAAAAAAGGACTGCCTGGTATCCGGCATCGGGGCCGGCAACGATCCCGACCAGGATGTATCCGGCATGCGCGATCGCGGAGTAGGCAAGCATGCGTTTGATATTGGTTTGCAGGACTGCGACGACGTTGCCCATCGTCATGGTCAGGATCGCGAGCAACCACAGAACGTTTACCCAGTCGTGGGACAGCAACGGGAACGCCTGGAGCAGGATCCGCATCAACGCCGCAAATCCGGCAGCCTTCGGACCGACGGCCATGAAGGCGGTGACCGGGGTCGGCGCTCCTTCATACACGTCCGGCACCCAGGAGTGGAAGGGCACCAGGGCCACTTTGAATCCGAAACCAACCAGCAGCAAGCCTAACCCGATCAGCGTGACGGTCGGAATGCTTCGCTGATACAACGCCAGTTGGTAAATTACTCCGTAGCTGGTGCTTCCGGTGCCTCCGTAAATCAGTGCGATCCCGTAAAGAAGAATCGCCGTGGCAAAAGATCCGAGCAGGAAATACTTCAGGGAGGATTCGTTGGAGCGCGCATCGTCCCGCTTGAAGCCGGCAAGGATGTATGTCGAGATGGACAGGATTTCTATTCCCAGGAACGTGAGAATGAGGTCCGCGCTGGCGGCCATCAGTGACGCCCCGGAACAGGCGAACAGCAGCAGCGCGTAATATTCGCCGCGGTCGATCGATTCCCGCTCGTTGAATTTCATCGACAGGTATGCGGTGACGGCTCCGATGATCAGAAAGAGCCACTGGAAGAAAACGCTGAAATTGTCGACGATGAACATTCCCTTCAGAATCATGCGGGGATGTATGTTCCACTGCGGCATCAAGCTGAATGCGGCGACAACGGTCCCAAGTACGGCGACTCGTGCCAGGCGACTCTTCTGCGCGGGAGCTGTAAATGGCTCGAGCAGCATGAGGACCATGCCGGTAATCACCAGGATGATTTGCGGTGCGAGGAGCATGAGTTCGTTGGTCATCATTTCGCCCGTTCGCCGTCCATTGCCGGAGCAGGCGACCGGTCTACCCGATAGCCGCCCTCCGGGCTGCCTGCATTTTCTATTCTATGTTGAATCAGCAGAAGGGAAGGTCCCATGCGGCGCAGGAACGGCTCGGAATACACGCCGATCCACAGCATCACCAGGATGATGGGGAGGAGGATCAGCTTCTCCCGCATTCGGATGTCCTTCATCTCCGCGTTGGCTGCACTGCCTATTTTCCCCAGAAAGACCCGCTGATACATCCACAACATGTACACGGCCCCGAGAATCATGCCCGAAGCCGCAAAAGCCGCATAGGCTTTGTTGCGAACAAAACTTCCCACCAGCACGAGCACTTCGCCTACGAATCCGTTCAGGCCGGGCAACCCGATGGAAGAAAGCGTCACTACCAGGAATGCGGCGGCAAGCACCGGGCTCACGTGTGCCAGTCCACCGAATTCGGAAATCATGCGCGTGTGCCTTCGGTCATAGATCATGCCCACGAGAAGGAAGAGTGCTCCGGTCGACAGCCCGTGATTCAGCATCTGGAGCATCGAGCCCTGCATTCCCTGCGTGGTGAATACAAAAATTCCCAGGACCACGAGACCCATATGGCTGACCGAAGAATAGGCGACAAGCTTTTTCACGTCGGGCTGTACCATCGCAACGAGGGCGCCATAAATGATGCCGATAATCGCCAGGATGCATAAAACGTTCGCCATGCGGACGGCTGCCGTCGGGAACAGGGGCAGGCAGAAACGCAGCAGTCCGTAGGTCCCCATCTTCAGCAGAACCCCGGCCAGGATGACCGATCCGGCCGTTGGCGCTTCGACGTGCGCATCCGGCAACCACGTGTGGAAGGGAAACATCGGGACTTTGATCGCAAACGCGATCAGAAATGCCAGGAAGAGCCAGATTTCCTCCTGACCTTTCAGCTGGAGAGCCCCGGTGCCGATTTGCCGCGTAATCTCCACAAGATCGAAAGACGTTCCTCCGTTGGCGTGAAACAGATACAAAATACCGACCAGCATGAGAAGCGAGCCGACCATCGTGTAGAGTATGAACTTGACTGCCGCATAGATCCGGCGCTCGCCGCCCCAGATTCCGATGAGGAAGTACATCGGAAGCAGCATGACTTCCCAGAAAATGTAAAACAACACAAGGTCGAGCGCGCAGAACACTCCGATCATTCCCGTTTCGAGCGCAAGGAGGCAGATCATGAACGGCTTGACTTTTTTCGTGATCGATTGCCACGAACAGAGAATGGCGAGGGGCGTTAAAAACGTTGTCAGGATGACGAGGAAGAGGCTGATGCCGTCGATTCCCAAATGATGGCGGATGCCGTAGGTCGCAGTCTGAATCCAGGTGCAGGATGTCTCGAACTGCATGTCGCCGCGGGTCGCATCGAAATGATAGAAGAGGTGCAGAGACAGAATGAAGGTGACGAGGGAGCCGAAAAATGCGATGAGCTTGACCGCGCGGTCGAAGCCGCGCGGAACAAACAGCAGCAGCAAAGCGACCAGCGCCGGAAGGTAGGTTATTATCGATAGGATATGAGGAATATCCATACGCGTCGCGTCTAGCTCCGGAAAAATGAGAAATATAAAAGGATCGCCACGGTGCCCAGCAGGATCCAGGCCGCATAGCTGCGTATCAGGCCGTTTTGCACATTCTTCAACATCGAGGCCAGGCCCTGGATCGTTTCGCCAGCGCCATTGACCGCCCGGTCGATGATGCCGACATCGGCCCGTTTCCAGAGCGTGCGCGTCGAAGCGCCAAGCACGGGATTCACGATCGTAGCGTCATACAATTCGTCGACATAATATTTGCGGTACAGCAATTGGTGAATCTTTTTCCAGCGCGCGGCCAGGCTTTCGGCTGCATCGGGATTCGCAATAAAAAGCCGGTAGGCGACAAAGATCCCCGACAGGGCTGCCAGAATCGAGAGCGCGGCAAAGCCCATTTCCACGGAATGCGAGGCTTCTGCGTGCTCCGGTGTCAGAGTAAATTCCAGCGACGGTTCCAGAAAATGAAAGAACCTGTTGGTTCCCAGCCATGCCGGCAAGCCTATGAATCCGCCGAGGATGGACAAAACTCCCAGGACGACCAGCGGCCCGGTCATGCTGGCGGGGGATTCGTGCAGATGGTGCCGGACTGATTCCGAGCAGCGCGCGTTGCCGAAAAACGTAAGAAAGATCAGCCGGAACATGTAAAAGGCCGTAAGGCCGGCGGTGATGAATCCGACGACCCAGACCACCGGGTGTCCTCGCGACCACGCAGACCAGAGTATTTCATCTTTGCTGAAGAAACCCGCGAGAGGGAAGATGCCGCTGATTGCGAGGGCAGCGACCAGCATCGTCCAGAATGTCACCGGAGTATATTTGCGCAATCCTCCCATGCGCGTCAGATCCTGTTCTCCGCTCATCGCGTGGATCACGCTGCCGGCGCCGAGGAAGAGCAGAGCCTTGAAAAATGCGTGGGTCATCAAGTGAAAGATGCCGGCAGAGAAGGCGCCCACGCCCGCGGCCACGAACATGTAGCCGAGCTGGCTTACGGTCGAGTAGGCCAGCACTCGTTTGATATCCGTCTGGACCAGCCCGATCGTGGCTGCCATCAAGGCCGTGAGGATCCCGACAATCATGACGGTTTCCATGGCAATCGGCGCTCGACTGAACATCGGCGAGCAGCGCACGACCATGTATACGCCGGCCGTAACCATGGTAGCCGCATGGATCAGGGCGCTGACGGGCGTCGGGCCTTCCATGGCATCCGGCAGCCAGACATACAGGGGGATCTGTGCACTCTTGCCCGTGGCTCCCACAAAGAGCAGCAGGCAGGTAGCCGTGAGGACTCCGACGCCGGTTTCGACAGGGAACCGCGCCGTTCCTTCTGCGATCTGGCGGAACACCTCGCCGAAATTCAGCGTGTTGAATGTCGTGAAAATCAGGAATACGCCGAGGATGAACCCGACATCGCCGATGCGGTTTACGATGAACGCCTTCTTCCCGGCATCGCCTGCGCTGCGTCGGTCAAAGTAGTACCCGATCAAAAGATAGGAACAGAGGCCCACGCCTTCCCACCCGACGAACATCATTAAAAAGTTTCCGGACAGCACCAGGATCAGCATCGAGAACAGAAACAGATTCATGTAGGCGAAGAACCTGTAATAGCCGTCTTCGGCGTGCATGTAGCCGATCGAATAGATATGGATGACAAATCCAACGCCGGTCACAACCAGGATCATGACGGCCGAGAGCGGATCCAGCAGAAATTCGGCCCGGGCCACGAAGTCTCCGGAAGCAATCCAGTTGAAATAGACGCGCAGCAGATGCCGCTGGGCGGGCGCAAACTGCAGAAGCTCCACGAATGAAATAACGGCGAGGATGAATGAAATGCCGGAGGCACCGCAGGCGGTCAGAGTGACGGCAGACTTCGGGAATCGCTTGCCGGCAAGCCCGTTCACAGCCGCGCCGGCCAGGGGAATCAGCGGGATCAGCCAAAGATACTCGGTCATCTCCAGAAACCCTCTACCATTTCATGACGTCCGCATCATCCACGTTGAGGGTGTTGCGGTTTCTATAAAGAACGATCGTGATCGCCAGTCCCACGGCGGCTTCTGCCGCGGCGACCACCATCACGAAGAAAACGAAAATTTGTCCATTCACCTGATGCAGCTGCCTGGAAAAGGCGACGAAACTCAGGTTCACCGCATTTAACATCAGTTCCAGGCAAAGAAACATGGAGATGATGTTCTTTTTCACAATGAAGCCCACCGCCCCCACGATAAACAGGAGCATGCTCAGAACAAGGTAATGCAGGAGGTCCATGATTTTTACCGTCGCCTTTTGGCGAGAACCACGACACCCATGATCGCCACCAGAATCAATACCGATGTTATTTCAAACGGCAGCAGGTACTCATCGAACAGAACCCTGCCCAGGTTCGTTACAGAACCCACGTCATCGACGGAAACCCCGGCACGCCACGCAGCGTGGGCCGCGCTGAACGCCCTCAAAAACGGGAGCAGGAGCACGAGCGTGGAAATCCCCAACAGGACGGCGAAATAGGCAAGATATTTTTTCTTGTCTTTAAGGATCCCGGCGGAAAACGGATCGACGAGCATGATCACGAACAGAAACAGCACCATGATCGCCCCGGCATACACGACGACCTGAACGGCGGCGATGAAGGGGGCTTCAAGGGTCAGGTATAAAATAGCCACGGAACAGAGGCAGATGATGAGAGAGAGGGCGGAATAGAAGACTCTTTTCTGGACCACCACGCAGATGGCTGAAATGAGTGCGATGCCGCCGAAAAGGTAAAAGACCGCTGTTTCCATTATTCCAGGCTGTCCAGAATCCGGTCGACTTTTTCCGGAGTCAATTCTTCGTGATAATCCTCGTTAATCTGCATGACCGGGCTGGTCCCACAGGAGCCCAGGCACTCTACTTCCAGGAGCGTATATTTCCCGTCGGGCGTCGTTTCGCCCGGCTGAATTCCCAGCTTCCGCGTGAGGTGCGAAACGATCCCTTCGGCGCTGCAGAGCATGCACGAAATATTGGTGCATACCTGGATCACGTATTTTCCCATCGGCTTTCGGTACAGCATCGTATAGAAGCTGGCCACCTCGTGAACCTCAATCGGGGTAAGCTCGAAGATGCGCGCGATTTCGCACATCGTTTCATACGAAATGTACCCTGATTCCCGCTGAGCCAGCTGCAGTGAGGGGATCAGTGCGGACCTTTTCTTGGGATATTTGCTGACTAATTCTCGTATCTGCCTGCAGGCCGCTTCGGAAAGCATGTTGGAAATCCCGTTCCCGGACGCCGTCTTGATTAGCCCCAAGTTGAACTGTTAAGACCACAAATAATTGCAAATCAAACATTTGGAACGAACTGAATTCCTGCTACCGATCTTAGTGGAGAGCTTCGGATAGTGTCAAGATTTTCTTTTGCTCCTTACTGATGTGAGATTGACGATTATGAATTGCCGGCATTGCGGGTCGGATAAAATATTTCGCTCACATCGAAAAGGCTTGTATGAAGGCTTCTGGCTGAGGCTCTTGCGAAAAGCCCCATATCGCTGCCATGCCTGCGGTATGCGGTATATCGTGCAAAGCCGACGGGCCGAACGCCGCCATAAACAAGGCCGGGATGAGTGCCTGGCTTCCTATCTCGGGCTCCGTGGCAGCGAAAACAGGCTTCGCCGCTGGGTTGTCGCGATGGCGATCACGGTGTTGTTCCTGGTGATTTCCATCCTCTTCATCGTTCGTATTCTTCAATAGTTCTCTGCCGCAGGCTACCGGATTGAACGAATTCCCCGAGGGGCACGAAATTCGCGGAGCGTTCTACTTTCGGAGCTCAACGATAGTGGCGCCGCCGCCTCCCTGGTCGAGGGGCGCGAGGCTGAAGCGTTCCACTTGCGGATGCTCGGCGAGAAATTTGCCGATGGCTTTTCTCAAAATTCCCTTGCCGTGGCCATGGATGATGCGGACATTCTCCACGCCGGCCATGTAGGCCTGGTCGAGAAATTTGTCCACTCGATCCAAGGCTTCGTCGGCAGTCAGCCCGATGACTTTCAGTTCGGAAATAATCTCATCTTCGCCGGCTGAAACCAGGGAATGCGCCGGCGACACAGGTGTAGGCTTGTCCCGTCCGCCGATCTTGATCAGGTCTTCAGGTTCCGCGTGATAGCGCAGTGGACCGACCATGACAACGCAGGAAGCATCGTGAATATATTCCACGATCCCTTCCCGTCCCAGCGATTGAATCCGGACGCGGTCGCCTTCCGCGATCTCTTCCGAAGGGCTGGGAGGCGCGGCCTGCTGCGGGTCTGCGGATCCTTGCGCGACGGAGCTTGCGTCGGCATCCGTCCGCATTTTCACGGATTTGCGATGCAACTCCATCGCCTGTTTCGCGGCTTGCTTTTTTAGGCGTGATGCTTCGGCCTGGTCCTTAATCCGGCGTACCGCCCGGTCGCTCTCCTCCTTGAATTCGCCGATGGCCCGCTCAAGCGCTGCGTCGAATTCCTTTTTGCGGGATTCCTCCTTCCGGGCAAATTCGGTTTCCAGCTTGGAGTATTTTTCCGCAACGGCTGCGCGTTCTTCCTCGAGCGAAGCGCGCAGGCTTTCCTGCTCGCCCAGCGTTTCTTTCAGCTGCCTCAGATATTCTCTTGCCTGAGCATGACTCGGTTCCAGGAGCGCCCTTGCTTTTTCGATGATCTCCTCGGTCACCTGCATCCTCCGGGCAATCTCCAATCCGGAAGACGCGCCTGCAATCCCGAGCACAAGACGGTAGGTAGGCCGCAGCGTGCGTTCGTCGAACTCCACGGACGCGTTGCGTACTCCGGCGGTCTGGGAAGCCCACATCTTCAGTCCAGGATAATGCGTGGATGCGATAGTGGTGGCGCCCACCCTGCGAAAAAATTCGACGATGGCAATGGCGAGAGCGCTGCCTTCGTCGGGATCCGTTCCCGTGCCCACTTCATCGAGCAGCACAAGAGCAGGAGGATGCACGCGCTGCGCGGTTTCAGCGATCCGGCACATGTGTGCCGTAAATGTGGAGAGGTTCGCGGCAATGGATTGGTGATCCCCGATGTCTGCGAATATCTGATCGAAAATGGGAAGAACGGCATCCCGAGCCGGGACGTGGAAGCCCATTTGGGCCATGAGTGACAGGAGTCCCGCAGTTTTAAGGACCACGGTTTTTCCGCCCGCGTTGGGACCGCTGATGACAAGGACCTGGTCGTTCCTGTCGAGCTCGAGAGAAATCGGGACAGGCTTTTCTCCGGAGGCGCGCAGCGAATGCTCCAGCAGGATGTGGCGCGCGTCGCGGAGCAGGTATGTCTTGTCTTCGGTAATGCGCGGCGGCACGCAGGAATACTCCGCCGCAAAGATGGCTTTTGCCTGGGCGACATCCAGTTGCGTGACGATCCCCAATATCGTTTTGATCGGTTCGAGGTTTGCGCGGAAAGATTCCGTGATGGACAGCAGAATCCGGGAGACCTCAATCCCTTCCTGCTCGCGCAGCCGGACCAGGTCGTTGTTCTGGTTGATGACCGTCATCGGCTCCACAAACGTTGTCTGCCCGCTCGATGAGAGACCATGCACGACGCCGGGTACCTGGTTGCGCGAGTCTGTCCGGACGGGGATCACGAACCTGCCGTTGCGGAATGTGATGAACTCTTCGCGCACTGCGTGTTCCTGCCCGCGAAAGATCGACTCCAGCGTCCGGTGAATGCGGTTCCTCCGCTCGGTCAGATCCTTGCGCACGGCCTTGAGTTCGGGGCTGGCGTTATCGTCGACTTCCCCATTCGGCAATATCTTGCCGTGAACAGCCGCCAGCAGAGGTTTCAAATCGGGGATGCCGAAAGCGATGCGCGCCAGGTGCGGACCGGCGCCGCCGGATTCCGCGCTTTTGATCAGTTCTTTGACTTCTTTGCCGATGAAGAGCAGCCGCTCGATCGCCAATATCTGTTTCGGTTCGAGGCTGGTGCCCTCGATGTGGAGTTGGCCCAGCACGGGTTCGAGATCCTCGATGCCGGACAAGCCGAAACGGCCTCGCGTGTTCAGGTATGTGACGCATTCCCCGGTGATCTCCAGTTCCCGCTGAACCTCGAAGCGTGAGGCCGAAGGGCGCAGGCTCAACATTCGGAGTTTTCCGGGCGCGGTTTGCACGTGGCGCGCCGCCAGCTCTATCAGTTCCTGCAATTCGAGTGTTTCAAAAGTCCGTTCATCCATGCGGTCCTCTCGACTCCACGGAATCTTACGCCCGTTTGAAAAACGGCGCCAGTTTTGATCTTCGGAGATAAATGCTGGTTGGAGTGGCCAGACGCCGCATTTTTCGGTACATTATTCCTTTCCGGCAGAGGTGCATATGAATAAAGAGGATTTTCTTTCCATTCGCGACTACTCGACCGACGAGCTGATGGAGCTTTTGACTTTAGCCCGCGCAGTAAAAGCAGATCCATCGAAGTACGGCAAAAGACTCGAGGGCAAAGCCCTCGCGCTGCTTTTTGAAAAACCATCTCTGCGCACGCGCGTTTCGTTTGATGTCGGTATTCACCAGCTCGGCGGTTTCTCCGTTCCTCTGTCCCAGGGCGAGGTCAGCCTCGGACAAAGAGAATCCGTCAGCGATGTTGCAAAGAACCTGGAACGGATGGTGCAGGGCATCATGATCCGCACCTTCCGCCACAGCATTGTCGAAGAGATGGCGGCATCCGCCGGCATTCCCGTGATCAATGGGCTTACCGATTTCAGTCACCCGTGCCAGGCGCTGGCGGACTATATGACGATCCTCGAGGCGAAGGGAAGACTGAAAGGAATTAAGATCGCCTACATCGGGGACGGGAACAACGTGTCTCACTCGTTGATCTATGGCGCAGTCGGCTTGGGCGCGCGTCTGGCTGTTGCCACGCCGGAGGGGTACGGTCCTAACGCGGAAGTTCTGAAATGGGCCAAAGAGAATGCCGGCACCACGGGATGCAAGCTGGATATCCTGCACGATCCGGTCGCGGCGGCTGCGGACGCCGATGTCCTCTACACCGATGTGTGGGCCAGCATGGGTCTGGAATCGCAAGCGGCAGAGCGGAAGAAAGTGTTCCGCGCTTATCAGATCAATGACGCGCTGGTCTCCCATGCGAAGCCGGACTACGTATTTATGCACTGTCTTCCTGCCCACCGCGGTGAAGAAGTGTCGGATTCAGTCATCGATTCCGGGAACTCGATCGTGTTCCAACAGTCCGAGAATCGTCTCCACGCCCAAAAAGCGATCCTCCTCGCACTGATGGGCTAGGAGCCTGTCCGAGCAATGAGCAATAAGCAATAAGATCGGCCCCCAATGCCGCAGAGTTTTTGCGACCGGAGTGCGCCTTCGGAGCGCGGCAGCAAGCTGCCGCTTTTAAGAACAGCCTGTGAGGACGACTCTCCAGAGGCTGTCTCAAAACCCGGCGCCATCTCAAAATCGGAATCATTGAGGCGCGAAGCGCCGGCAGATAATAGGCCCGATCGTAAGGTCGGGATTAGGTTCTCGCAAAAACGGAGCGCCGAGGGCGCGGCACTGATAACGTTTTATATACAATCCTTCCGGTTTCTTTTTCCTTAGGCTCGTGTCGCACCTTCGGCGCTCGGTCCCATAATACTCGCCTATCCCGACCTTACGGTCGGGCCTATTCTCTGCCGGTCCTTCGGACCTGCCCTGGCGCATAATACAGCGGTGCGGGGTTTTGAGACGGCCTCTCCAGAGTCGTCCGGCTGCTGGTTTTCTTACATCGGACGGTTCTGGAGAGCCGTCTTC
>DATJPG010000115.1:0-7748 GCA_035506515.1 Acidobacteriota bacterium
AACAGTGCCGCGCCCTCGGCGCTCCGTCTTTGCGATAACCTAATCCCGACCTTACGGTCGGGCCTATTCTCTGCCGGCGCTTCGCGCCTCAATGATTCCGATTTTGGGATGGCGCCGGGTTTTGAGACAGGCTCTCCAGAGTCGTCCGGCTGCTGATTTTCTTGCATCGGACGGCTCGGGAGAGCCGCCCGCACAGATTATTCGCGAAAAGCGCAAGCAAGCTTGCGAGGCACTGCCCGGGTCCGCCGCCGAAGTAATAGCTGCATGAATACTGCGGACTGAAATCAGGTAATTAAGCAGCGGGTCGCAGACGATTAGTTCACTTTATGCGAGGAATACTATGAAAGGCATTGTACTGGCCGGGGGTTTGGGAACACGCCTGCATCCTCTGACAAAAGTCACGAACAAGCATCTGCTCCCCATCTACAACAAACCGATGATTTATTACCCAATCGAAATGATGGTGGATGCGGGCATTCGCGATATCCTGATCGTGACCGGAGGCAAGAATGCCGGCGATTTTCTCCGCCTGCTGGGCAATGGCAGGCAATTCGGCCTGAATCACATAAACTATACCTACCAGGAAGGCGAAGGAGGGATCGCCGCGGCCCTGTCCCTTGCGGAGTTTTTCGCCGACCGGAATCCCATTTGCGTTATCCTGGGCGACAATATTGTGGAAGGATCCATCGCGCCATATGTCGAAAATTTCAGGCAGCAGAAATCGGGGGCCCGGATCCTGCTGAAGGAAGTGTCCGACCCGCAGAGGTTCGGCGTGCCGATGATAGACGGGGACCGGATTGTTCGGATTGACGAAAAACCCGCAAAGCCGGCATCCAATTTTGCCGTGACCGGCATTTATATGTATGACGCGAAAGTTTTCGAAATCATCAAAACTCTGAAGCCGTCAGGACGGGGTGAACTGGAAATAACGGACGTTAACAACAGTTACATCCACCGGGGCGACATGCAGTACGACATCATGGACGGCTGGTGGACGGACGCCGGAACGTTTGAGTCGCTTCTCCGGGCCTCCAACCTGGTTTGCCAGAATGCGGCCAAAAAACAGGCAAAAAGTTAACCCTCTCGAGAAAAAACATGAAATTACTGGTCACCGGCGGGGCCGGGTTCATCGGATCCAATTTTGTCCGATATATCCTGGAACGATATTCTGACTATACAATATTGAACCTGGACAAACTCACGTATGCAGGCAATCTCGAAAATTTGTCCGGGCTGGAGAGTGACTCCCGCCACGAGTTCGTGCAGGGCGACATATGCGACGAGACTGCCGTCCGCCGGATTCTCGAAAAGGGTGTGGACGCTGTCGTTAATTTCGCGGCCGAATCCCACGTGGATCGCAGCATCCTGAATTCATCGGAATTTGTGCAAACCAACGTGGTCGGAACCCTCAACCTGCTCGAACTGTGCCGCAAAAACGGAATCCCGCGCTTCATACAGATTTCCACCGATGAGGTATACGGCAGCCTGGGTTCTTCGGGCTTTTTTACGGAAAACAGTCCCATTGCTCCAAACAGCCCCTACGCCGCAAGCAAAGCTTCTGCAGACCTGCTGGTCCGAAGCTATTACCGCACGCACGGTTTCCCGGGCATCATTACGCGCTGTTCCAATAATTATGGCCCATACCAGTTCCCCGAAAAGTTGATTCCGCTGCTGATCAGCAACGCCATGGCAGGAATTCCGCTTCCGATCTATGGAGACGGCTTGTATGTGCGAGACTGGATCCACGTGCGCGACCACTGTGCTGCGATCGATGCCGCCCTCCACCATGGGAAAAATGGCGAGATCTATAACGTCGGGGCACGGCAGGAAGTTCCGAACCTGGATATTGCCCATCGCATTCTGGATGCTTTTGGCAGGGATTCATCCATGATCGCCCACGTGGAAGACAGGCCGGGACACGATCGGCGCTACGCGATCGATTCATCCAAGATAGAAACCGAACTGAACTGGCACCCGACCACATCCTTCGATGCCGGATTGCAGGAAACCATCGAGTGGTATCGCCGAAATACACAGTGGACAGACCATGTACGCAGCGGCGCATATCTTACCTATTACGACCGGATGTACCAGCATCGCCGTCAAACCCTGTCGGAGCGGTGACGTATGAAAGTTCTGATTGTCGGCAGCCGCGGGATGCTGGGTACGGATTTGATGGAGACGTTCAGCCGCGCGCATGAAACGACGGGGACCGATTTGCCGGAACTCGACATTACGCAACTGGAACAATGCCACGCAAAGCTGAACGAACTCCGGCCGGATGTCATCATTAATTCTGCGGCATTCACGCAGGTGGATGCCTGCGAATCCCGCCAGGAGGAAGCATTCCTCGCCAACGGACACGGAGCCGGGAATCTTGCCAAAGCGGCTGCATCGATTGGAGCGCTGCTCGTCTTCTACAGCACCGATTATGTTTTCGACGGGCAGAAACAAGATGCGTACGTCGAGGAAGACACGCCCAATCCGCAAAGTATCTATGGGAAATCCAAGCTGATGGGCGAGACGCTTACACGCGAGCATTGCCCGAATCACCTGATACTGCGCACGTCCTGGCTCTTCGGCCGGAATGGAAACAATTTCATCCGCACGATTCTGAATACCGCAAGAAATGGGAATCCCCTCCGCGTTGTGAATGATCAGAGAGGGAGCCCCACGTATTCAAAGGATCTTGCCGCACACACCCGATTGATGATCGAGGCCGGCTGCCGGTCCGTCTATCACGTCACGAATGGCGGGTCCTGCACATGGTATGCGCTGGCATCCTGCGCACTCGGCTGGGCGGGCATGGAGAACATCCCCATTTCGCCCATCTCCACGTCGGAGCTTTCCAGGCCTGCGCGGCGCCCTGCCAATTCAGTCCTGGCCAACGAACGCCTGCGGCGCGAAGGTTTACCGCTGATGAGATCCTGGCAGTCTGCGGCCAGGGAGTACGTGGAACAGCACCTGAAATAGCCTTGGATATGCGGCAGCAAGCTGCCGCTTTCAGAGCTCCCAGTTCCCGGTATCCAGTTCCCAGTTTCTCAATAACTGGGAACTTTGAACTGGAAACTCTAAACTCTCAAAGCGCAGGCAACCTTGCGCACACCGAAAGCTTCGCCTGTAAAAACGACGCCGCATTAGTCAAGATGGCGGTTTATAGTATAATCATCGCGCCTTTCCTATATTTCAGCGGCAGGACAAAGATGGCAGAAAAATCGACCGGCGAAAAATCAGTCGCCACAAACAAGAAGGCGTTTCACGAATACTTCATCCTCGAGAAAATGGAGGCCGGTATTTCTCTTCTGGGCACCGAAGTGAAGGCAATCCGGGAGGGAAGGCTGAACCTGAAGGACAGCTTTGCGATGGTTCAATCCGGGGAAATGTATCTGTTCAACTGCCACATCAGTCCCTATTCTCACGGCAACCGGGAAAATCACGACCCTACCCGGACACGAAAGCTGCTTCTGCACGAGAGGGAGATTCGCAAGCTGATCGGGAAGACGCAGGAAAAGGGCCTGACCCTGGTGCCGCTGCGCGTCTATCTGAAACACGGGAGAGTAAAGGTGGAACTGGGCGTGGCGCGAGGCAAGAAGCTGATCGATAAGCGCGAGACGGAGCGCCGCAAAGAAGCGGATCGCGAAGCTAAAGCCGCCATGAAGCACAGACGATAAACAGGCGGTGCCGTTTGCCAATCAAAATTCCTTTGCCGGAGGATTCTAATGCGGATTGATTTTCAGCCTGGCGATTATCGGGAAGTTGCCTGCGATTTGCTGGCCTATCCGGTTTTTGAAGATGAAGCCAAAACTTTTTCCCCGCTCGAACCTTTGAACAGGATCACTCGCGGAGCTGTAAAATCCGTTATATCCTCGCGCGAATTCAAGCCGGACCTTCATCAGATCTGCAGGATATGCAAACCTGCGGGTCTGAAAGCGCGCAATCTGCTTCTGGTGGGCGCGGGCAACCGATCGAAATTCGATCCGGCTAAGCTCCGCGAACTGGCGGGCATTGTGGTGCGGAGCGCGAAATCCCGCGCGTGCAAAAATGTCGCACTCCTCTGCCGCGGAATCCCTTTGACCGGCCTTGCGTCCCGCCTGGCGGCCGAAGGCGCTCTATACGGCGATTACGAACTGGATATTTACAAGACGCGCGACAACGAGCCGAGAAATGTTGAAATTCTCCAGCTGCTTTTCGACCGGAGAGCGGCCCGGAAAGAAGTCGAGGAGGGCATCCGGCGCGGCATCATCACGGGCGAAGCGACGAATTATGCGCGCACGCTGGCCAATGAGCCTTCCAATATCCTGACTCCGGCTCAATTCGCCGAACGCGCGGCGGCGATGGGTGAGCAAGCCGGACTGGCCGTGCAGGTACTGGAGCGCGAAGAGCTGGAAAGACTGGGCATGAATACGTTGTTGGCCGTTGGCCGCGGCAGTGACGAACCTCCGAAGCTGATGGTGTTGCGCATCAAGGGTCAGGAGAAGCGGCGCGCCCGGCAGCCCCTCTACGCCCTCGTCGGCAAGGGCGTCACGTTCGACAGCGGCGGAATTTCCATCAAGCCTTCGGAGAAAATGGAGGAGATGAAAGGCGACATGGCGGGAGGCGCTGCCGTCCTCGGAGCCATGCTTGCCCTGGCCCAGCTTCACCCGCGGCGAGCAGTCGTGGGCCTCATACCCGCCGTGGAGAACCTGCCCAGCGGCAAAGCCGTAAAACCCGGAGACGTTGTGAAGTCGTATCTCGGAAAAACCGTCGAGATCATCAACACCGATGCGGAGGGACGCCTGATCCTGGCCGATGCCATTGCCTATGCCAGGACCCTTGGCGCAGGCTGCATCATCGACATCGCGACGCTGACGGGAGCCATCGGCATCGCACTCGGCCACGTAAACGCAGGAGTCCTGGGTACCGATCAAAGGACCATTGACCGCTTGCGGCGTAATTGCAGCGTTACCGGGGAGAAACTGTGGCAACTGCCTCTCGATGACGAATACCGAAAAGCGATACGAAGTGAAATTGCCGACATTAAAAACGTCGGAAACCGCGCCGGCGGCGCCATCACGGCCGCGAAGTTTCTGCAGGAGTTTGTCGAAGACGTTCCCTGGGTCCACCTGGATATCGCGGGAGTGGATCTCGACAACGACGGCCGGCCGTTCGCATGCAAGGGCGCGACCGGGTTCGGCGTTCGGACGCTGGTGAACCTGCTGGAATAGATATCAAATTCCAGATTTCAAATTCCAGATTCCAGATTTCAGATGGGGCTGTTTTTGCCTTGGAAGAGGCGGATAGCCCATTTGATCGCGGAATTCATGCTGTCGTGGCGTGCGATGCCTTTCCCGGCGATTTCGAACGCTGTGCCGTGATCGACCGACGTTCGGATGAAGGGCAGACCCAGCGTCACATTTACCGACTCGCCAAAGCCGATCAGCTTGATCGGGGCCAGTCCCTGGTCGTGATACATCGCCAGCACCACATCAAACTCCCCGTTGAATGCCCGATAGAACAGCGTGTCCGCCGGCAGCGGCCCGTCGATGGTGGATTCCGGGAATTCCTTGCTTGCGCGCTGGATGGCGGGGGCAATTTTTTCCACATCTTCGGCGCCCATAATCCCCGACTCTCCCGCGTGAGGGTTTACCCCGGCAACCGCAACCTTGCGGCAAGCCAGTCCGAAGCGCGGGAATTCAGTCAGAATCAGGCGCAGTTTTTTATAGATCAGCTCGGGCGTCAGCGCATCCGGGACGGTTCGCAGGGGAGTGTGGATGGTGGCCAGGACTACTTTGAGCCGGTCCGTCAGAAAAGCCATGGCTATTTCCGAGACGCCTGCCAGATGCGCCAAAAACTCGGTATGCCCCGGAAACCGGTAGCCGGCTTCCTGAAAAAATTTCTTGCTGAGCGGCGCAGTCACAATGGCATCGAGGTGGCCCTGGATGCATGCGGACGCGCATTCGAGAACGTTCCGCGCTGCAGCATCGCCGCTTTCCCTCGATCCGATCCCGGCGCGCACGTCGCTCGCGGGGATATCCACGATGCATCGATCCGGCAGCCGGTCGCCGCTCCTGAGATCACTTGCAGAAACCTTTTCGAACTGAAAGGGTATGCCAAGATCGCCGGCCCGCGACTGCAGAACGTCCCAGCTGCCGAAAAGGACGAGACGGCAAACGCCGAGAAACGCAGGTTCCCGGGCGGAGCGCAAGGCAATTTCCGGTCCGATTCCCGCCGGATCTCCCGTTGTGATGCCAAGCTTAGGAAGGATGTTTTGAGATTCTGGCAAGAGTTTCAACGCCCGCCGACAGGCGGCTCATATGGCGACTGCGGCTTATTCCCTCGATTCCCTTTCGGGCTAATCCATTCAATACGGCCTGAAACGCATTACTCCAGATCTACTTCGTCCGGCTCCTGATCTTCATTCTGTTTGTACATATATTTAATCACATGTTTAAGAATGAGAAGATTAGGCCCATCCGTACGGTGCACTTTAATGCAATTTTTATCGTACCACTCGATGACTCCCCGTATTTCTTCCCCGTCGGTCAACGTGACGATCATGGGAGTCTTTGCCGCCATCTGCTTGATGTAATAGTAGTTTTCTGCGTTCGTAACTTCAGGTGGTACGCGCTTCCGAGGTACAGGCCCGTAACGGGGCATCTGGTCCTTGATTTCGGACAAACTCGGGCGAATAAGCTTCCGGTTAACCATTGAACTTCCTCCGGCGGAGGTTACAGTAGGACGATACCGATCATTCATGATTTTTTTACTAAGTCGCAAAAATTAAGAAAGCGCGTGATCGAATAGCCGACTTAATGTTTATTGTATTCCGCCCATCTATCTTTGACAAGCAAAAATTATTTCGATAAATTTAGCTTGCCGTGTATTTGTAACTATCTGATTTATATTGATGCCGCAAACATGAAAAATTCTCAGTTCATGCAAGTAAGACTCTTGATCCTTCTCCTGTTTTGCGCTCTTTCGGCTGTCGCCAGGGCCCAGGCCTCTAGGGAACCCCAACTCATCCGGGACACCGACGTTGCCGAAGGAAAGGATGAGATCGAAAAGCCGACCGTCAAAGAGCCAAATCCAAAACTTGCAGAACAAAATATTACCATCGGCAATTATTATTTAAAGCAGCAGAATTATGCCGCTGCGATTCTGCGATTTCTCGAGGCCATCGAATACAAAAAGGATTCGTACCAGGCCTATGACGGGCTGATTCGAGCCTACGAAAAAAACGGCGAAATTCCGAAGGCGATCGATGCCTGCAAAGGCTTTTTGGATAAAAACCCCGATTCGCCAAAAGCCCCTGATTTTCGCAACCGACTAGCCAGGCTCGAAAAAAAACCCGGATAAATCCGATCATCTCCACATCGTCGAAACAGACAAAAAAGCAGGCACAAACTCTGCAATTTGATCTGTGTAATTTGCGTTAATCCCCGATTCCGAAGTTGAAAGGGGGACGTATTGCACGAGTGCCGCACCTTCGGCGCTCATCATCGCATCGTCCGCCTATCCCGACCTCACGGTCAGGCCTATTTTGTGACGAGCCTTCGGCTCTCTAGCTGACACTTTGAAACAACGTTTTATGGAGCCTCGGAGAGGCGATAGAGAATAGCCGCGGCCGTAAGGCCGTGGTTGAGAAGGATCAGCAAAAGGAGCGCCGAAGGTGCGGCACGAGATCTCGGACAGGCTCCTGGCTTTGGCGAAATTGGGTTTTCAGGGATCAATCGATTGAAAATAAAAACAAGGACATATTCCGGACATAT
>DATJPG010000116.1:0-13287 GCA_035506515.1 Acidobacteriota bacterium
ACATGCTGCATACTCGATTCATGGCGGAGGCCTCCGATAGTTGGTTTTGGTTTTGGTCGAATCTATTCCAATCTATCAGGCTTCCGCCTTCAACTCAAAAATCCTAAAAGTTAATTTGGACAGGAGTGATTCTCTGCCGGCCCTCCGGGCCTCACTTGCGAGTTTCGGAACAGAAACTAGCTAGTAACACATTTAATGCTGCATACGTTTTGTAGGCGAAGCTTTCGGAGTGCGCAAGCGGGCTGGCGCACTCCTCCTAAGGCGGCCCTCCAGGCGCAAAAACACATTAAGAGTTTCTGCTTAGAAATTGGCGGAGATCGTCCAGGTTTTTGCGGATAGCATGGACATCCTCCTCGATGGGCGTGCGGGGATCCTGTGCCTGCAGGGAATTCCGGATTTCCTCTATTTCCCGGCGAAGGTCGGTAAGCCGGTTTTCGAGTTCCTGTATCCGGCCGAGGGCGGCATCCTGTTTTTCTCGCATTTCTGCGATAGCCTGGCCGGCGAGTTCAAATCCTCCAAGCCTGTCTTCCACTTGTTCCAGCCGGTCGTGGATTGCGGGAATTTCGAAATCGAAGGCTTCCTGATGAAGCTGGGATACCGGAGGGGAATCTTGCTGTTGTTCGCACTTTTCCAGCCGGCTGCCAAACCGCGCCGCATTCTCGTTAAACTGCCGTTCCAGGCTTTTCATGTCTGCCCGAAGCTGATTCCGCTCGGCTTTCTCAAACTCGACTTCGGCAAACCTGGCGTGGAGCGCTTTGACCCGGGTTTGCAGCTCTGCAAAGGCCGCTTTCAGCTCATGATCCTGCGGCTCCGGCGAGCCGGATTCCATCGCGGCCACTGCATCGGCAGACTTGGCCGACGGGAATAACGTCAAATACTTGCTGAAGACTATGCCGCACTTCCTGCAGTCCAGCCTCTCTTCCTGGGCGAAACCGCATTTGGGGCAATTCATCCATCCGTCTGCAGCTCCGGTGCTCTTTAACGCAGGCTCTGTTCCCACGCAAAATCCTCCAGAAAAGGCTACGGCAGTGTTCCAAAAACACTCAGGTTCTTGATTGCCGTTAAACTTATCGGCAGGAGGGGTCGCAATCGTTAACTCATAGTGTTCATAAGTCTTGCGCAGAGATTTAAAATTCTCAATTATCAATTTTCAATTCTCAATTCAAAACCCAAATCCGCGAATACGAATCGAGAATCGAAAATCGAGAATTGAGAATTGAAAATCGAGAATCTGGAATCGAGAATCTGAAATCTAACGTGGTGCTACGAATGGGACAGCGCATGAATTTGTAGCCATTGTTTATACCAGAGGATTCCGAGGATGGTTTTGCCGTCGTTGATTTCCCCGGCGCGGATTTTTTCCAGGCACTCATCGAGCGAATAGGGTTCGACGGTGATGTGCTCGCCCTCCTCCAGGCGCTGTGCTTTCAGAGTGAGGTCACGCGCCAGGAAGAGGTGAATCGACTCGTTGCTGAATCCCGGAGTCGTGTAGAAGGAGCATTCGTGTGTGATCGCTCCGGCGACATATCCGGTTTCTTCCTCGATTTCGCGCGCAATTGTGTCGAGCGGCGTCTGTCCGCTGTCCAGTTTGCCGGCGGGAAGCTCCAGTATGAATTTGCCGATGGGATACCGGAACTGGCGGATCAGCAGGAGGCGGCCGTCTTTGAGCACGGGAATCGCGGTCACTCCCCCGGGATGCAGGACGACCTCGCGTATGGTGCTCCTTCCGGACGCCTGCTGTATCGTGTCTACCTGCAACGTTACGATCTTGCCGCGATAGATCTCCTCGTGACTCAGAATGACCGTTTCCGGGTTTTTGTCGCTCATGTCGCCTCCACGTAGCCCATAGAATACAGGATATGGATCGCAGGATACAGGATGTCTTCCTTGCGCCGCTTTGCTACACTGAACGGGCGGAGAAATGCGAATGGATTTTGAAGAAATTGAGCGGATCCTCGGCCCGGGCGGCGCCGTTGCCTTAAACCACCCTTTATATGAGCACCGCCCCGGTCAGATACAGATGGCGCAGGCGGTGGCGGACGCCATCGCGCAGAACTACCACCTTTGCGTCGAAGCAGGCACCGGCACGGGAAAGACGCTGGCATACCTTCTGCCGCTTATCTTTTCCAACAAGCGTGTCATCGTCTCCACGGCCACGAAAAACCTGCAGGAGCAGCTTTTTTTCCGCGACATCCCTTTCCTCGAAAAGGCTCTGGACCGCAAATTCTCGGTCTGTTACATGAAAGGCCGCAGCAATTATCTCTGCTGGAACAAGCTCGAGGAGATCGACAGCGAAACCTATCTCTTTTCGCCGCACGATCCCGAATACCTGAGGATCATCCATCAGTGGGTGCAGAAGACCGAGACCGGGGATCGCGCGGAACTGACGGAACTGCCCGACGACGCTTTATTGTGGCACCGTCTGGATGCGCGCCGCGAAACGTGCACGGGGCAAAAATGCCGCAACTTCGAGGCCTGCTTTGTGACCAGGGTCCGGCAGAAGGCGCTCGAATCCGACATCATTATCGTGAATCATCACCTGTTCTTCGCCGACCTGGCGCTGCGCCAGGGAGATTTCGCATCGATCCTGCCGGATTATTCGGTCCTCGTGTTCGACGAGGCGCACGAAATTGAAGACGTCGCAACGCAGTACTTCGGCGTGATGGTCAGCAATTACCGGGTCGAGGAACTTGTTCGCGATGCGGACCGGGTGCTGAATGAAACCGGCGCCTCCTCCGCATTCCTGTCCGGTCAGCTGGCGAAACTGACAGAACGATCGAGGGAATTTTTCGCGCGTTTCCAGAGCAGGGAAGGGCGCTTTGTGTTGAAGCCGCTCGGATCCGGGCTCGGCGTGCGCCGCGGTCCACACGGCACGGACAGTTTCGGCGACTCCTATACGGCCCTGCGCGTGCAGCTGAGTGTCCTCCGGTCGTCCCTCGACAATGTCCCCGTTCAGAGCGACAGCCTTGAAGCGCTGGCGCGACGATGCAGGGAAATAGAAGACGAACTGGCCGCGATCCTCGAATCGGAATCCAACGAGCAGGTCTACTGGTGCGAAATCCGCGGGCGCGGCATTTTTCTCTGGGCGTCCCCGATCGATATTTCCGCCATTCTGAGAGACCGCCTGTTTTCGCAAATCGACACGGCGATCCTGACTTCGGCGACACTCTCGACCGGCGGGAATTTTGCGTTCGTGAAATCGCGCCTCGGCCTTGAATCCGCGCGAGAGCTCATTGTCCCGTCGCACTTCGATTTCGCCACGCAGGCCATTTTATATGTGCCCAAAAATATCCCGGAGCCGCGAGAAGAAGGCTGGATACGGTATGCCTGCAAGGAGCTCGAAACGATTCTTGAAGCGAGCCGGGGCCGCGCATTCGTGCTTTTTACCAGCTACAGCCAGATGGAGCAGGTCCACGAGGTGCTCAAGAACCGTTTGCCCTTCCCGGTGCTCCTCCAGGGGGAGAAAAGCAAATCCGGGCTTCTGGAGATTTTTCGAAAGACTCCGAACGCGGTTTTATTTGCTACCAGCAGTTTCTGGCAGGGAGTCGATGTTCAGGGAGAGCAGCTGAGCTGCGTCGTCATCGACAAGCTTCCCTTCTCCGTTCCCAGCGACCCGGTAACAGCAGCGCGTATTGCCCAGATCAATGAATCGGGCGGCAACGCTTTTTACGACTACCAGATTCCGACGGCTACCATTCTGCTGAAGCAGGGGATGGGACGGCTGATCCGCAGCAAAACCGATCGGGGAATACTGGCCCTGCTCGATAAGCGCATCCTGACCAAGAGTTACGGACGGATGTTTCTGCGGAGCCTTCCTCCAGCGCCTCTTACCCACGATTCCGGCCAAATCTGCAACTTCCTCGAGGATTAGGGATCTATTCTATTGCGAGTGAGAGCCGGCTTCAGATCGCTGGGAGCGCCGGCGTTTCGCCGGCAAAGCCTTTGGAATCAATGGCGCGTTAGTTCTAAATTGTCGCCGGCGAGATGCCGGTACCAGTAGCCAACCGTTGGACAGCCTCTGAAGCCGACTCCCACCTGCACGCAACCTGAAATTGCCTGTGCGGCGAGATCTTTTCGGTGCAAAACAATGCCGCACCGGGTTTATTGACAGAACGCGGAAGGCCCCATAGAATAGCGGTGTTTCCTTTCGTGCATACGTCAAATTGCAGGAGAACTGCAAGGAGGTACCATGCATTTCTCGTTATCCAAGATCCGCATAGCAGGTATTTGTCTCATGGTTCTCTGTCTTGCGCTGCCGGCCGGGGCCCAGATGCTGAGGACTTTCAGAGGAAAAGTAACCGATGACAAAGGCGAGCCCATCAAGGGCGCCACAATCATCATCCAGGCGATGGACAGCAAGTCCCGTACGTTCACGACAAAAACAGACAAAAAGGGAACCTGGATTTATATGACGCTCCCTGATGGCATTTATCATGTCGCAGCCCGAGCTCCGGGCTTCTCACCGGAGTACCAGAGCAATATAAAGACCACAGTTCAGGAAGAACGAGTGATCGACCTGCAGCTCAAACCGGGCCCGGACAAAAAACTGCCCTTCGAAATGACGCCTGAGGAGTATGAAAAACTGAAGGCCGAGTCCGAGAAAGCTCAGAAGAGAAATGAATCTGCGGCCCAGGTACAGGCCCTGTTCGATGAAGGCGGAAAACTCGCAGACGCGGGAAAGCACGCGGAAGCAATCGAGAAATTCCAGCAGGCGCTCGCCCTTGATCCGCAACAGGCAAACATTCTGGGCAATATGGCCGAATCCTACCGCAAACTCGGCAAGCTGGATGAGGCGCTGGATTCCTACAAGAAGGCCATTGCCATCGCGCCCAACGATGGCATTTTTTACACCAACATGGGCGTTGTCCTCGAAAAGATGGGAAAGAAAGAGGAATCGCTGGAAGCGTATAAAAAAGCCTCGACGCTGAATACCGGCGGCTCGGCTCAGAGCCATTTCAACCTGGGTGCCTCCTTTGCGAATAGCGGGAAAACAGACGAGGCGATCGATGCGTTCAGACAGGCGATCGCCGCGGACCCGAATTTTGCCGATGCCTATTACCAGCTGGGAATGAGCCTGTCCGGGAAGCAGGAAACGATGGAAGAAGCGGTCAAGGTATTGAAGAAATACCTCGAGATCGGGAAAAAGCAGGACCAGATAGACATCGCCAAGGCCATCATCGAGGCGCTCGAACAATCCCTGAAAAAGAAATAGAATATTTGATTTGTAATTCCTTCCTCTTGCGCGCGCGAGCGTCGGCCCGGATCCAGGGGCCGACCCTCCCGCGTGCCCGCATGGCGCATCCAACTCATTGGCATAGAGCGAACATCTCTTGCGGGTCCAGCGGGATGCGGGCTCTTCGGTCCGAGGCATCTGCGGACCAGGCCCGCAGGGCCGGTGGAGTAGAGCCCGGGGGTGGAAGAGCACGCGAAGCGGGCTCTGGAACCCCGGGCTGGGTGAGTACAAACGGGCAGAGCTCTGCAGGAGCGACACAGAATGTCTGCATCGGCCATGCAGGCCTCGCATGAATCGTAATGTGGACCCCGGGTGGAGGACGCGAAGCGGCAGGAACCCGGGGCTGTGCTGCAACGCGCCTTCAGCGCTGTGTGCCGCATATCTCGACAACGCTCGATTTCAAGTAGCCAGGACGGCTTATGGATGTGGGGATGAAAGGCCAGCCAACCTCGTTTTTTATTGAAGGGTTTAATCTATCAAAACCCAATGAAATCAACAAAACCGTAGCCGATTTCCGGCTAATTTGGACAGAGGTGAGGTGACGGGATCATCGAGGAACGGATTTTATTCCTCTGTCATGGAGGCGAAGATCGCTTCGGCCCTTTGGCAGCCGACGTCGGCGAGGTTTTGCAAGGCTGCCAGCGCGGACTCCGCAACCATCGCGTCCGGATGGCGGGTCAACTCGACAATCTTTTCCAGCGTAGCATCGGCAATCTCGTTCGGCCTGTGCCAGTAAGCGACGGATAATTCCGAAAGCGCCTGAGCCTGGATTTCGGGATCGTCGTGCATCGCGAGTTCAACCAGGGCGTCGAGCGAGCGGCCGCCGCCCTGCTGGGCAATTGCGCCGAGCGATTCGATAATCCACTGGCTCATTTTTCCGGCGTTTTTGGCATGTTTGCCTTCAGCCGCCTTGGTGGCGCAGCAGGTTTTCAAGGCAGGAAGGAAGAAGTCAACGGCGGCATCGTCCCCAATCGAGCCGATGGCTTCGATGATCGCTATCTGCAATTCACGGGCGCCGTGGCCCTTGATCTGTTTCGCCCTGCCAAATGCCTTTTTGAGCGGTTCGAGGAAGCGCCGGTCTCGAATAGCGCCCATCGAATACGCGGCAAATTCCCTCCGCTTGACGTTTTCGTGTTCCAGCAGTTCGAGGAGAGGCTCGGTGAAGCGCGGATCCCGCAATACTCCGATACGGGGAATTATCTCGAAAAGATCTTCAATGTTGCCCGATTCCATAATGGAAAGGCATTCATTGATCATTTCCTCGGAGAAATGTTTCGTCTTCTTGGGAGCAGGCTTGTTTGACTCAGCCAATTTATTGGAACCTCATCCGTGTGAACGTCTCAGGAACCCAGGCACCTCATTATACGACGATGATTCGTTATTTTAACAGTTAATTAACAATAGCATCCGGCGGACCCGGCTCCCGGAGCGCAGCCGTCAAACCTCAGCGGGGGGCGGCAGATCCGGCAACTCCCGATCCGGACGAATCCCTTAAATACTTCTGCTTACATTCTTCGGAACAAAAATAAAGCTCTTCGCTTCTTCTATTGAGACGGAATGCAAGACGCGAATCCATGTACATTCCACAGACCGGATCTTTCACCATCTGGTTCGAGGGAGTCGCCGGAGTGCTTTTAGGCCGGTTGTTTTTTGAGCCTCCCAGGAAAAAACTCAGGATGCGCTGGATCAACCAGGCGAGGAAAAACAGCCCCAGCATTCGAAATATCATTGAAAACATAGGTTTTGCGAATCCCTTTGACTACATGGACCCTTTCAGTTGACGAATTCTATTCTCCAATTCCGTTCTTTGCGCGTAGTCCGGGTGAGAACGCAACAGATCTTCCCATATCGCGATCGCGCCTTTTGCATCATTTTTTGCATTGGCCAGGATGACTCCCTTGTTAAACATGGCCTGTGGGAAGCCCGGGCTGTACATCAGAACGTTATTCAGCGTTTCCAGTGCTTTGTCGCTCTGTCCAAGGTAATGGAAGCATACGGCCAAATCCGTTTCGACATTGGGATCCTTCGGACGGAGTTTCAGGCTCCGTTCGTAGAAATCGGCCGCCTTATCATATTGGCCGAGATCATAATACTGATTGGCAACCTGCGTCTGAAGATCGGGATTTTGCGGATCTTTTGCGCTCATCCGCTCGAGAGCCGCCGCGCGTTGTGCCGCGTCGATTGGTGGACGGTTTTCCTGCGGCATTGTTGCGGCCGCGTCCGGCGCTTCGGACGGGGCGGCGGCCGGATGCTCCGAGTCCAAATAGATAAACCAGCCTGCGGTCAGAGCCAGCGCGATAGCCACGGAAGCGAAAACTATATTGATGGTGCGTTTTTCTAGTGCCATTGTCTGCTAATCTTACGGAAGCAGGCCGTTGTGAATCAAGCCGGATTCGCCGGGGCTGTCGAGAATGAGCGTAACCGGCCCCGAATTCGTGAGAACGACCTGCATGATTGCCTGGAACCGGCCGGTCTGAACGTCCGGCACCATCCCTCGAACTATTTCAACAAATTCATGATAGAGTCGTTCGGCTTCTGCCGGCGCGGCCGCATCCGTGTATGACGGACGCCGTCCTTTTCGGCAATCGCCGTATAAAGTGAACTGGGATACCACAAGCAGCCGGCCATTGATATCGGACAGAGTCCGGTTCATTTTCCCCTGCTCGTCGCCGAAGATCCGCAATTCGACGATCTTTTTTGCCATCCACTGCAAATCCTTCTGCGTATCCCGGCGTGAGATCGCCACCAGAGCCACGATGCCTTCCCCGATCCGGGCGACCGAAGTGCCTTCAATCACCACTTCAGCTTTGCTCACGCGTTGAACGACTGCTCTCATAGTAGACAGATTCTCCGGCCATTCGCCTAAAAGGTCAATATCAGCTGTCGGCTTTCAGCTGTCAGCTGATAGCTGATAGCTGACCCGATCGCTCCATCAGTTGACAGCGGCGGCGGGCAGAGTGTATATTTCTCGGGTTGTAAGCGAGAATTATGAATTTGCATAATCACGACAGACAAAACCGCAGGCACGTTTCTCCACATCAAGTGTGGAGTACGCCCTCCTCCGGAAGTGCTGGTATGGAGGGGGCGAACAGGTGAATCCCGACCTTCGGAACCTGATAGCCCTTCAAGACCTAGAGTTAAAAATTACCAGTCTGCAAAAACAAGTCACCGACATCCCCGAATTGATACAGGGTTTTGAAAACGAGCTCCAGCGCATCCGCGGCGATTACGAGCATCTCGTCGTGAAATCCAAGGAGCTTTCCAACCACAGGCGCACCCTGGAAGGTCAGGTGGATCTGAGCCGAAGCAAGCTTTCACGCCTCAAGGATCAGCTCATGGCGGTCAAGACGAACAAGGAATACACGGCTATGCTCCATGAAATCCAGATAGCGGAGGAACAGATCCGCGGCGAAGAAGACGAGATCCTGGAGATCATGGAAGAGATGGAGAACAAGGACACGGATCTCAAAGGCGCGGAACAGGAAATGAAACGCCAGTCGGCGGAACTCCAGGAAAGCATCCGGAAAACAAAGGATTCTGCGCCTTCGCTGGAGGCAGACCTGGAGAAATTGCGGCAGGAAAAAGCCGTGATGGAGTCGCAGATCGGCGAGGAACTGCTTTCCCGCTATCGGCGGATTGCCGATGCGCGAAAAGGGGTCGCCTTGGCTGAGGCGAAGGACGAACTCTGCAGCGCTTGCCACGTCCGGATCCGGCCTCAGATGTATGCGGAACTGCTCCGCACGGACAACATCCACGCTTGTGACAGCTGTTCCCGCATCCTGTTTCTGCGTGAAGGCGTCTAGTTTTTCGCTCCCACCGCAATTGAATCGAGTTGACACAAAGCCGCAAAAAAATGCCACGGATTCCACGGATTTTTAGCGGATGGTTTCATAGGATCATAAACTTATCTGTGTAATCCGTGTTCATCCGTGGCTTGGTTTTTGCAATTGGGACTGACAAATGTCAGGGAATCTCTGACGCACTAGACCAGCGGCGCGATTCGCAGGCGCCCTGCTGCATCGTCCTTGCAGGACTCCGGTGATGCGGATTGAGGTCCGGGCAAAGTAACGCTCTCCTATCTCGAAACACTCTGATATCCTTGTTTCAGGTGGTCTGGAGGATTTCACAGGAGCGTTGTTCAAATGAAAGCGGCCCGTTATTCATTCTGCATTGGCTGTATGCTGCTGATGATTGCTGCAACCGTCGCGACAAATGGCGCCGTTACCGCCCAGGCGCCGCAAACGACCATTCGCACCGAAGTCGGCCTCGTGAATATCGTGTTCACAGCCATCGATAAAAACGACCGGCCGGTTCCCGGCCTGAAAGCCGACGATTTTCAGCTGTTCGACAATAAACAGCCGCAAAAGATCGAATATTTCAGCGATCTGAGCAAAGGCAGCGAGGTGCCGCTGACGATCGCCTTTCTCATCGACACCAGCGGCAGCGTCAAGGACAAACTGGACTACGAGAAGACCACGGCGGCGGAATTTTTCAAAGACATCCTGCGGCCGAAAAAAGACCTGGCCCTGATCATCCAGTTCGATTCCGATGTCAACCTCGTCCAGGATTTTACGCAAAATTACAACAGCCTCGTAAATGCTTTGGACAGCCTCAAGGCCGGGAACAGCACATCCCTCTATGACGCGGTCTACCTGGCGGCCGAGGAAAAACTCAAGCAGGAAACCGGACGGAAGGTGATGGTGGTCATCACCGACGGCGACGATAATTCCAGCAAGGTCCGCAAAGAGGAAGCGATCGAGGCGGCACAGCGCAGCGACGTGCTGATCTATGGGATCGGCGTGCAAACCGAGGATTCGAGTTTCCGCGTGCTGAAAAAATTTGCCGAGGAGACCGGAGGCGCATTTTTCTCCCCGCGAGCCAAACCGGGTGAAGTTCGAGCTGCGTTCCGTTCCATCGGGGAAGATATCCAGGGGCAGTACAGTCTGGCCTACGGCTTGAACGCCAGGAAAGACGGAAGTTTCCACGCACTCGACATTCGCTGCACCGTCCGCGGCGTGCGCGTCCGCGCACGCAAGGGGTACTACGCCCCTAAACCGGATCCCACAAAACCCGAGTAATCGGGCCCCACTCACCCACCCTTCGCCGCAGTATCAAAAAGATTCAGGTTTCTTTCGCATGGCCGATATGTATTTGGAGACACATTCCTGTGTTCATGGCAAGGCTGGATTATGAGAGATCATATGTCAGATACCGCGGCAGACATCATCATCCCTGTAAGCAACCAGTACGCTTCCACGCGCAATCTGCTGGAAGGCATCTATCGCTACGCGGATGTGCCGTTTCACATGTACGTCATCGATAATGCCTCCACGGACGAAACCATCGACCTGGACAAGATCTATACGCGCGACATCACCATCGTCAGGAACCGGGAAAGCCGCAGCTGGGGTGCAAGTGTCAACCAGGGCGCGCAGCTGGGGCAGAATCCCTATGTGATCTTCATGAATAACGAAGTGGAGATTTCCCAAGGTTGGCCGGGCAACCTGATCGCGTTCCTCGATACACATCCGCGCATCGGCGCCGTTGGGCCGCTCGGATCCGGTCCAGATGAGTGGCAAGGCGTCGACAAAGTCCGTGACAGCATCGTTCCTCAAATACCGCGTTTTCTGACCGAAGACATTCACGAACGCAACCGGATCCTCAAATACCACTTCCACCGGGCCGGCATCCTGGTAGAAGGCACGCTGTCATTTTTCTGTATGGTCCTCAAGCGCCGCACGCTGGAGGCCGTTGGACCGCTGGATGAGGGATTTGAAGGGGAAGACGACGGCGATTATTGCCGGCGTTTGCGGAAAGCGGGGTACGTCCTCGGTCTTTCCCTGGACACATATGTCCTGAACCGCTCCGGCTCGGCCGCCAAAACAGCGCTCGCCGATCGCCGCGAATCGCGCAGAAAAACTTACGCCGCAAAATAAAAATTTCAGATTCCAGATTCCAGATTCCAGAACTCGTCTGCAGTCAATCGAGAATTGAGAATCGATAATCGAGAATTGATAATCGAGAATCGAGAATTGATAATCGAGAATCGAGAATTTGTAATCAAGGAACGTACATATACCCTTTGCCGCGCAAGCTGATGAAGTGGCGCGGCTGGTCGGGTTCCTCTTCGAAATACTTCCGCAGGCGGGCGATGAAATTGTCCACGGTGCGCGTTTCCACTTCCGAGTGATATCCCCACACTTTTTCGAGGAGCTCTCCCCGGGACAGCACGCGGTTGGGCTGGGATGTCAGAGCCTCCAGCAGGTCCGCTTCGAGCGCCGTAAGCTGGAGCGGGCCGCGGGGCCCCTCGCCGCAGAGCCGTTCGAGATCGACCTGGTATCCCGCGATGGTGACGGAGCGCGCCGGCTGCTGTTTGTCGGCGAACCACGTCGTGCGCTCGAGCATCCGGTCGACCCGCAGCAGCAGTTCGCGCAAGTGAAAGGGCTTGGTCACATAGTCGTCCGCACCCAGCTCCAGCCCGTGAATGCGGTCTTCCGCGGCCGATCTGGCCGTCAGCATGATGATGGGCAGCCGGGGATCGCGCTGCCGGATCTGCCGCGCGACCTCAAACCCGTCCGTTTCTTCCAGCATAAGGTCCAGTAGGACGAGGTCGAACCGTTCGCGATCATACAGCGCCAGGGCTTCCTTTCCGCTCGGCGTGTGACGCACGTCGTAGCCTTCCTGTTCCAGGTTAAACTGGAGCGGGCGGGCAAGATTCAATTC
Source organism: Acidobacteriota bacterium (assembly GCA_035506515.1). Classification (GTDB taxonomy): domain Bacteria; phylum Acidobacteriota; class UBA6911; order UBA6911; family UBA6911; genus UBA6911. The sequence continues at coordinate 11,957 of DATJPG010000116.1, forward strand.
ATCTTCCACGAGAAGGATCCTGGATGGACGCTCTTGTTTTTTTCCCAATGGATTCAGGTCCTGCCTTCGGTTTGAAGACTCTTGTTTCTGCGCGCCGCCGGATTCCAGTACTTGCGGACCCGCGGCAGACGCACACTAAATGTCGATCCGCGTCCCGGTCCCGGACTTGAAGCCCAGACCTTGCCGCGGTGGTCTTTCACGATATTGCGCACGATGTAGAGACCAAGGCCGGTTCCGCGCACATGCGGCGTCCGTCCTTCGGAGCCTCGCCAGAACATTTTAAAAACCTGCTTCAGATCTTTTCCGGGAATCCCGAAACCGCTGTCGATGACATCGAAACGGCAACTCCGCAAATCCTTTTGCAGCCGGAGCCGGATTTTGGAATCGCGCGGAGAATAGCGCGCGGCATTTTCAAGCAGATTGGCAAGCACGACGCGCATTGCCGTTCGATCGATCGCGACACGGGCGTCGCGCCCTGCTTCCAATACGATCGTCCGGCCTTCCTTCTCGTACAGGTGTCGGTCTTCGGCGAGGACTTCCTCGAGAAAGTGACGCATGCTGACCGTCTCCAGCCTGTATTTGCCGTGCATTTTCTCGATCCTGGCCGCTCCCAGGATGCGGTCGATGAGGGTCGAGAGGCGCTCGGTGTCGTCGAGCATCATCTCGACAAATTCGTGTCTTTTGTCTTCGGACATCTCCCGCAGCGCCATGGTTTCGAGTGCAAGCTGTATGGAGGCTACCGGCGATTTGAGTTCGTGCGTGACGTTGGCGATGAAGGTTCGCTGCATTTTGATGAGCCGGTGCTGCTTGGTCCAGTAGATGAAAATGACGGTGGCGCCGGCGAGAATGAGGGTGAGAAGGATTCCGCCTTCCACGAGAGGGAGCCATCCCAGCCCATCGGCTTCGACCTGCGTTCTGAGGCGCTCGGCCATTTCCCGCAGCTGCGAATGCTTTTCGAGATACCAGCGGATCCACACAACCATCAGAAGGACCCAGAGGACCTGGATGGAGAGGAAAATGGTAACGGGATGGTAGAGCCACTTCGTTCTGAGCTGGATGCGCTTTATCACAATCTCAAGCCCTTATGCCAGGATGCGGGAAAGATCGACTGCTGTGTGCACCGGTAACTCGCCTCATGCCGCATGTTTTTGCCCTGGGAGCATCCTCGCCGGCTTGTTACCGCAAAACAGAAAAATCTCAACAAAATCAGCCTTTTGCGCCTTACCTCTTGGCTTTAAGCTCTGTGTGCCGCCGAGGGCGGCTAATGCTGCATACCTTTTGCTTCCATGGCATCCTGCGAGCCTCGAAGAGGCGATAAAGAATAGGCCCGA
>DATJPG010000117.1:0-9785 GCA_035506515.1 Acidobacteriota bacterium
ATCCTTCCGGTTTCTTATTCCTTAGGTTCGTGTCGCACCTTCGGCGCTCGGTCTCATGCTACTCGTCTATCCCGACCTTACAGTCGGGCCTATTCTCTGCCGGTCCTTCGGACCTGCCCTGGCGCATAACACAGCAGGTCCTGAGTTTTGAGACAGCCTCTCCAGAGTCGTCCGGCTGCTGATTTTCCTGCATCGGACGGCTCTGGAGAGACTGTCTCTGAAGAGTCGTCCTCACAGATTATTTGTACCGCAGAGAAACGCCACGAATTCCACGGATTTTTGCTGATAAATGCAGAGAACTATCATTAATAGTATAATCCTTTCGGTAACGTTTATCCCAATAGTGGCGTATGAGTCACTTAAGGAAATTTCATCGGAAGCCCGGAAGTCTCGGGTCGTATTGCCTCGGGGGAATAAGACAGTCCGGATCTCTTATTCCTCCCGGAGAAATCTGTACAAACCGTGGATATCTCGCTCGTCAGCACGATCAACACAAACTACCGCGTTCCTTTTGAGATTCTGGCCTCATCGCTTATCCGCGCAAAACATGAGTCGACCGTGATCGAGTGGCACGTCTGCACAGACGAAGGGTGCGACTGGGACACGTGGCGGATGGAGATGGACCGGAGGCACCGCAGTCAGAACGTGAGCTTTAGAGTGCACGATCTGCAGGGAACGATCAGCCGGTCGCTGCCGTTGAGGGGCAGGGCAAGACCAATCATGTATGCACGGCTGTTCGCGCCGGAATTGTTGGCCTCCCATGCCGCAAGGATGCTTTATCTCGATGCAGACATGATCGTTCTGCATCCGATCGAGGAATTGTGGGCCGTGGACCCGGCATCCAGTCCGTGCGCCTGCTGCCAGGACCTTGCGATCCCCACCGTTTCCTCGCCAATGGCCATTCGCGACTACCCGGAGCTGAATCTGAATCCGCACAACGCGTACTTCAATGCCGGAGTTCTGTTGATCGACGTTCGCCGATGGAAGGAAAAGGCCGTGACGGAACGGGCACTGGCGTATCTTAACACTTACAGCGAAGCCGTGAATCTTTTCGACCAGGAAGCTCTCAACGCCGCTCTGGGCGGCGACTGGCATCGGGTCAGTTATCGCTGGAACCTGATCGCCAGCGTGGCCGGAAGGTCCTTCCTCGACACAACCCCGCTGGATTCGGCCGACTACCAGGCAAGCCTGCGGCAGCCGCACATCCTTCATTACGCGGGCACGCTGAAACCGTGGCTCAACCCGTTTCTGAAGGGAAGGTGGTTTGATCTCTATCGCGCGGCCGCTATGCAGGCGCTGCCGCAACACAAGTTCTGCCGGAGTTTGAAGCACCTGGCCCACGCCGTCTACGACGCATCGGTCCGGCGCTGGTCGTATCCCATGGAACGAGCCTTATGGCAGGCGCGACGAGGGTTCTGATGCAAGAACGGCCGGAGCTGACGGTAATTATCGCAGCCGTCGATGACTATCAGACGATTTTCGAAGCTCTTCGCGCCGTCGAAGAACAATCCGCACTTAAACAGCTCGAATTGCTCGTCGTCCTCAATACTCTGGGAGAATTCAGGGCGCCGGCCGATTTTGCGGCCCTCCATCCTCGCGCCCGAATCATCGAGGTCCATCGGCCTCTGCTGCTGCATGAGGCCCGCGCCATCGGGGTCGAGAACGCCGGCGCCGATTACGTTTTTCTCCTGGAGGATCATTGTCTGCCGACCCGCGACTGCCTGGCCATGATTATCGCGCGCATTCGTGAAGGCTGTTGGTCGGTGATTGGACCGGGGATCGAAAGCGGCAACCGCCACTCGGTTGACGGGCAGGCCGCAAACCTTCTCACATACGGCCAATGGATGGGATACAAAGAAGCGGAGGAACGCCATTTTGTTTCCGGCTATAGCAGTGCCTGGCGATGCGCATCCCTGCGGCCGATGGCGCCGTATCTGGAGCAAGCGCTCGCCATCCCCAGCCGGCTGCAGGAACGAATGCGGCGGTCGGGTGAGCGTCTTTTTTTCGAGCCCCAGGCGATCATGCTGCATTGGGAAGCTTCTCGCCTGAGAGACATATGCCGCATCCTGTTCCGGCAAGGAGTCGCGATGGGCTTCATACGCCGCGGAGAATCAGGGTTCGCTCGCAAGGCGATCGGGAGCCTGCTTGTCCTTCCACTCATACTGCACCGCACGCTCCGTGGCTGGCGGGCTTGGCACCGCACCCGCTCGCAAGCGCTACGCATACTTTTCGTGATTCCTTTGTTGGCGATTGTCTGGTGCGCGGGAGAGTTGAAAGGATACTGGACACGCCACGGCCGCCAAGCTTTGAGAGGAGTTTCTGAGGTGGAGAGAAAGCGTCAGCCGTTCGTTGACGCGGTGCACGAGCCAATTCGCCTGCCCTGAAAAATCTGTGAGGACGACTCTCCAGAGGCCGTCTCAAAACCCGGCGCCATCCCAAAATCGGAATCATTGAGGCGCGAAGCGCCGGCAGAGAATAGGCCCGACCGTAAGGTCGGGATTAGGTTATCGCAATGACGGAGCGCCGAGGGCGCGGCACTGTTAACGTTTTATACACAATCTTTCCGGTTTCTTATTCCTTAGCCTCGTGTCGCACCTTCGGCGCTCGGTCTCATGCTACTCGTCTATCCCGACCTTACGGTCGGGCCTATTCTCTGCCGGTCCTTCGGACCTGCCCTGGCGCATAACACAGCAGGTCCTGAGTTTTGAGACAGCCTCCGGAGAGCCGTCCTCACAGGCTGTCCTTAAAAGCGGCGGATCACTGCCGTTTTAAAGTTTAGAGTTTCCAGTTCATGGTTCCCGCTATTTGAGTTGAATTTAACTGGGAACTGGAAACCGGGAGCTCCGGAAAGCAAAAACATGACAGAAAGCGCTCTTTTCATCAACCTGGATTCGCCGGCAAACCAATTGTCGCCCAACGTCGCGCGAGTCGGCGCCGGCATCGGATGATTTCGGTTTGAAATCAATGCCAGGTCGATCACAATGGGTGGACATGGACGCGTGGGCCCGGAAAACAACCTGTACATTGACAGTGAAAAAAGGCCCCGGCGACGAACCTGGCGGCGGAGAACAAATATGAAGAATCGATTCCGATCGGTCCCTGCGCTTCTATCTCCCGTCCTGATTGTGGCATGCCTGTGCATGGCAGCTGTGCGCGCTCGCGCTGCCGGCGACGTCGATGTGCTGGCCAGAGACGTCGACCGGCTCGAGTCTGTCCGCCGGGTAAAAGATCTTCAGCGCAGCTATGCTCACTACGCCCAATATGGTCTATGGGACGAGATGGCAGGTCTATTTGCTCGCGACGCGAGCTTCATTCATGGTTCCGAGAACGTCAAAGGAAACGCCGCTATTGCGGACTGGCTCACCCGTCGCGGCGGCGGCCGACGTGGTCTTTCGTCCGGAGCCCTGAATACCGAATTGATCGATGAACCATTGGTGAATCTGTCGGCGGATGGATTTGCCGCCAAAGCGCGCTGGATGAGCATTTCATTGCTCGCCGACGGAAAAGGCGCCGCGCGCATCGAAGGCGGCATCTACGAGAACGAATACCTGCGCGACGGAAAAGTCTGGAGGATTTCAGTCGCGCATTACTTCCCGCAGTTCTCGGGCAGCTACGAGACAGGTTGGATCAATGAAGGCGGCGCCGATCTACCGCTGGTTCCATATCATTTTTCAGTCGACGAATCGGGTACTCCGATACCACAGCCGGCAGGCCCAACACCGAGTGGCGGCCAATCTCTGGCGTCGCTCGAACAAAGAATCGATGCGCTGAATGACGAAGACGCTGTTCGCAACGTGCAGCACGCTTACGGCTACTACGTGGACCGCAAGATGTGGGACGACGTGGTCGATCTGTTCGCCGCTGATTCGGCGGTAGAGATCCATGGCGTTGCAGCGTTTCGTGGTCGAGATGGCGTTCGGCGCGCGATGGAGCGAATGGGCCCCGCCGGACTCAGGCACGGCGAGCTGAATGATCACCCGCTGTTCGACACGATCGTGCAAGTTCTTCCCGGTGAAAACGAGGCAATCAGTCGCGGCATCGAGCTCGGCATGCTGGGCGAAGCCGATAAGGGCACCGCGTATTGGGAGCTTGCCGTTTTTCGCAATCGATTTGTGAAGGAACGCGGGCTTTGGAAACTGAAGGAACTTCACCTCTATCCCATCATGCGAGCCGATTACTTCAAGGGTTGGGGAAGTGGAGCGGTCTTCAAAGAGGCGAACACGCTGTTGCCGGAATTTGTCGGAGTGAATCCCGCGACAGGCAAGCCGGTCAACACGAAGGGTTTTAAGATTCTGGGCACGTCGCCGGTGACGGGTCCCATCGTGGCTTCCAATTCCGCTGCGTCGAAAGCTTCGGCTTCAAAGCGGCTCATCGAAGCGCGCCGCAAGCTTGCACGATCGGCGGCCTACGATGGCACCGAGAATGTGTCGTCTGCTTACGGCTACTACATCGACGATTTTCAGTGGCCGCAGCTCGGCGCGATATTCGCGGAGAAGGGCAACAAGCAGTCTCCGTTCGCGGGTTACTACATGGGTCGTGAACGGATTGCCAAAGCGGCAACGTCCATGTGGGGCCCGTCATCGCCGGCGCGTTCGGGAATCTCGTTTCATTGGCGGATACAGCCGGTGATCTTCATCGCCGAGGACGGACGGTCGGCGAATTTGCGCACGCGGTTATTTCAGCCGCGAACCGGCAAGGAAGCGGCTAAGCCTGGCGATTTTTACGGGGCATCGCTTTTCTCCGGCATGTATCCGAACGATCAAGTTGTGCTCGAAAACGGTGTCTGGCGATTGTGGAGCCTGGAGATCGACGAACCATACTTCACGACCGCCGGCTGGAAGGGCGGATGGTCATTGGTGAAACCGGCGCCGGCCGGCGCCCCACGACCGCCGCCGAGCCCGCTCGTCGCGAAATTTGCGCCGGACATTCCGATGACCGAACTCGGCCGGCGTGCCGAACATTTTCGTGGCGGCACAGGCGAAACCATCGAATGGCCCGGCATTCTTCCGATGTGGTTCAACTATCGCAATCCCGTCAGCGGACGAGTGCCCGAGCATTATTGGCCGGATTGCGTACCCTGCGAACTGATGCCGGATTCAAGCATGACACGGCACGGATATCTCATGCCGCCCACCGGGCCCGAGATCCGTGGCGCCCGTTGATCTGCTTCCGGATAGCCGGGCAACCCGCAGGCGAAGCGGCGGTAAAAACCAATTTGGAACGAAGGAATAGCCTGACGAGCCTTTCCTGCGGGCAGAAGCCAAATCAAATATCTCCCAAACCGGCGCGTCTCACTTTTAATGCAATCGAGATAGAGGCAGGATCACTGCTTTTGCCAGCGCGCCGTCGGGAAAGCTTTTATAGGTATCTCGGTCCACGCAGATGGTTTCGGTCGAACGCGGTTTAACCAAAACGAGTGGAAATCCTGCGGTCACAGCATACGTACACTTGCCCCCACTGAGTGCTACAGGTCTTAGAACAGTTCGAGCACATGTTGTTTCGAATTCTGCGAATCCAGCGAGTCTCCACATCGCGGCTTTCAGCTGTGGTGAGTGGTCGTATCATCTGCGCCTCTGCCATTTCTCTTGCCGATGATGACAATGACATTGCTTTTGTCGAAATGCCTCGTAATTTGCAGAGATGCTACCATCGTCACATTTCCCTTTCAAACAATATCTTCAAAAGGAAATTAGAATAAAAGTCGGCATAATCACGCAGGATGGATTTTCATCTTGAGCGCTGATAGCGCGATGCGGTACCGCCCAGGGTGGAGGACGCGGAGCGGCCGGAACTCTGGATTAGCATTGCCATTCGTGGGAGGCCTGCATGGCCGATGCAGGCATTCTGTGTCGCTCCTTCAGAGTTCCATCTATTTCCACCCTGGGCTCTGCTGCGCCGCGCCGCTGGCACTCCGGATATATGCATGCCTCCGGCGCACAAGCTTCGCCTGCAAAAATTATGCGGCAATACCCGGTTTCCTGTGTTCGCGGTTTCTTATTGCAGACAACTGCGGATCGCTCGAGAGTAGCCCCTGAAGCGCTTTTGGAGGAGATGACTCCGGATCAGCTTCCCCATATCGAGGTCACGGATTTTTGTGAAATTGAAAGAACTCTGGCGACACAACCGATTTGTATCCCAATCCAATGTATGCCGTCTTGCCGCTCATCTGTAGTAGAATCATTGGCGGAGAGTCGAGGCAACAACGTAAAACCAAATTTGGAGATAGCTATGGCTGACATGCCCAAAATAGAAAACGTTCGGCGCGAACCGACCGTATATGAATTGAAACCCTGGAAGTCCATTCACGATACCATTACAAAGCCGATGGTTACCGGTCTGGGCCCGATGGAAATCCCGGAATCCGCCCTGGCGATGGGGTTCGCTCACATCACTGCTCCCGACATACTCGGTAGCCCGACGCACATTCACCCATTCGACCAATGGATTTACCTTCTCGGCGCTGAGAGCTTTTCCGAGTTCGATGCGGATATTGAGTTCACTTTGGGCGAAGAGATTCTGAAGATCAACTATCCCTGCTATATTTTTGTTCCCAAGGGCACCAAGCATTGCCCGCTGAATATCAAGCGCGTCGGCAAGCCGTTTATCTTTATCGACGCCAGCATTACCCAGGAGGCGTCCGTTCGTCCGGAAAAAATCGCGAGTGTCTCGCGTCCGAAATATCAGGCGTTAAATAACCAAAAGTAAATCGGTTGAAAGCATCGCCACGGATTCCACGGATTATAAATATTTAAAAAATCCGTGGAATCCGTGGCGATTCGCTTTTTCCCTTCAGTCGTTCGTGCAGGGCTTCGATAATTTCTCCGGCATCGGCATTGATCGATACGGATTTGGATCGGATCCCGTTGGGAATTTCGGGCCGGGCGGTGTTGGCGTAGTTTCGATAATCGCTGTTGATTCGAATAAACGTCACATCCTGATGGATTTTCACCAGGCGTTCAAAGGGCCAGCGGATGACCCCCGGGGTATTAAATCCCACGCCGATTTCCATCACCACCAGATTTTTGTCCAGCACCCCTTCCAGCCAGCGCTGATAATTCGCAGCCTGTTGCGCGTATTCTTCCCGGGCACGAAACGCTACAAACAACGGCGCCCCGCAATAGGGACAGGTGGGCAGGGCTGCGGGATCGGCCACCTGTAAGGTTTCGTAGTCGATGTGGTCCAGAATCCGATCGACAAACGGTTTGGTGTCCCAGGTCTTCGTAGTGCATGACATCGTGCACCTTAAACGCTCGTAATTCCCCTGGGCCTGGAATACGCGATCCGCTTCGAAACCGCTCCTGATAAACATGCCATCGGCGTTGGAGGTAATGACATAAAAATCCTTATCCTGAATAATGGCATGGAGTTTTTGATAAAGCGGGCTTGGCGGAAATCGATAAAAGACATAATTAAGATGGGTTGCCCAGTAGGCCCATTTCGCCGATTCCTCCCAATCGTGCACGCCGACGAATTCGTACTGCATGTGATAGCCTCTTTCCGCCCATTTGGGGAAAACCCTGGCGAAAGCTTCCGTGTCAGTGTAGTCGATGCCCGCGGCAGCCGACAGTCCGGCGCCGGCGCCAATCAGCACGCGCTCGCTTCCGCGTATCGCCCGCGCGATGGCGTCAATCGTTTCAGCGCTGCATTGCCCGGGCATAGCCATCTAAATCCTCCTGAAGATACACATTGAAAATTACCCGCTCGAAGTGATGGCGATTGTTGCCGAGCCACTCCGTCACGGTCCGAATGGCGATTTCCATCGCCGCCTCCCTGGGAAAATTGAAGACACCGGTGGAAATACAGGGGAATGCGATGGTCTTGATATCGGGCAGTTGGTCGGCCAGGGTAAGACAACTGCGATAACACGACGCTAATTGGTGCCGCTGGAAATCACTGACACCCTCATTGCCGATGATGGGCCCGACAGTATGCAAAACAAATTTCGACGGCAGGTTGTAGGCACGGGTGATTTTGGCATCGCCGGTTTCCTCCCGGTGTTGCTGGATCTCCATGATCGAATGGCAATCCTGGCGAAGCAGGGGACCGGCAGCGCTGTGAATCACATTATCGATGCAGTTGTGCAGCGGTTGAAAGCAACCCAGCAGTTGATCGTTCGCGGCATTGACGATTGCGCCGACCCGCAACCGTGAAATATCCCCTTTCCATAAAACAAGCCGGTCCGCATTTTTCAGGCTGCGCGGCGAGATGGTATCAGAGACAACCGGCAGGTCGCCGCCGTCTGTGATCTCGCTGCGGTTTGCTTCATCCCGCAATAACCGATTGATATCATCAATAAAGGTGCGCTCCAATGGCTGCGGTGGACGGATATTGAGCAACCCCCGCAACAGCCGCCGCCGACTTTCATAGCTCGCCGGAAGCTTTTCGATATCTGCCAGACGCTCGCCACGAATCAGCCGATCGAGTAAGCGGCTAACAATCGTGGCCCTGTCCACGTCCGACAGCAGGCGTCCATTTTTATTTGGGTAGGGTTCATCAAGCTTAATCTGTTGACGATACCGGTCAAGCGCCAAACCGGGAACCATATCGCCAATGCTTAAACCGGATGCCATCATTGTCACCATTAACAATTCAATATTTAGCAGATCTGGCAGGCTTCCGCAAAAATATCGCGGACGGGCCCAGCGCTTCTGCAGCATGGCGTAACATGGAAAGCTCATGTTTTCGGCAAGCTGCCATTTCATCATTGCCTGGGCATGGCAGTATGGTCAGTTGACCTAATTTGGAAGTCTCCATTTGCCTCTCAAAATCTACGAGGTTCGGAGTGCTTGGGTTTTAGTGCGGCAAGTTAATCGCACAATGCAACATGCAGCCGATCGAAGTCCGGATGCACAAAGATCCGGCCGTTGCTCCAGAGGCGCGCATCCGAGTGCAATCGCAAGTACAGCCCCCTTGCAGCACCAAGAGTTTTCCCAGGATCCCGTTCCCATCCAGCACTATCAGCCAGCGTTGATAGCTCTGATGATGTGCCTGCCTGCAAAGGAAAGCGGCTTTTCCAGCGTTCAACATGATCAGTGGCTGCGAGGAAGTCCCGCTTTTCCGAGTTGCAGCGCTTGTGGGCTACAACCAGGTTCTCCATGCCGTTGTCGGGATATCGCGACCACGGTAGAAAATGATCCACTTCTCCCCTGTTTGGTTCCGGAATGCGCTCAGCACAATAGAAACAGATTTTCCTCTGGATCTCCCAAAGGCCACCTCTGATCCTGGCGCTGGAAATGCGTTCCACGCCGAAAAGAAAATCTTCCAGCCGGTTCTCCTGCAGTTTGTTGATCCGCGCCACCATCGATGCCCACTTCTTTTGAATCAAAGGGCGAAGCAAGCCGTTAAGCTGAATGAGGGACTCTCCCGCGCCAGGTTTGAATCGGATCAGATTGTCAAACGCTCCGCGCACATCCATGTAGCGCACATTTTCATCCCAGTTGATTTCATAAATAAAAGGATCCCGGTTCAATCCGACCGTTTGTAGCCGCGGGAGAGGCATTTCGATAAGTGTCCACTCCACCGAGCGCACCAGGCGTTCATAACCCTCGGCAGCGGGAAAACACACATGCTTCATGCCCAATATCGGGAAATAGTGCTGGCCGGCAAAATCACGGGCTGACGGTTACCAGCAACTATTCAATGCGAGATCTGATCGAGCGGGAGCGACTGCATTCGGCAATTGTCCGCCGACTGGAACCCAGTGGAACCCCGGATCGGTTTTGAGTTTTGGTTGATTTCTGTAAGTTTTTTGTTTTCTTGGTGGAGCTGGCGAGGATCGAACTCGC
>DATJPG010000118.1:0-38599 GCA_035506515.1 Acidobacteriota bacterium
GACAACCACTTCCCGTCCCATGATCTGCCGCTTCTGATGTGCGTCCCCGTTGACCTCCCCCGTTCGGTTGTGGTGGTACCGGTCGGGGCTGGGATCGAATGGCGCAAGCTCCTCTAGCCAGCGGGCATAATCCTCGTGCAAACCAGGTTCATCGTCGTTGATGAAGACGCTGGCGGTAATGTGCATTGCGTTTACGAGGGCCAATCCCTCCTTTATACCGCTTTCCCGGAGAGCGGCGATAACCTGCGGAGTAATGTTGTGAAAAGCCATGCGGGCCGGGATGCTTACTTCAATAACCTTGCGAAAGGACTTCATTGGAGCACCTTACACTTTCAGATCGCAGATCGGGTAGGCCGTGTGTCTCATATCATATCCACTACAAGATCCCCGAATTCCCGCGTTGTCAGGATTTTCGTTTTATCATAGCCGGGCGGCGCCAATTCCACCGTGCGATGCCCTTTTTCAAATACCGCGAACAAGGCATTCCAAATGTCTTCCGATTCCCGGTGGAGCCCCATGCATTTTTCGAACAGAAATGCCACGCTGCCAATCATGGAATAGGGATTGGCTTTGTTCTGGTTCGCGATATCGGGCGCAGAACCGTGAGCTGCTTCCACATACCCTTTTTGCGGACCGATGCACGCCGAGGGCATCAACCCCAACGATCCGAGGACGCCCCCCGCCTGGTCGGTCAAAATATCTCCCTGCATGTTTTCAAGCAGCACCACGCCATTAAACTGAGTGGGATTCTTGACCAGTTGGAATGCGGCATTGTCCACAAGCATGGAGCGGTACTCCACATCCGGATAGGATTTGCCCACGTCTTCCACCACTTCCCGCCAGAACCTGGACGTCGCCAGCACATTGGCTTTATGGATATTGGTCATGGGTTGCTTTCGCTTGCGCGCTTCATCAAAAGACACAATGGCCACTCGGCGGACCTGTTCATCGGTGTACTTGCAGTCATCCTCGGCATACTTCATCCCGGTCTGGCTGCCTTCTGTTTTCTCTCCGAAGTAAATGCCTCCGACTAATTCGCGGATCATCAAAATGTCGAGTCCCTCGCCAATCAGGCTTTCTTTGAGAGGGGAAAAGGAGGCCAGGTTTTTTGGCAATCGCACCGGCCGGTAATTGGCGAAGGTGTCGTAGCGCTTGCGCAGCGGAAGGATGGCGCCGATTTCCGGCCGCATTTCCTGCGGTATTTGATCCATTTTTTCCACGGCGATGCCTACCGGCCCTTTGATGATGGCATCCGCCTGATCGCAGATTCGTACGGTCTTTTCGGGAAAGGGGGACCCTTCCGAAAAATAGGCCTCGGCGCCAAAAGGCGCATAGATCAGTTCGAATTCGTGACCGTATTTCTTCTCGACTGCCTTCAATACTTTTATGGATTCAGCGACAATTTCCGGGCCAATGCCGTCGCCCTCCAAAACCGCGATTGTCTTTTTCATCGGGAATTCCTTGAGGATGCCGCGTTGCCTTTCATTCCCAGGCGCGAAGCGGCATGAAATAGAAGTATTCCATGTGTTTAATAAAATAAGAATCCTACCATAGCTGTGGAACGGGTCAAAAGGGAGGAGCCTCCAAGAGAAACGATCCGGAGGAACAATAGTTTTTGAACAACAGAGATATCGTTATTTCGGAAGCGCTGCGATCCGGCTCTTCAGAAGTTCGCGTTCTTCGATTGAAAACCGGCTGCTCTGCAGGGCGCTTTGATACAGCGATCGAGCCTCTTTTATTTTCCCCTGCTTGAGATAAATCTCTCCCAGCAGGGATATCGCATCGATATAGGGTGCTTCCTGACGAACGATCCGCTGCAATATGGAGACCGAATTGGAATTTTTTCCGGTCTGCAGAAGGTAAAAAGCCAGCGAGTAGCCGTATTGCGGATTTTCCGGTTGTAGTCCGTAGGCGCGACGCAAATAATCGATCGCGGAATCTATTCTTTGCAACTTTGCGTTTATGATGCCCAGGTTATATGCAGCCACGGCCGATTCGGGATCCAGTTCTGCAGCTTTTTTCAGATGCGCGGCAGCTTCTTCGTGGCGCCCCATTTCTCCAAGCAGCAGACCGAGGTTTAAATTCGCCTCCGGACTTTTCGGCTGCAATTCGCAGGCCTTGCGCAGGCTTTGTACGGCTTTATCGTTCATGCCGAGCGCATTGTAGGCGAACGAGCTATTGACATAGGGTTGAATGGCGCGCGGTTGCAGGCGAATGGCAGTCTCGTATGAAGCGATGGCTTGCCGGTAGTCATGCTGTGCAAAGTACAAGCTGCCCATATTGTAGTGGGAAGCCCAGTAGTCGGGACGGGCGTCAAGCGTGGCCTTGAATTCCACGACAGCTTTGTCAAAGGCCGCCGCAGTCTCACCATCCAGCAAATTTCGTGGAATTGCCGCCATCGCGGAAACAGCACGAACGCGTACAAGCCGTGATTTATCCCGGATGACTGTGTTGAGGGCTCTTAGCGTTTCATCACTGATCCGGTCTCCGAGAGATTCGGCGGCATTGGCGCGAACCAGCGGGGAAGGATCGTCCAATGCCCGGAAGAGGACGGACCATTTCCGGTCGTCATTGCAAGGCCGGAGCAAACGGATTAGCGAGGCGGCGAAAACCGCGTCACGGTTCTTGCGTTCCAGGTATTCGAGCATGGCCGGAAGTTTTTTCCAGTCACGCTTGCGCGCCGCATCAATGAGAGAAGCCCGAATAAGAACCGGCGCCTGGTAGTCTCTTTTTCGCCATTTGCGCACCCATCCGTCAGCCCATGCGGCGTCCCTGTCCGTATGGCAGAGATTGCATGCATTGGGAGATTTGTAGGCGATGGTTGTCGCAGGAGTGGGCGGCAGCATCGAGTGATCACTGCGGCGCATCCGGGCAAATTCGGTCTTCGGCATGTGGCAGGAAATGCACTGGCTCCCCGCGCTCCCTTCCGGATGATGCGAATGAGCGGAGGCATTTTTCACCCTTTCGGCATGACAGGGCATACAGGCGTTGTTTTTTATATCGTTAGCGAATCGAAATCTTCCGCTTGAAGTGTGGCAATGCAGGCAGTCCATCTGACCCGACTTTGCGCAAGGGCTCATCAGCCACTGGGTATACGTATAATTTTCACCAAGATCCCGTCCGTCGGGGTAATAATCCGGGAGGTCGAATATCCCCAGGTCAAAATGGTCAAAGAAGTCATCCCCGGGCTGAAAGGAAACGGTAAGAGGAGTTGCCTTGGCATGGCAAACGGCGCAGGCATCGCCCGCAATTTTCCTGCTGTACTTCGGTGGACGGATCACATCGATTTTCAGATCCTCCGGCGGCTTGCCTTTCACCGCCTGGCGGCAGACACGAACATGCTCGACTGCAGATCCATGGCAGGTTTCGCAGTTAATGCCCGGTTCTCGCCAAACCGAATTGTAGGTGTCGGTCTTTAGATCGTAATTGCGCGCAAATTGGCTTACGTGGCATCCATAGCAGGAAGTATTGAAAGTATACTCCGGGTCTTTCCATCCTATCGGCTCTTCCTCAATGTCCTGAAAATGGCGGATCCCGCTCAATGCCGTGTCGAACCAGGATTTTCTCTGCACATCATAGGCCAGCGGAAGAACCTGCAGACGGCCGCGATCCATGGGCGTCAGGAAGTAAAAGACATTTTTCCCGCCCATTGCATGCGCGATGGGATAATTTTTATTTCCCTTCGGACCGCTCTCTCTCACCCAGCCCCTCTCGCCGCTTAATTCCACGCGATACCCGGAACCCCCAGTGTTCAGGTCTCCATCCTGGGCCGAAAGTTTTGTTTGGAACAATTGCGCCGTGAAAGGCTGCATGGCCAGTCCATGATGAGATGGAGCCCAAAGCTTGTAAAATTTTTCATGGCATTCGCGGCAGGATTGTGTGCCGGAATATTTGGTGGAATTCGCCGATTCATCTGCCTTGCGGCCGATCCACTGTCCGTCCAGGTTGAGCCGATAAAAGATCAGGGCTGTCGCCACCAGCAGCACTACCGCCAAAATTACAATGATCCATTGCATCCTCTTCATATCACCGCCAGGGCTGTTGAATTCGAAAGAGCATTATTAACCGATTTGTCTTGCATAAGGCTAAAGAAATCATGGATAAAAAAATCGCACCGTGTCATAAAATGACGCCACCATAACGGTTGCAAGGGGAGGAGGGATTGACCTCATGAAAACCATGACAAAAGCGGTATTGATGTTATCCGTAATATTCCTCTGGGTGTCTTCATCCACAGCGAAAGAAGAAAAGGTCAAAGCCGGCACATCCCGTCGCCCCAACATCCTGCTCGTTATTGCCGACGATATCGGCATGGATGTGATGAGCAACATATTCCCGGGAATGATTGACAATTTTGTCAAGACATATGGCCCTTCGGGACACAACCACCCCGATTATCGCAAAATTGACGGCAAGCCGGCTTCTACGCCGGTTTTGGATAAGTTTGCCAGTCAGGGCATGCGATTCGGTAATATCTGGGCGCATCCATTCTGCTCGCCTACGCGGGCGACGATTCTAACCGGACTATTCGCAGCAAAAACCAACGTTACCACCTACGCAGACCCACTGTCCTCGAAGCATACGAGCTTCGTCCAGAAACTGAAAGACGAAGCCGGTTACAGCACGGCAATATTCGGCAAATGGCATATGGCCGGGCTGCCCGGCAAACCCGTGGATTACCCCGGAATGAAGCCGAAGCAGGCGGGATTCGAACTCTTCAAAGGGAACATGCATGCTGCCATTAACTCATACTGGGACTACGAATATCAGGTGCAGGACGACAAGACTCCTGCAGATCAATGGCGCGTCGAGCCCATGCCGAAGAAATCCCTTCCCGGCATTGCTCCAACGAATTATGCGCCTGTAGTCAAAGTCGCCGACACCATAGAATGGATCAACGCCAGGAAGGCCGAAAACCCCAATAAGCCTTGGTTCGCCTGGCTGGCCTTTAACCTGGCGCACACAACAATCATGCAGAAGCCGAGCGCCATGTGCGTGCCGAATATCGACACGCTGGATGCCGTGAGTATCAAGGAAATGAAGGCATGCGGAGGCACATTCGGGTCGAATAACGCGGGTTCCTGCAGCGGCGAAGCGCTGATGCGGGCCATGACCAATTCGCTGGATACGGTCTTCGGCAAGCTGCTGGAAGCCGTCGACTCCATGGATTCCAATACTTACGTCATTTTTATCAGCGACAACGGCACTGCAATGTATGGCAGACCCAATCTGGATTTCATCGACAACATGTACATCACCCGGAAGGGACGTGGAAAAGGAACGGCTTACGAAAGCGGCGCCCTGGTCCCCATGATCATCCGCGGGCCTAACATTGCGGCCAATGCGCAGAACAATTCCTATGCCCATGTAGCGGACCTGTTCTCCACCATCCTGGAATTGGCCGGACTCACCCCGCCGAAGATCGTCTCCAACAGCGACGGCACCGGCACGGTGCCGCTGGACGCGGTATCCCTCACCCCGATTCTCCTTAACAAGGCGAAGGCCACCCGCGACCCGAACACAGGGTATATCCTGAATGAAAACAAAAATCTTATGACAAACGGCACGCGGTGGGTTGGGGCTCAGAACGCAACCTACAAGGTCGTCTGCATCGACAGTCCAAGCAATTGCACGTTCTACAATCTGGTGGACGATCCGCTGGAAGAATATCCGCTCGCCAAACCCGACAGTTGCACCGAGTATGCAAACGGGAAGTGGACGCCCGCGGACCCGCGATGGCATTATTGCCGGCTGACGGATGTCGTTGCGAAGGATTCTTTTCTTTCGGTAGATAAGAAATAGGATACGTTCAGGATTCGGGTTCAGCGCTGCTCGCGCAGGAAAACCAATCCCATTGCCAATTCAACCGTTAAAGGCAGCTTGTGTAGTGCGTCAAAGATCCCTTGGCATTTGGTTAGTCTAATCGACAAAAAACAAGCCACGGATTAACACGGCGCGGCCGGTGGCCTCAATCAACATGTGAAGACGGCTCTCCAGAGGCTGTCCCAAAACTGGAATCATTGAGGCGCGAAGCGCCGGCAGAGAATAGGCCCGACTGTAAGGTCGGGATTAGGTTATCTCAAAGACCGAGCGCCGAGGGCGCGACACGTCATAAATATTGGAAATAATATCGTTCCATTTTGTTGTTTCCTGGCAATGTGCCGCACCTTCGGCGCTCATCGCTTTTACACCTGCTAATCCCGACTTTACGGTCGGGCCTATTCTCTGCCGGTCCTTCGGACCTCAAAAACACCATTGGGCAATAAATCTTGAGGTTTAAGACGGCCTCTCCAGAGCCGTCCGCACATGTTGGTTGAGGCCTTGGCCGCGCCGAGAAATCCGTGGCGTTTCTCTGCGGTTTTGTAGCAGCCCTATTCCTATGAAATGTAAAGATCTGTTGGACGCACTACACTAGTCGGCGAGAGCGAGAACCTCGCGAGCATCCGGTTGCCTCCTTGCTCCTGCCTGGCTGCCTGTTTTTTTCGGCGCTGCCAGGAACGACTCCTTGCCGATGACCTCCTGCAGACGGCAGAAGTGCCACTCAGGAGCGGCTGGAGTCCAGGTCCCGTTCTTGTAGTTGGCGCAGCTCTCGGGCTTGGCGAGCGGATATTCCTCAAGCGGGTCGTCCAGGAGGTTGTAGAACGTACAACTTGGCGTTTCCGCGTTCTCCGTGCAGATGATCTTATACGTTGCGTTCCGTGCGCCTGCCTGCCGTTGGTTATTCATTACGGGGTTTACGGTCTCCGTAAGCATATAGCCTTTATTGGGATCGCGCAGGCTCCTGGCGCCTTTGAAAAGAATCGGGGAGAGAGAGACGGAGTCGACGGCTACGGTGCCGTCTCCGGTCCTGTTGGGCACGATCTGGGGCACATCGAGGCCCGCCATCTCTAATATGGTGGCGAACAAATCCACACCGTGGATCGGCACGTCGCACTGGGAGTTGGCCGGGATGCGCGGTCCACGTATCGCCATCGAGACGCGGGCGCCGCTCTCATAGGCCGTGCCCTTGCTGCGCCCCCGCCTGGTGATGTACATGTTGTCGATGAACTCGCGCTTGGGGCCGAACATCCATGTGCCGTTGTCACCGAGGTAGATGACGTAGGTGTTCGGATCCTGCTTGTCGACCACATCGAGCACCTTGCCGATGATGGTGTCCATCGAATTGGTCATCCCCCGCATGAGCGCCTCTGAGGAGCATTTGCCGACGATCGCCGAGCCGAAGGTACCGCCACAGGCTTTCATCTCTTGAATTGCCGCCTCTCCCATCGTGTCGATGTTCGGCACGATCATCGGATTCGGCTCCTGGTTACCCGTGATATGCGACAAGTTGAACGCCAGCCAAACGAACCACGGCTTGTCTGGATGCTTCGTTTTCTGTTCGGTGATCCATTTGATGGCATCGGCGGCGTTCACTACCGGCGCATAGGTGGTCGGCGCGACGCCGGGCAACGATCTGACGGGCGCTTTTTCGGTGCGATACTCGCTGGGAGCGCTGGTACTGTCCTGAACATGATAGTCCCATTCCCAATATGTGGCGATTCCACCATTGAGATTGCCCTGGTAAAGATCGAAACCGGCCTCTTTAGGCTTCATGCCGGGGTATACGCCCAAGCCCGCCATGTGCCACTTGCCGAACACCGCGGTGCTGTAGCCGCCCTTTTCCTTCAGATCCCGGACAAAGGAGTGATGGTTTTGAGACAGCCAGTTCGTGTAATCCAGCACCTGCGTCTTGGCCGCATAAAGCCCGGTGAGAATCGATGTGCGTGTGGGAGAGCAAAACGGATTCATCCAAGCCTGGCTAAACCTCATGCCTGCCCTGGCCAGGGAGTTGAGTGTGGGCGTGGACGCGGGACGACCATGGATCATTTGGTAGTTGGGATGATTATGCCCCGAAGGCCCGTATTGCTTGACAAGGCTGTCGACCAGTCCCGGATACATGTCGGTTGTCACGTCGATGCCGATGTCGTCGCCGATGATCAGCAGGATGTTTGGGCGTCGAGTCGTTCCGGCTTTGTCCTTTTCCACTTTCGCTGTGGAGACGCACACACAGAGAAGTGCTGCAGCTATTATCAAAACCGCTTTTGTTCTTGATTTCATAGGATCCGTCCCTCTTCCCCTCGCAACTGTCGGAGTGTCGTTATTTTAAGTCACTGATCGATATTTTATCCATGAATTCTTTTGGAGCCTTAGGCAAGACAAGTCTGTGCCGCGTCAACCTCGATTTCGAAACAAAGATCGTGACGGCAGACGTCCGCGTGCGATACGGCCAGCGGAAAATGAGGGATGTGGAGTTCGGAGGCAACTCGCCTGTACAATGGCAGGTACGCCATGTTTTTGAAATAGGCGATCCCGCGAAAGAGATCGTTCCAGTGCATTCCCCGCGACTCGAGAATGGCTTTTACAGCATCCAGCGTGAGCCGAATCTGTTTTTCCGGTTCATTTTGATGAACGGTTTTTCCGTCGGGCGCGATGCTGGCTGTCCCGGAAATTAGCAGTCTGCGATGCGTCGGACTTGCAAGTTCAACGGCACGGCTGAAGGAGCTATTATAGTCCAGCGCCGGATTCTGAAGCGGTGAAGCGACTGTCCGAACCGTGCATTCAACGCTCTTCGGCTGAACCGCAAAAAAATCCATGGTGATGGCCGCACCGAAAGGATTGCCTGCACCGATTCCAGTGCTTGCCGGAACGATATGATCGAAGACTCCGGTTTCGTTGAAGAAGGCAGTGCGAACCGTGTTGAAGTCATCGTACCATTCGAGCAGATGGTCGAGGTATATCCATGTGCGCACGGTATCGGTGAAGCTGAATCCGTTTTGCACCAGTATGTCGGCTGCTGTTTCAAAAGCAGATCGCGCCTGACCGCCGCGCGCAGCGGTCAGATCCGCGGGAAGCAGCCCGCATAAACGGCAGTAACGGGCACAGGCGTCTTCATAGATAAATCCGATATTGCGTCCGCCGGAACGAACCGGCTTAGGACTCATTCCGGAGAGCGCCACGGCCTGCACGGAGTGAAGGATGCCGTCGGTACAGGCATCGCCTTGAAGCCAGGTCACCGGCCACTCTGTGCCCTTTGAAATAAATTCAGAATAAAGCCGATTCCCCGCGAAAACAACCTGACCGAGAATAACGGCCTTCCGTATCTGCGCAGCGGATCGAAGCATGATGTCAGGGTCACCGCCCGATTGCACTGTAATGCAGTGCTCGGAATGATTCGGCAGCCTGAGCGTGGCGACCTCCGTTTCATGCATCGTTTTGATCACATCCGCTTTCAATGAAATACCTTTTGTCGTACCGGTCGATCCCGGCAATTTACACCCAGATCCTACATCAGGCTCAAGCGGGTTGAAAAAGAAACACATGCAAAATCTTCGTATTTTCTCTCTCGGTTTGCGGCACAATATAATTTACAGGTCTGAAATGTGTCACAATTATATACGATCATGAATCGTTCAGCGTTCTGCTTCCTAATCCGATGTTAATACGCATTCTTGACAGGATTCCCGGCCGGCCCAAACGGCAACAACGGGAGGATATCGAAAGAAAAAACATGGCAGAGGCCTTTTTCAGCCGGCTGGCGAAAGAAGGACTCTCGAATGGACAGCTGTTTGCCCGCATCATGCAGGATCGCGAAGCGTTCGAGCATGCAGTCCTAATCAGGAAGCTGCCTGAATTGATCCCTGAATTGAGCGCCTTCGAGGAAAATCCGCAGGGCAAAGATCCCAATATTTACCGCCCGATGCCCGTCATGCGGCACATGATCGAGTCCATCCGACAAGCATTCGGCTGGGTACACAGTTTCGGTGTCGACGAGTATACAGACGCCGAGTCGAAACGTTGCGCTTTGCTATGGATCAACACAGCCCTCTTATTTCATGACCAGGGAGAGATCGCCATCCTGAAAGGAACCAACCTCCCTCTCTGGTATCACTTCTCCGTTGAATGGACCAAAAAGAGAAAAAAGAGCATCCTGCGGGAAACCTATCCTTTTTTTGGCATGGATACGCCGGAAGGAAGAAGTTATATCAACCATCTGAAGCATCCCGAAATTTCTGCGGCATTGGCAGCCGTTCCGCTTTCCCGCCTGGGCTGGGATTCCCGTTCGATCAAGGTCGTGCAGTTTCTCATCCGGAATCATTCCGTTCTCATCGAGAAAGCGACCTATGGCCGCCTCAAAGACGGCAGGATTCTCCATAAGGATTTGTACGAGGAAATTTCTTCCATCCACGAGGAAACAGGCATCGCCAGGGAAGACTTGCTGAAGATGCTCCAAGTAGTTCAAATCATGGACGCCAACGCCATAAAACCGGGCATGGCGGAAATTCCACAGGAAACGATGATGCGTGTCTGGATGGCCTATGACTACATGCATATCGTTCTAATGGCCAATGAGTCTGCGCGGCGATTCAACGCTTTTAACGGCTACAGAAAAATCTTCAGCCAGATACGCAAAGAAATGCCATTCGGAACGCCGTTCGGCGAATTGTTCAAAGAATTGCTTCGACGCATCGAGACAGGTGACGACAGCCTCGATGAGGAAGACAAAAGACTGCTCGAACAGGAACTGGAATATTTCGACAAATTCGAAATCATCCGGGAAGATCATATTCATATCAACAATCAGTTCAACCGGCTGCTGCATCTCATCGAGAGGGAATCGGGCCGGGAGCTGTCCGGGAATGACAAAGCCGTCCTGCTACAAGCCTACAAGATTGCCTACCGATCCCATGACGGGCAGTTCCGCCGCGCGTTCAAGATCATTCCCACCGGAGATACACGCCGTAAATACATCGAGCACCCCATCCGGGTCGCAAAAATCATGGTCGATTCATTCGGCGTGACGGACCCGCTCATTCTTGCGGCCGCAATGTTTCACGACGTTCTGGAGGACACAGAAATCAATGCGGCCGATATCCTGGCAGCATTTAAAAATGAAGACGCCAAGGGGCGCATCATCAGCGCGATCAAAATCCTCACCAAACCCGAATCGAGGAAAACATTAAAATCAAAGCTGCACAAGGATCTGGAATACTTTGCATACATGGGCCGGATTATCACGGCCGGAGACAAAATTCTGAACGACCAGGAGTTATTCGCATGGCTTCGTTTCGTTCTCCCGCGGATCAAGGCTGCCGACAAGATACATAACCGCCGCTCGCTGAAAGCGCGAAAACCCGAAGGCCGGATCAAAGAAATATGCAGAAACGGGAATTCCCTGGTGATGCTCATGGAGTCCTCCAACCTGACTCCGGAAGAAAAGCTGAAAGTCCTGGCGGAATTCGACAGGAGCTTATTCGAGATATTCGGCCTGCTGGATTTTAGAAAGGAAGAAAACGCAAAAATATTTCAGAAATGCCTTTCCGTATTCACGCAGTGTATTCGCGAGAAATTGAGAGGGATTGACAAAACGCACCCGGGAAGGCCGGACGCGATACGGGAATTTGACGGCACACTCATGACGCTTCCTCAATTTCTGGAAGATCCGGGTGCAATCGCGGAAAAGCTGAAGGACATCGATACGGCATTGCCCCACTTCTGCAGGGAAATCGGGCTGGATGATCGGCAGACATCTGCCATTACGGATGAATTCGCGTTCTTCTTATTCAATGTTTCGGAGATTCATTGGATTACGGATGAGAGCAAGCGGAAGATCATCCGATTTCAGGCAGTGGTCCGTTTGTACAAGGAAAAAATAAACACGGCGAGCTGGGAACCGGAAACGGCAAAAATTATCGATGATCTTACACGGTACGCGCAGGGATTTGACAATGCCCGGCCACCGATTATCCGGTACGGCAGGCTTCCGGATATTTTCGAACTTTTATCGAGAGTGCCGCTTATTCATCCATGGTATGACCGTTTCTTGACCATGAAGAAGCGGGAACTGGTAGCGCGTCTTCTGCCGCGAGTGGCCATGCTGCCGATAAGGCATATCTATTGGCTGGAGGGCAATGAAATCAAGAGCGTCGACAGAGCCTCAGTTGAAAATGAAATCGGCAGACTCAACCCCGGGTATCTGTCGGGACGGATTACGATTCAGATCCCGCATCTCTGGTAGGGGCGCCGAAGCGCCCCTGGTGTCGTATCACCGCCCTCCAGCAGAGAACCGCACGGATCTATTCCCAGCCGGTCGGCGAATTGTAGGGCGCGACGATCCCGATCGCCTCTATCTCGTGGATCTGGCCGCCCCAGATTTTGTAGATGTGCATCGCCGGCATGTCGAAAGGCTGCTGATTGGACATGTCGGCCTCTTGCCGGTTCGGGTTGCCGGTGATCTTGAACTTCTTCTGCGTCATCGGATGCCGGAAATGCGAAAAGCCGATCGCCAGGCCCGTCACCGTATCGGCGATCTCCACGCGGCGATCGTCGATTGTGGTGATGTACTGGAAGGCACCGGAATCAATCTGCGTGGTGCAATCCTGCATGCCTAACAGGCCGGCCGAGCGCGGTGCCCCACCGCCAGGCATGCCTCCGCCCAGCGAAGGACCGCCGGAGGGTGCCGTGCGCATGCCGTTCTCATGTCGTTCGCAATCCGATGCGAAGGGCGCGAGGTGGCCGTTGTTGTTGTCCAGCGCATCGTAATAGGACTTCGCAATGTAAATCAAACGGCCGTGCGAATCCGCGTATTCATAGGGAATCTCCAGCGGGATGGCCGGACGCGGCTTCTGGAGGGTTGGATTATTGGCATCGCGCATCGCCACAACCATGTGCTCGGCCTCGACGATCTTGCCGTTCACCACCTTGAGCCGGAAGCCGACCTGCGCCGGCTTGCCGTCGGTCTGCATCACAACGAGACCTCCTACCTCCTGCAAGACGGGATCCGGCACCACGATCTTGAACTCTGTCGGTCCGGACGTGGCTGTCTTCCACAGGCCCTCGCCGGGCTTGATGCGCTTCACGTTCTCGACCACTTTCACACCGTCAGCGAGCGGCACCTTTCCCGGATCATGGGCAACCAGCGCGGCCAGATATGTGTCGGCCAATTTCAGCAGCGCGGCCCGGTCCAACCCGGCATCGGCTGCCTGCGCCAGCCCCGCCATTACGGCCAGCGAAATGGCACCAATCCATATATAGAGCTTCATTCTTTTCATGTTGATATCTCCCTCCCAATCGGGACGTTTTACGGCGCCATGAACCCGTGCCACGTGATACTCATCTTCCGATAGGAAAAACAAATATCCTAATCAAGCGTAGATTCTCCTTCCATCGGGACGCAGCATCTTTTGCCTGTCCGCCTCATAATCACGCGTGGAGGATTTATGCCGGCACCATTTCGAATTCACTGGAAACCAGCAGGCCCCGGCGATGCGACGGGGGCGGACGCAAGACCCAGGCGATATATACATGGAGCGACTGGTCAAGTTGGTTCCATCCGAAGTCATCGGCATTTTTCTCGCGGGCAAGGGCTATACCAACAAGTGGGAGGGAATTTGGTCGGCTATTTGCCTCGCGCTCGTTCTCGTCAGCCGCATCTGGGGTACACGCGAAAAAAGCAAACCGATCCAATGGAAAGGCGTGGGCGTCTCGTTCGTCTCGTTTGCGATCTGGATTTACGCCATTGGCTCGACCATCTTGAATTTTAAGTTGCCTGACCAGGGGATTGCATACATCGCCGTTCTCGTTTGGACCTTCGTTGTCCCGTGTTTCTATAAAGGCGATTGACTTTTGCCCAATAAATCGATGAAATCTGCATATACGTCTGTCGGAACAGCGCATGGCTGGCTTGGATGGAAAGAAAACTCGAGGCAAGATTCCTCCAGGATTTTTATCAACGAAATAGCAGCGTTTAGAGCGGAGGTGCACTGTGACAAAGAGGCTATGGCCCGCAACACTAATGATTCTCGTCATCGTTGTATATTCGACAGCATATTCAGCGGAAAAACTGAGGGTATTGAATCCAACACCCCCCAATAGAATGGTTGATCGCATACCGCTTGCACCCCGGCTTGATACGCTGGAAGGAAAGACAATATTCCTGGTGGATATCGGTTGGGGAGGCCCGCAGGCGGCTCCCAGCGTTTATGCGGAAATGAAAGCCTGGTTTGCCCGGAATATGCCGAGTGTGAAAATTGAGATCCGAACAATCAAAGGCTCCTACATGCAGGACCAGCCGGAGCTCTGGAAGGAAATATCCGAAAAGGGCCAAGCGGCCATGATCGGGATATCCGGTTGAGACAGCTGCACATCGGCCGTGAGCCGTAACTGCAAAACGCTGGAACAGAACTTTCATATTCCCACCGTCGGGGGCGCGGCATCCAATATCATCAAATATGCCCAGGGACACGATTTCCTGTATACCAACGGATCGCCCATTCGATTTATATCCTTTCCTTTCCCTGTGGCCGGGCAACCGCAATCGGTCCACCATAAATATGTTTTTGAAAGCAATGACGTCGTAAGCGGAAAACCGATGATGAAAGCATTCGTCGACGCCCTGACCGTGCCTCTGACCGACAGAGAGAAATACAGAGGACCGGCACCGGAACCCTCCCCGGCGGAATCCCGCTTTCTCGGGCCGGACACTGAAGAGAACCTGCAGCGCCTTTTCAAGAACCAGGACTGGACAGACTATCTTCCCATTATTCTTCCGACCGAAGAACGGGTGGCAGAAATGCTGAAAGGCACTTCTCACAAACCGAACGAGGTCATCAAGACATTGGACTGGCCGGGAGGCAAGCGGGAAGTTACCGTAGAAAGAGTGGCAACCTGCGCTGTGATGGCCGGCGCCAAACGGGAATATCTTCCAGTGATCCTCGCCCTGGCCAACCACATACCTTTCGGCAACTCCACGTCCTCCATGGCAAACATTATCGTGGTCAACGGACCCATACGCGACGAGATAGGCATGAATTACGGCACCAACGTCATGGGACCGCATAATGAAGCGAATGCCGTTATCGGCCGCGCGTACACACTGATGTCGAAAACCATTGGCGGTCTGCACAGCGAAAAAACGACGTGGAGCAGCCTGGGAAGCACCATGCAATACAACAATGTCTGCATTGCGGAAAACGAGAAGGCGCTGCCCGAAGGGTGGGAGCCTCTGCATGTGCAGCTGGGATTCAAACCGAATGACAGTGTCATATCCGTGGGAGTCGGCTGGTCCTATATTTCCAGCGTAGTGATGGCCGTGCGCGACAACCCTGCCCATATGGTGATGGCCGACCAAATGAAGGCTCTTATCATGGGGTCGGCCACCGTCATTATGGATCCGTCCGTTGCCGCACTTCTCAAAGACAGCCTGGGTTTTAAGACGAAAGACCAGCTAAGCAAGTGGTTTTCAGAAAATGTTGAAAAAACTCAATACCCTTCCGGCGAAAAGATAAGACCTTTCAATCAAGCATCCAGTATCAAAATACTTGTTACCGGAGGCGGAATCCAGACAACCTGGTTTGTAACGGATTTCTCGCTGGGACCGAGCATGCTGGGCGGGAGTACACGCATCGACGACTGGCGCTAGGAGCCTGTTCCACCATCGGCATGCCCCTTCTGGCACTTCGTGCGCCGGTAAGGTTCTGCTACGATTACCTGGGATCGATCGAGTCGCGTGGCTCCATCGAGCAAGATTCGCACGGCCTCTGCCATTGGAGAAAAACCGGATTCACAAAGCAAGGAGTTCAATCATGTCTAAAGAAGATAGCGGCCCGATACAGGGTGGAATAAAAAAAGCCATTTCCGGTCGCGGCACATCAAACCGTGATTGGTGGCCCAACCAGCTGAACCTCAAAATTCTCCATCAGAACTCTCCCGTGGGCAATCCTATGGGTGGGAAGTTCAACTACGCCAAGGAATTCAGTAAACTCGACCTGAAGGCGCTGAAGAAGGACCTGTATGCGCTGATGACCGACTCGCAGGACTGGTGGCCGGCGGATTACGGCCACTATGGACCTTTGTTTATCCGGATGGCGTGGCACAGTGCGGGTACGTACCGCACAGGCGACGGCCGCGGCGGTGCAGGGTCCGGCAGCCAGCGCTTTGCCCCCCTCAACAGCTGGCCCGATAATGTAAACCTCGACAAGGCACGCCGTCTGCTCTGGCCGATCAAGCAAAAATACGGCAGAAAGATATCCTGGGCCGACCTGATGATCCTGGCCGGCAACTGCGCTATGGAGTCGATGGGATTTAAGACCTTCGGATTCGGGGGCGGGCGTGAGGACGTCTGGGAACCGGAAGAAGACATCTATTGGGGTGCCGAGAAGGAGTGGCTGGCGGATAAACGCTATTCCGGTGAACGCGATCTCGAGAACCCGCTGGCCGCTGTGCAGATGGGACTGATCTACGTGAACCCGGAAGGTCCGAACGGGAATCCGGATCCGGTTGCATCCGGCCGTGACATTCGAGAGACCTTCGGGCGTATGGCGATGAACGACGAGGAGACCGTTGCACTCGTCGCCGGAGGACACACCTTCGGCAAATGTCACGGCGCGGGCGATCCGGCGCTGGTCGGTCCCGAACCTGAAGCCGCCGGCATTGAAGAGCAGGGCCTCGGCTGGAAAAGCAGATTCGGCAGCGGCAAGGGCTCCGATACAATCGGCGGCGGTCCAGAGGGAGCATGGACTCCGACTCCGATCAAGTGGGACACCAGCTACTTCGACACTCTGTTTGGCTATGAGTGGAAAAAAGTAAAAAGTCCAGCCGGTGCCTGGCAGTGGATTCCAACCGACCCGGCGGCAGCGAACGCTGTGCCGGATGCGCAGGATCCGTCAAAACGGCACGCGCCCATGATGACCACGGCGGATCTTGCACTACGGTTCGACCCGATCTACGAGCCTATCGCGCGACGGTTCCACAAAAATCCGGAGCAGCATGCAGACGCGTTTGCGCGGGCATGGTTCAAGCTGACGCACCGTGACATGGGTCCCCGCTCGCGTTATCTCGGCGCGGAGGTTCCGGCAGAAGAACTGATCTGGCAGGATCCTGTACCCGAGGTCAATCACAAGCTGATTCACGCTCGGGATATTGCCGCCCTGAAGGGAAAAATAATCGCTTCCGGACTGTCTGTTTCCCAACTGGTCTCGACCGCCTGGGCGTCCGCATCCACATTCCGAGGCTCCGATAAGCGGGGTGGCGCGAATGGGGCGCGCATTCGTCTTGCACCGCAGAAGGATTGGGAAGTGAATCAGCCGGCCCAACTGAAAACGGTGCTGAAGGTCCTCGAGGGAATCCAAAAGGAGTTCAACGGCGCGCAGTCCGGCGGGAAGAAGGTATCGCTTGCCGACACGATCGTTCTGGGCGGATGCGCCGGCGTCGAGAAAGCCGCAAAGAATGCCGGCTATGATGTGACTGTTCCCTTTACGCCCGGGCGCACGGATGCCTCCCAGAAGCAAACCGATTCGGCGTCATTCGCCGTGCTCGAACCGACTGCAGATGGTTTCCGCAACTATCTCAAAACCAGATACACCGTTTCGGCCGAGGAACTGCTGATTGATCGGGCACAGCTGCTGACGCTGACCGCTCCTGAAATGACCGTTTTGGTCGGCGGCATGCGCGTCTTGAATACAAACTTCGGACAGTCCAGGCATGGCGTCTTTACCAGGCAACCGGGAACACTCACCAACGATTTCTTCGTGAACCTGCTCGACATGTGCACGGAGTGGAAGGCAACCTCGCAAGACGACAACGTGTTCGAGGGTCGGGATCGTGCAACGGGCGAACTCAAGTGGACCGGCACCCGCGTTGACCTTATCTTCGGTTCGAATTCCCAACTGCGGGCTTTGGCGGAATTCTATGGATGCGAGGACTCCCGCAGGAAATTTGTGAACGACTTTGTTGCGGCTTGGAACAAGGTGATGAACCTTGACCGCTTCGACCTGGCGTAGTGCGTCAGAGATTCGTTGACATTTGGTCAGTCTCAATTGCAAAAAGCAAGCCACGGATTCCCCGGCGCGGCCCTGACTGCGCCGGGGAATCCGTGGCGTTGCTTTGCGGTTTGGCGCGGAGATCACCAACTCATGCCCTGGCTTTGACTCCATGCACATCCGGCAAGCTCCCTGATTTCTCCCTCTCCGATACCGGATGCCGCAATTCGGTGATTCGACCCAGTGCAAAGGCTGCGATGGCCATTTCAAGATCTCGAACTGCCACATCAAAAAACCGTCCGGTAGTTACCAGATTGAGAGCGATAGCCGTAAGCCATACCATTGCGACATAGCTCCCAAGTCTGGTCCAGCGGGTCAATATTGCCAACCCGACGATCATTTCGATCACTCCCACAGCATGCATGAATACAACGTCGCTCACCGGCAGCATCCGCGCCATCATCGGGCTAAGATATGTCTCCCAGTTCGCCAGCAGATTGAAGAATTTATCGAGCCCCGCTAAAAAGGCCGCAGCCCCTAATCCAATGCGCAGCGCCCACCAAACTGAATTTAATTTGCTTTCTGAATTGTTCAGTTTTCAGAAGCCGCGATGCGATCGCGTAGTCGCAGCCGTATTGAAACGCATCTGCGAAGGATAGCTCCGCAGTCCCTAGAGATCCCCTTGCGAAATAGGCATCTTCAACAGATTCTCGAACGCATGTTCATTCCGCTCTATGCGCTCGATGTTATTCGTCAGTCGCCCAACCTTGAGGGCATCTTTCAGAAGACAATCGATTTCACTGAACATCAGAACAGAATACTTGCCTCTTACGAACAGAAGAGCTATAAAGACGCTCGCGAAGTTGCGCGCTCCGTTTTGAAGAGAATGAAGGAGCAACTGGGGACTCAGCTTCCAACGGCGTAGATCCGCAATTTTGTGCCAGATGCCAAGGCAGATAACGGCACTTCTTTCTTTATATACGTTGTCCCCCGCAGGGAAATCAAACTCGATGATTGGAACCGCGGAGCGGATGAACCGATAGGGGAGAGGACATGGGTTATAGGGATTTAAGGGAGTTTTTGTCGCTGCTGGAGCGAGAAAACCAGCTCATAAAAATTAAGGATCCGATCATGCCGGAACCTGATCTGAGCGCTATAGGAAGAGCAGCGTCTGACCTGGAAAATGGTCCGGCGGTATGGATTGAAAAAATCAGGGGATACAAAAACAGTGTCGTTCTGAATGTGCAAGGCTCGTGGCAAAACCATGCACTCATGCTGAACCTTCCAAAAGGCACACCCATCAAGCAACAATTTTTTGCGCTGGACAAGCTTTGGAACGATTATCCGGTGCATCCGGAATGGGTGACGAAGCAAAACGCACCCGTTAAAGAGAACACGATCAAAGCGGACATCAATCTCTTCGATATTCTCTCCCTCTTCCGGGTAAACAAATATGACGGAGGCTTCTTTATTTCCAAGGGGCTCGTTGTCTCCAAGGATCCGGAAGACCGCGATGATTTCGGCAAGGAAAATGTCGGCATCTACAGAATCCAGGTTAAGGGCAGAGATCTTGTGGGCATTCAGGCTCTGCCTTTCCATGACATCGCGATTCATCTGAGGAAGGCAGAGGAAAGGAATGAACCGCTGCCCGTGGCTATATGCATAGGGAATGACCCCGTGCTTAATTTTATGGCCAGCACTCCTATTGAGTATGTTCATTCGGAATATGATTTTGCCGGCGCATTAAAAGGAGCTCCAATTGAGCTTGTCAAGAGTGAGTCGGGCGATCTGGATATCCCGGCAAGAAGCGAAATCGTGCTGGAAGGAAATATTTTGCCGCGGGTGCGAAAAATTGAGGGCCCCTTCGGTGAATTCTCCGGAAGCTACTCCGGGGCCAGGCTTCAGTGCGAGATCAAGATCCATACGGTTACTTACCGCACCAATCCCATCTTCGAAAACCTTTACCTGGGCATTCCCTGGACAGAGATCGATTATTTATTGGCATTGAACACCAGCATCCCGCTCTACAGGCAGATTAAGAAGGATTTCCCCGAGGTTGTTGCAGTGAATGCCATGTATACCCATGGAATCGGGGTGATCGTTTCGACCAAATCAAGATTCGGTGGATATGGCAAGGCCGTAGCGATGAGGCTTTTATCGACTCCTCACGGCATGCCCTATTCAAAGATCGTAATCATAGTCGACGAATTTATTGACCCGTTTAATCTGCCGCAGGTGATGTGGGCCATGACGACAAGGGTCCGGCCTTCCAAGGACGTCGTGCTTATCCCCAGCGCTCCGGGCATGCCGCTTGATCCTTCCTCGGAACCGGCCGGTCTCACAACCAAGCTCATCATCGATGCCACCACACCGGTCGCGCCCGATGTGGGGAGAGAGACGGAGCTCCTGGAGGCGCCTGAAAAAACGGAGTTCTGGCTGGACTATTTGAAAAAAGCCATGAGACAGGAGAGATAAAATGATTTGCCCGAGATGCGATTCACCCACGGTTGAGCTGCTGGCGAAGGCTCCTGTTGACGATGCCTGGGAAGTATATATATGCGGTACCTGCAATTTCACATGGCGATCAACAGAGGGGGCGGATATTACGGATCCCGTCAGGTATGACAAAAGGTTTAAAATCGATCCGGCCACGATTCCCGACCTGTCTGTGCTTCCACCCGTGCCGAAATTGATAAAGTGACGAGCGAATCATTCATCGCGGTGTCGATCCAGCGTCGCCCCCTATGTTTCCATGTTCTTGGATAGCTTTAAGAGCAGCTCGTATAACAATGCCCTGTCACCTTTAGAGAGACCCTTAAGGAGTCTTCCTTCGGTTTCATCCATGTGAGCCCTTGAGCTTCTGCAGATCTCTTTTCCCTTTGGAGCAATCTTTATATACTTGGTTCGCTTGTCCGCATTATCGAAGCTGCCTTCCACGAAGCCTTTTCCCTCCAGTCTTTTGGCTATTCCCAGCGTTGTAGGCTGCGCCAGACGAAGAGACTTTTCCAGTTCTTTCAGGGTAAGAATCCCGTCTTTGGCGTCTTTAAGGGTCCAGAGCATATGCATCTGCGAAAAGGTCACATCCTTTTCCTCGAGCTCCTTATTTGCAATCTTCGCGATGGCATCGTCGATTCGTTTAATCAAAATTCCGATATATTTGATGTTTTCCACAAATACCTCATTTTTTGTTCACCATCACAGGGGATAGACTTTTATAATAGCATGCTATTAATTTTTCACGCGCGCATGAAAATAATTATTCGGCGCTCAAGACGCTGCCAGGAAGGAGATAACATGGGAAAGAAAGCAGGAGAACCTTTATCCGGAGTACTGCTGCGGGAGTGGCGGGACTGGGTGCAGGGGCATCATTCAGCTGTGTGAACAGGAAAAAAGAAGCAGGAGCGAACGACATGACCACCCTTGAAATACTGGAGCCTCACGGCGAGCTTGCGTTTCCAGAAAGACATGGATTATCTGCGCCGCGCCTCAGCAGCTTGAATGGGAAAAAAATCGCGATACTGGCGATGGGCCAGGATTCGATGGTCTTTTTCGATACGGTCAAGTCCAGGCTGAAGCAACGTTACCCAGCGGCTGAGTTTAGTCATTACAGCTACGGAGGCCCGAACTCGCCCGACATTACCGCCAAAATAGCCAGTGAGTGCGCCGGGTGGATTGACGGAGTCAAAGCGTCGGAGACCGGCTCCAGACACGATAACGGCGCCAGATTGGAAAAACGGGGTTGTCCCGGCGTGGCAATCGTATCCGACGCAGTCATAAAGGCGAAAAAACTTCTGGTAGATATTAACGGGATGCCGACCTGCCGCATTCTTGCCGTGCCCGCGGTGGATTACCTCGTTGCTAAGACGGACCCTGCATTGATGAAGCCGGTTGCCGAGGCGGCTTTTGACTCAATCCATAACGCGCTTGTCAAACCGCTGACAAAAGAAGAAATGGAAGTCGGGAATTTCAGCTATGACTATTCTCACAAAAAATTCACCGGGGCCGATTACGCCGAGGCAAACGAAAAATTTCAGCAGTATTGTGCCGAAAACTTCATGACCGACGGAATGCCCGTAGTCCCACCGACTCGAGAGGCAGTGGACAGAATGCTCGCGGGGATATCGTATCCGCCGGACAAGGAAATAGGACTGATGTTTCCGAAGCAAGGCAGGGCGACTGTGGAAAAAATCGCCATCAACGCAGTCATGGCAGGAGCGAAACCCGAGTATCTTCCTGTCATTATTGCCATGATTGAGACGATTACCGCCAAAGACTTTAACCAGTACCACATTGTTAATGAGATTCTGCCCATCACCTTTATCAGCGGACCGATCGTCGAAGAAATCGGACTGAACAACGAGGTTGGCTATCTGGCTCCGGGTCACAGGGCCAATGCCACGATCGGGCGGGCAATGCTTATGTGCATGATAAACATAGGCTGGCGCCGTATGGATGTCTATTCGTCGCCGGGAGGCCTCGGTCAGCCTGCCGCTTATGCAAATTACATAATACCGGAAAATCAAAAGGCCAGCCCGTGGGAGCCTTATGCGGTTTCAAACGGATTCAAGCCCGATGAGAGCACTGTAACCATCTGCGAAGGAATTTTTATTGCGCGCGGTCCCTCCGAAACCCTGAGCATGACCGGCTTTAAAGAGAAGATGGATCAGATGAGAGATCTGTTCTCGCCTTCCGCGGGAGTCTTCGGCTTTTTCGGCATGCCCCAGAACGGCATCGATATGCGGCATATGATTGCGATTCATCCGACATTCGCACGGCAACTGGCCAATGCCGGTTTTACCAGAGAGTCTTTTATCAAATGGCTGCATGATAAAAATACAATTAACTGGGACAAAATGAGTGAGGATGAGCGCAAGCAATTCAGAGAAATAGTGGCTGCGGGTAAAATTATCGGAATAAAAACTACCGACTGCAAACCCGGGTTGTACCGGGAGCCTTTTGCCGACCCGAAGGATGTGGCGGTTATTGTAGCCGGTACAGGTGCGGGCGGAGTGATTGTTTTTCAGACCCCCTGCGGTTCAACCGCCAATGTTGAGGATGTTGAAGTGACACGGCCTTACATGCACAAAGTAATCCGCGGAGCTGCACTGACAAAGGCCGGCAGGTAGTGGCCGGAGCCATCAACAGGAAAGAAAGGAGTCTTAACCATGGATGACAGACGGAGTGAGAACCATGATTTTTCGCGCAGAGGCTTTCTTAAAGGGGCTGCCGTGACAGCCACGGGAGTTCCCGCTATGACACTCCCCCTGGGCCATGCATCCGATATGCAGGATAAGTCATCCGGCAAGAGCGGTATCGTTCTGGAGGTTTTAAATCCCCGCGGGCTTCTTCACACTGTGCCAATGGTTGGACTCGCCGCTCCCCGGCTTACGGATCTGGCCGGAAAAAGGATTGCACTGCTCAGTGAAAAGACCGATGCCGCAATCTTCTTCGATGCCATGGAAAAGCTCCTGAAAGAGAGATACCCGACTGCCACTATCCTGCGGTTCCCTTCGGCCGCCAGTCCTATGGTGCCCGATAATTCTGCCGAAGTCGCTGCCCAATGCGATGCCTGGATACAGGGAGTCAAGAATTCAGGATCGAGTGAAAAGGACACCGAAGCGAGGCTGGAAAAACTCGGCAAACCCGGGGTTACGTTTACAGTCGACGGTCTTCTCGAACAAAGAAAAAGGCTGGCGGAAGTCAATGGAATGCCGACATTGCGCATCCTTACGATACCTGCGGTTAAATTTTTTGCCAGCGAGAAGTCTCCGGAAAAGATGATGGAGATAGCTTCTTCGGTATTCGAGACAACTATCCAAGGATTAACCAACCCCCTGACAGAAAAAGAAAAAAACCCACCGCCCTTTACCTATGAGTACGGCCCCAGGTCCTTTACCGGAAAAAGCTATACGCAGGCCAATGAAAAGTTTCAGCAGTACTGCATTGATAAACAGATGGGCGATGGAATCGCCTTGACGCCACCCACCCGGGAGGCCGTGGAATGGATGTTGACGGGCACGAGCCGGTCGCGCACCGAAGAGATAGGCCTTATGACGCCCCGGAACGGAATGGCGACCATAGAAAAGATCGCCATTAATGCCGTCATGGCAGGGGCAAGACCCGAGTATCTCCCGATTATCATAGCGACCATGGAAGCGCTGGTGGATAGAAGATTTAATCTCTTCCACATCAGTACGGGAACCCTCAATTCCAAAGTCCTGATCTGGGTGAATGGGCCGATAGCAAAAGAAATAGGCATGAATTCCAAACAGGGATTCCTTGGCTTTGGCTTCCGGGCAAACAGCTCCATCGGGCGCGCTGTGAGCCTGTGTATGATCAACATCGGTTGGGCCTTGAGGGATGCAGAGATCGGCATGCAGGGGCAGCCCGCCAGATACTGTAATTTTACTTTTGCAGAAAATGAGGAAGAAAATCCGTGGGAATCCTTCGCAGTGAGTCGTGGCTTCAAGCCGGGAGAAAGCACGGTGACCGTGGATGAATGTATTACGATCAACAGCCTGGGGCCCAGTGGCTCCATGGACTGCCAGCCCCTGAAAAAGGATCTGGATCAGCTCGCAGGCATGATTCAGGGGTTTACCGGACCGGTACCGCCCGAGGCCAAATTCACGAGCGGGCTTGCGGGAATGCTTTCAAGCGCGGTGGATATAATTAACAGCACATATTGCGAAATAGGGATATATCCGACACTGGCCAGGCAGGCAGCCGATGCAGGCTACAGCAAACAGGCACTGGCGCAAATGCTCTGCGATCAATACCGGGTGAAATGGGACCTATTGAGTGAGAAGCATCAGGCACAGATAAAGGAGGCTGCGGCTTCCGGTATCATACCCGGTCTGACATTGGAAAACTGCAAGCCCGGGGGAACGATTCCAACGATCAACTCAAACCACATCGCTCTGTTGGTGGTCGGGGGTACAGTGGGACAGTGCATAGGATTTTATGGGATGGGCTCCACGCTGATAGATCCAGGCAATCCCGGCGCACCCAAGGTTGATTTTATAACAAAGCGGATACACGGGGCTGCCCTAACGAAGGCCGGCCGATAAAGGATCGAATGTCGAACGCTCCCTATATCATGTTTTCATGGCGGGAAATGAGGTCGTTCTGGCAGTCGCGGGTCAGCTCCACAAAATAGGCGGAGTAACCGGCGATGCGTACCACTAAATTGCGGTACTCGTCGGGATTTTCCTGCGCCTTGTGCAAAACTTCGGTCGAAACCACATTGAACTGAGCTTCCGCACCGCCCTTATGCATATAAGCCTTAACCATGTCGCGCAGCTTGGCGATCCCGTCGTCACGGCTCAGCGCGGTGGGATGGATGCGAATGTTCAGGCACACGCCGTCCATGAACCTTCTATGGTCATAGCAAAGCGAAGAGAGAAATACCGCAGTGGGGCCGTTCGTATCGCGGCTCTGAACCGGAGATGCAGCATCGGCAATGGGTGTTCCGGCTTTTCTGCCGTCCGGTGTCGCCCAGGTGGTGTACCCCTGACCCACATGGTCCGCCGCACCGTACAGGCCGGCTTTGAAAATCCTGGTGCGGGTGGAGTAGCACGCTTGGCAGGTGGCATAATAGGTGTTAATCACCCATGCCATCTGCTCGTCGGCATAGGGGTCGGCATTTCCAAAATGGGGCGCCTCGTTGATGATCCGCTGTCTCAAGGGCTCATAGCCCTCCCAGTTGGCCATGACTGCGTCATGGAGCTCGCGGGCTGTGCACAACTTCTTGTCGAAAACCATGTATTTGATGGCGGTCAGGGAGTCAGCCACCGTGGCAAGGCCGGTTGCGGTCCCGCCGTATGAGTTGTATTTGGCGCCGCCCCAAGTGCAATCCTTGCCGGACTCCATGCAGCCGTCGAGCGAGATAGACAACATCGGGTGCGGTGTGTGGTACTGAACCAGATACTCCAGGTAATTATTAAGCGAAACCTGGGCTTTGAGAAAGTATCCGGCCAGCTTGCGCCATGCTTCCTTGACCTCGTCAAAGGACTTCATGTCATACAGATAGCCGGTATGGATCGAGCACTGCTCGCCGTTGAAGGGATTTATGCCGTCGTTGATCGCCATATCCAGCAACTTGCTGTAGTGAATGGAGGCGTGCGGCGGGGCCACGCCGTTGGCCGCGGCATAGTCGTTGCCGGAGCCCGTAATCTCCTGGCAGCCGATGATGGCGTAATCCCGGGCATCCTCAAGCGTAAAGCCCAGTTCCTTGAGTATGCCGGGGATGATGATATCGTCGTTCTGGAACAGCGGCAGTCCGCCCACTTTGGTTGAGGTTTCCAGAGCCAAAGCCCACAGCTTGTCCGGAGTGTTCTTGCTCACACGCAAAGAGATCGTGGGGTCATGGAGGCTCAAGCGAGCCAGGCTCTCCAGCACCATGTAGGTGACGGGGTTGCTGGCGTCCCCGCCGGTTTTGGGATCTATGCCGCCGATGGTGGTGTGGAGGTAGGTGTTGCCGATCCCAATGATCTTAACCAATTCGCCGGTGCCGCCACCGTACATGGAATTTATCTTCATGAAGAAGCAGTCCACAATCTCCTGTGCCTCTTCAGGCGTCAATCGGCCCTCTTGCAGATCTTTCTTCAGGTACGGCCAGGTATATTGATCGAAGCGGCCGAAGGATCCGATATCGCAAATAAAACTCAGACGCAAGATATACTGATACGTGATCGCCGCCTGGCAGGCCTCGCGGAAGGTGCGACAAGGGTTCTCGGAAATCCAGATCAGACTGTCTGCCATGGACTCCAATTCAGTTTTGCGCTTCTCGTCGGTGCATGAAGCTGCCTTTTCCAGGCACTTCTCGCCGTAGCGCTTGAGCAAAGTGGTCGCGGCTTCACAGGAAACGACGGCGGCGGTGTAGAAGATGCTGCGGTTCACATCCTCGCCCATAAGGTTGTTGACGTGAGTATCCAGCCAATCCTGAGCCTGCTTGCGGATAGCGCCGTAACCCACATCAACGATTTTCTTAAAGCCCGGAGTCAGGTGACCGGCCGGCATCATCAGCAGGGGCGCGCCCTTCACGGTGGCGGAGACTTGCATGCGGCAGAGCTCTTCATAACCCTTCGGCTGCCAGGCGGCCGCGATATCGTTGTACGTGCGGCCTTTCCAGTAGTCTCCGATGGACGCCAAATTCTCATAATCCTCGGGAGCTATAGACATGCGCAGCTCCTCTTCGTCGGGATTGTGATACAGGCCATCTTCCCTGAGCGTCCAGATGCCCTTCTCAATCATGGAGGGAATCCAGCCAGAGTTGCCCCAATCGGGGGCATATCCGGTGCCACAAAAATTCTTGCTGCTGTTGCCGACAATCATTTCGAAATCCTCGACGCGGACGGTCATCTGCTCGCAGATGGCCTTCAGCACCGTGGGACGGCGAAGATAGGGAATGAGATTTTCATTCTCCTGGAAGCAACGGGTCGTGATCATGGCAGTCTCAGAGTCGCTCTGGATCACACGATCACGGATCAGCTGATGCATAAGCTGCATTCGCTCACTTACCGGTTTGAACTTGTACATTTCCGCATTTGCTCCTTATTCTTGCCCGCGCATATTATATCAGCGGACCGGCAGAAAAGCTCAGTTCTCAGTCGGTTCCTTTAAAACCTCATCGACGACGATGGTGTCCGTGTTTATTTTGCGCGGATCCATCTTCAGGCCAAGCCGCTGGACCGCCTGAAAGATCGACCCGCCGCTGGGATCGGAGGCACCGACACCGGCAAGGCCGCTCGAAGGGGCTGCTCCGCCCGGAGCTCCACCGCCCAGGACGCCTGCATATTCCGGCATAATCTTCTTCGCCATATTCAGGAGTTCCTGTATCGGAAGCTCCAGCACCACCTGGTAGGGGCCCTTCAGTTCTGTCATATCAACGACCTGGCGGTCCGAAAACTGGGTCAATATTTCAACGAATTCGGCCATGGTCGCCTTGGGCATTTCCCACCGCATATGAGGGTTTTCGTCCATGATCATCTGCATCTTGCCGGCTTTCCCGACGTCCACGGTGACCGTATTGCCCTGCTGCTTCATGTTTACCTTCATCTCCCCTTCCGGCGTGCTGAGGGTCATCGCTTCTTTACCGCCGCTTTCCTTTGGTGCCGTGCTTTTTGCAGCATCCGCCTCAGGAGCGGGCGTCGCAGGCTCCGCAACCGCTTCCTTCATTTTCAATCCGGATTTGGATACAGTGAGCGCATACACCGGCTGTTCCCTGCTTTCCCTGTGGAACGTCAGCTTGAACCGTTCGGTCAACAGGGATTGCAGCATTTCCGGAATCTGTTCCTTGGTGCTGCCTTCCGGAAGCTTGGCGTGAATTTCCCACAGCTGCGTCTTCATCCAATCGGGGCCATCGATCTGATACGGTTTGACTTTATAGGCCGTAGCAATCAGGTTGGTCAGAGACATGAACTTCATGTCGAACTGCGTCGCATCCGCCCTCATTCCAAGGTCGATCTTTCCGGATGCGGCCTGTGCCGCGAGGCTTGAAATCGGCGGCGACGGCCTGACCGTCGCCACTTCAAACTGCAATTTGGGCGGTGTCTGCGCAAACAGCGGAATAAAAAATACGCCCCAAAAGATTGCGGCGATGCCTAAAGAACGGAATGTTTTCATGTCATTGCTCCCGCGATCTACGGTATCAGCACCACTGGCGCCTGCCAGAATGCCGCCTTCTGACCCGTTGGATCGGTAATAGTTACCTGGCAATTGTATGGGCCCGGCAAAAGATTTTTGAGAGAAAGGCTGAATTTCAGAGGCATGGTTTTGAGGCGATTGTTCAACGTCTCCGTCACAAGCAGCGGCGGCGTTTCAAACGCCTTCACTTGTCCCCGGTAGAAAGTGACGTAGGCAACCAGTGGATGAGCACTCTCGTCCCCCTGCTGGTAAGCCTGCACATAGACGTGCATGTCCCGTGCCTTACTGAAAACCCGAGTGACGCTTGGAATCAGCTTCTGCCCTTCCTGGACGAGAGGATTGACCGATTCCGTTTTCCCTTTATTCTTTGCGGCGTCGAAGAGCGCATTCCGCAGATCGACGCGCTGGCTGCTCAAGACAACGGAACTGATCGGGATCCTTTTTTCTTCCTTGTTCAAATTAGGGATGACGAAATGCATTTCATACGTCCCAATGCGCCCGGTTTCCGCATCCCGCGCGAGGAACTTCAATCTGTATTTGCCGGGAAGAAGCGTAAAACCTGTGTCGTACTGGATCGGGCGTTTCGCAAGTTCAGCGGCCGTTGCATCGCTCAGCTTAATGTCTACTTTGTCGCGCACATTGGTAACCGTAATACCGGACTCATCCTTGATTTCCCCTATGAAGTCGAGCAGCGTGTGTTCGTGGCCGCCGCGCTTGGCCAGTACCAGTTCGCTTCCGGGAATTTTGACGACCAGCGGCACATAATATTCGGCACGGTTCAGCTTGAAATAGTCCAATTCCATCGCGATCGTGAGATCGGTTACCGGATCTTCCAGCATCAGCGCCTCTTCCAGTTGACGCTCCTTCTCCGCTGAGGTGAAATCGCCGAACTGCTTGCGTGCGTAATATCCCTGCCGGTAGTTTAGAGTTCCCTGCATCCCTTCTCTGAGAGACACCTTGATGCGTCGGAACTTTCCGTTGGGGTTCTGGTTGGTTGTGTAGTAGCCGAGGATATAGTAGCTGGAGATGGCGTCCTGTGCCTGCGTAATGCCGCGCGTCAGGTCATTGTAGTCGAGAAGCGCCTTCCCGCCGGTATCGGCGGCGAGCGACCACAAGGTGTCCTGCGTGCGCTGGAAGTCGGCCATCATGGCATTCGCAAGGGCGCCGCTGTACATGCCGGCTCCACCCGGCGACGCTGCAGTCGCATCCCCCAGGGGAGCCTGCGCGGTCAGACCGCGCGCGTCGATCGGCCAGAAGGAAACGCCCGCGCGGACCGCCGCGTTGATGGTCGCGTGGAGCTGCGCCTGGTTGTCCACTCCGTTCAGACGCAGGCCGCTCGAGAAATAGACAAGCGATTTCTTTTCGCTCAGCGAGCCGAGCATCAGGGCCGCAGTCTGGAGCGCCGACAGCTGGCGGTCGGTGTTGAAAATGTTGAACTCGCTGTCATCCTGACCGAAAGCTGTACCGCTATTGGTAAGATCGGTGATTGTATCCCGGGAAAGCTGATCCTCTCCCACGGCTACCGTCTGGATGATCGTAAGCAGCTGTTCACGGTCTTCGGTGAAGTCCTGAAGCACGCGAACGCTCGCGCCATCGTACATCATGATGGCCATGAGGTCCGCCTTCGTCATCTGGGTGCGCACGAATTTCTCCGCGGCCGTAAAGGACCGCAGCTGGTCGGAGATTGGCATGGAGTCCAGGTTGAAATAGAGAACGAGAAGCCGGCGGTCGTGATAGCGGAATTTGCCCGCTGTTTCAGGCGAAATCTGGGCTCGCGGATACTTATCCAACGGCATGACCTTCGTGGTCAGCGGAGAGGGAGGAGCGACCGCCGCATCATCAAATTTCTGGTGCTCGAAAAAAGCGATGGATTGAGGGACGCCCTCTTCTGTAATGATGAAATCTTCCGCCTTGAGTCCCTCTACAGCCGCACCATTCCTGCCCGTAGCAGTTATCGTCTCGACAACCAGCTGGGTGTCCACCTTGAATGTCGGGGTAGCCTGTCCCGCTTGCTTGTTTTCTCCCACCTGTTGAGCATTCACTCCAAGGCATGTGAGAAGAACCGGCAGAAACACCAAGGCGCGGCCACAACTTGCACAGATTCCCAGGATCTTTTGTGACATCTGTGCAGGCTGTGGCAATTCTTTCCTTTTCTTCACGGCTAGAATCTCCACCGAACCGTCGTTTGTATGTTGCGCATGGCATTAGCCGTCAGAGGGAGCCCGAACTGCGTGCTTCCCACGGTCGTATCCCAAGACGGGAATGTGACGTGGTTCAATACATTGTTCGCGTCCACCCGCAGGTCGAGACTGGTCCGGTCGCTGGTGCGGAACGTCCGTGCCAGGGACGCATTAAAGCCAAACTGAGAGGGGCCGGGGATCGAGTTGCGGCCGGCATTGCCCCAATAACCGAATGCCGGAGCCGTATACGCATCAGGATTCAGATGCAAACCCGGGGGCGCGGCCTCTATATCGGCTCCTGTATAGTCGGGACGCACCGGGCCTGTCACACCCGTGCCCGCGACCGCCTCCGGATAAATCGGCGTCAGCGGATAACCGCTCGAGGCCTTGATCTGCCCGGAGAAGGTCCATTGCTTTAATAAAACTCCCTTCCAACCCTTCAACAGCATTCCGCCGGCGACCCCCATTCCGGACGTGTACTGGAAGCTGGCGCTGAGCAGATGCCGCTGATCGAAGCTCGAAAGCGCTCGTTCCGCGCCCGGATTAAGCCAGTTCTGCGCGGTGAACACTGCGGCGGTCTGGTTCCCGCCGGGCGCGGCGTCGTCAATAGACTTCGAGT
This sequence comes from Acidobacteriota bacterium, assembly GCA_035506515.1. Classification (GTDB taxonomy): domain Bacteria; phylum Acidobacteriota; class UBA6911; order UBA6911; family UBA6911; genus UBA6911. Next base: position 31,239 of record DATJPG010000118.1, read on the forward strand.
ACGTATAATCCAGACTCGCGCTGAATCCGTTGCGCAACCGCCGCCGAAGCTGAATCGTGCCCGCTTCACGGTTCGAAGTTCCACCGGAAGTCATATAGACAAATCCACTGGGACAGGATGGACACGGGTTTTGTGCTCCGAGCGGATAGGTGTTCGGCAGGAATTGCTGCAGCGCATGTCTCCCTCTTGTCCCCTGGTAGGCCACGACGACCTGCATCGCGAAAGGTAGATCGCGCTGAATTGACATCTGCCAGATATGCAGATAACCGATGCGTAGTTTCGGGTCGACGGCGAAGGTATTCGCCGTCGAATTGGGAGGTGCATTGAAACCGTCTGCCAGCGTCAGAGGATTTTCAGCGGTGTTTTGCAGGCGCAGACTCTTCGAAAGCGGCGATTGCTGGGCCATTTGCATTGCAATAGACTGATAGGGAGTGGTGTTGTAATAAATGCCATAGCCCCCGCGCACCAATATGGAAGAAGACGCCGCCGGCCTCCACGCGATCCCGATGCGGGGCTGAAACGCGGTCTTGTCCGGATCCACCAGGGAATCCGCAAAGTGCGCCCCAGTGATTGGGCCGACGGGATCCCTTGCCACCACCGGCGATGCCTCGGAAAATCCACGAGAGATGTCGAGGTTCACCAGACGCCCGTAGAGCTCGACCATGGGAGCCGAATATTCCCATCGAAGGCCGATATTGAGCGTTAGATTCGGGTTCACCCGCCAGTCGTCCGCGATATACGCCTCGTAAGAAGACCAGCGATAATACTTGTCCGCGTTGCCGAACGCGATCGACAGCGTGTCGGGAATCCCCAGCAGGAAGCCGGCAAAATCATTGCGGGCGCCCGAAGCCAGGATTCCACCGGAAGAACCGAGTGTCGATGCCCCGGTAAAGGTGAAAGCTCCGCGCGGATTCTGTTGAGAAATGGTGTTGATCTGTTGCCGGCGAAACTGTCCCCCGAAGGATACCGTGTGCGCCCTGTGGCTCCACACGTTGCCGACCGACAGGGTGTTGCTCTGATTGCGCGTGGATGCGGGCAGCGCGTCGGAAAGAGACTGCAGCCCACCCATGAAAGCAAGCGTCGGCGGCCCCCAGTTCAGCGGTTCCTGGTTGTTCCCGTTGATCCCCGCGAGGCCCGATATATTTTCCCGGTTCCCGAAGAAGGGCTCGGTCTTCACGAACGAGTGGCTGAATGCATAACCGATGCTGCTGTACAGTCGTTGAGTGAAACTGTGCCGCCAGCCCAAATTCACGTTGCCGCCAAGGGTGCGACCCCTGGACAGAAAACCAAAAAGGTTCTGATTGTCGCTACGTGAACTGAAGATCGAGAAAGCCCCGGAATAGTAGTTACTGAGCACATTCCCTTTGCCAAATCCGGCTTGAATGCTGTCATTGTGGGTCGCGCCCACAACCGGGATCTGGTAGTTGTAGCGTGCATTACCCGCCACATTGGGGAGAGGATAGAGGGTCAGCAGGAAGGCTGCCTCGGAACTGATACGTTCCAGGGGGATCTTGTTGTTTTCAAACGGCTGATCGGTTGCCGGATCGTAGATCTGCACCGGAGTTTGTGACAGGTCCCCGCTTCGTTCGGCGAGGGTGGGCATCAGCCCGCTTTCCGTTCGGACATCGCGATTCCGTGAAAATTGGCCGCTGAGATAGACAGTAGGGCCATTCCGAATCAGGTGAGCGATTCGCAATGGTCCCTGGAATGTAAACATGCCCTGCATGTGGTTATATGTCGGCCTGTCGGTGTTAATGCCGGCGAGTGAATATGGGCGAGCATCCAGAGCTGAATGATCAATAACAAAACCTATGTTTCCGCTATAAAGCGGCCGATTTCCCCCTCTGACATTGCCAAACGCCCCGCTCATCGCGAAAGGAGAGCTTGCGCTGTTATTGGCCGTCCCATTGATCAGGAATCCGTCGGCGGCGCGTTGGCTCAATTCCTCCGGATTCTGATTGCCCGACTCGGGCGAAGCAGACACTGTATCGGAGCCTGCCTGCGTCTGCGTGAGCGCTCCCGTCGCATTCACATCCGCCCGCAGAAACGGAGTTTGAGTGCTCGTTGGAACAGCAGAATCGCCCTTCTTGTCGGAATCCTTTCCGCGACTCGCGTTCGTTTCGCTATCGGGCTGGGAAGATTGCACCGCAGTGGAGGGGGGAGGCGTCTGAAGCCCCGGAACCTGATCGATTGGCAGCAACGTCAATTCCCATGTCCCGGCGCTGGTATCAGGTCCTATCGGCACTTCCCGCTGGAGCGGCGAGAATGCCTGCATTTCGACCCGAATATTCCAGGTGCCTTCGGGCAGGTCGGGGAATAAATATACGCCCTGCGCATCCGTGATTGCGGCAAACTTCTGATCGCCCTGCGACGCCGTTACAGAGGCTCCCGGGACACCGAGGCCATTGAAAATAACCCGACCACGGTATTCGGCTGCCTTAGCCCCAGTCACAGCAAACAAAAGGGCGAGCCAGACAGTTCGATAGATTTGAGTTTTACGCCTCATTCCTAAGCCCTGGCTCACTCAGTTCTCCGACGGCTTTTCGATGCTCTCGATCACGATGATGTCTGCCGGTGCTTTCCGGGACTCGAGTTTCAATCCCAGCTGCTCCTGGATGGCAGCAAAAATGGTCGGTCCGTTCGGTTCGTCGGGCGCGGGGCTGTCCAGGCGAGGCGGTTCCTTCCCGGGGACGGATGCGCCGGGGCTCCCAAATCCAGGGCCGAGTCCCGGTCCCGATTCCGGAGTCCACTCGAGGATAAAATCGTACGCTCCCGTCAGTCCGGTCTTGTCAATCACCGGCCGGCCCAATTGCCGGGCCAGGATTTGAACCAAAAAATCCAGAGGTACGGACTGAGCGATGATCTGCCCGCGTCCCACTCGCAAGGAGGCGCCCCGGGGGCGCTCCCGGTCTTTGCCGTCCTGATCCGCTTCAACCGGGGCTGCCTGCTTGAGCTTCGGCCCGCCCTTTGCCGCTGTGAGCACATAGGCCTGAAGCTCTTTTGTCTCACGGTGTATCTTGAGATGACACCTTTCCTCAAGCAACGCACGCAGGCGTTCGCGTTGTTGCTCCATAGCTTTTTGCTGATCGGGTACATCCGAGGAATCTGCGAGGGGCGCTGTGAGCTCAATTTTTGCCATGACGTCATACCGGTCTGAATTGATCCATCCGGGGGCTCCGGAAATCTGGAATTCACGAACGTCATACGCCTGCTGTATCAGGAAACTGATGGTGGCCCCGACAATGTGCAGGGTTCCGGGCGAGTTGCGAAACATGATCCCACGAGTATCCGGATCGCTTGGCTTGATGGACGCCACCTCGAATGTATTTTGGGGAGATTGTGCGAGCACCGAGGTTAGAGAAAGAGCTATCAAAGTGACGAGAGATAAAAGAAGACGCATAACTGCACCCCTTAGCCGGCCAATTCATGATGCGTTTGCTGCGGTGGTGGATCCGGACCTATCCGCGCTGGTTTGCTACAGACCTTCATGAATAATGCGGGTTAACAAGAACATCCAAATTTATGAATTCCATCAATTCTCCGGCACGACGGCTTCATATTCAAGGAGTACTACGTCTCGATTCTCGCTAAAGTTCTCACAAAATCGCAATTTCCCATTCAGCGATCGATTGTGGCTTCGCCATGGTTCTGTCGTGATTCGCTGATTGTATGATAGTTCCTATACCTCAAGCTTCTCCAACTCTCTCAGTTTCAATTGTTTTGGGAAAATGTGATCGCTTTTCACTATTGGTTGCGCGGGTAAAGGTAGCCTCATTCTTTCTCAGCCAACAAGGTTGCGCATCCTGCCAGACTCAAAGCTGCGGCCTTTTGATTCGTAAGCATCTATCGCTAAATACTTAGAGTATTTTTTATCTGGCATCTACTAATGTTTTGCAGCTTCCAAATCCGCGGCAGCGGAATTAATCAGCTTGGTTTCAGCGTCGAGGACTTTCGCCACACGCACAATTTCGGAGTCGGCTTCGTCCCAATGCTTTTGTTCGATTGCTTCGCGGACGCCGGGAACCGTCTTAGCGCCGTAGCCGGAGTAGACGCCGGGAGCGTCAATCATATTCTTATACCAGGTGCGGCGAAGAACGCCCTCATCCGACGTGAGTGCGTGTTCGGCCTGGGCTAATTTGTGATTCAAATTCACAAGCGTGGCGGGCGCGATGCCTGCTGCCCAATCTTTCCCGACAGCCGTGTGGTAGCGATCGGCGGCTTCCGCAAGTGCGTCGGCGGCGTTGTCGAGCGGAGCGAAGTTGAGGTGAGGCGGAACGCCCTCATGCTTCGGAGGATTCATCGGGTGCTTGGGATCGTTGATGGCGGTGTAAAAACCGCTGGCGAGGTCCTTGTTGCGCTGGATAATTTCCTCACGCTCCGAGTCTGCGATGCTTTTCAGCTGCTTCACATATGTGCGGATGGTGCTCGCCAAATCCTTGAATTCAAACGGCAGCAGATCGGCATTTGCAAACCGCATCACAGCGGTGCCAATCGTCTGCGAAAGCGCTCGGCCGTAATAAAAATCCGTGTCCGAGAAATGCGTGTACCAATAGAAATCGTCGTAGATGGAATGATAGATTCCGCCTTCATCTTCCCCGCCGTATCCGAGATTTAGAGACGCGATTCCCAGGTGATCCAAGAATGCCGAGTAATCGCTGCCGGAGCCTAGCGGCTCGAGGTGCAGATCGCTATGCTCGCGAAGTTCTTTGCGGTCATTTTCCGAGCGCGCCCTTGAAATTTCACGATCTCGGGTGCGTTCATAAACTGAAATGTTCGTTTCGGGATCTTGAATTTCGCGCGCCACTTCGTTGATGAAATGCGTGAGCGAGGGCGAGCCTCCCACATCGAGATAGCCGCGGCCGTTCGAGTCGCTGTTGATATAGATCACCGCGTGCTGCTGCAGTTCCTTGTCGTGCGCTTCGGCCCATTCCGTGGAACCCAGCAGGCCTTCTTCTTCCCCGTCCCACGCGCAATAGATGATGGTGCGCCTCGGGCGCCAGCCTTGCTTGGAGAGTTCGCCAAGCGCGCGCGCTTCTTCGAGTAACGCAGCCTGCCCTGAAATTGGATCTTCGGCGCCGTTCACCCACCCATCGTGGTGATTGCCACGAACGACCCATTGATCAGTCTGGTCAGCGCCAGGAAGCTTGGCGATTACATCGTAGAGCGTCTTCCTGTCCCAATTGGCCTTCACGAGCAAATGAACTTTCGCGGGACCTGAGCCCACATGATATGGAATGGGCAAGGAGCCGCGCCAGTGATCAGGAGCCATCGGGCCGGCAAGTGCTGCAAGCAGCGGTTGCGCATCACCGTAGGAAATTGGCAGCACGGGAATTTTCGTAATGGCAATGTCGTCCTTAAGCGTCAGTCGCTTCGCATCGGCTGTCGCGCCGACGCCCGGAGTGAGCGGATCGCCCGGGCTATAGGATGCGAAATCCATCACGCTGCCGCGCTGCACTCCATCGGGCGGGCGCATTGGGCCCTTCGGGAATACGTCGTCGTGGAAATATCCGTCCTCATGCGGATCGGAATAAATAATGCAACCGACAGCACCATGCTCCGCCGCGACCTTCGGCTTTACACCACGCCACGAGCCGCCATACCGCACGATGACAATCGCGCCTTTCACGGAAACTCCGAGCCGGTCAAGCACTTCGTAATCCGCAGGCACGCCGAAATTTGCGTAGACGAGTGGTGCCGTGACGTCGCCGTCGGCGGAGTAGGCGTTGTACGTCGGAAGTTGTTCGCTCTGCTGGTTTGAAGTTGGATCCTCGGCGACGGGAGGCTCCTGCAGCTTCGCAGTGAATTTCGTGGGCTCAACTAATTCGAGCTTGCGTTCCTTCGGCGTCGGGAAAAGCACATCGAAGTTTTCGATGTGCGCGTCCCATCCCCACGACTTGAACTGCGAGAGAATCCATTCCGCGTTGTCTTTGTCGTAGGGCGAGCCGACGTGATGCGGTCGAGCGCTGAGCCGCTTCACGTAATCGCGCTCGTTCGCGGGCGCAGGAATTGAGCGGAACCGGGTTTCCCAGCCACGCTCGACAGGCGAGCTTGCTTCCGTAAAGCCTTGAATTATATGTTCGTCAGCGCCCGCCGGGATGAGCAACGCAAATGCATAGAGTGAGATGACCGCAAAAGCGCGTTTCATGGATACCCCCTGAATTGATTTGAAGGCGACTTTTATCCGAATCGCGAAATATTACAACAATTAATTCTTGAATGCGGGCCCTTACCGCCGGAGCGATTATGCCAGGAATAATTTTCCGAAAGTCAGGCGAACAATATCGGCACCTATTCACACCACATCAGTCTCCCTGCGACCGAACGCAGCAATAGGATTTCCCATCCGACGCCAGCATGACCCGCATGTAATGGCCACACGAATCACCAAGCACCACAACGCAGCATGTAGGTCTTCTTTCGGAGGGATGCATGCCTGAGATCGGTCAAACGATTTCGCATTACAGGATCGTCGAAAGACTCGGTTGATAACATTCGCCAGTATGACGAACAGAAGCATATTAAAGCGATGCTGAAGTCTTTCTCCCGCCGAGTAGCTTAGCTGTTCTATTAGTCATGCGCGCACTGTTTAGACCACTCTTCCACTTGCTTCAAGTATGCGCCACTCATAATATCTAATGCTTTTTCGCTCAGGTCCGACAAAATGCGCGAATTCCATTCAGGGTCTAGAAGATCCTTTGCGTCCTTGTCATATATGGGATTTATCGACTTCCATGCTTCGCTGCAAAGCCTGCTATGTTCATCCTGCAAAACCATCAAGTACTGTGCGCGAGCATCCATTTTCTTTAGGTGTGAGCATAGAAGCAGGAAAACAACCAGTAGCAAAAAAATAATGCCCCAGCCACTAAACAGCCAATGCAAAGCTCTTCTGGTTTTCATATTTCCACCTGTACCGCCCAACCTCCGATATAGCGCGATTTGAGCACATTTGCAAAAAAATGATTGGATCTCTTTCTCAAAGGAGGTCCTATTATGTTTGAAATATAAGCTCAGATAGAGCAGCGGGGAGTCCAGGATTCTCCAATGCTCCAGGAGCAATGTAATCAGGAGTCTGCCAATGCGGCCATTCCCATCCAGGTTCAGAAATAGCTTCGAAACTGTCGATGAGCGAATACTCAGCCTGCTGGGAATAAAACTTCGGTAAATTGATATATGAATTCAAAAAACCTAAGTGGCTCCAACTCTCTCAGTTTCAATTGTTTTGTGAAAATTAGAAGAGTGAGCATTGGTAGCGACGGGTGGAATCGAACCACCGACCTTGGGGTTATGAATCCCACGCTCTAACCGACTGAGCTACGTCGCCACTTGGTTCAAGCAGATCGATACAACAGGCCCATCATTTT
>DATJPG010000119.1:0-77510 GCA_035506515.1 Acidobacteriota bacterium
GAGTTCTTCATCGAGTGAACAGCGTTTCCCCACTTCGCGCAACATCCACCCAACCGCTTTATGGATCAGATCGTGCGGATCGTGCAGCAGCAACTCCGCAATCCGCAAGGCTTCGCGGCTATCGCCGCGCCGGATGAAGTAATATGTGGAAAGCATTGCAATGCGTCGCTCCCAGAGGATTTGAGAGACCGCCAGTTGTCTCAGAACAGACAGATCTCTTCCGTCCAGGTAAGCGCCGACGATGTGCTGCGCCGTGAGATCGACGAGGTCCCAGTTGTTGATATAGGCAGTGCTGGCAAGATAGAGCTCATAAATTTTTCGTTTCCGGGCGATGTCTCCCAGCCGATACTGTTCCACAAGTATCAGAAGTGCCGTGAGCCTTTCCTCGTGGAATTCGGAATGTATCAGTTTCCGAATTTCTCCAGCCGACATATTCCGATGAGCTTTCACGATGCGTCGAATCTTTGGGACTACGACCCCATGAAATTTGTCCCCCTCCCCGTAGTCTCCTGGACCGGTTTTGAAGAATCCTGCCAATACCCGGGCTTTCGCCGGATCGGATAAAGATTGTAGTTCGGTACGGATCGTCATGGCTTCGCTTGAACTCTGGTGCTTTCTTGCCGTCATATGCGTTTCATCGCCTCGATCAATGTTCCGCAATGCTTTTCACCGGAATCTAAAATACTACACGAGAATATCGGCCTTTCCGCATCTCCATTTGCGCATTGACGAAATATCTTGAATAAGCTTCCAGGCACGTGAAATACTCCGCGCACAAGGAAAGAAAGCAGTTCGGGCAGTTCAGGAAAGCGTCGCACGGTGCCCGCAGATTTGTTGCTTGCTTCACATTTAACGCCGGAGGTCAGACCATGCCAGATTTCAACACGAGCAATCGACGTGTCATTGATGTAAACCCCAAATCCATATTCCGGGGTGTTGGGTTGATTATTGTCCTGTTTATCGCGGCGATTTTTCTTTTTTCATCGATTACCAGCGTCGAGTCGGGCCACGTCGGCGTATTAACGCTGTTTGGCCGTGTTACGGGAGAGATCCTGCCTGAGGGCATTCATCTGGTCAATCCTTTCAAGGCCAACCACGAAATGTCCGTTCGTACCCAGGAGATCAAGGAATCTGCCAGTGTCCCATCCAGCGAAGGCCTGATGATGAGCCTGGACACATCTCTCATCTTCAATCTGAACGCGCAGCGTTCCGCCGAGGTTTACCAGAAAATAGGCCCGAACTATATTCAGGTATTGATTGAGCCGAATCTGCGCGCAGCGATCCGCGAATCGACGGCGGCCCACACGGCCAATGCGCTTTATACCGGAGAACGGGAGATGGTCGCAAAACAGATCCGGGAGCAGATGACCATGCTGCTCAGCGGACGGGGAGTCAACATTGAAAGCGTCCTGCTCCGGGACATACAACTCCCCATGACGCTCAAAGCATCGATCGAGGCCAAACAGCAAGCGGAACAGGAAGCGCTGGCCATGAGTTTCCGGTTGCAGAAAGAGAAACAGGAAGCGGAGCGCAAGCGGATCGAGGCCCAGGGCATCCGCGACTTCCAGCAGATCGTGGCGCAGGGCATCAGCACGCAATTGCTCGAGTGGAAAGGAATTGAAGCCACGGAAAACCTGGCCAAAAGCGCGAACGCAAAAGTTGTGGTGATTGGAAACAGCAAGGGCCTGCCGTTGATCTTAGGGCAGTAGGAATATGCAGGAGACAGAAGACAGCTTCTGCCTTCTGTCTCCTCTCTTCTAGCATTATGTGGAAGGACTGCTTTAAAAAGGGGCACCGCCGGCGCACGATCGTAATCCTGTTGTGCACGATGCTCGCAGTTTTCATTGGATACGAGTTCATCACATATCCTGATGTTGCGGTACTGGCGAAAGAAAATCCGAAGTCGACCGCGTGGATGGAAATGCGCGACCGCGAATCGCGGGCGGAAGGGAAAAAGCCGAGACGGTATCAGATCTGGATGCCGATCCAGTCCATTTCGGCGGATCTCAAGAATGCCGTCCTGATTGCGGAGGATGCGGCTTTTTTCCAGCATGAAGGTCTGGACTACGGCGAGATTCGCGAAGCCATCAAAATTAACGCCGAGAAGATGGAGTTTGCGAGAGGGGCAAGCACCATCACACAGCAGTTGGCGAAAAATCTGTATCTTTCCCCGTCCAGGAACCCGTTCCGGAAAATAAAAGAGATCTTTTTGACATTCTCGCTCGAGAGGCACGTCACCAAAAGACGAATATTCGAAATCTATTTGAATGTCATCGAGTGGGGAGATGGTGTGTACGGCGCAGAAGCAGCCGCGCGCCGCTATTATGGGAAATCCTGCTCGGAGTTATCCCGTGAGGAGGCCGCGGCGCTGGCCGCCGTCATCATTAATCCTCGGCGCTACAGTCCGATAAATCCAAATAAAAGAATCCACAACCGCATCGCCATGATCCAGGCGCGGATGGAAAAGTACCGCTACTATAAAAACTGATCGGGGCACCTGGAAGCATCGTATCGCCGGAAGCGACGGCAAGCTGCCGAATCCGAATCCCGTTTATGCCGGCAGGCCCTTCCGGATGATGTTTTCCATGACATCGGCGAAATAATCGATCTCCTTCGCGGACAGCGAGACATTCACGACGGCGCGGATTCCGTCGATCAGCCCGTCGGGATGCTTCATCGGCGAAACGACAATGCCCCACTTGTCGAGCAGATGTTCCGTGAGTTTCGCCATATCCATTCCTTCAATTCCGAACGTCCCGACGCCGCAGGATTCCGCAGGATCGAGGCTCGAGTAAAACCGCACTTTCGGAAGCGCGCGCAACCTGTTCGCCCAGCGCTCTTTCAGATAGCGGATGCGGGCCGATTTCCTTTCGATGCCGATCCCCTCATTGAACGTGATTGCTTCGGCAATGGCAACGCGGTTGGCCGGCGTGCGCGTCCCGACATCTTCATAGCGGCGGATATCCTTCGGGTCATCGGTCCACGGAGGCGTCAAAGGCCAGACATTGGGAATACGGTTCTTGGGAATGCGCACGCATCCGTTCCCCGGGGGAGCCATCAGCCACTTGTGCAGGCTGGCCGTATAGTAATCGCAGCCGAGGTCGCTTAACTTGAACGGGACGTGCATGAATCCATGCGCGCCGTCGACGAGCACTTCAATACCTTTCGCGTGCGCCATGTCCGAAATCCGTCTGATCGGCGCCATCTGTCCCGTCCAATGTGTCATGTGGCAGACGTGGATGAGCCTGGTCCTCGGCGTCACCTGCTGTTCTACCAGACGATAAAACTCATTGAGCGGTACCGGCGGCGATGGCAGCGGAACCATCTTCACCACGATGCCCTCGCGCTTCTCCCGCTGCTTCCAGGAAGATATCAATCGAGGGTAATCCTGGTTCGTAATGACCACCTCATCGCCGCGTTGCAGTTCAATGCCCATGATCGGGATTTGGCCGGCCTCCGTTCCGCCGCGGCAGATTGCAACCTCTTCAGGGTCACATCCCAGGTGCGACGCAAGTCGTCTCCGGCAGCTTTCAATTTCTTTCGCAAGAACCAGCATCGATTGCATTGCGGCATTACCCGAAAAGTCGTTATGCCGGCGGACGGCATCCTGGACAATCCGCAGGCCGTTCTGAATCGTGCCATTGTTCAGGTTGATGATGTTGCGGTCTTCGGTAAATGCTTGTTGAATAAAGAACCAGAAATCCTCATTGGAAGCGAGTTGTTCCGGAGTCGAGCCGGCGGCCTCGTGTTCAGCGGCGAGAATGCTGTCATAGATATTGCTGCCCGCGACGCTCATTACTCCTGCTCCGGCGACGCAACTCCGCAGGAAATTTCGGCGATTTAGCATATGAGCCCCCTATGGATTCACCTGTGAAACGGCATCACGCTTCATATTCCATTCTGGAAAATGAATGATGGTGCCGGACACCCTTTTGTCGCTATACTTTAACGCTTTTTATGGCAAAGAAGGAAAAAGACTATGAATGACCAACAATGGAGTGATCTTGTTGCCGTAATTAACGGGGAAGCATTGCCGGCATTGCCGACAGGATTCATCATCGACAGTCCCTGGCTTCCGAACTGGGCCGGTTGTACCATTCTCGACTACTTCACGGATGAGCGCGCCTTTTTCGGCGCGAACCTGAAGGCGATCCGGACATTTCCGAACACCATGTTTATGCCGGGCTTCTGGTCGGAATACGGCATGTGCACCGAGCCTTCGGCCTTCGGCGCCGTTTCGATCTGGGAGGAAGATCAGTTCCCTTTCGCCAAAAAAATCCTGCGCTCGCCTGCGGATGTGGAGTTTCTTGAAAAGCCGAATCCGCGCAAGGACGGGCTTTTGCCCTTTGTCGTCAAACGCCTGAAGCGGCTGCAGCCTGAGATTGGAAAAGAAGGCCACAAGATCCGCTTCGCCGTGGCCCGCGGCCCGCTGAACATTGCCAGTTTTTTGATGGGAGCCACCGAGTTTCTGATGGCAATCAAGACGGATCCCGAGCCGATGCACCGCCTGCTGACGATCACGACGGATTTCCTGGTGGACTGGATAGACTATCAGCGGGAATGTTTTCCGTCGATCGACGGAATTCTGCTGCTCGATGATATCGTCGGGTTCGTGAGCCGCCGCGACTTCGAGACATTTGCTCTGCCCTATTTAAAGAAAGCCTTCAGCGCGGACGTGACGGTGAAGTTTTTTCATAACGATGCGCCCTGCAAAGTCAGCGCGCCCTATCTGCCGGACATCGGGATCAACCTTTTGAACTTCGGGATCCAGCACACGTTATCGGAAATGAAAGCGTGGACGGCAAACAAAGTGACGCTGCTGGGAAATATTCCGCCGCGCGACGTGCTGGCAAGCGGAACCCCTGCCGATGTGACTCGGTCCGTCACAGAAATGCTGCGGGGGCTGGAAGACCGTTCGCGCATCATCGTTTCCTGCGGCGGCGGCATGCCTCCCGCCGTGCCGACAGAAAATATCCAGGCGCTGATCTCCGCCACAGAAGCATTGACCCGATAGAGACAATCCATGAATGGAGCAGGATGCTCTTCTTGCGCCGGATCAATGAGCCCCGGGTTGGCTCCGCAGAGTTTTGAACCAGGAAACCACTTCGGACTCGAGCGTTTTCAGGTTTGGTTTCGTTGAGGCAATTGAAATGGATTCCTGCCACTCCTTATTCAGGTCGCCGAGCTCAATCTTCGATCCTTCGCGCACGAATATCGGAATCTGGTGCAGTTCCGATCGGACGGTAACGGTTTGGCCTCCCGAGTAAACCTTGCCTGCGTTCCAGGCATCGCGCCAGCGGCTCCCGGACGGCAGATATACCGTCTGGCTGCGCTTGTCCTTCTCCCACACGGGAGACACCAGCAGATCGCGCCCGTAGAGATAGGTCCACCAGTTGGACCATGCCGTCGGGGCCTTGGGATCGACGAGGAACAACGGCTGCACGATGGGCGCGCCTGTGCGCGCGGCTTCCTGCGCTTGCGCGTGACTGTAGGACGCCAACCGGTCATGCAACCGCGCATACAAACGCCACACGGCGATCAGGGTAACGTCATACTTCGGCTCGCGGGGCAGGTTCCAGAAAGCCACGTTCTGCGTGGGTCCCACCTCCATGATCGGTGTAAAGCAACTGAACGCCAGCCAGCGCGCGCACATATCCTGGTCCAGGGACTGCTCGTTGTAGCCGCATGTGTCGGATCCCCAGTTGGGATATCCAATCACCGCAGCGCGCTGCACGGCGATGATCGAGGCGCGCAGGCCCCACTGCGTCCCGCCGATGTCGCCTCCCCAAAAAACCGCATAGGGAGAGCTGCCCGTATAGGCGCCGCGCGGCATGGCCACAAAATCCTCGCCACGATGCTTGCGCGCTACTTCCGCGACCGCGCGTGCAAACATTGCAACATAGGAATTTCGATTTTCTCGGATCGATTTCCCATCGAAACGCTTGAAAGGACCGCTGTCCGGGATCTGTTCTTCTCCCCGGTCCAGCTTGAAACCGGCGACGCCCAGCCTGAGCAGCTTCTCGATTCCTGACTGCCAATATGCTTTCGCGGCCGGATTTGACAAATCCGCCAGCGGGTAGTTCTGAATGCTGGGTTTCTGGCCAGGAAGCGTATAGCCTTTTTGCAGAGCCTCTTCTTTCATGTGTCCCTGAAAAAACGACGCGATCCAAAGCAGCATTTGCGTCTGCTGCCCGTTGAGCCATTGTACGGATTCCGCGAAATTGGGCAGCCGTTGTGAATCGATTTCGAAGTCATCATAGCCGATGGGCCCCGGCCCCCAGGGACGATCGATCCAATATACGCCGCACGGGATGCCATACGCACGCATCATCAGAACGTCTTCCATCATCTCGGAATTAAACGGACCCGCCACAGGCGTGCCGTCGAAGTATGTCGTGCGTTGCGTGTGTTCATCGCGCCATCGCCAGGGTCGATACATCCACTTCGGCGGAAGGAAGGGCGGACCCGCGTCCAGTGCATGCGCTTGCACGATTTCCGCGGGACGGGCGGCAGTGTATATCTTTACTTCGAGTGATGGACCCTCGAACTCGATCCCCACCTGCTGCGGATTTGTCGAACAAAAATCATAATTCCCGGGCCAGTCGGTTTTGACAAAAAGCCCATAGCCGCGCGAAGAAAGGTAGAAGGGCGCATATACGGACGTTGTCGGTTTGACAATCATCTCGACTTTCTGGCCGCGAAGGTTCATCGCTTCCTTGAGTCCCGGCGCCCACGAAGCCTGTTGCGGCCCGTCCACCACACGTTCCATCAGCCCGGTGAAATATTCATCTTTGCCGGAGTCAATGTGGAATCCCCATTTGATGATGCCATCTGCAGGCAAAGCGCTGAATCGAAGCGTGTAATTATCGCCTTCCGGAACTATCTGAATGGAGGCGTCGCGTCCATCGCCGGTTCTCCCCCGCCACCTTGATTCCTTTCTGTCTCTGCTTGAATTCATTTGTACAGGAAGCAAGATCCTGCCTGCCTCCGTTTCAAAATAAAACCCGTTGAATTTTAGGGCGCTCGATAAATGCCGGGAAAAGAGGCTCAATCCCGGCTGCGCTGGATTACCCCGCGACTCGGGCTGCAATATAAAAATGACACCCGCGGTCAACAATAAGAGAAGCACCAGCCAGGCAAAAAACGAGAGCGGGACTGCTGATTTTCCGGATTTCATGTTTAATATATCCTTCATGATCACAAATAGTTGAATTGCCACCTGAGATGGACAGAACTTGTATCGTCGGAAGCAAGTGTCAGCATTTCACTGTCCGGTTAAATTTTCAACAACGAGAAGTTCCCGGGATCACAATTTAGGCAGAAGAAAGTCCAAAATCGAAACGGTTACGCTAATATAGCTCGAAAGATGGGAAAGGCGATACCCTTGCTGAGGATGGCGGCAGGCTGGTGATAGAAGGAATCCCGATGAAACGATGCTTTGTCTTGCTATCGATGGTTCTGCTGGCGGCATTGCCCGCTATTCTGCAAACCCAGCTTAACCGGACCGAGGCAGCCGATGCTCCGCGCATTAATCGCAAAGCCTGGGTCACAAGACATAACCCGACGATTCACAATCTGGACGCGGATGCACCTCTCACGGTAGGGAACGGCGGATTCGCTTTCACCGTGGACATCACGGGGCTGCAGACATTTGCTGAATACTATTACCGCCACGGAATTCCCCTGGAAACCCTTTCCCGCTGGTGCTGGCATTCACAGCCAAACCCGCAGGGCTATACGCTCTCCGATGCAGACGAGGATTACTTGATGCCGGATGGACGGACACTTGGGTTCCCGACGCGCCAAACCACTCCGGCCGGAGACTGGCTGCGAAAGAATCCGCAGAACCATCCCATGGGCCAGCTTGGTCTGGAGTGGCTGAAAGCCGACGGAACGGCATTTGTGCCGGAAGACATTCAGAACCCCGAACAGACTCTGGATCTCTGGCGCGGAGTGATTACCAGCCGGTTCAAGCTGGCAGGGGCCGAGGTGTTTGTAACGACGGCGTGTGACCCTGCTTCCGATGCCATTGCGGTGCGCATTCAATCTCCCCTGGTCGCACAGGGGAAGCTTTACGCCCGTCTCGCTTTTCCGCGCGGGCACGACATGTCGACCAAAAACACGCCGGGGCTCGACTGGAGCAATCCCGAATCCCACCAGTCGATCCTGTACGACAACATAATTCCTAACGGCGCCTTAATCCGGCGCACGATCGACGAGACGCGCTATACCGCCGTGATCAGCACACCGGTCACGCGTATCGGGCCGCACATTTTCCGCATTGCCGGAAGCGGCCGGAGCAGCCTGCTGGAGTTTTCCGTCCGATTCCTTACCGGCGACCAACAGGTTCCCAGGCTTCCGGAAAAAGTCGCGAAGATACTGGACGGCAGCGCGGATCATTGGGGGCGGTTCTGGAACGAGGGCGCGGCCGTGGACCTTTCGGGCAGCACCAACCCTCTTGCACAGAAGCTCGAAGAACGGATTGTGCTATCGCAATATCTTATGGCGGTACAGATGGCCGGCGACGTGCCGCCGCAGGAAAGCGGCCTCACCTGCAGCACCTGGTACGGCAAGCACCACACGGAAATGATCTGGTGGCACGCGGCCCATTTCGCATTCTGGGGCCACGACGCCTTGTTGGCTAAAAACCTGAATTGGTACCGGGCGCGTATGCCTGAAGCTCGCACCCTTGCCGCCAGCCGCGGGTTGCGCGGCGTTCGATGGGCAAAGATGGTCGGACCCGAAGACCGCGAGAGTCCCGGAGGCAATCCCCTGATAGTCTGGAATCAGCCGCATGTGATCTATCTTTGCGAATTGCTGTATCGGAACACGTCCTCAGAGGAGACTCTGCTCACGTATCGCGATCTCGTGCAGGAAACGGCGGATTGTCTCGCCTCCATGGTGCATTTCGACGAAAAGCGCGGCCGGTACGTGCTGGGTCCTCCTCTGTGGATTGCACAGGAGATCTACGATCCGGCCACGAGTCAGAATCCTTCTTTCGAACTTTCCTATTGGCGCTGGGCGCTTGAGGTCGCCCAACAGTGGCGGGAACGGCTCAAGCTGCCTCGAGATCAACAATGGAACGACATCATCGCGCGCCTGTCCCCACTACCGGTCGCGGACGGCAAGTATGTCGCGATCGAGTCGCACCCGGACACATGGCAAAACATCAGCAGCCGGCACGATCACCCTGAGATGCTCATGCCGCTCGGTTTTTTGCCCGGCGGTCCGGACGTCGATCGCGCGACGATGACTCGAACGTTGGATGCCGTAATGCAAACGTGGGATTGGGAAACAAAGATCTGGGGCTGGGATTATCCGATGATTGCGATGACGGCAACCCGGCTGGGACGCCCGAACCTCGCGATGGAAATCCTGCTCCGCGACGGGCCAAACAATCGCTATCTCGCGAGCGGCCATTGTCCTCAAGGGAGCGACGAAGCGCTGCCTAAAGATGCACGGCCCGGCACTCGCAAAAGGGAAATTGCGGCGTATCTTCCGGCAAACGGAGCATTCCTGTCTGCCGTGGCGCTGATGGTCGCAGGCTGGGACGGATGCAAAGAGCCTCAGCCCGGAATTCCGAAAGACGGCACATGGAGCGTGCGTGTCGAGGGACTGCACCCGTTGCCATGAGACAGCCGGCGCAACGGCTAACCGAGATGAGAGATTGCTCAGATCAAGGATTGGGGGGAAAATATGAAAAATAAATACTGTTTTACTGCATTTTTGATTTTGGCATTTGCGGTTTCTGCGGCGCCGCCGCTTGCGGCCGCGATCAAGGGGCCCGTCAAAACGAAAAGCGGCAAGGTATCCGGCATTTCCGGAACCGACCCTTCCATCACGGCATTTAAGGGAATCCCATTTGCCGCGCCGCCCGTGGGCGAACTTCGCTGGCGCGCACCGCAGCCACCGAAGCCATGGCACGAAGTGCGCGCCGCGGAAAAATTCGGCGCCAGCTGTATTCAAAACATCGTGCAGGAACGCAAGCCGTGGACGTACGAGTTTATGACCCACGGCGAAATCAGCGAAGACTGCCTTTCGCTGAACGTTTGGACAGGGGCCAAGTCTCCCTCCGAACGGCGGCCGGTGTTCTTCTATATCTATGGGGGAGGTTTTTCAGAAGGGTCCGGGGCGGTGCCGGCCTACGATGGTGAAGGCCTCGCCAAAAAAGGACTCGTCGTGATCACGGCCAACTATCGCATTGGAGTTCTTGGTTTCCTGGCGCACCCGGAGCTTTCGAAGGAAAGCAGCGCCAAGGCTTCCGGCAACTATGGATTGCTCGACCAGGTAGCGGTCCTCCGCTGGATCCAGGACAACATCAAAGCTTTCGGCGGCGACCCGAATCGCGTCACCATTGCAGGGCAGTCTGCGGGCGGGATGTCGGTTCACAGTCTGATCGCGTCGCCGCTGGCGAAAGGTTTGTTTCATCGGGCCATTGTTCAGAGCGGTGGTTCGAGCGTCGGGGGTGGAGGCATCTCCCTTGGCGCGCGCGGCCTGGCGAGCGCGGAAGCAGACGGAGTGAAATTTGCGGAATCGAAAGGAACCAAATCGCTCGCGGAGCTTCGCGCCCTGTCCTGGCAGCAGCTCACCGCTGCGGCTCCGGCCGGAACCGACGGAAGAAATGCATCGCCGATGCTGCGTTTTTCCCCCATCGTGGATGGATATGTCCTGCCGGCCGCCGTACGGGATATCGTGGCTGAGGGAAAGCAGAACGATGTCCCCACACTGACAGGCGCAAATACGGGGGAGCTTGGAGGGCTGATGGCGCCGCAAGGTCCCACGACGGTCGAAGCCTTCGTGAAACTGGCGCAGCAGCAATACGGTCCCCTCGCAGATGAATTCCTGAAACTGTATCCCGCAACCACCGACGAAGAAGCTGCAAAAGCGCAGGCCGATAGCAGCCGCGACCAGGCGCTCGTTTCCTTGTATCTGTGGTCCAGAGAGCGGGCCAGGACCTCGAGGACGAACGCATTCCTCTATCTCTGGGACCACGCCCTGCCGGGTCCCGACGCCGCCAGGTTCGGAGCGTTTCACACGTCAGAAGTCCCTTATGTTCTCAACACGCTGTACATGTCCGACCGGCCTTTTGTCGAAGCGGATCGGAAGATCGCGGACATGATGTCGTCCTATTGGGCGAATTTTGCGGGGAATGGCGATCCGAACGGCAAGGGGTTGCCGCGATGGAACCCGGCCGGTGGGCAGCCGGAAATAATGGAATTGGGGGATAAAGCGGAACCGATTTCGCCCGCGGGCAGCGCGGCCAAATTCTCATTTTTTGAAAAGTTCTTGACGCAGCCGGCGAGGACTTGAGCCGGTTGTCGTTCTTCGAGCCTTTGAGTGTCTGCGTCTCCGGGCTGCAAAAACCGGCGCAGCATCTCAAAGGCTCGAAAAGGTCTCATCAGAGTTTCAACATCGCAGCTTTCAATACGCCGTCGATTTGCCGCAACCGGGACAGGACGTCATGCCCTACCTCTCCGTCGACGCTGACAAACGAGACGGCCTTTTCGCCTCTTTTGTTTCTGCTCCATTGCATTGCGGCAATGTTGATGCCTTGCTCGCCGAGCAATGTCCCAATCCGGCCGATGATGCCGGGCTTATCCACATTCTGCAGGGCGATAATGAAAGGCGTCGGTTCGAAATCCAGTTTGTAGCCGAAGAAGTCGACGATTCTGAGCTCTTCCTTGGCGAATATCGTCCCTGAAATTGATTGCTGTTTCGTCTTTGTGTAAAACTTGACGGTGATGAGATTGGTGTATTTGTCGAGATGCGTGCTCCGGCTCTCGATCAGCTCGAGCCCCATACTCTCCGCGATAAGCTCCGCATTGACATAATTCACCTTTTCCGTATGGATAGGATCGAGGAATCCCTTCAGAACCGAAAGCGAAATGATCCGGGTCTCTTTATCCGCCAGATCCCCGCAGTACACGACTTCAAGTTTCTCCACCGTTTCTTTTTCAGCCTGGTAGTAAATCTTCCCGAGCATTTCAGCCAGGTCGATATAAGGCTTGAGCTGCGCCAGGTCTCCCGCCTGAAGCGGAGGCATGTTTACGGCCGCCACCATTTCGCCGTTTAGCGCTTCGGCGACAAGTTTCGTGATTGCGGTGCCGACATTGTAATTCGCTTCTTCGGTGGACGCGCCCAGGTGCGGCGTAATGATCACGTTGTCGAGTTCCAGCAGGGGATTCTTATAAGTCTGTTCTTCGGGCGGTTTATCGTAACCCGGCTCCGGATCCAGCACATCGATCCCAGCTCCGGCAACCTGTCCGCTCTTGATGGCGTTGTACAGCGCTTTCTCGTTGATCAGTCCGCCCCTGGCGGCATTGACGATTCGTACGCCCTTCTTGCAGAGCTTCAGCTGCTCTTCGCCAACCATGCCGTAGGTTTCCTCGTTTTTGGGTGTGTGGATTGTAACGAGGTCGGCCTGTTGCATTAACTCATCCAGCGTTTCGCATTTCTCAACGCCGTTTCGTTTGAATTTTTCGTCGGGGATATAAGGATCATAGGCAATCGCCCGCATGTTGGCGCCCTTGAGCTTTCTGGCGACAATGGAACCGATTCTGCCGAGACCGATAATGCCGACGGTTTTTTCATCCAGCTCCCGGCCGATATATTTGTTCCTCCGGAAATCCTTGTTTTTTCCGGCCGAGTTTGCTTGCGGGATATTCCGGAAAATGGCGTAGGCCAGCCCAATGGCGAGTTCCGCGGCTGCCATGGTATTGCTTTCGGGTGTGTTGACGACGATGATCCCTTTTTGGGTGCAGGCAGGAACATCGATGTTGTCGATCCCATTGCCGGCTCTTCCTGCAACCTTCAGGTTGACGCCTTTTTCGATCAGCTCTTTATTTACCTTCGTAACGCTTCGAACAATGATGGCATCGTAGCTTCCAATGATTTCCAGAAGCTCCGCATGCGAAATTCCATACCGGATATCCACGGTAAATCCGCCATTGCGCAGGTAATTGACGCCTTCATCGGCAATTCGTTCGGTAACAATGATTCTCATAATTGGATGACCCCTATCGGTAGTGTCAATTTTGAAAACGTCGACCCGCCGGCAACCCCACACACTGACTCGCGGCAGCGAGCATTTCAATTGACGCTTGGAGCTCAATATATATCGCGGGCAGACATACAGGAGCAAGACGGAAATTTGCCGACCATCCGTATTTGAGGTTGCAACCTGCAACCTGAAACCTGTAACGATATTGAGGATAGGGCCTGACAACTGTGTTGACATGAGCGGAGTGCAACAGATACGCTGACACTCTATTGGCTATTGGGTTTGTGAGGTCCTGATATGAAATACGCGCTGCTTGTGGGCGACGGGATGGCGGATTGGCCGGTCCCATTGCTGAATAATCGCACCCCGCTTGAATGTGCCCGAACGCCGAATATGGACAGGGTTGTGGCCAAAGGGACGCTGGGGCTGGTTTCGACCGTTCCTTCCGGCATGCAACCCGGTAGCGACGTTGCGAACCTTTCGTTGCTCGGTTACGATCCTGCCCGCTACTACAGCGGCCGCGCGCCGTTTGAAGCCGCCAGCATGGGTATTTCGCTGACCGAATCCGAGACCGCGTTCCGCTGCAACCTGGTGACGATCGAGAATGAAATCATGATCGATTACTCGGCGGGTCACATCACAACGGGAGAGGCGCAGCGCATCGTCGGTGACCTGCAGCAGCACCTCTCGACGGATTCGATCCGGTTTTATCCGGGCGTCAGTTACCGGCATCTCATGGTCTGCCGGGATTTCCCGGGGGGGACGCAGTGCACGCCGCCCCACGACATCACGGGAAAACCCATTCAATCCTACCTTCCGCAGGGAAACGGTTCGGAGCTATTGCTGCGCCTGATGAAGCAGGCGCGCGCGCTGCTGCCCCAATCGGCGGTCAACAACGAACGCCGCGCTCAGGGTAAATCGCCCGTCACGGATATCTGGCTTTGGGGACAGGGCCGGTCTCTCTCCCTGCCGACGATTCCGCAACGGTACGGAATTCAGGGGTCGGTGATCTCTGCGGTTGATCTTGTCCGCGGCCTGGGTGTGCTCGCAGGGCTGAAGATCCGCATCGTCGACGGAGCGACCGGATATCTTGGCACTAATTACGCGGGGAAAATTGCCGCCGCGCTCGCGGCACTCGAGACAGAGGACATGGTCTATCTCCATGTCGAAGCCCCCGATGAGACAGGGCACGAAGGCGTTTTGCAGAAAAAAATCCAGGCTATCGAGGAGTTCGACCGGTTTATTGTCGGGGAGATGCTTGCATATCAGGACAGGATCGAAGACGTGCGCATCCTCGTCGCTCCGGACCATGCAACCCCGCTCGCGATCAAGACCCACAGCGGCGAACCGGTTCCCTTTGCAATTTGCGGTCCGGGAGTCAAGCCCGACAAATATGCGGCTTTTAACGAACCGGAAGCCAGGCAGTGTGTACCTATCACGGGGCCGGAATTATTTGACCGTTTTATAAAATAAAATCCGGCGATTCGTGACGGATTCCGTCATGCCCTATCTCATCCTTGTATCCGTCATCTGGGGATTCTCTTTTGTCATCATCAAGGGGACGCTCGTCTCGCTGGATGCCAATTTCGTTTCCTTTATCCGGCTGTTGCTCTCCTTTATCGTTTTTCTCCCCTTTCTGCGGCCGGCCGGGACGAAATGGCCGGAAAGACTGCAGCTCCTTTGCATCGGCGCGATTCAATTCGGCTTTATGTATGTCGCCTACGTTGCAGCCTTTCAATATCTTCCCGCGCATATCATCGCTCTTATGACCACGACGACGCCGCTTTTCGTCACAATCGTTCACGACATCCTGGAGAAAAGGGTGCATGGGACCTTTTTTATCGCCGCGCTGCTTGCCGTCGCAGGCGGGGCCGTTCTCGAGTTGCCCCGTCAATCCCTGACGGCAAGCCTGCACGGCATTGCTCTTCTCCAGGTATCCAACGCTGCTTTTGCATTCGGCCAGGTTGCATATAAACGGTGGATGGCCGCGCGGCCGGCTTGCAGCGACCTGCGTATTTTCGGCTTCATGTATTTCGGAGCAGTTCTTGTCGCCGGCGCGCTCTCCCTGGTTACGACGAATTACCGCGCGCTACGCCTTGGATCAAACCAGGCCCTGGCGTTGCTGTATCTGGGTGTCATCGCATCAGGAATCTGTTTTTTTCTCTGGAATGTCGGGGCGCGCAAAGTTCACGAAGGAACCCTTGCGGTCATGAACAATCTGAAAATTCCCGTCGCGGTCATCGCAAGTCTCCTCATATTAAGAGAGACCACCGATTATTGGAGGCTTCTGGTCGGGTGCGGCCTGTTTGGCGCGGCACTGTGGATCAATGGCCGGGGCGGCCGGGCTCCAGGCTCAATTTGACTATGCATTTTTCACAAGGTGATATGCAATAATCAGGGAATCGGAAATATCAGGGAGGGAGATTTACCATGAACAGAGAAGAGGCAAAACGCACTTCGCGCAGGAAATTCGTCAAAGAAATAGCCGGTGCAGCCGTAGCCGGAGCACTCGTATCTGCGCCGTGCATGTGTCGGGCATTCGCCCAGGATGCCGCCGGGACGGGAGCAAAGAAGGCGGCCGAGAAGGGCGGAGAAAAGCTGGTTGCGCCCTGCGGCCTTTACTGCGGCGCCTGCCCCATGTATCTGGCGACGCAGGAAAACAGCCAGCAAAGGCTCGACGTATTCGCGCAACAATTCTCGGCGCGCAAAATACAGCTGAAACTGGAAGACCTCTTGTGCGACGGTTGCATCGGGGGCGGGCGTGTTGCCTCCTTTTGCCAGAAGTGCGTTCTGCGGTCCTGTGCCGCGGGCAAGTCAAATGTCACACGCTGCTCCGACTGCCCGGATTTTCCGTGCGCCAAGATCACCGGATTTAATAACGACGGAATGACGCACCATTCCGAGGTACTGGAGAACTTGCACCACATTCGGGAAATGGGCATCAATAAATGGACGCAATATGAACAGGATCGCTGGCGCTGCCCTCAGTGCAAATTCAACATTTCCTGGTACGATAAAGCTTGCCCGAAGTGCGGGACCAAGCGGTCCGACAAGTTGTTTCCGTTAAAACAAGCCTGATCGCTTTTAGCTCGAGTGTCTGTTTTGCGGGAGGACTGAATCATGCGCATATGCCGTTTGGTTGCCATCCCCTTTCTGGTGATTCTCTTTGTGTCCGGCGTTCTGTTCGCCCAGGTTGCGCCTCTTCCCGAGGCGAAACCGGAGACTGTGGGTTTTTCGGCGGAACGGCTGAAGCGTCTGGACATGGGAATGCAGGCAGTGGTGGACAGCAAACAGCTTGCGGGCATCATCACGATGGTCGCGCGCCATGGCAAGCTTGTGCATCAGGACGTGTATGGACTGCGAGATATCGCCGGCGCTAAACCGATGGAGAAGGACACGATCTTCCGCATATATTCAATGACAAAGCCCATTACCGGCGTTGCCATGATGATCCTTTTCGAAGAAGGCAAATGGAAGCCCGGCGACCCAATTGCGAAATACATCCCCGAATTTGCAGATCTGAAGGTTTATGCAGGAACGGATGCCAATGGCAACGTCAAGCTCGAACCGCCCGCGCACGCGCCGACCATCGGCGAACTGCTGTCGCACTCGGCGGGGTTTACCTACGGCTCTTTCGGCAACACGCCTGTGGACAAGATGTATCAACAATCGCCTCCGCTCCAGGCAGGATCCTTGAAAGAGTTTATCGACAGGCTTGCCAAGCTTCCGTTGGTTTACCAACCGGGAGAAGCATGGATCTATAGTGTCTCCGTCGACGTTCAAGGTTATCTCGTCGAAAAACTGTCGGGCAAGCCTCTTCCCGATTTCGTTCGCGAACGTATTTTCCTGCCCTTGGGGATGAAGGACACAGCGTTCTTTGTCCCGCAGGAGAAAATAAACCGGCTTGCCACCGTGTACACGACGGACGCAAAAAACCCGAATCTCGCGGCAGTTCCGCTTGATGCGGGCGTAAGCAGGGCTCCCGGTCTGCCATCCGGTGGCGGCGGTCTCTATTCGACACCCGGAGACTATCTGCGTTTCGCCCAAATGCTGCTGAACGGCGGCGAGCTCAATGGCGCCCGCATTCTTTCCCCCAGCACCGTCCAGCTCATGCGCAGCAATCATCTGCCCGAGCGCGTGATGACGGGACAGTTCGGGATTGGCTACTACACAATGCAGCCCGGTCTGGGCTTCGGATATGACTTCGCGGTTCTCGAGGATCCGATCAAGTTGGGCAGTCCCGCCGGCAAAGGAACTTATCTCTGGGATGGCGCCGCCGGCACCTGGTTCTGGATCGATCCGACAAACGATGTGGTATTTGTGGGCATGATTCAGCGCATGTTGACTGCTCCCGGCGCACCAAGCATGGAAGACCTTTCTCGCGCTCTCCTCTACCAGGCCCTGGTGGATCCTAAAAAATAACCCCTTTCCGGATCTCCTGTCGGAATCGGTATCCCTATCGCAAATCGAGATCGGCCTTTGACGGCGTACCGCTGAAAAAGCCGATTCCGATTCCGACAGGCTCGTCTCCGCAAACGCAGAAATAACTCAGCAATAGTAAAAAATCTCTTTACAGGCATATTTTTGCGTGATATTAATATGATATCATGTTAATATCACATAAGACGCGAGGGAGAATACAATGACCACTGAAAGAAATACGCAAAACAAAGAACAAGTCGTTCGTGCCTTTGGCGGCTGGACCATGCTGGGAGCGTTTCTCCTGCTTCTCATTGGGGACATCGGGTTATTCGTTTATTGCGCGACCCAGGGCAGCGAGGGAAATCCGCACGTTCTATTGTCTGTCTTTTCCATCATCATGCTGCCTGTGCTCATTATTCTGATGAGGGGCTTTTTCACGCTTCAGCCGAATCAGGCTCGCGTGCTGATATTGTTCGGGAAATATCGCGGGACCGTGCGTGACAGCGGGTTTCACTGGGCGAATCCGTTTTATTCCGATGGACCCAGGGGCCGGCTTGTTGGCAGGCTGGCGGAAGCGGGCAATAATCTTGAAGCCGCCAATACCGGAACCCGGCGGAAACGGAGCCTGGCCCGGAACAAAATCTCGCTGCGAGCCAGATCCATAAATGGGGAAAAGCTGAAGGTGAACGACAAGCGCGGTAACCCGATTGAGATCGCCGCCGTTCTCGTCTGGCGCGTCCAGGACACGGCGCAGGCAGTGTTTGACGTGGATGATTATGAAATGTATGTGGAAACCCAGAGCGAATCGGCGCTGAGACACCTGGCAAGCCAGTATTCCTATGACCACGGAGAAGAAAATGAGATCACGCTGCGCAGCAACAGCGACGAAGTATCCGTTGCGCTGAAGACACAACTGGAGGAGCGCCTGAGCCGCGCGGGAATCGCCGTAGAAGAAGCCCGTCTGACGCATCTCGCATACGCTCCGGAGATCGCGCAGGCAATGTTGCGGCGGCAGCAGGCGGAAGCGGTTATTGCCGCGCGCCAGAAGATAGTTCAGGGAGCCGTCAGCATGGTAGACATGGCTCTGAAAGACCTGGCGGAAAAGCAGGTGGTGGTATTGGATGACGAACGGAAGGCGGCCATGGTCAGCAACCTGATGGTTGTGCTTTGCGGCGAGTCCGAAGTACACCCAGTGGTCAACGCCGGCACGCTGTATACCTAATCCGGGTCCAGGGTGATGGAAACCAGAAAATCGTTCCTTCTGAGAATTGATCCGGAGCTTTGGGCCGAGATGGAAGCCTGGGCCGCCGCGGAATTGCGCAGTGTCAACGGGCAGATCGAATACCTTTTGCGGCAGGCGGTGCTCAAGCGGAAAGGGACTCTTGCGCGCGGAAGCTCCGGAGACGACAATGCTGCGGAACCGCAAAATAAATAGGTTGCCCGTGTTGTCCTAAGAAAATATCCATGTCCGCCTGAAATGAGGCTATACTAGATCCCCAGCCCGGCGAGGCGGCTGGAATTATGAAACGAATCCCGATTCATCCCCAAAACCCGCAGAGCAGGCTCCTGAAATCTGCGGTCGATAGCCTCAAAGACGGCGGCCTGCTCGTCTATCCCACAGATTCTATTTATGGCCTGGGCTGCGATCTCCTGAACAAAAATGCGGTCGAGAAGATCTACCGGATCAAAGGGAACGATAAACGCAAACTACTCAGCTTCATCTGCCGCGATCTCAAAAATATTTCGGAATTCGCCTACGTTTCCAATGCCGCCTATAAAATCATGCGGCATTTGTTGCCCGGACCATTCACTTTCATTCTGAACGCGACGAGAGAAGTTCCCAAGATACTGCTCGAAAAAAGAACGACCGTCGGCATTCGCGTGCCGGACAACGCAGTCTGCCAGGCCCTGCTGGCCGACTTCGGACAACCGATCATCAGCACGAGCGCATGCTTGCCCAATCAGGAATTCCTCAGCGATCCCGAAGAAATCGCGACAACGTTCGAGCATTTGGCCGATGTCTTTCTGGATTCGGGACCCGGCGGAGTGGAACCATCCACGATCATTGATTTTACGCAAGACGTACCCATCATTGTCCGCCAGGGCAAAGGCAAAATTTAATCCCCGGCTGAACCTGATCCCTCTGCTCCGAAATCGGCCGGAGCCGTAGGTTTTAGTCCATGAGCCGCTTGAAGCTGCTGGGAAATCGTTGTCGAAATCGGCATCGCTATCGGATATCGGAGGTAAAAGGCCGATAGCAATGCCGATTCCGAATGCTGGTGCTTTATGAACGGCAGAAAGAATGCGAGGCTTAAGATCAAATATACCCGAGATCGATCCTCTGCACCAGGGTCCGTCGAGCCTTTCCTGCATCCTCGGCAAGGCCGGATCTCCCGACAAATCAGCGCGCGATACCGATCAGCGTGAGCACGAGATAGGACGACTGATTCTGATTGTCCATCACCTGGCGAATTGCCGTCCCATAAGATCTGGCTTGTCCGTCAAACGCAAAACTGGGGATTTGGATTTTATTGGGATTGTGGATCAGCTGCACATTCGCCTGGACCTTAGCCAACTCCGACCTTTCGCTGTTCCCCAATTCCCCGGTTGAGGCGCTCAAAACATCCTGAAGCTCTTCGCGCCTGTACGGCAGGCTGATCGATCCGAGCGAGCGGGACGCCATTTTGTCCAATTCAGG
The DNA here is from genome assembly GCA_035506515.1 of Acidobacteriota bacterium. Taxonomy (GTDB): domain Bacteria; phylum Acidobacteriota; class UBA6911; order UBA6911; family UBA6911; genus UBA6911. The sequence goes on from DATJPG010000119.1 coordinate 20,121, forward strand.
GTCAGGCAGCATAGACCCTGCCCCGTTTTGCCGGAGGTCGTCGATCCGGCTCAAAAGCATATTCTGTACGCTGTCGGGCTTGTACTCTTCCCGCGGCGTCGCAAAAATCTCCGTAATGTACAATTGCCTGCTGTGCGGATCCGGACAGTGTGCTATGCCGATGCCCACCCGGGTAACATCGCTTGCCAGGATGTTATTTTCGTGACCGGGGCTGTCGACCAATGCATTTTGGGCTCTTACAACCGAGGGAGCGCTTGCAACGTTTTCCCTTGCAACTTCAATCAGATAGCCCGCCTTTGCCATTCTCGACCGAAGATTCCCCGAAGGCAGATTGTGGCTGATAAATCCTTGTTGCGCCATGCCGATAGAGTGTTCTCGTGCGATCTGCGTAAGCGCCTCGTCCAGGGCTAATTCAGGCAAGCCTTTGAGAATCCTGTGCTGGTTGGTCAGCATAAGGAGTTCCTGCTCGAGTTCGGGGGACATACTATAACTTGTTATATTCGAATGTCTTATGGGACACGAGGAGCAGCTTTCCTGCGCAATTGTCAAATGGCAGGGCACGAGAAGCAGAATTCCGATGAGTAGGAACAGGTGCGGTTTTTGCACAATCCATGCCCTGAGTCGCATGCACAAACCCTTAATTTCGTTGTCTGGATCTTCTTATCGGCAGGAGCAATTCGGGGCTTAGGGCCTTGCGCAGAAATAAATCCACTTTTTGCTGCAGGCCCCCAAGCCAAATGCAGAAAAGTTGTTTGGATTTTGCTGATCAAAGCAGTGTAAAATACCGATATACACAGTTGTTCTGCAGTTTTTCCCGATTTTCGTGCAGGCACGCACAAGGGTCACGCGGAGCCAGGTACTGATCGGGAAGGACTTACGGGTGAAAGCGAATGTACGTCCGAAAACGGATTGGTCGCAGAAGGAGTTTTTTCAGAAAGTACAGGATGCTGATTTTCCTCCTTGTCTGCGCCACAGTCTGTGTGCTCGGAGTCTTCATAAAACAATCCGCGTTTGTGCCGATTCAATCCGTTTCACAAGTTGCATTGGAAAAATCGGACGCCTCTGACTTGCAGCAGCCAATCGATACCACAAAGGAAGAACGGACCGTTTATCCTTATTCTGTCATTCCCGGAGGGATACGCAGTCGCGCGGAACTCCTCTCCCGCATTGTCGAGGATCCGGTTGTTGCGGCCCATTATGCCAGTTTCGAAGTTGACCAAACCCGGTTCGTGAAATCCGAAGAAACTCAATTCGTGCATGTCGCGTATCGGCTTCGAAACAAGATTTTCTGGACTGCGAAAACCCTCGCGATACCCAAGGGCGAGACCTTGATTACCGATGGCAGAAGTCTTGCGCGAACTCGCTGTGGGAATAGGGTCTCCGTTTTACCCCAAGAACCGATCTCGGGTGAGGAACCGCCGGTTGAAACATTTGACATCCCGGTCTTCGAAACGCCGATGATCGCCAGCATGTCGCTCCCGCCACTGGACCTGACACAGCCACCGGTCCCTGATCTGGAAATACGGCCAACGGATCACCTGATCCCCTATGTTCCAATTAGGCCTCCTTCCTTTGAAAATCTGCGATATCGCACTCTAAGACCTTTGGCGCTGTTCCCGCGAGTTAGTACAGTTCCCGAACCGGGAACGATGAGCCTGATGATCTTGGGCCTTGTTGCGTTTATTACAGTTAGGTTTGCCCGCAAAAAGTAGTTCGCATTTGCTGTATCCAGATCTCCCTTCCATGGAATTAGTGGCAGTAATTCGTGAAAATGAACTGCAATTTGCCGACACAGGCTGGTAGCATTTCATTAGGGGCCCGCCCCATTGGCAGGCCCATGGACTGAACCGGGAGAAAGAGTATTCCGATGGCTATCCCCGCGTGTTATGCAGGCAAAGTGCTGTTCGTCAATTTGACTGAAGGCCGCCTTACTGAGGAGGTTCTCCCCGAAAGAACATACCGGGAATTTATCGGCGGCAACGGTCTGGGTATTCGTGTTCTATACGAGAGAATGAAAGCGCGCGTGGACGCGCTGGGGCCCGATAACATCCTCGGATTTGTGGTCGGCAGTCTTTCCGGAACTCCTGCTCCCGGCAGCGGCAGGCATATGCTGGTCACCAAATCTCCACTCACTGGCACCTGGGCTGAGTCCAATTCCGGGGGCACCTTCGGCCCCGAACTCAAAACTGCGGGCTACGACGGAGTCTTTTTCCATGGCATTTCCCCAAAACCGGTCTATCTGCTGATCAAGGATGGTTCCGCTGAATTGCGGGACGCGTCCGAACTCTGGGGCAAGGATGCCTATGAAACGCAGGACCTTCTGCTGCAATCCCTGGGAGACCCGGAAATCAAGATCGCCTGCATTGGCCCTTCAGGAGAAGCTCAATCCCTGCTGGCGGGGATCGTCAGCGAAAGGGGCCGAATTGCGGCTCGTAACGGCGTAGGCGCCGTCATGGGCTCCAAGAAGCTGAAAGCCCTCGCGGTCAAAGGCGGCGTGCGCAGCATTACCGCGGCCGATCCCGAAAAATTCGAAAAGGCAATCCGGCAATTTCTGGATTTGCTCAAAAACAACGAATATGCCAAAGGGTTGGCTGCTGCCGGAACAGGCAGCAACATCAGTTTCCTGGTTGCCATTGGCGATGCACCGCTGAAAAATTGGAACTTGAGCGGATTGGACGCGCTGCCGACCGTCACGAATCTGGATGGCGGCAATATGGATAAATATAAGGTCAGCAGCTATGGCTGTTTCGCCTGCCCTATCAGCTGCGGCGCCATCATCAAACAGAATATCGGGCCTTTTGCCATCAAGGATGAAATGCACCGGCCGGAATATCAATCTCTGGCTGCACTGGGCGCGATGTTGATGAACGACAACCTGGAAGCGGTTATAAAGGCTAACGACATCTGCAACCGGTACGGGATTGACACGGTGGGAGTCGGGGGCACCATCGCGATGGCCATGGAGTGCTATGAAAACGGCCTCATCAGCAAAGCAGACACAGACGGCCTCGATCTCACCTGGGGGAATGCCGAAGCGATCGTGGCACTGGTCGAAAAGGTCGCTAAACGGGAAGGGTTTGGCGCAAAACTTGCGGATGGTGCTCAAAGAGCCGCAGAGCTGATTGGCAGGGGCGCGGAGAAATACGCAATTGCGATTCGGGGGAAGAGTCTCGCCTTTCATGACCCCAGAATGTCGCCGGTGCTCGGGACGGCAAATATCGCCGATGCGAACCCGGCGCATCACATGGATAGCCAGATTACGGGCATGTTGAGCGAAGGAGCCCCGATCGGCTCCGATCCCGCATTGCAGGCATCCAGGTCAAATCCTTTCTCGAGCTATGTCATCGGCAGCGAATACCATCAGCTTTTGAACGCGGCGGGATTGTGCTCCCTCTACACCGTCGCAACCACGCCTCCTCCAATTGCCGAACTGATCGCGGGTGCCGGCGGCTGGGATTTCAGCTGGGATGAAGCCCTGCGGGCCGGCCGCCGCATTCTGACTCTGAGGCAGGCCTTCAATGCACGCGAAGGATTGACTCCGGATCAGTTCGAGCTGCCCAAGCGGATATCCTCTGCCTCGAAAGTGGATTTCTCTGCTCTAAGAGACGGCTATTTCGCGGAGATGGGATGGGACGTGCAGACAGGCAAACCGTCGAAGGAAGCGCTCGCAGTCGTCAATCTAACCGAACTGGCAAGCGATCTGTAGGGCATATTGATTCGAAATTCGAGATTCGAGATTTTGGTATTTCAATCTCGAATCTCGAATCCGTCACACCGGCGCAACTTCCTCAACGGCTCTGCCGATAATGTCCATCGCCTGGTCGATTTGGGATTTTGAAATCACGAGCGGGGGCTGAAAGCGGAGGACGTTTCCGTCGACACCGCCCACGCCGATCAGCAATCCCTGGCGCAGGCAGGATTCCCGGACTGCCTCTGCAGCTGCAGCTGCGGCAGCCGGTGTCTGACTCTCATCCTTCACCAGTTCAATCCCGATCATCAAGCCCAGCCCGCGCACGTCGCCGACGATCGGCGTTCGTCGAAACATCTCGCGGAACCCGGATTTGGCGTACTCGCCCATCGCGGCGGTGTGGCCGCACAGGTTTTCGCTTTCCATGAACCGGATATTGGCGAGCGCCGCGGCGCAAGACACAGGATTGCCGCCAAAGGTGGACAGGTGATCTCCGGGTTTGAAGGCGTCCGCGATTTCGGGGCGAGTCGTAAACGCACTCAGCGGAAATCCATCGGCGATTCCCTTTGCCGTAACGAGAATGTCCGGGACAACTCCGTAGTGCTCCACCGCAAACATCTTCCCGGTGCGGGCAAAGCCGCACTGAACTTCATCGGCTATAAAAAGAATTCCGTACCGGTCGAGAACTTTTTTCACTTCGCGGAAATAATTCAACGGCGGCACGACGATGCCGCCTTCGCCCATGACGGGTTCCGCAATGAAGGCAGCCACGTCATTGGAAGTGGAGAATCGAACGATGTCTTCAATGGCCGCCGCACATTGACGGGCGAACTCCTCCGGGTCCTTCTTCCTCTGCGAACGATAGGCGTTAGGCGCCGGAGCGAAGGAGATACCCGGGGCGTAGGGACCGCCTTTCTTCTTGCGCGCCCAATTTCCCGAGACGCTGAGAGTGCCCCATGTGCGTCCGTGGAAACTGCCCTGCAGCGCGATGAATTCGTGCTTTCCCGTGTAGAGCCGCGCGAGCTTGAGCGCTCCCTCAATCGCCTCGGCCCCGCCGTTTCCGAAAAAGGTTTTGGTGAGTCCGGCCGGCGCAATTTGCGCGATTTTTTCCGCAAGATCCGCCGTAGCCTGGACGTGATACAGATAGGAAGCGCAATGGATCAACTTGTCCATCTGCGCCTTGGCCGCCGCGATCACCTTCGGATTGGAGTGGCCTGCGTTGACGACCGAAATCCCCGCAAAACAGTCGAGATATTCGCGGCCGTTGATGTCCCAGACAGTCGCCCCGCTGCCCCGGTCTATCACGATCGGGGCAACGGATTTCAAAAAGCTGGTAATGACGTAATCCCTGTACTTTTGCAGTGTGTCCTGGGACTCTGCATTGGGTTTATGTTCCACGGGATCGTTTATCTCCATTTATCTACCGACGCACTGGATATGTAGCCAAAATCTGCCGCCTGCCAGAACAGGTTCGTTCCACCGCCTATCGCCAGGATGTGAATGTTCGAAGGACGGGCAATCAACGGGATTTTCGAATCCCTCGGAAGCTTCATCCATGAGGCAAACGGTTCAGCTCCCCGCCTGGCCGTGGGCAGAATAAAGTTCTGCACGCTGTAGTAGTTGTCCAGCCACTCCCCGACCGTGACCGTCGTGTTTTTGTAAATCCAGTCAATCAGCTGCTCTTTGGATTCGAAGCCTTCGCGCTCTTTGAGCTGCTTGATGATGGTCGGATCCAGAAGCAGCATGGCAGGGGAAAACGGGCTGATGAATTTGAGCCAGAACGGTATTTGAGTATGGAAAGGCTGGCCAAAGCTCTGATCCGGATGCGTGACACCCCAGCCTCCGAAAGTGCTGACCACGCTTTCCTGCGGCTTATACCCTTTCTGCACGTGGAAGGGATTCCATCCTGCCGGAAGCTCTTCCTCATTTTCCGGCATACACATATTGTTGTAGTTCAGGTTGTTGCCCTGGCTGCCCATATATGTCTCTCCGGTTTTAGCTCCTCCATCCAGAGTAATGGACATCAGGGTCCAGGTTCTCCCGAGCACGGAATTGGCATAGTTGAACGGACCCAGGGCTCCGATGCCCGCGTTCATGTTGATCTCTTTTCGGACTGGACCGTTTACGACCATCATTCTTGCAAAGGATGTGGTGGAAGTGAAAATCGAAGGCACGCCGGTGGACGCCAGGGCCAGGATCACGGGGAAATGCTCGGGCCGGGCGCCGGCCATCACTGCATTCACCGCGACTTTCTCCACCGTGTAGCTCCACGGATCGTGAGGAGAGGAAGGCTGCATTCTGCCTACCAGTTCATCCGGCTTGTGGCTGGTTCCCTTCAACATTTCTGCCACGCGCGCCTCTGTGGGAAGGATGATCGGCAGTCCGTCGGTCCACCCGCTATCAAGAAAGAGCCGGTTCAGGTTTTCAGCCGTATCCGGTGGAACCAGTCTCGGCGTCGGTCTCTCGATAAACCCTTTTTTCTTGTCCTCATCGCTGAGTGGAGTGGTCAGTCCGCCGACGATTTCCTGAACTACCGGATTACGCGTCACGGGGTCGTTGCCTTCCAGGTACTTCCTGCAAGTGGCCGCAGGAGTGCCGGTGATCGGGTGAGGCACGAAGGTAAAGCGCTCGCCGGGCATTCCGCGCTTGTAGGCGTAGGTTTTCACCAGCTCGACAAAAGCCCTGGTGATGACGATCGATGTGGGAATTCCGAGTTTTTCTACTGTTATGCTGTGGCCGACGGCCGACGGCGAACAGGAGCTTCAATGCCCTACGCCGATGATCATCCCGTGGCCGGTTCCCTTGATTTCAGCCCACAGCTTGGGATCGTCGTCGAAATAGGTCCCGGCTTTGGTTCTGACCAGCCAGTTGGTTTTTGGGTAGCGTTCGGACAGCAGTTTTTGCATTTCAGTCAAAAATTGATGGGTATCGGTGAATCCGATGTCGACGATGAAAATGGTCTTTCCATCCAGCGTATCCAGGCGTGGAGCCATCGGCACGCGGGCAATCGCCGGGGGTTGCCCCAGGGGATTCAGAACCGTGATCTTGGGCTCCTGCGCCGGCGACACGCCGGAATACAAAAAGACCGCAAAAACAACCGCCAATAGAACTGAGCAAATTCTTGTCTTCATTGCCTCTCTCTCCTTCCAGGCAAACAGCGTTTTTCTGTTCCTTACTCTAACAAAAAACTGTCGCCCGGAAGCAACAATTGTTGGGCTAGGATCCGCAGTGAGAAGGAATCGGGGTCGGAATCGGAATCGCTATCGCAAATCGCAATCGGCATCGATTACTGACGGTTCCCAAAACCGATTTTCGATCGCGAGTCCCGATACCGATACCGATTCCGATAGCGATTCTGAGAGCCTCGATAATGGCAAGTCCCTCGGGTTATCGATTTGATTGGTTTTTCGGCTTGCCGTACGGGCGGCTGAACTTTATTGCGAGGAAGCGCTTGAAGGATTGCGGAAGGACCGCCAGCACCACCACGAACAGACGATATCGCCAGCCGGGGACGACGAACAATTTGCCGCGCTGCAGGCCGCGCAGAGAAGCGTCCACCACTTCATCCGCAGTGAGCCACAGGCTTCGTGGAACCGATCCACGGTCCATATCCAGCGTATCGTGGAATTCCGTGATGGTAAATCCAGGGCACAGCGACTGCACGCGGACCGGGGAATGTATTCTTTTGAGCTCTATCGCCAGTCCCGAGGTAAAGCTGTTCATCCATGCCTTGGTGGCATTATAGCTGACGCTGAAAGGCATCTGGAGAAAGCCCGCCACGGAGGAAACATTGATGATATTTCCTTTGGAACGCCCGACCATGCCTTGAAGCGCGGCATGCGTCAAGCGGCCCACGGCCACCACGTGGAGTCGATGCATGCGGTCCAGCGCATCGATCGCCGAGGCGTAATACGGGCCGGTCACGCCGAAACCGGCGTTGTTGACGAGAATTTCCAGGTCAGGTTGTGAGGCGATGAGCTGTTCCACGCTGCGCAGGTCGGAGTCGGCCGTCAAATCCGCCGCAACGATTTCAGCGCCGGGCAATTCCGCCGCCAGCTTTTCCAGCCGCTCTTTGCGACGGGCAACCAGAATGACTCGATATCCACTCCCCGCCAGTTTGCGGGCGAAGGCTTCGCCTATTCCGCTGGAAGCGCCGGTGATCAGGGCCGCAGGCCTTGGTGTGTTCATGAGATTATTGAGTGCGTTCCGCCGACCACTTTTCTTCACGTGCGCCGGACGCTACGGTGCCTTCCATCAAGTTGCCATTCACGGAGCCGGAATAGGCCTTATTGTCGGCGACAAAGCGGATCTTTCCGCCCTCGAGTTTCACCTCGCTGAGCGTGAATACTTTTCCATTCAATTTCATCGTTCCCTGGGCGTTCTGGAACTGCTGGGCCAATTGCAGTTCGGCGGTGCCTTCCGGCAGTTTGCACATCCACTTGCCGTCGACATTGGCGGGAACGATCCACAGGTAGGCCACGCGCCCTTCCTGCTCGACGGTCTGATCCGCTATCCATTCGCCCATGGTAAAAGAATGAGAGACCACTCGAGTCCCGGGTTTCAATGCAAGGATGATCGGCCGCAACTTGAGATTGAGCTGCGGCAGAAGGTACATCGTGATCACGGTGGCTTTGCTGAAATCGCTTTCAAAGATATCGGCTTTCAGAAAGGTTGCCTTGTCAGAGACGCCCGCTTTCTCCGCGTTGCGTTTGGACAGCGCCACCATATCCGGATTGTACTCAAAGCCGACGGCGTTCGCGCCCCTTCTGGCGGCCGCGATGACGATGCGCCCGTCGCCCGAACCAAGATCCATGACGAAGTCTTTCGGCGTCACCTTGGCTACATCCAGCATAGCCTGGACAAGGCTTTCCGGCGTCGGGACCCAGATGACGTCCTTGCCTTCCTGCCCTACGCTCGGCTCATACTCCTGAGCCAGAACACTCACAGAGAAAAAACACAGAAACAGCGTGGTCATTGAAACGAGGCAAATCCAGCGCGCTCTTCCCATATTTCCATCTCCCTTTGAAGCCGGTCGTCGCCAGTCGGCGGCCATGATTTGTCCGCCACTGCCGACTATCGACTATCAATTTTGAACTGCTCCTAACATCGCGAGGCGATCCAGCCGCTGCCGCACAGCGTGAAACATTCGCCGCACGCCCGGCAGGAAAGCTCGGCGCCTTCGACCAGCGCCGGTCTGCGCTCGATTCCGCGTCCCTGGAAATAGATTTTGTTCGCCTTTTTGATTTCCGAACAATAGCGGAGGCAAAGCCCGCAGAGGCTGCAATCGGTCATGCCCGTATTAAAACGCGAAGATGTGACTCCGTACTCCTCGGCATAAGGCTGCCATGCGGGGTAGAGGAGCTCGATGATCATGCGGCGGATTTTCCGGACCTTTTCGGTATTGGTTTGCACCTTGAGGCCTTCTTCCACGGGATATACGCAGGAGGCCACCAGTCTTTTGCGACCCCACTTCGTTTCGATCTCGACCATGCACATGCGGCATCCGCCGTAGTCTTCGAGCCTGTCGTCATGGCACAGTGTCGGTATTTTTATTCCAATGGACCTCGCGGCCTGCAGGACCGTCGTCCCTTCTTCAGCCTCGATGGCCCTGCCATCCATTTCCAAATTTACTATTCCCATAACCACCTCACTATGCCTTGGTTCCGGGCAGAGTCCCTGCTCCGGCCGGTTGTTTCTGAATCGTGTATGCAGGCACCTTGATAACGGCCGCAAACTTCTCGGGGCATGCCGTGAAACAAGCGCCGCACTTGATGCACTTTTCCTGAATGATCGTGAAAACCTTGTCTTCCGATTTATTCACGGCATTCACGGGGCAATTCCGCAAACATGCACCGCATGCTTCGCATTTCTGCTGGTCGATGTCATATGCGATCAGCGCCGTGCAAACTGCGGCGCGGCAGCGCTTCTCCTTGATGTGCTCCTCGTATTCATCGCGGAAATACTTAAGAGTACTGGCTACCGGGAAGGGAGCCGACTGGCCGAGGGCGCAGAGCGACGCGGATTCCATGAATTCCGCCAGTTCCTCCAGGAGATCCAGGTCGCCTTCTTTACCCAGTCCCGATGTAATGTTGTTGAGCAGATTCAGCATTTGCCTCGTGCCCTCGCGACAGGGAACGCACTTCCCGCAGGACTCGTGCGCGAGGAAATTCGTGTAGTAACGCGCCGTGTCCACCATGCAGGTATTCTCGTCCATGACGATCATGCCGCCCGATCCCATCATGGAACCGACCTTGGTGAGCTCGTCGAAATCCACCGGAAGATCGAGCAGGGATTCAGGAATGACTCCGCCGGAAGGTCCGCCGGTCTGCACGGCCTTAAACTTCTTGCCTTTCGGCACGCCGCCACCGATCTTGAAGATGATGTCGCGCAGCGAAATACCCATGGGAACTTCGACCAGCCCCGTGTTACAGACTTTTCCCACAAGAGAAAATATTTTCGTCCCTTTGCTTCCCTCGGTTCCCATACTTCGGAACCATTCGGAGCCTTTGTTGATGATGTGAGGGACGTTCGCCCAGGTTTCGACGTTGTTCAAACAGGAAGGCTTGCCCCAGATGCCTTTTTCGGAGGTGTGGATGTACTTCGGCCTGGGCTCACCCACATGGCCCTCGATTGCGCACATCAGCGCGCTGGATTCGCCCGAGACGAACGCTCCCGCACCGCGGTGGATTTTCACGTCGAAGGAAAACCCTGAGCCGAGAATGTTGTCCCCCAGCAGGCCGTATTCCCTGGCCTCTTCCAGGGCTGTCTGCGCGTGTTTGCGCGCAAGCGGGTATTCCTGCCGTACATAAATGAAACCTTCCGAGGAGCCGATCGCATAGGCCCCCAGGATCAGGCCTTCCAGGACACCGTGCGGATTTCCTTCCAGAAGGCTGCGGTCCATGTAGGCGCCCGGATCGCCTTCGTCGGCGTTGACGATGACGTATTTGGGGGTTCCGTGTGCATTGCGCGTGGTTTCCCACTTCCTTCCCGCCGGGAAACCGCCGCCGCCGCGGCCGCGCAGGCCCGCCACTTTCACCTCGCTCAACACCGCTTCGGGCGTCATCCCGGAAAGCGCCTTGGCCAGCGCCGAGTATCCTCCGACGGCAATATAGTCGAGAATATTGGACGCGTCGATCCGCACGTTGTTTTCCAGCAGCACGCGCTTCTGGTACTTATAGAACGGAATTTCGTCCAGGTGAGCGAGCCGTTTTCCACTCGCTTCGTCCAAAAACAGGAGTTTATCGGTAGCTCCGTCGCCGGAGCCGAGCGAATCGATGATGGCCGGCACGTTTTTAATCTGCGCGCCGAGATAGCAGACATCGGACGGCTGAATCACAACCAGTGGGCCGCGCTCGCAAAAACCGTGGCAACCCGTCCGCCGCACTCCCACCTTGTCTCCTATGCCTCGCTTTGTTACCTCTTCATCGAGGGCATCGGCCAGCGCCGCTGCTCCATAAGCCCGGCATCCTGTTCCGGCGCAGACCGCCAGCCAGGTCTGCTTGGAATTGCGCTGCGCGACGATTTGTTCTCTCAGTTTGTTAAGATCTGCAGGGGTTTCTAGGCGAGACATTCTTGCGCCTCCTCTTTCTCCAGTGATTTGATGATTTTTTCGAGCTTGCTCCGTGCGGGATCGCGATAGTACTGATCATCGATCTGAACGACGGGAGCCAGTGCGCAACAGCCGATGCAGTGCACCGTTTCCAGCGTAAATGCCTGACTGCTGTCGGTCTGCCCCGGCTGAATTCCCAGGAGCGCCGAAACGCGCATCAGCATTTCCGATGCACCGCGTACATGGCATGCAGTTCCGGTGCATACCTGGATGATGTGGCGTCCGCGCGGCTCGAGGCTGAAGGCTTCATAGAAATTTGCGACAACATAGATTTCTCTGAGGGGAATGTTCAAACGGCCGGAGATCCAGTTCAAAATGTGCCGCGGCAGCCAGCGAAATGTCTCCTGCACATCCAGAAGCACCTGAATGAGCGAGTTTTTCTGGAAATCGTACTTCTGCATAATGGCATCCGCCTTCATCAGCTCATCCCGGATGTCCAGAATCGCCCGTTCTTTCTTTTTAATCTGTCCCAGGCTCTCCGCGTGATATTTCGCCTCGTTTTCGAGGTACGTCAGTTCATTGACGAGCTGCCTTTTATCGATGCCGATCGAGTAGGCTTCACCCAGAACGTCCAGGCCCTGAAGCAGCAAGTCGTATTTGTTCGACGAATGGGGTTGCTCACCGCCAGGAGTTTTCGAGGTTTTTGTTTCGCGGCGCAGCATATTGAGGCTTAAGCCGCGTCGTACAGTCTCCAGCAGTTTTTCGGGCTCACACGGTTTCGTCAGGACATCGAAAGCCCCCAGTTTCATCGCCTCTACGGCCGAATCGACTGTGGCCTGCCCGGTGACCACGATGGGCACGGCCGAAGGCTCGATCTTCGCGAGCCGCGCCAGCAATTCCATACCGCTCATTCCCGGAAGAGCCAAATCGAGCATCACAACGCTCGGATGCTCGGTACCGGTCATTTGAAGGCATTGTGAACCGCTTTTCGCAACAGCAGTACGATACCCACCCTTGTCCAGAACCCTGCCACAGGTTTCCGTGAAAACCTGATCGTCATCAACAATCAATACGTCGACCGGGATCTTCGCCGGTTTATCTCCGGCAGCTTGTTTTTCAGCGCTCATAGGCAACCCCTGTTTTTCGCAACAAATTTAAATTATGACCTCTGGGGGAAAAAGTACCAGCCGGCCCACGGCCGGACATGAAATTCCCCCCATTTCGCTACAGCAAGACTCATGCCAACGCTACAGGTCCCATTAAAGGATATCACGACAATGCCATTCAGCCTTGTATTTTCTATCACATACGACGATCTAGGGCCTATGCATCGCTGCAACACAACCTCCATCAATATGATACTTTTTGTACCAGCGGCACATATAATTGATACAAAACAGTTCAACACGCTGAATCGCATCGAATTTATTCGAGCGCCAAAAACTCCAGAAGCCGCATAAAAAACTACGCGACCGCGAAACTCATCTGACCTCAAAGCGTCACCGCAAATATGCTCCGGCACGGAGAGCCGGGGGCTTTATCCCATGAGCCGCTCAAAACGGCCAGAACAGTGCAATCGTGGTCGGAATCGCTATCGGTATCGGATATCGCAATCGGAATTGGGTGCTTCCCTTGTTGCGCCAAAAACCGATTCCCGATAGCGACCCCGATTCCGATCCCGACCCCTATCGGATTGACGGCGGCAGTGCTGAAGGCGCTTGCTGGGAAGCAACTTTTTTCTTGTATTGGCGGAGCGAAAGTCCTATAAGTCCCTTAGCTAAAAAGCAGCAGAATTATTCAAACAATATGAAGCCATTGCATGTTGTTATGGCATGCCTTTTTTGAGGGAGTGAACTGATGAAATCGCTACGAATACCTAACTCAATGATGCTGTCCAGGGCTGCACTCGGGAAGATCCTACTTGTTCCGGTGCTGCTTTTACTTAGCCTATCTTCTCTATTTGCGGCAGAATTTTGGGAAAAGAAAACTTACTATGAATGGACCGATAAAGAATGCGCCACAATGCTAACCAACTCCCCGTGGGCGTGGGAACTCAAAGTGTTACGCGAAACTGCCCTGGGTAGCAGCGATTCCTCCCAAGGGCAACAATTCGTCAGTTACCTCATCCAATTTCAGTCGGCCCTCCCAATCCGGCAAGCAAAAGTCCGGCAGGCGCAGCTCCAAAACAAATACGACACTCTTTCCAAGGAGCAGAAGCAGGCATTTGACAAGAGCACGGAAGCATTTCTAAACGCCGACTACAGCGATAAGGTTGTCGTGAGCGTCACATATTCGACCAATATTCAGAAGCTGAATGAAATTCAGAATATGGACATGGAACTGGCGCGGACGTGGCAATCCAAGACATTAGGAGTGCTTTCGAACTCTGTTTTCCTTTATGCAAGCAAAGGAGAAAAGGCGCATCTCCTGGACTTTAACGTAGGGCAAGGAGCACAGCGCAGCTTCCAGTTCATCTTTCCGCGTCAGGTAGGGGGCAAACCCATCGCAACCGATCAAGACAAGAGCCTGATCCTTGAATTTCCCTATCCGGCCGATGATGCCTGGAAAATGGGCACTGGCAGAGGCTACGCAGAGTTTAAAGTAAAGAAGATGATACTCAACGGCGGGCTGATATATTAGCCGTCCTCTTTTGGGGAACGTCTTAAAGGATGGAATGATTCGCAAATAAAATTGGGCTGCACCTCTGAACTTTGCTATACAAGCTCAGATGCGCAGCCCAATAAATCTTACCGATCAGTTTTTGCTTTCCAAATCAAAACGGCTTCAATTCCGTTCCCTGGATTATTTCGTACTCAAGGCCTGAATAATCTGCTTCGCTACTTCCACCTGGTCCGGTTTTTTCCCGATCGCGATGTATTTTTTCAGGGCATCGATCGCCGCAGAAATCTGCTTGCCGGAAAGCGCCATTCCCAGCTGGTAATAAGATTCGGCAAAGTTGGGATCGGCGGCCACAGATTGCTTGAACGCATCGGCAGCCTCGTCCGTCTTACCGCTGTTCATAAAAATGACGCCCAGATTGTAATAGTTTTGCGCGGCCGCCTGCGGATTCAGCGCCGCAGCCTTCTTGAAAGCATCCTGGGCTTCGGCCGTTTTCCCCATTGCGTTCATGGTGATACCGGCAGTCGTATACAGATCGGGATCGTTCGGACTCAGGCTGATCGCTTTCTGATACGAGGCTAATGCCTGATCGTTCTTTCCGGCTTTCGCGTATGCATTCCCGATGGCCGCATGAATCGCGGGCTGTTCGGGTTCCTTTTCGAGGGCCTTATTGAATTCCGCCAGCGCCTCATCGTACTTGCCTTCGTTGGTCAGCTGAACTCCCTGCTTGAATGCGGCCTGGACTTCGCCGGAGAACTGCTTTTTCTTCTGCTGTTCCTCGTACTTTTTCTTGTAATCGGCCAGATCCTTCTGGTCCATTTCGAAGGGTAGCTTGTAGTCCGCTCCCGGACTGATCGTAAAATCGACGACCGCAGCCTCTCCCAATTCAGGCCTTACGTTTTCCTTAACATCCGGCTTGAATCCTTCTTTGCGAACAACGATGCGGTAAGTCCCAACCTGCTGACCGAGAAGATATAAATACTCGCCCTTCTTATTGGTCTTGCAGGTGAAACTCCGGGTTATATCCGTACCCATAATGGTGATTTGCGCGCTTTCGACAGGCTGGCCTTTATCATCGATTACCTTGCCCTTGACGGATCGCGTTTGAGCCGATCCGGCTACGGCCATGACTAACAACCATCCTACCGTTAAAACCAAAGGTAAAAAAAACTTGCGGGCCTGAATGTGCATACTGCCTCCTGACAATTGCCTAATGAATGAAGCTCAATTCTATGGCCGTCTTGCGCTATTTGTCAACAAAGCTAAAGATGCGCCGAGGATTTCAAAGTTGCGCTCTATATATCTCAAACTACAGTCCGCACAGGAAATTCGAGCATATGGCACTGCAAAGAAGGCGACGTCAGGCATTCTCAATGGGGGTCTTTTTGCTTGACACGGTAGAGTATCGATAGAAAAATCGTGGTAATGGTCAGGGAATATGCGACTTGGAAGATACATTATTTTCCCCGAAGGTTGGAGGGTTTCCCGGCAAACGTGGCAGACAAATGCTTCATCATCGCAAAACACACATAATCTAGAGTTTAACTGACGTGACCTATAACCGTGACGGACTCCTGAGCCAGGTGGATGCGCTGGTAAATGAAACTCCGCGCATGCGGCTCTCCGAAATTGCGAGCGCCCTCGGTGTAGACCGGCACACTCTCGAGAACGCGATGCTTTCCCGCAGGAAAGTGACTTTCCGCGAATACAGGCGGAACCACATGTTGCTGGCTGCCAGGAAGATGCTCGACCAGCCTCACTTGTCGGTTAAGGAAATCGGGATAATGCTCGGCTATTCTTCTGCGTCGTCCTTCTCGCGTTTCGTGCAACAGTCAACCGGGAAGAGTCCGAGTCAGCTGCGAAATGGCGATACCACCGAATGAGAAAGGCAGTCGACAGTGAAGAACAGTACTCCTGCAGTTTAAAAACTGCCGACTGCCCACTGCCTACTGCTTTCTCGGGAAGACCAGGTTGTATTTCTGAATTTTCTCACGAAGAGTCTTGCGGTTGATCCCGAGATACTCCGCGGCTTTGGTTCTATTTCCCTGAAATCGGTTCAGGGCATTCAGAATCTCATTCTGCTCGATTCTGGCGAGGCTGCCGCCAATCTGCGTTTCTATCTCGGAAGCATCCGACAACCCATGCGGCAGATCCCTCGGGTTGATCATATTTCCTTCGCAGGTTACGACCGCATACTCCAGGGCGTTGATCAGTTCACGCACATTGCCGGGCCATTCGCATTTTTTTAGAAAACGCAGCGCGTCATCGGATAGAGCCGTCGCCGGCCTTCCTTTTTCAGCCGCCAATTTCTTGAGGAAATACTCGGTCAGCGCGGGTATATCCTCGAGCCGTTCGCGCAGCGGCGGCACAGGAATATGGATGACGTTCAGCCTGTAGAAAAGGTCCTCGCGGAATTTGCCTTCGCGCACAGCCTGTTGAAGATCGCGGTTCGTGGCCGAGATAATGCGTACATTGACTTTCTTCCTGGTGGAACTTCCGACTCTCGAGATCTCTCTTTCCTGAACAGCGCGCAGCAATCTCGCCTGCATGTGGATGGTGATGTTGGCTATTTCGTCAAGGAACAGGGTTCCTTCGTCGGCAAGCTCGATTTTCCCCACGGTATTTTCGACGGCGCCGGAAAAGGCGCCCTTGACATGTCCGAACAGTTCGCTTTCAAACAAGGTCTCGACAAGCGTGCCGCAATCGACCGTCACGAATGGTTTTTCGGAACGATGGCTCAGCCGGTGGATTGCCCTGGCTACAACCTCTTTGCCTACGCCCGTCTCCCCGGTCACGAGTACGGTGGAATCCACGGGGGCGGCTTTCTGGACGAGGCGGACAACGCGGCTCATCGACTCGGAACGGCCGATGAGCACCTCAGACAGCATTTTCCTTTCCAGTTCCTGGCCGATGCAGGCATTTTCGAGGGCTCTTCGAGCGGCATTGGAGGCCTGCGCCACCAGAGCCAGCAGGGCATGCGGTGCGAACGGTTCCGGCAGGTAATCGTAGGCTCCGAGTTTGATGAATTGAATTGCAGAACTGATTGTGGGGTTTCTGGTGAGGACGATAATCGCTGTATTCGGCGACGCTTGCTTCAATCTTGCCAGCGTTTCCATCGCCGCGGTTTCAGGGATCGCCGAACGGATCAAGGCCGCATCGAACGATTCCTTCTGCACTCTTTCCAGTGCCTTCTCGCCGGTGGCAGCGGTTCCTATGCGAAAGCCGCCGGATTCCAGGGCCTGCAGAGACCCGAAGAATTCCTCGTCACCGATGATAAGGACTTTACCTTTTTCGAAAACCATACGAGTTTCGAATGACGAATGACGAATGACGAATTACGAATTCAAGGAAAGAGCGCAAGCACTCATTTCCCTTTTGGTTCAATTCGTCACTCGTAATTCGTCATTCGTCATTTGGTTACACCTGAACGTACATCGATCCCTTAACGTTGCAGATCGGGCACGTCGCCGGCGGGTTTCCCAATTCGATGTGTCCACAAACAGGGCAAAGGTAAAACTTGGTTTCGGCGAGGTCTTTGCCCTGAGACACGGCTTCAAGGGCCATCTTGTAGAGCTCAGCGTGGACCGCCTCCGCCTTGAGGGCAAAAGCGAACATTCTTTTAGCCTTGTGGTTGTCGGCCTGAGCCGTATCTACCATCGGGGGATACATCTCGGTATATTCGAAAGTTTCCCCGGCGACGGCGGCGCGCAGATTGTCCGCCGTGGATTTCACTCCATCCATCGCGCTCAGATGGCCTAAAGCATGAATAGCTTCCGCCTCGGCTGCCGTGCGAAACAGGCGCGCTACATTCGCAAATCCTTCCTGTTCCGCTTTTTTTGCAAAAGCCGCGTATTTCCTATAAGCCTGACTTTCTCCTGCAAACGCTTCGTGAAGATTCTGTTCGGTTGTGGCCATATTATCTCCTTTTTATAATGAACTCCGTTCAGTCCGATTCGCGATTCGAATTTTGTTATTTGACAAGCCGGTCCGGCGCCAGCGCTGCCGCGTCCGGGTGATCGCTCTTCCCGTCCACAATCCAGTCTGCGGCCAGAGTGCCTACCACGGGTGCGCACGTGATTCCGTGTCCGCCCAGCCCGGCAACCCAGTAAAGTCCCTGAAGCCGCGGATCCTTCCCGATTACGAAATGTTCGTCGGGCGCAAACGTTCGCATTCCGGCCCATGCCCGGGCGATGCCGGCATTCGTCAATGTGGGAAGCCAGCGTGCGGCCTTGGCCGCGATGCGCTCCAGTTCTGAGTGATCGGTGATCTCCCCCTGCTCCGGCGTCACCTTCACGGCATCGCACGCGCTCATCAACAGGCCGCCGCTCTCCGGCCGGAAGTAGTAATCCTCCCCGACCACCCAGAGGATCGGCCATCGAGGATTGACCTGCGGAATCGGCTCTGTGACCAGCAGGTGCCGGCGATACGGGGCAAAGGGCAAGGAGTACCCGCAGAAAGAATCCGGCACCGAAGCCCAGGCTCCATTTGCTACCACGACCTTGGATGCCTCCATGAAACCGCTGCTGGTCTCCACTCCCTCGACACGGCCATCGCGGACCCGCAGATTCTTGAATTGCGTTCCAAAGCACAGTTGGGCGCCGGACTGGCTGGCACCGCGGAGAAAACTCTGCAGAATCGCGTGTACATCCAGAATTCCGTCATCCGGCTTATAGGCAGCGGAGGAAAGACCGGACGCAAGGATCGGAATCTGCGCATACACGGGCGTCGCGT
The DNA here is from genome assembly GCA_035506515.1 of Acidobacteriota bacterium. Lineage (GTDB taxonomy): Bacteria > Acidobacteriota > UBA6911 > UBA6911 > UBA6911 > UBA6911. The sequence continues at coordinate 38,708 of DATJPG010000119.1, forward strand.
CGCTTCGAATGATATTGGCGCCGGCATTTTTCCTGCACCATGCGTCCAGGGTGCCGACGTGTTCCGCGCAGGCGGCCATGAAAATGCCCACACAGTCGACCAGCGGCAGTGAAGTAAATCCTTCCGGAGGATTAAAATAGAACTCCGCCGATTGGTGGGCAAGCCGGTTTGCCAGCGGGTCGGGGATGATCGTGCGCAGGATTGCGGCATTGCGGCCGGTCGATTGGGTGCCGGCAATTTTTTCTTTCTCCAGCAGCAGAATATTGTGCCGCCCTTTGCGCGTCAGAAAATAGGCTGTGGTTGCCCCGGCCATCCCCGCGCCGATAATGATAATTCTCTCCTCGCTCATCAAGCTGCTCCCGCGTGCATTATATGCCACTTGTGCGATTCCACTTTCTAGACCGCGAATCATACCATCCGCAGAAGCACTAGTCCAAATCCCGGGCGTAGTTGGATGCAACGAAATCAGCAGCCGGACGACTCAGGAGAGTCGTCCTCACAGGCCGTTCTTAAAAGCGGCAGCAAGCTGGCTCTCAAGGCGGCATGGGGGCCTTAGAGGAGAGTGGCAAGGGCGTCGATGATTGAATTCAGCGTTGGGCTCGGGCGCATCGCATTTGAGGCTTTGCTAATGTCCGGCTGGTAATAGCCTCCCATGTCGACAGGCCTGCGTTGTGCACCCAGCAGTTCGGCGTTGATCTTTGCCTCGTTCTCGGTCAGCTGCTTCGCCGGTCCGGCGAAACGCGCTTGCAGATCCCGGTTCTTTGACTGCGCCGCGAGCGCCTGAGCCCAGTACGTCGCCAGATAATAGTGGCTGCCTCGATTGTCGATTTCGCCGACCTTACGGGCGGGCGATTTATTGTTGTCGAGAAATTTGCCGATTGCCTGGTCGAGCGTTTCGGCCAGCAAGGATGCCTGTTCGTTATGGAATGCGTTGCCGAAATGTTCCAGAGACGCCTCCAGTCCCAGGAATTCGCCGAGCGAATCCCATCGCAGGTATCCTTCCTTCTGGAACTGCTGCACATGCTTCGGTGCCGAACCACCTGCGCCAGTTTCAAAAAGTCCGCCTCCTGCCAGCAGCGGCACGATCGAATACACTTTGCCGGACGTTCCGATTTCCAGAATGGGAAAGAGGTCTGTCAGGTAGTCTCGGATGACATTGCCTCCCACCGAGATCGTGTCCAGGCCTTTCCGGATCCGCTCGAGAGAGAATTCCATCGCTGCCACCGGATTCATAATGCGGATGTCCAGCCCTCGGATGTCCTGTTCCTGAAGGCACTGCTCGACTTTTTGAATGACCTCTCTGTCGTGTGCGCGGGCTTTGTCCAGCCAAAACACGGCAGGCGCGCCCGATATCCTGGCCCGGCTCACCGCGAGCTTCACCCAGTCGCGGATTGCCGCGTCCGTCGTGCGGCAAGACCTGAAGACATCCCCTTTTTCCACCTTTTGCTCGAGCAGCGTTCTGCCGGTCGTCTCTTCCACCACGCGGATGATTCCCGGGCCCTCCGCGATGAAAGTTTTGTCATGAGAGCCGTATTCTTCGGCTTCCTGCGCCATCAGGCCGACATTCGGCACGCTGCCCATGGTTGCCTGGTCGAAAGCTCCGTGCCGCTTGCAATCGTCGACGATCGTTTTGTACATCGTCGAGTAGCAGCGGTCCGGGAGCATGGCCTTTGTGTCATGCAGTTTCCCATCGGGGCCCCACATCTTTCCCGAGTCGCGGATCATCACCGGCATCGAAGCATCAATGATAATGAGGTTGGGGGAATGCAGGCCTGTGATGCCGCGATCCGAGTCCACCATTGCGAGAGGCGGTCGATCGTTATACACGGCCTTGATATCGTCCTCGATTTCCATTCTCTTCGCGGTCGGCAGGTTCTGGATCTTTGCGTATAAGTCGCCAAGGCCGTTGTCAGGGTTCACACCGATCTGCTTGAAGGTATCGGCATGTTTTGCGAACACCGGACCAAAGTAGACGCTGACGGCGTGGCCGAATAAGACGGGATCCGATATTTTCATCATCGTCGCCTTGAGGTGCAGCGAAAGAAGCACTCCCTGCCGCTTCGCATCCTCGATCTGCAGTTCGTAGAACGAACGCAGCGCCCGGACATTCATCACGGAGGCATCCAGAATCGAGCTCTCCGGCAGCGATACGTTTCGTTTCAGCACCGACACATTCCCGCCATCGGCGACAAACTCATAGCGCACCGCAGCCGGTGCCGGCAGGGTTAGGGATTTTTCGCTGCCGAAGAAATCCCCGCCTGTCATGTGCGCGACATGCGATTTTGAGTCCGGGCTCCACGCACCCATCTTGATCGGATGCTTCCTGGCAAATTCCTTGACCGATGCCGGCGAGCGGCGGTCTGCATTGCCCTGGCGGATGACGGGATTGACCGCGCTGCCCAGAACGATCGAGTATTTTTGCTGGATAGTCCTCTCGGCATCGTTTTGGGGGGCTTCCGGATAATCGGGGACATTGTATCCCTTGCCCTGCAACTCCTTAATGGCATCCATGAGCTGCGGGATCGATGCTGAAATATTCGGCAGTTTGATGATATTCGCTTCGGGGATCAGCGTGAGTTCGCCAAGGCGTGTCAGGTAATCCGGGATACGCTGCTCCTCCTCGAGGAACTCCGGGAAATTGGCAAGGATTCGTCCCGCGAGCGAGATGTCCCACATTTGCACGTCGACACCGATCCCTTTTGTGAATGCCCGCACGATCGGCAGGAGGGACAGTGTGGCCAAGGCGGGAGCTTCATCTGTCCACGTCCAGATAATTGTCGATGCCTTCTTCTCCATTTCATCTCCTCTGTGCTGCGCGATGATCCATTCCCATGGACAGACACAACGTTTTTATACCTCGTGATACTCGAACGGACTCTCCAGACTCAAAGTATAATATAGCCATGAAGGCTTTGTCGGATTTCATGCAGTATTTCGGGATTTCGCCCGACGAATCCAGGCGGCAACTTCTGGACCGCGTGGTAACGGCGTTTGCAGGAATCCCCTACGAGAACCTTACAAAGATTATCAAGCGGGCAGAAACCGGAAGCGACGAGAAGGCGCGGCGTTATCCGGACGAGGTGATCCGCGACCACATTGACTGGGGCGCCGGCGGAACCTGTTTTTCTTTGACGGCCGCGCTGGCGCAGCTGGTGCACGAACTCGGATGGGAAGCAGAATACATCCTCGCCGACAGGAGTTATGGATCCAATACGCATTGCGCATTGCTGATCCGGATCGATGGAGTTTGGCATCTGCTGGATCCCGGATTTCTGATCGTGAACCCGATTCAGCTGGAGGCCGAAGGCGAACAGGAAATCCATACTGCTTTCAATCGCCTTATCCTCAAACCCGAAAAAAACCGGGATCGGGTTTCATTGTCCTCAATGCGGAAGGGAGTGAAGACATACAGGCTGACTTACAAGGCTTCTCCCGTGGATGAAAGCGAGTTCTTTAAAGCCTGGGATGCTTCTTTCGGCTGGGACATGATGAAATATCCCCTGCTGACTCGCACTTCCGATTCCAAACAGATTTACTTGAATGGGACCAGGCTTCAGATCAGCGACAGGGATTCCGTCGAACAACGCGAGATCCGGGCCGACGCGCTGATTACTGGCATCGCCGCCGAATTTCGAATCCATCCATTCCTGGTGGAGCGTGCGGTCGCTCTTTTGAAACAGAGAGGCGAAAGAATTGGCAAAACCACAAGACGTTGATCCGGTAAAGCTCTTCGTGGCAGCGCTCTGGGCTGAGCCCGATCCCCTGCAGAAGGCACTGGAGATGCTCCGTGGACACTGGGGCGAAACGGATTTCGAGGGTGCGGACTATCCCTTCGATATGACGGACTACTATGAATCCGAAATGGGGCAAGGCTTGAAGCGCCGCCTGGTGTCCTTTCGCCGGCTTGCCGCCCCCGACTGTCTGAGTTCCGCGAAACATATTTCCAATGCTATTGAGGAGCGGTTGTCCCGAGAGAATGGGCGCACAATAAACCTGGACGTCGGTTATCTGGACCACAACAAGATCGTTCTTGCCAGCTTTAAAGGCGCCGGCCAGAAAATCTATCTGACAAACGGCGTATGGGCGGACATGGTTGCTCGCTATCGCGGCGGCAAGTACAGTCCGTTTGAATGGACGTACCCCGACTTCCGCGATGGCCGCTACGATCAGGAACTGAATCGGATGAGACAAATATATTTGGAACAACTGCGCAATCGAAGCCTGCCCCATTCATGAAAATTCGCGGCGAGGCAGCGCAGACGGGCTAGGCCGCAGGGTGGGTGTCCATTATTTCCATTATTTCATTTTTCTGCCGGGAAAGACTTTGGGGAGCTTGGGTCGCGGGTAGCGGCTTGACTTGGTTTCGTCTATAGTGAAAGAATAGTTTCAGAAGCAAGCGATCGGGGTGCGGCTAAAGAAAACGATAGCCTTCATTTAGGGACATGCTCCGGATGGACTCTTGGCGCGGATCTGGGCGGGACTTACTGAACTTTTCAAAAGTCATTTTGCCTGTCGGTGTTATAGCCGTGCTGGCAACGGCCTTGTGTGTCGGCTGGTTTACGCAACCGGACCGCCTGGCACGAGGCTTCGAACCTCGGCAACCGATACCGTATTCGCATAAGATCCACGCCGGAATCCTGAAGATCCCTTGCCTCTATTGTCACAGCGGCGCAACGAAATCGCGCCAGGCAGGCATTCCGCCCGTTGAAAAATGTATGAACTGCCACAAAGTAACCAAAACGCAGAGCCCCGATATCCAGCGCGTTGCCGCCGTGGTTGCCTCCGGAGCGCCGATGCCATGGGTAAGGATCCATTCATTGCCGGACCATGTGTATTTCGATCACAGGCCGCATGTCGGCGCCGGCATCCTCTGCCAGACCTGTCACGGTGAAGTGCAGACAATGGATGTCCTGTACCAATCCATGTCCATGCGGATGAGCAACTGTCTGGGGTGCCATCGGAGTCCAAAGGATGCGCTCCCTCCCGAGTCAAAAATCGTCAAAGGGCCGGAGCATTGCAACACGTGTCATCGATAAGTTGCGGTACCGTCGGGGCTTTCATTGCATAAAAGAGGTATTGTGAGCAACAAGGGCATTTTGAACCAATCGCGCCAGGGAAGCCATACAGAACGCGATCCGTTCGGCGGGATGGACGCGATTTCGCGTCGAAGGTTTCTGAGCCTTCTCTCTGCTTCCGCTGCCCTCGCGGCAGGCGCGTCCTGCTCCAAAATCGACCGGGGATTGATCGTCCCCTATACGCGGCGGCCCGGCGAAATGATTCCGGGGGTCGCGGCTTATTACGCCAGCACTTTCCAGGAAGGATTCGCAACGCATGGCGTCCTCGTGAAAACGCGGGAAGGGCGGCCTATCCACATTGAAGGGAACACAGAGCACGCCGTCTCCCGTGGAAGCACAAGCTTGCGAGCGATGGGGGATCTGTTGGGGCTTTACGATCCCGATCGAATGCGCTCTCCTGTTCACAAGGCTTCGCCGGCCAAATGGGACGAGGCGGAGAAATCTCTGACCCGCACATTGTCGGACGCGCGCCTGGCAAACAAACCCGTCCTGCTTCTGACGGGCGCCGTGGTTTCTCCTACGCAGAAAGCCCTCCTCGAGAGCCTGAAGGCCGCATTGCCATCGCTGCTGCATGCGGCGTGGGAACCGTATGCGCCTCTGCCGGAAATCGATGCCGTGAAAGCGCTCTACGGCAAACGCGTGTTCTCCGGCGTGCGATTGGACCGTGCAGACGTAATTCTCTCTCTTCAATCGGATTTCCTGGGCTCAGAATCCAATGCTCCGGTTTTCGTGAAAGATTTTTCCGCACGACGCTCAATTTCAAAACCATCGGAATCTATGAATCGGCTCTGGGCGCTCGAAGGCGGCATGTCTCTCACAGGATCCAATGCGGATCGGCGTTTGCAGGTCCGGCCCTCTGAGATGGCTGCTGTGGCATTCTCCATTGCCCGATGTCTGCACGAATCGCATGCGCTGGCTCTGCCCGCAGGAATCAGTGCCGATGACCTGAGAGCTTTCGATGCGGAAGCATTGGCCCGGAACCTGAGCCTCGATCCATCGCTGTTAAAAATGCTGGCCAACGATCTGGCACATGCCCGGAAAGCGGCCGTGGTTCTTGCCGGCTCCGCACTTCCGGCCGAAGCGCACATCGCCTGCCGCCTGCTCAATCTCATGCTGGAAGCGGAGGGGAATACGCTTGATTCCGTGGCCGCCGCGGAATATCCCGAGCTCCTCTCCTTTGCAGAGCTTGCGGCCATCCTCAGAGACGCAGCCGGAGGGAAGTTTGCCGCAGGCATCTTCTGGGATGCGAATCCCGGCTACGCATTTCCTGATGCATCGCTCTGGAAAAACGCCGTCGGCCATATCCCGGAAACCTATCGCCTCGGCCTTTATGAAGATGAAACTGCCCTCGATTGCGCCTGGAGACTCCCCGAACACCATTGGCTTGAATCCTGGGGCGACTTTGAGCCTTCTCCCGGTTACATCAGCCTGCGCCAACCCACCGTCGCGCCAATCCACGATACGAGACAAGCCGAGGATTTCATTCTTTCCTGCCTGCAAAGCATGAAGAGCGAGCATCCGCGCAGTTATCTTGAATACATGAAAGCGCGATGGCAATCGGAAGTCTATCCTCCGGGAAGCCCCGCGCCCTTCGGCGCCTTCTGGAATGCCGTGCTGCACGACGGCGGCGCAAGGCGAGACCCTGCGAAGCAGCCTCCGCTGACACTGAATGTTGGACCGATCAAAAGCGCAATTTCCGCAGCCGCGAAGATCCGACAACCGAACGCGCCGGTGGATATTGATTTGATCCTTTCTCCGGGCGCCGGAGTTTATGACGGCCGCTATGCGAACAATGGCTGGCTGAATGAATTGCCGGATCCCGTAACAAAGTCTGTGTGGGTCAATCCGATTCTGCTTTCCATCCAGGACGCGGAGAAGTTCGGCTTGAAGGACGGCGACATGGCAACGGTCTCCGCCGGACGCGGGACCGTGGATGTGCCGGTGCTCATTCAGCCCGGCCAGTCCCCGGGGACCGCGGGGCTCGCACTGGGATACGGGCGGCGAACGGGCAACGTCGCGGTAGGCGTCGGCGCCAATGCCTATTCTCTGATCGATATCGCTTCAGGCGCGCCATATTGGATCCGAAGCGTCAAAATAAAAAGCCTTGGAGCCGCAAGGCACCGTCAAATTCCGAAGACTCAGGATCACGCTCTGATAGAAGGCCGCGATCTTGCGCGCTCGTGGACTCTCCTGGAATACGCCGACAGGCTAAAAGAAACAATATCCGAAAATCCCCAGGCGGCGTCCCTCATCCCCGACCGGGAATTTCCGGAGCACAAATGGGGCATGGTGGTCGATTTGTCCGCCTGCGTGGGCTGCAGCGCTTGCGTCATCGCGTGCCAGTCGGAAAACAACATCCCCGTGGTGGGCCCTGAACGCGTGCTGCGCGGCAGGCAGATGCATTGGATTCGGATTGACCGGTACTATGGGGGAGACCTGAGGAATCCTTCGGTTCTGCATCAGCCCGTGCTATGCCAGCATTGCGACAATGCCCCCTGCGAAATCGTTTGCCCCGTCAACGCCACGACACACAGCCCGGACGGATTGAATCAGATGGCCTATAACCGCTGCGTCGGAACGCGATACTGTTCAAACAACTGTCCATTCAAAGTCCGTCGCTTTAATTTCTTCGATTACACTTCGATGAAAAAAGAGCCTGAAATTCTGGTCTTCAACCCCGAGGTAACTGTTCGGCCGCGCGGCGTGATGGAAAAATGCACTTTTTGCATTCAGCGGATCCAGAATGCGAAGCAGAAAGCCAAAATTGAAGGTCGCCCCATCGCGGACGGAGAAATTCAGCCGGCCTGCGCCGCCGCGTGCCCCGCAGGCGCAATCGTTTTCGGCGATCTCAAAAACGCGGCCAGCCGCGTTGCTATACTCTCAAAAACAAACAGGCGATACCGAATGCTCGAGGAGCTTGGGATAAAGCCGTCTGTGACATACCTGGCCGACATCTCCAATCCGCCGAAAGAAAAGGGTAAATCATGAAATCGAGCGTCCCGCTTTTATCCAGAGATCTTGCGATACAACAACTGCAAGCGCCTCCCGTGCTTCACGGGAAGGTAAGCTTCGGGTCGCTGGACGATCAAGTGCTCGCTCCGGTTTACGTCAAGCCATCGCCGGCATGGTTCGTGGCGTTTGCCATCACCTCGACAGCTGCGCTATTGGGCATGGGCTTTATCGGGTACACGATTGCAACAGGAATCGGTGTTTGGGGAAACAATATCCCCGTCGCATGGGCCTTCGGTATCATTAACTTTGTATTCTGGGTCGGGATTGGGCATGCGGGGACGCTGATTTCGGCGATCCTGCTGCTTTTCCGCGCACGTTGGCGCAATGCAATCTCGCGATTCTCGGAGGCGATAACGATCTTTGCCGTAATTTGCGCCACGCTTTTTCCTCTCATCCACGTAGGACGCCCTTGGCTCGCATTCTGGCTATTCCCTTATCCCAACCAGCGAGGCGTTTGGCCGAATTTCCGCTCTCCGTTGCTCTGGGACGTATTTGCAGTGAATACGTACTTTCTCGTTTCCCTGCTTTTCTGGTACATCGGGCTCGTTCCAGATCTGGCTTCTCTGCGGGATCGAACGGCGAACAAAATTCGAAAGTTTGTTTACTCGATCCTGTGCTTCGGCTGGCGCGGCGCCGCGTCGCACTGGCAGCATTATGAAAAGGCCTATCTGGTGATCGCCGGACTGGCGACGGGCCTCGTTCTTTCGGTCCACAGCGTTGTTTCATTCGATTTCGCGGTGTCGCTGGTTCCCGGCTGGCACATGACAATCTTTCCCCCCTATTTCGTCACCGGCGCAATCTTCGCCGGATTTGCCATGGTTGTGATGGCTTTGGTCGTCGTGCGCAGCACCATGCATCTGGAGCATCTCATCACGGAATATCACCTCGAAGTGATGAACAAGATCATCCTCACCTGCTCCTGCCTGATGGCGTATGCCTACCTGATGGAAGGATTCACGGCCTGGTACAGCATGAATCCGTATATCCACTACACCTTTATGCAGTACATCGTCGGAACTTACTGGTGGGCGGGGTGGCTGACCATCACATGCAATGTGCTCGTTCCCCAACTGTTGTGGCTGCGCTGGTTCCGCCGGCATTATGCCGGGATGATCTTCGTTGCCGTGGCGGTCACCGTGGGAATGTGGTTCGAACGTTTTGTGATCATCGTGAGCTCGCTGCACCAGGATTTCCTTCCCTCCTCATGGCACATCTATAAGCCCACCATTGTCGATTGCGGAATTCTTCTGGGATCCTTCGGCCTGTTTTTCACTCTCGTGCTTCTCTTCGCCCGAGTGCTGCCCGTCATCGCCACAACGGAAATGAAGATGATCCTGCCCGGAGCGCAACCACACCACCAGGGAGGAACTCATGAACCCTAGGAGAGTCTTCTCGGTGCTTGGTCTGTTTGACAGCGCCCCCCTGCTCATGCAGGCAATACCGAAAGTGAAAACAAATGTGACGGCTCGGTTGGAGGCCTATTCTCCCTTCCCTATCCACGGTATTGACGAAGCGCTCGGCCTCAGAAAATCGCCTTTGACCGGGATGGTTCTCGTCATGGGAATCATCGGAGTTATTTCCGGACTTGGTTTTGAGCTATGGACCAGCGGCATCGATTACCCACTGATGACGGCAGGCAAGCCCTACTTCTCTTGGGAAGCGTTTATCCCGATTATGTTCGAGATTATGGTTTTGTTTGCGTGCTTCACGGCTGGTCTGGGAATGCTCATGGCGCTGAACCGACTGCCGTTTTTCCGGCACCCGATGCTTCGATCCAAAGCTATGGGTCAGATCACGAGAGACAAATTCGCGCTGGCAGTCGAGCCCAAAGGGGAGACTCTTGATGTGGATGCAATCGCATCAGTTTTGAAAGAAGCCGGAGCGGTGTCGGTGGAAGTAATCGAGGCGCCGGAACCTATCCGGATCGCTTCTCCAGATTTTCTGTTGAGTGTCCTTCTCGCCATCGTAATAAGCAGTGCGGTTTCCGGATACGCTACTTACTGGGCGATAAAACTCTTCCCCGTTTCCATACCCATGGTACACATGCTGGATCAGCCGCGACTCGATCCGCAGCGTCCCAGCGGCTTTTTCAAGGACGGATTCGGCATGCGCATGCCGGTACCAGGCACGGTGGCCCGCGGTACGACGCTGTACGGCATTGGAAGCGAGGATGAAGCCGGAACGCTGGTGAATCCAATGCCGAGGACGGGACAGGCGCTGCGGCAGGGGCAGCAGGACTATCGGACTTACTGTTCCGTCTGCCACGGCATCCGGGGCGACGGCGTGCCGACGCTCACTGCCGCGTACGGCGCGAAACCCGCGAATCTCGTATCCCGAACGATCATCGACCTGCCGGATGGCAAGATTCATCATGTCATTATCGATGGCAAAAACGCCATGCCCGCCTACGCCGCAGACCTTCCGGAGGACGAACGCTGGGCCGTGGTGCATTACGTTCGTGCATTGCAGCGGGCATCAAACGCAAAGGACGACGACATTAAATGATTGACGATTTACGGTTGACGATTGACGATTTTACACAGGCTTCTTTTACGGGAACTGACCCCCAACCCCAATGTATGTTTCCAATCGTCAATCGTCAATCGTCAACCGTCAATTGACCCAAAGGTGGTTGCGTGTTTCAACGAACTGACAAAATGCTGGCGATTGCGGGCCTGCTGGGGCTTGCGGGAGTTGTTGCAGCCTCTTTCTTTGCGGGCAGGGAGAGGTTTTGGGCGAATTGGATCCTCTGGTTTATTTTTTTGCTGACCATAGGGTTGGGATGCCTCTTTGTCGTAGCGCTCGAACACACGGTTGGCGCCCGGTGGAGCATTCCGCTGCGACGCGTTCCCGAACGGCTGTCCAGTCTCGTAATTCCCCTGGTCCCTGTGGCTCTGATTGCCCTGTTCTCATTGCCGGTCCTGTATCCGTGGACAAATCCCGAGAGCTTGAAGAACGCGTCTATCGGGGGCAAGGCGATCTGGCTGAACACACCGTTCTTTTCTCTGCGCGTCGTGGCCTGCCTGGTTCTATGGCTGATTTCTTACCGGCTTTTTGTGAGCGGATCCATTCGCCAGGACAAAGACCATGATCCCGCATTCAATCTCCGGGCCCGCCGCTTCGGCCCCCTGTTCATGGCAATATTCGGCATCACGATCACGCTGGTGGCCTTCGACTGGATCTCGAGCATGGAACCCAGGTGGTATAGCGACATCTTCGGAGTGTACATCTTCACAGGCAGCTTTCTTGCCGGACTCGCTGCAACAACACTCGCAGTGCTGTATCTGAAAAACCAGGGGCGCATCCCCGCCGTCGGACCGGACCACATTTACAACCTGGGCGGATTCATGTTCGCATTCATCGTATTCTGGTCCTACATCGGATTTGCGCAGTACCTGCTGATGTGGTACGCCAACATGCCGGAAGAGGTATTCTGGTACCGGGACCGTCTGCAGGGAATCTGGGGGCCCCTGCTGCTGGCGCTGGCAATATTGCATTTCCTGGTCCCGTTCTTCATTTTGATTTCACGCGAAGCGAAGAGTAATCGCAGGTTCCTGCTCTGGGTCGCGGGGTTGATGCTTTTTTCACATTGGCTCGACCTGTACTGGATGATTTTCCCTGTTCTTGGCCATAGACCGCTCTTCGGATGGCCCGAAATTTCATTTGCCCTGTTTTTCCTGGCGGGCGGTCTTTTGTGGATCCGCCGTTCCATGACGCGCGGCGAGGACATGCCGGTAGGCGATCCATTTCTGCGCGAAGGGTTGGAGTTCCGCCTATGATCGAAAAATATGTAAATGCGGAGGAACTCAAACGGTTGATTGCGATGCTCGTCGTGGTCCTGGGCTGTCTGATCATCGCCGGCCTGTTCGCCAGTATTGTTGTGCCGGGACTCCGAAATGCCAATAGACCGGCGACTCCTGCAACGGTAACTCCGGTGGCAGGGGATTCCGGATGGCTCAACCCCGAGGAATATCCTGCTCAGAAAGGCAGCGTGATCCCTCCGGTCGATCCCCGAACCCTCATCGAGCCGTCGGCAGAACTTGTTGCACTCGGAAAAAACCTTTTTGAAAAAAATTGCACGCAATGCCACGGGGCGCTTGGGCACGGGGATGGGCCGGCGGCCGCAACGATGAATCCGAAGCCGCGCAATCTCTCGGGATCGGAAGGATGGAAGAACGGACCGGAAATACCGGGCATCTACAAAACAATCAGCGAGGGCATCCGCGGGACGGCTATGAGTTCCTTCGATTACCTGGCCAAGAAGGACCGGATGGCGCTCGTGCACTATGTGCAATCGCTGGCCTCATTCCCTCGGAAAAATGCGAGCCCGCAATCCATGGAAGCGTTGACCGCGCAGCTTGCTTCCGCGGGAGAGACCATTCCGAACAGAATCCCGGTGAGTACTGCCATGGACAGGCTTAGAACGGAATACACGGCCCCTCCACCGCTGGCAGTCCATCGAAGCAACGAAAGTGCGGGAGCCGGGATTCTTCTTCGGGTTCTGGCGGATCCCGATCGGGCGGCACTCTTTCTTGCCCGGTCGCAGTCTTGGAAGAAAAGCGCAAAGGACCTTGCATCGAGCATTTTGGCCGATGCGCCGGCAAACGGTTTTTCCGTAGGTTCGGCAACTCTTAACGCTGCTGAATGGCAGGAGCTCTATGCCGAGCTTTTGAAGCAGGCTCATTCACAGTAATAGAGGAGACAAAATGGCAAAGAGCATCTTGACAATCCTTTTATTCGTGTCTTTTTCCTCGATCGGCAGCTCCCAGATGAAGGCGCCTGCAAATGTCGGGATTGACGAAAAACTCGGCAAGCAGGTCGCCATGGATGTCGTCCTGAAAGATGAAAATGGGAACGATCTGACCCTGAGCCAATTGATCGATAAGCCTACCGTTCTGATATTCAATTACTATCGCTGCCCCGGAATCTGCCCTGTTCTGCTGAATAGCATCGTGGGGGTGGTGAACCAGATCCAGTTGGAACCGGGAAAGGATTTCAGGCTGATCTCGATCAGCTTCGACCCCGCCGATACGCCTGAACAGGCGAAGCAGAAAAAAGCCAATTACCTGAATATGCTGAAAAGGCAGTTTTCGCCGGATGCGTGGTATTTCTTGACCGGCGCCGCCGAAAACTCAAAAGCAGTGGCGGACTCCGCGGGATTCAATTATCGGAGAGAGGGGGACATGTACGTTCATCCCGGGGCAATCATCGTGCTCACTCCGAAGGGGATCATCAGCCGCTATTTATACGGCACTACGTTCCTGACTGCGGATGTGGCGATGGCGATTCAGGAAGCAGCCGGCGGCAAAGTGCGTCCGACGATTTCAAAGGTATTGTCTTTTTGCTACGCCTACGATCCCGCCGCGCGGACATACGTTTTCAGCATCACTCGTTTCGTCGGAGCAGTGATTTTGATACTTGCAGGAATTTTTCTCATTTTCACATTGAAGGGCAGAAAGAAGACTTAGGCATCAGCAACTGTCGGAATCGCTATCGGTATCGATATCGCCAATCGCAATCGCGATCGGCAGTTGGGAAGGGACAAACCGAATTCCGATAGCGATTCCGATAGCGATCGCGAGTATCATTGGCAATATGCATGTGTAAGTGAGGGATTTGACATGTCGAGTTTTTTGGATGAGGGAAAGCGGCCCGGAATTCTCGGCTGGATCCTTTCCACGGATCACAAGAGGATCGGTATCCTGTACCTTGCCTCGATGCTTTTTCTTTTCTTTATTGCCGTGGCAATCGGCGTTCTGATGAGAATCGAGCAGCTCACGCTGAACCCACCCCTGTTCGCTCCGCAGGTTTATAACGCCTTCTTCACCGTGCATGGCGTCATCATGATTTTCATGTTCGTGCTGCCCGGCCTACCGGCTGTTTTCGGAAATTTCTTTATGCCCATCATGATCGGAGCGCGAGATGTGGCCTTCCCGCGGCTCAACCTGATGTCCTGGTACTTCTTCATTGCCGGCGCTGCCATCGTGATTTCTTCCCTTTTTACAGGGAACGGGCCGCCGGACACAGGATGGACTTTTTATGCACCCTTCAGTCTGAAAAGCAGCACGAATGTAAGCCTGGGTGTCCTTGGGGCTTTTGTCCTCGGTTTTTCTTCCATCCTGACAGGGTTGAATTTCATCACTACGATCCATCGGCTGCGCGCGCCCGGCATGACTTGGCACCGAATGCCCCTTTTTATCTGGTCCCTTTATGGAACCGCGTGGATTCAACTGCTGGCCACGCCGATCATCGGGATCACGCTGCTCCTCATCATCGCGGAACGACTGTTCGGGATCGGGGTTTTCGATCCGGCCAAGGGAGGCGATCCGCTGCTCTACCAGCATCTCTTCTGGATCTATTCGCACCCGGCGGTCTACATCATGATTCTGCCGGCGATGGGCGCAATCACCGAGATCATTCCAACATTCGCGCACAAGACCATCTTCGGCTACAAGGCGATTGCGTACTCGTCTATCGCAATCGCATTTTTCGGTTCCCTGGTCTGGGGACACCATATGTTCACGAGCGGCATGTCCGAAACCGCGAACCTGGTCTTTTCGCTCCTCACCTTCATTGTCGCCGTTCCGAGCGCCATTAAAGTTTTCAACTGGACGGCGACGCTGTACAAGGGCTCCGTCGAGGTCAGGCCCCCCATGCTGTACGCGCTCACTTTCATATTCCTCTTCAGCGTCGGGGGGTTGACGGGGCTGATGCAGGGTGCCCTCGCCGTAAACGTACAGTTGCATGACACCTATTTCATCGTGGGACATTTCCATTACGTCATGTTCGGCGGCGCAGGGATGGGATTTCTGGCGGCCGTCCTATACTGGTTTCCGAAGATGTTCGGCAAGATGTTCAATGAAAGGATCGCGGCGCTCGCGTGGGTTCCCATCTTCATCGGATTCAACATGCTGTATTTCTCCATGCTGGTCCTAGGGTACATGGGCATGCCCCGGCGGTACTTCACACACCTGCCGCAATATCATTACGGGCATACGGTCGCTTCGATAGGATCTTTCATTCTGGCGTCCGGACTGATTCTGTTCTTTGCCAATCTTCTGGTCGCATTATTCAAAGGAAGGAAAGCAGAGCAGAATCCGTGGGGAGGCGTGACGCTGGAATGGCAGATTCCGACACCGCCGCCGACGGAGAATTTTTCGGAAATTCCCGAAATCAAGGGGCGTCCCTATGTTTTCAACCCGGAGGCTCCCCGATGAAGAACCCTTCCGCCGTTTCTGTCCACAAAGACTACGAAGGCTCGAAACTGGGCATGTGGCTGTTCCTGTTTACGGAAATTATTCTCTTTGGCGGGCTTTTCATTTTGTATTCGGCGTATCGGTCGCGGTATCCGATCGAATTTCACGATGGCGGCCAGCATCTCAACGTCGTGATCGGTGTCGCGAATACCGTAATCCTTCTCACCAGCAGCCTGACCGTGGCGATCGCGATCACGGCGCTGCGCAAAGGCAATCGCCGGCTCTCTATTTTCTGCCTGTCCGCAACCATCGTTCTCGGCATCGCGTTCCTGATGGACAAATATGTCGAATGGAGCGGCGAGATTCATCATGGCATCTACCCCAATTCCCCGGAATTGGCGCTGCGGCCGCAGGGAGACCAGATTTTTTTCGGCCTCTATTACAGCATGACCGGGCTGCACGGTCTGCACGTCCTGGCCGGCATCCTGCTGCTGTCCCTGATCCTGGTGTTTGTCATCCGGGAAAAGGTTACAGGCACCGATTTCAACAGGCTCGAAAATGCGGGCCTCTACTGGCATCTGGTAGATGTGATCTGGATATTCCTTCTGCCGCTTTTCTATCTGGCGGCGTAGTGTGAACGCAATGGAACAGACCGAAGCCCATGGACACGTCATTCCGTATCGGGTATTGGCTCGGGTATGGGTGCTTCTGATTCTGCTTACGGCGGTATTGGTGGCTGCCAGCAGGCTCTATCACGAAACGCTTTCCGTGCCGGCGATGCTTATCATTACCCCAGTCAAGGCCGGTCTCGTTTTCTTCTATTTCATGCATCTGAAATATGAAAAAACGTATTTAAAGGCGCTTGTTTTCATGACTCTGGGATTGTTGGTTCTTATTATTGGCCTGCTCTTTTTCGATGTCTTAAACAGGTGACGCCATGCCGATCGCTCCCCAGGCTTCAAATATCTCCGGCAGCGTGGATTCGGTCTTCCTCTTCATTTTTGTGCTGAGCGCCGCCTTCCTTGTCTTGATCACGGGCTCCCTGTTCTATTTTATAATCAAGTACAACAGGAAGCGGCGGCCCAGGGGCGAGGATATCGAGGGAAATACGTGGCTTGAAATCGCCTGGACCGTCATTCCGACGGCGCTGTTCCTGGTGATGTTCGTATACGGTTGGACCAATTTCAGCTATATGCGCGAAGTTCCGCGTCAGGCGATGGTGATCCAGGGTACGGGGCGCCAGTGGGCGTGGTCCTTCAGATATCCCAACGGCAAACAGACATCCGACCTGTACCTCGCTGCAGACAGGCCGGTGAAAATGGAGCTTCGTTCACTGGATGTGATCCATGGATTCTTTATCCCCGCGTTCCGGGTTAAACAGGACGCAGTGCCCGGCAAAGAAAACTACACGTGGTTCGTCCCAACACAACTGGGGTCCTTTGACATCGAGTGCACGGTGATCTGCGGCGTAAGCCACGCCCTCATGCTGGCGAAAGCCGTGGTGATCCCCGTTGACGAATTCGAGAGGTGGTACGCGGGTAGTGATGAAACGCCGTTGGCGCGGGATAAAAAGCCGACGCCACCCGCGAATGGAGTGATGAAAGATCCGGCCGTGACCCTGTTGACCCGGCACTTATGCCTTTCATGCCACTCGTTGGACGGCAGCGCGATGGTCGGACCGAGTTTCAAGGGGCTTTACGGAAAAAAAGAGATCATCATCCTGCCTGACGGAAAAGAAAAAGAAACGATTGTAGATGATGCAGATCTGGAAAAATCCATCCGGGAACCGGCGGCCGAGATAGTCAAAGGATATCCACCCGCTATGCCTGAGAATCAACTGTCCGGCGATGACCTCAAACATGTCCTGGAATTTATCAAGGCCCTGAGGTAATCCCGCTGCTTTTGAGCGCCCACAAAGAAAAAGAGCCCCGGTTTGGAAAAACCGGAGCTCTTATGTTCGCAGCAGGTTTTATCGGCGGGAACGGCTTCACGGGGATCGGAAACCGTCGGTTGGGATGAGTATTTGCTCGCGCTTCGTTAAAAACCCTAGTGGGGACTTGACCTCGATCCCGGCCCCCCCTATCCGTACCGGTCTCGGGGTATTTGCCCCCACAACTCGTTGCGGCTTCTTATTTCGCCGCTAAACTCTATAATTGCTGCGGAATCGGATTTCACCGGTTCCGCTTTAAAACCTCTCCAAAACTACCACACTGAAAACCATCTTGATTTGCTTCGGTATGGCGTCTGCATCTTTTCGCTTCCCCTTACTGCCATCTCGAAGAGCTCATCAACTGAGACTATTAGAATACGCAGCCGCTTTTGAAACAATTCGCGCAAATACGCATTTACGGCTACGTAGAAATACCCATATGAATTTTCGCAAGGAAATGGAATTTGGGGGATCCAGGCAGTCGAAATCGGTATCGCAAACGGCAGTAAAAACAAAAATCGAATCCCGATTGCAATAGCGGGGCGCTTCAGGATTCGCGCTAATCCGGGATGGTGAAATAAAATACAGAACCTTTTTCCGTAGCGGATTCCACCCAGATTTTGCCGCCGTGTCGTTCCACGATTTTCTTGCAGATCGCCAGCCCGATACCCGTTCCGGGGTATTTACGGCGCGTGTGCAGCCGCTGAAATATCATAAAAATGCGCTCGGTATATTGAGGGCTGATGCCGATGCCGTTATCGCTCACGGAAAAAACCCATTCTCCCGGACGATGCACGGCTCCTACATGAATTTCAGGGGTCAGTTTGCTTCGGAATTTGATGGCGTTGCCGATCAAGTTCTGAAAAAGCTGTGCGATTTGCATGGAATCGACCGGAAGCCAGGGAAGAAAATCGTTTGTAATCGTTGCATGCGATTCGCGAATGCTCGCATCAAGGTTATCCAGCGCAGCCGCGAGCGCAACCGAAAGGTCGACCGGCTCCTCGATGTGCTCCCGTGTCCCTACGCGCGAGAATGCCAGAAGGTCGGTAATGAGCCGCTGCATGCGAGCGGCGCCGTCGACGGCGCCCTCGATATACTGCAGGGCTTTTTCGTCGAGCTGGCCGGCATAGCGCTGTTGCAGGAGCTGGATATAGCCGGAAACGGCGCGAAGCGGTTCCTGCAGATCATGGGATGCAACATAGGCAAACTGTTCCAGGTCCCGATTCGAGCGCGCTAAATCCGCTGCAGTTTGGTGCAGGGCTTCGTCGGCAATCTTTCTCTCTGCAATTTCTTTCTGAAGCTGCGCGTTCGCGGCTTCGAGCTCCACGGTCCGCTGTCGCACGAGTTCTTCCAGCTGGTCGCGATATTTGGTGAGTTCTTCCTCGGAATGAAAGCGCTGAATCGCTTCGCCGATCAGCGGCGAAATGGATTCGAGGAATTCCACGGTGGCGGGCTTGAAGAATGCCTCCCGCGGGTCTGCCAGGTGGATCGCGCCGAGAATACGGTCGCGGTAGGTGACTGGGATGACGGCTAGCGATTTGAAACCGAACCGAATGCAGTGACCGCGGTACTGCTTCTGTATCTCCGGGGCCATGCCCCGCACGAAGGCGGGACCGTTGTCGCAACAAAAGGATCCCCCGGCTGTGAGAATGCCGCCGTCCTGTTCTTCAAATTTCCGTGAGATTGCCCGAAGGCAGATGCAGTTGTCGTGGATCAGAGAAAGGTTGTCCTCCGATTCCAGGAAAGCCTTGGAAAAGCCCCGAAACGAGCCGTAGGGAATTTTCTGATCGGCATCCGCAACCCGGATTCCCAATGCCTTGCAGCCGGTCCAGACCTGGATGCCCAGCAGAACCGAATCGAGGTATTCCTTGAGGGACGTCTTCTCAGAAAACAGCTTCAGCAGCGCATTCGTAAAATTGCTGCGCCTCTCCGCGCTCTTAAGCTCCGTGATGTCGCGCGCCGCTGCGAATACGCCTTGAATCCGGCCCGCCTCGTTCTTGTAGACCGTCGCGTTATACAACACGTCGATCTCGGATCCCGAGACATGGCGGATGGTCAGAAGGTAATCCCGGACGAATCCAGCCTCGAACACACGCTGGTATCCGTCGTTGGCCTTCTTGCGGTCGGTGAAATAATCCGAAAAATTGCTGCCGATCAGGCGCGCGCGGGATACGCCGGTAGCCAATTCCGTTGCCTTGTTTACATCCGTGATTTTTCCATCGGTATTGATGGTCACCAGAGGATCGAGGCTGGCCTCGATAAGACTTCGGGAATAGCTGTACGAGTTGCGGGGATCGTCTTCTCCGCGCCTCGGCTTCCGAGTGGGTTTCTCAGTCACAACCGCTCTCCTTTTCATCGGAGTTGGTTCATTGTACCAGATCGCCTTCGATGCGCGGCAGACGTCTTCCGTTTTTGCCATTGATGGGACTTCGGCTGCCGGGTCGACACCCTGAATCAAAAAAGCAGGACGGAACGAGCCTGACTTCGGCGCTCTCCTGTGCTATGCTCGCAATTTCGCAACTAGGAGGAGAGATATGACCGACACCAAAATCACTCTGCCGGAATCAGATATTCCTACGCATTATTACAACATCCAGCCGGATTTGCCCACGCCGCTTCCACCCCCTCTGCACCCGGGGACCAAGCAACCCATTGGTCCTGAATTGCTTGCCCCGATTTTTCCAATGGGGTTGATTATGCAGGAGGTGACGCAGGAACGGATGGTTGAAATTCCCGACGAGGTCCGGGATATTTACCGGCTCTACCGGCCAAGCCCTCTCTTCCGTGCACGAGCCCTAGAAGAGGCGCTCGATACGCCGGCCAGGATTTATTACAAATCGGAACATGTCAGCCCGGTTGGCAGCCACAAGCTGAACACTGCGCTCATGCAAGCGTATATGAATAAAAAGGAGGGCGTGAAACGCCTCGCTACGGAAACGGGTGCCGGGCAATGGGGCAGCGCGCTGGCTTGCGCCTGCAAGTTGATGGGCCTGGAATGCATGGTCTACATGGTGCGCGTCAGCTATGATCAAAAACCCTATCGACGCATTATGATGAAGACGTACGGCGCCGATGTCGTCGCAAGCCCTTCCAATCTGACCGAAGCGGGCAGGAATGCCCTGGCGGAAGATCCGAACTCTCCGGGAAGTCTCGGGCTCGCCATTTCTGAAGCGGTCGAGGACGCGGTCAAACGCGACGATACCAAGTACGCTCTGGGCAGCGTTCTCAATCATGTCCTTCTGCACCAGACGATCATCGGCCAGGAAGCGCTGAAGCAGATGGAAAAAGCGGGTGACTACCCCGACCTCGTCATCGGGTGTCATGGCGGCGGGAGCAATTTCGCCGGACTGGCGTTTCCGTTTCTTCGAAACAAGCTCAACGGCACGCGGAAAAATTTGAGAGCGATCGCCGTCGAACCGAATTCCTGCCCAACTCTGACCAAAGGTCCGCGGGAGTACGATTTTGGAGATGTTGCCGGCAATACGCCTCTCCTGATGATGCACACGCTGGGACACAAATTCATTCCGCCCCCCGTTCATGCCGGCGGTCTCCGCTATCACGGCTCGGCGCCGCTGGTCAGCCATCTGCTGGCCGCGAAGGCGATCGAGGCCGAAGCATACTCACAGGGCGAGGTATTCGCCAGCGCCATCAGGTTTGCGCAGTGCGAAGGCACGATCCCGGCCCCCGAAAGCGCTCACGCGATTCACAGCGCGATATTGCACGCACTCAAAGCCCGCGAAGCCGGCGAGAAAAAAATAATTCTTTTCAACCTTTCCGGACACGGCCACTTCGATCTGGGCGCCTACGATTCCTACCTCTCCGGCACCATGGATTTACTGGCGTAACTAATATTCGAGATTCGAGATGAATCTCGAATCTCGAATTTCGAATCCGTTTTCCATGATTTGGCTTGCCCTGATATTCGTCTTTTCAGCGATTCCTGCTTTTGCCGTGCAGCAACCAATTGAGGAAAAAGTTGTGGTAACGGCAAACGCATACCCCGTGCCTTTTGAAAATCTCTCCAGGTCCGTGGTCGTGTTCACGCGCGAAGACATTGCCAACCTGCCGGCTAATTCCGTCACGGACATACTCGCGCAGGCCGCCTCGATCGATGTCCAATCCCGTTCTCCTTTTGGCATGCAGGCCGACTTCTCCCTGAGAGGATCCTCTTTCTCGCAAGTCCTGGTCCTGGTGGATGGCATGCGGATCAACGATTCTCAAACCGCGCACCACAACGCAGACTTCCCGGTGCAGATGCAGGACATCGAGCGCGTCGAGGTGCTTTTGGGGCCGGGCTCTTCGATCTATGGAGCGGATGCCTTCGGCGGCATCGTAAATATCATCACGCGGCGCCAGCCGGAACGGATCCAGGCGTCCATCGCTGCCGGACAGGACGGTTTTGTGGAAGGCGCCATTTCAGCCGGACTGAAGAAGGGGCAGATTCAGCAATTGTTCAGCGTCTCCGCCAACCGTTCCGACGGATTCGAATATGACCGGGATTTCAGAAGCGTCTCGGTAAGCGCCCGCACCGATCTCGGAGCGCATACCAGCCTCCAGATTTCTCATATAAACAAGGAATTCGGTGCAAACGGTTTTTATGGGCCGGCTCCTTCCAAGGAATGGACCAATCAGACGCTGGTCGCGTTCGAACGCACATTTGAGGGGAGCTCAGATTCCGGCGCGGTTTTTCAGGCATACTATCGCACCCATGGAGACCGCTTTCTTTACGACATCCGCACACCCGAGCTGTTTGAGGGAAATCACCGCACGCATTCTGCGGTAGCATCGCTGAAAATACGGCACAAGGCCACGGATGCAGGATTCTTCACACTGGGAGGAGAAATCGGCGGCGACTGGATTTTATCGAACACCCTTGGGAACCACTCCTTTGCCAGGACAAGCGTTTTCGGAGAATTTCAGTGGACGCCCGGCAAGAATGCTGCCATTTATCCCGGACTGCGGTTCGACTACTACTCCAATTTTGGGTCGTCTGTAAGTCCATCCCTGAGCGGCAGTTGGTGGGTATGGCCGCGACTCCGCGTGCGCTCGTCTGCAGGGCGCGCTTTCAGAATACCCACATTTACTGAGCTTTATTATCGGGATCCGAATAATCAGGCGAGTCCTACGCTGCGGCCTGAAAGCGCCTGGTCGGAAGAAGTGGGCGCCGACTTCATTCCCGCGAAAAATTGGCTCGGGTCCCTGACCCTCTTCTTGCGGCAGGAGCGGAATGTGATTGACTGGATCCGCACTTCCTCCGCAGAGAAATGGCGGACAGCAAACATCCGCGATCTTCAAACGGCCGGCGCGGAAATCGGCATCGAACGCTCTCTGGGATCGCGGGCGCGGGTTGCCGCGCACTACACCCGCATTTCGATCGATGCGGGCCGCATTGATTACACGTCGAAGTACGTACTGGATTATGCCAGGGATTCATGGTCGGCCTCCGGCTCTTTCCCGGTGCCCTTTTCCTTCGCGTATCAGCAGACTGCCAGCTACAGACGACGCGCTGACGGACGCGCCTACTGGGTTCTGAACGGCCGGCTGGAACGCCATTTCAGCAGAATCACGGCCGGGCTCGATCTCACAAACATGTTGAACACGGAATACCAGGAAGTGCGTGGCGTGGATATGCCCGGCCGTTGGCTGGCATTCAGCATCCGCATGCGATAATACGGGCTAGGAGCCTGTCCGAGTAACAGGAAGGGCTCCTAGCCTTCCCGCAGCTTTGTCCCTGCCAGAGTCTCAATCACACCAATCACGGCCGAGTTGTCGAGCTCCGCCATATTCATCTGCAGCATGGCCTGAAACAGCTGAGTATTTGTAGCCGTTGAGGGCAACGGCACACCGTATTGGCGCGCCGTTTCCATTACGATATTCATGTCTTTCGCCTGCATATAGGCCTTAAAGCCCGGAGAGCGATTGCCCGCGAAGAGGCGTTGCGGCTTCACATCCAGCGCCCAGCATTGTGCAGCGCCACCTTTGATCGCATCCACGACTTTTCGCGGATCCACTCCGGCCTTCTGCGTGAAGAGGAGCAGCTCTCCCATCGCGGCCATCTGCGCCGCTACCATGATCTGGTTGGCGGCCTTGGCGACTTGTCCTGCGCCCGCTCCGCCGACATGCGTCACGGTTCTGCTCATCGCCCTGAAAATCGGCATCACTTTCGCCAGCGCGCCTGCATCGCCGCCGACCATAATCGACAGCGTGGCGTCCCTTGCGCCAATATCTCCACCGCTGACCGGGGCATCCAGCGCCGGAACTCCTTTCTGCAAAAGTTTTTCAGCAATCATCCGCGCCACGGAGGGTCGTATAGTCGAATTGTCCACATACACCTGTCCGCTGCGGGAAGCTTCCAGGATTCCATTCGGTCCAAGGACAACGCTTTCCACATCCGGCGTATCCGGAAGATTTGTAAAGACGACATCCGACAAACCCGTGACCTCGGATGGTGAAAACGCTTCCTTGGCCCCTTCGGCACAAAGCTCCTGCACCGCAGCGCGGCTTCGATTGTGAACAACTACCGGAAAACCCGCCTTCATGATATTCCTGGCAATGGATTTTCCCATGATTCCCAGTCCAATGTACCCCACAGTGAGCATACGACTCTCCTTTACCGGCTCCAGAGTAAACCGTGGATGTATCATTTATTCAACCTATTTCGAGGCTGCGGTCGATGCCCTGAAAATTCGAAAGAAGGACTCGCCCCGGCTGGCATGTGATTTTGCAGTAACTTATTGAACTGTGTAAGCTGTCTGCATATACTTCGCAGTTCGCAGTTGTTAATCTTAAATGTATAAACAGAGGATGTTATGTATCGAATCGTAAAACGCGAGCAATTCGGTCCGGTTACTTTTTTGTGGGAAGTTGAAGCGCCGGATGTGGCGAAGGCATGCCGGCCTGGTCATTTCGTCATGGTGCGCATCGACGAGCAAGGAGAACGCATTCCCCTGACAGTTGCCGATTTCGATCGCGCCAGAGGGACTGTCACGGTCGTTGTGCAGGCGGTCGGAAAAACGACCTTCCAGATGATGGCCGTCCCCGAGGGTTCCTCGATCCTGGATTTCATCGGCCCGCTCGGAGTGGAATCGCATCTGGAGCGCCAGAACAAAGTCGTTCTTGTAGGCGGCGGATTAGGCGTTGCGCCGGTTTTTCCTCAGCTCCGGCGGCACAAGGAACTGGGATCCCATACAATCTCCATCATTGGATTCCGCAACAAGGATTTGATGTTCTGGGCAGACCAATTCGGCAAGTACTCCGATGAATTCCGTGTCGCGACGGATGACGGGTCGTTCGGCACGAAAGGATTCGTCACCGTCGTCCTCGACCAGGTTTTGAAGGAAAGCAAAGATATCACCGAAGTCATCGCCATCGGTCCGCTGCCGATGATGAAAGCCTGCGCGGAATTGACCCGTCCTTACGGCATCCGGACCATGGTCAGCCTGAATTCTATCATGGTGGACGGCACAGGCATGTGCGGGTCCTGCCGTGTCACCATTGGCGGAAAGGTTAAGTTTGCGTGCGTCGATGGTCCGGATTTCGACGGACATCTCGTGAATTTCGACGAGCTGATGCTGCGGCAAAAGCGTTTTGAGCACGAAGAAAAGGAATGCCTGAAGCGGTTCGAAGAGGAGCGCCGACGGCTGGCGGAGCTCGGACAAGGCGGATCGAATCCCGCGATTGTTACGGCGCGCAAACGGCCGCGCATTGAAGAGATGTCCCAAGCTCCCAAGCCCGAACCGGCGGCCACGACCAAGGTTGTGAAGAACATCAAGACGATTGCTCCAAAACGCACGGCAATGCCCGAGCAGGATCCCATCGTCCGGAGCAAAAACTTCGAAGAAGTAGCTCAGGGGTACACATTGAATATGGCATTGGCCGAAGCCGACCGCTGCCTGCAGTGCAAAAAGCCCAAGTGCGTTCCGGGCTGCCCTGTCGAAATCGACATCCCGGGATTCATCGGGGCTCTGGCGCGAAAGGATATCGAGGAATCTTTCAATATTCTCAAGAGCGCCAATGCGCTGCCGGCCGTTTGCGGACGCGTATGCCCGCAGGAAGTCCAGTGCGAGGCTACTTGCGTGATCGGCAACAAGCTCGAGCCCGTCGCTGTGGGACGGCTGGAACGCTTCGTGGCCGATTTTGCCGTGGGACGCGGCTGGGAGAAGCCGCCGCAATTCAAGAAGACGGGTAAAAAGGCTGCCGTCGTCGGCTCCGGACCTGCGGGGCTCGCGTGCGCGGGCGATCTCGTCAAAGCGGGCGTGGATGTGACCGTATTTGAGGCACTCCATGTCGCAGGCGGCGTGCTGAAATATGGTATCCCCGAATTTCGTCTTCCCAATGACACCATCGACATCGAGATCGATGCTCTGGCCAGACTGGGGGTGAAATTCGAGCTCGATTGCATTATCGGCAAGCTGTTTACTATTCCGCAGCTGATGCAGGAAAAGGGGTTTGACTCCGTATTCATCGCCACGGGCGCAGGCAGCCCGAAATTCATGGGCATCCCCGGCGAAGCTTACAACGGCGTCGTTTCGGCCAATGAAATTCTGACCCGCATCAACCTCATGCAGGGCTTCCGGCAACCGCTGTACGACACGCCGGTGGGCATGGGAAAACGCGTGGCTGTCATCGGCGCAGGCAATACGGCGATGGATGCCATGCGCGTATCGATGCGGATGGGCGCCGAGAAGGTATACCTGGTGTATCGCCGAAGCATCAAGGAATCGCCGGCGCGCGCCGAAGAACTGCATCACGCAATCGAGGAGGGAATCATCGCAAAATGGCTGACCAACCCTGTGCGTATCCTCGGGAACGAAGCCGGATGGGTTACCGGAATGGAGGTCATTGAAATGGAGCTCGGCGAACCGGATGCTTCCGGACGCAGAAGCCCGGTGCCCAAAAAGGGAACGGAGCATATCCTCGACGTGGATATGGTGATTTGCGCTCTCGGCACGTCAGCCAATCCGATTATTGCCCAGAGCACGCCGGGGCTGAAAGTGAACCGCTGGGGCTACATTGAGATCGACGAAAAGACCGGCATGTCATCCGTACCCGGCGTGTATGCCGGCGGCGATATCGTAACCGGGTCGGCGACCGTAATTTTGGCGATGGGCGCGGGACGCAGGGCGGCAAGAGGCATGCTGCAATATATGGGGCTGGCGAAGGCTCCCGAGCCGGAATCGCCTGCAGCCGAATAATCGTCTCCGATTTCTCGCAAGGAAGCGGACGAAAATAAAAAAGGGGACCGTCATTAAAGCATCTTGTATATCCGCAGCATTCATCAGCGCTGGCGGGGTGCTTGGATGACGGTCCCCTTTTGTTTGCCGCAAGGCGCCCACTCGGGGACGCGTTGATTCTCGGTTCCTGCTATTTCAGACTTTTCACAAACTCGGCAACGGCTTTCGCTTGCGCTTCGTTGAGGTCCCCGACCGGATCGGCATGAATTGTTTTTTCTTTGTCACCCTTGGTGAGATAGGTAATCAGCTTCTCGACGGTCATCGATGTCCCTTTAACCGCAGGCAACTTTGCCTCAGGATTGCCTTCCCCTTTTGGTCCATGGCACATGCTGCACTTATCATCATAAATAGAGGCCCCGTTATCAGCAGACCACAGCAGAAGCGGCGTTGCCGCAAGCAGCGCAGCCGCTATCAGAATGCATACACCTTTCATTCGCTTTGCTCCTTTAATCGAACACACAAAAAATCCGGCACTGAGGCCGGAAACCCTCAAATCGAATGCTTTCGAGCCCGGAACGTCATCTCAGGCACATAAGTTATGCCGCACCCGCCGTATTTAAGCAATTCAAATCTTGAATTTCGGTGACAGGCGCCATAACCTCGAAATTATGTCTAGGCGAAACAACGCATCAATAAAGGGTATTTTGGAGTGAATTTCGAGGTTGAGTAGCCTGCCACCGAAATTCCGCAGGGTGGAATATGAAAATCGGGAGAAGTGCCGGTAGGGTTCGGCCAGAGAGAGCGTTTAACTATAACGGTGCAGTTGGCACCTGGTGGCGGGAGCGGGCGGCCGATGGCCCGCATCGGCGAGCCTACGCGAATATTGCCAACTTTATTCGGAATTCTATTCGCCATGATCCCCGATTGATTGTGGATTATGCGTGCGGCGCCGGGAATCTGCTGTCGCTTCTCTGCCGGCGGTTCCCTCATTCCCGGCTTGCAGGGTTGGACGGATCTTCGCTTTTGCTGAGTCTGGCGGAAGAACGGCTTTCGCGCCTGTCTCCCAGCTTTGCAAGGAGGATTTCCCTAATCGAAACATCCCTCCCGGGACCGGCGCCCTTCCGCCAACGTGCCGACCTGATCATCTTCTGTTTCCCAAATATGATGCCTTCCCGCAGCAGAGAAAAAACGAGAGGTCCGGCCTTTCGATTGAGCGAAAGGGATACGCTGATTGCAAAGAGCCTCTCAAAATCCATTGAGCACGAGGCCGACTGTGACGACGTCCTATCTCCCCACGCGATAAGGCGCGCACTGGAATATGGACGGCTCGTTTCAAAAAATCTCCGCAGGCTGCTGATTCCCGGCGGAATATGCGTGCGCGTGGAATACGCAACAACTCGACGTCATGAGTGGTCTCCACTCGAGCTGCTGTGTGTGTCTTTTGAGGAAGGATCCCTTGATACAGCCGTAAACGGCATACGCTCCCGGCCGTGGTTCCACATGCTCGCTTCGGCATATTTCCGTTCGCGGGTATTGGAGGATGTTTTTCAACAGACCGGGGACGAGCTAGACCGGGGCGGAGGATATCTGATTACGGTTTTGCGCGCAGTATGAGGATTAGTTTTCCGCTGAAGCAACGGATCCCGCCACAAGCCGCTCAAGCTTAAGCTTGCGCAGCAGCGGCAGAAAGATCAAATAGAGTGCCGCCAGGATCGCCGGCGCAAGAACAATCCATATCACCACGGCGCGCAGAGTCGTGGCCCATAAATTGAAAACCGTGCCCCAAAGATCCGCCTTCAGCATACTCTGAATCTTCTCGATGGAAAGCTCCAGATGTTTTGCTCCAAACACCCATTCGCCTGCCCGGATGAAAGGTATCAGCAGCGCAAGTTGAAGAGGATACGTGCATAGGTTGACGATCTGCATTGCGGCAAGATTCAATCGAAAGAGCAGGGCAACAAGAGTGCAAAAGATGGTGGGCATCCCCAGCGCCGGCATGATTCCTATCACCGCGCCCAGGGCAATGCAAAAGGCAAGCTGCTCCGGAGTTATACCCATTTTTAAAAACTCCAGCAGCTTCCCCTTGGTATTTCCCATGTCATTCACTCATGCACTTTAAGAATATAATGCGTGTCCACTAATATTTCAGGTATGTGCACACTTATTTCCAGAAATCTGGCCGGATACCGGTTTGGCAAACCCGCCAAATCGGATGGAAGACAGAAGGGGGGAGGCGCTGGCCGAGAAACGAACTTATTGCACTCAATTCGGAATTGGGGCCTTAAAGCATTCAACGGCCAACGCAAGCAGTTAAGACAGCGGATAAGGTGCCTCGGCCTTGCATTCTGCGCTCGCCCTCCAGCACCTTACGGTTCATGGAAGCACCAATCACTCAAAAATGATTGTCGTCGTCTTGTCGCGAAACAGCAACGCCTTGATGGCTTCGCGGCCGGATGCGTCCTTGCCGATTGCCAAGGAGTTGTTTTCAGCCGGCTTTTTGCTTTCCTCGACTTTGCCCTGGACTTTGACTATAACTTTTCCATGGGCATAAAACATTACTGTGGCTTCCGCATTGTTGACCTCATACTTGACGTCGTATGTCCCGGCCTTTATTTCGGTTCCCGCAACAAACATCGTCCTTGACACCGCGAATACATAAGAATCCTTCGCCATGGTCATCGGGATAGCGGCCAACAAAGCCAGAAGTGTTACAAGCACTATCGAATTTCTATTCTTCAACATACTACCTTCATCCTTCCTTTCTACGCTGTGAAGGATAGCATCCGCCGGTAAAAATACAAGGCCACGGGAGAACTCTCTGAAGATTATTGGCGTGAAAGATCGTGCCCCAGCTAGGAATATGCATATCTTTTGTAATTAACATGTTACCGGCGAAAAACTTCGGCTCCTCCAATCCGCGAGCATCCCGGATTTTTTGCATCATTTTACAAATGGATTTTTCTGAAGCTCCGCTCTTCGGGCCTCATTTCCATGCCGTGATTGAATATAAATGATTATTCCGCCGGTTCGCCTTCAGACGGTTCCACGGAACAATATGAACTGCCCTGCAGGGGATCCTTGAAGCTGACCAGCATAATCGGCTCGAAGGCAGGGTGAATTTGATCCATTCGGATTTCATTCAAATCGAAAGTCGCCGGGATCCAGGCACCGGTCAGGTGAAGGTGCGATGGCGCGCCGGCACTGGTGGATTTGCCCACAGTGCCTACAACCTGCCCCTTGGACACCCGGTCCAGCAGGCTGACTTGAGGCCGGATGTGGCTTAAAAGAGAATGAAACACGCAGTTGTCAGAACGCGAGAATTCCGGGTGCCGCACGACTACGGTCTTACCTATAAAGTCGTCAAGAACTGCAACAACCTCTCCCTCGGCCATGGATCGGACCGGAACGCCCTCCTGGACAGGAGAGATTTGCCCGCCGGGCAACAGTCCGGTCGCAAAATCCAGGCCTTCGTGTTCGGTGCGGCGGCGGCATCGGTCGCCCCACCATTCCACGTGATCGCCGAACAGCATGCCGCGACGAAAAATCCAACATTTAAAACCGCTATCTTCCGTGAGCGATTTCAACCACTCATGAAATTCGGGAATGATTGCCTTTGGCAACCTTGCTCGATCCGCCCGGATCTTCTGATATTCAGCGAAACTGACCCAATCAGGCTCCACACCGGTGCTTGATTCGAGCATCACCTGCACGCGGGCAAACACGGGCAAAATGTCTGCGTGCTTCTTCTTATCTCCGGCATAAACCTGCATTCGGGCCAGAATTCCGCTGCCTTCGCGCGCCTGCAGGCGTGCGCGCAATTCTGGCGTCACACCAAATGGCATTCCCGAGGGATCCCACGCGAGGTACCCGCTATCTCTCAGAATGACGCCCCATTCTTCCCGAGTCGGTGAAAAGCAGGCATAGCAGCCTGGAATTTCTTTCGGCATGCCGAAGTGCTTTTCCACCCATTGCCGGGCGATCGGGATGAACTCCGCAAATTCGAATATTCTACCGTGATACAGCGCAGCCGCGGCTTCATAGCGACCGTTTTGTCTGCGGTCATAGGCAACCACAAGCCCGGCGCCTGACGGCGGCCCGTCCTTCAGAATCGCATACCCGCCTCCCGGGCCGCTTTTCCCGGGGATGGACACCGCTGCCGCGCCGGAAGGCATCGTTGCAATAAGTGCCATTCCCTTTTCCGGCATGCCCTGATATAGAGTTGCCGGCAATTCGTCATTCCGGCTTCTTTTGGTCCTAACATTCAGGGAAATCATGTCCGATATGGACAGGCGAAGCGTGCACATAAGGCTAGGGGGAATGAACCTCTCATTGGTCACGGAAGGATACTACACCAAGATGCGTTAACCCGCATTATTCATGAAGCTTCGTGCGGGTTCAAATAGCGATCACGGTTGTTTCCAGTTTCGACCGTGACCGATCGCGTTTGTTGCCCAAATCACAATCGCGATTTTGAAACCCCTTCAGCCACACATCAAATATTTTCAGAATTATTCTAAAGGTATGTTCTTCCTCGTCGATATATGGAAGGAGGCATTTTGTGTT
Organism: Acidobacteriota bacterium; assembly: GCA_035506515.1. Classification (GTDB taxonomy): domain Bacteria; phylum Acidobacteriota; class UBA6911; order UBA6911; family UBA6911; genus UBA6911. The sequence continues at coordinate 69,657 of DATJPG010000119.1, forward strand.
TATTCGCGAACAAAAAGGTGATCGTTGTCACAATACTAGCTTGGGTGGTCCCATGACACGATGGAAAGCTCCAAACGGCTTCACCGTAATCGAATTCTGTGTCGTTCTGATGATTGGGTTTACCATCACCGGGATGGCTATCCTGAGCACAACCGGCCTCTTGCCCGGAATGCGGGCGAACGAGGCGATGCGTCAAACGGTCGCTCAGTTGCGCGAAGGAAGAGAGACGGCTTCTGCCGAACGCCGCAATGTGCAAGTTGAATTTCTGAACAACAACCAGATCCGTCTCGAGCGGTTGGACGTACCGACCGGTACCACCATCCTGAGCACCATCACACTGGATCACAATTGCGAATTTTACCTTTTCGGTGGAGTTCCGGATTCGCCGGATGCCTTCGGCAACAATTCCGCCGTGGATTTCGGGAATGCGAGCAAGTTGATTTTTCAAACGGATGGAACCCTGGCCGACTCGCGCGGCAACCCCGTGAGCGGTTCGATCTTTATCGGTTTACCTGACCATCCGGAAACAGCCCGTGTCGTGACGGTATTGGGGGCAACCGGACGCGTTCGAAGCTATCGATGGACAGGACAGCAATGGATTCAGTAGGGAGGAACGGGATGCCTTCTTCAAGAAAATCACATGCCTGCCAGGCAGGTTTCACGCTTGTTGAAACGCTAATCAGCATGCTCATCATGAGCGGCGGACTGCTGGCTCTTGCCTATGCTTTTGCGCAAGGTCTGGTGGTTGTATCAACCACTCATCCCAACCAGGTCGCCAAGGAGAAAGCCTCCGAAGCGATTGAGAGCGTTTTCACATCCCGTGACACACTTAAAATCACCTGGGCACAAATTCGAAACGTCGGCAACGGCGGGATATTTCTTGACGGTCCGCAACCGGTCCGCGGGCCGGGCCCCGATGGCCTGGTAAACACGGCCGATGACGCCGATCTGGAAGAGGAAATTTTAGCGGGCCCGGACAATAAGATGGGAACCGCCGACGATATTTCCGTCCCACTGGGAAATTACTCGCGGGAAATTGTTATCACGGATATTGCACCTAACCTGCGCCAGATTCGAGTCATCATTCGCTACCAGATAGGCAGCCTGAGCCGCGACCACCAACTGGTTGCCTATATTTCAGCATTCGCGTAGGAGCGCAAACCATAAAAGCCATGCCAGGAAAGAAAACGTCGGAGAATTTGAAACAGAACACCTGCCGCGGCCATGTGGGCAAGCACCTGGCGCGCCAGTTCCACGACGAAAACTGCATCGTGCCGGCACATTCCCTGAAAAATGAGCGCGGATTCAGCCTGGTGGAAACACTCATTGCGCTGACTCTAAGCCTGATCGTGCTGGCAGGATCCATACGGGCACTGAACGATGCGATGGGTTTGAATGACAAATCCATTCAGATCGCCGATATAGGACAGAACATGCGAGCCGGCTTGAGTCTCCTGGAGAGAGACTTCATGAGCGCCGGCTGGGGCATACCTACCGGAGGCATTCCAATCCCCTCGGGCAATGGCTCGACCGCAGTGAATCGTCCGGGCCCGCCGGGAACAACCTACACTTTTGCGGCCATCACGCTTTCGGCCGTCAATCCAGGAGCGGCACTGGGCCCGAAATGGAACGGGACGTCCACCGACATGGTTAACATCCTGTATGCCGACAATTCACTGCAGTTGAACCAAAATCCGCTGGTTGCCATCGCCTCCGACGGATCCAACGCTACGGTGAACAACGCTACCACGATTCTTGGCGTCAACAATGAAATCCAGGTTGGCGACCTGATCGCCTTCAGCAACGCGTTGGGAAATACGATTCAATATGTCACCAAGGTGTCGGGTCAGATCTTATATTTCAATACGGGAGATCCCCTCAATCTCAATCAGCCGGGCGCTTCGCAAGGGTCTATCTCGCTACTGAAGAGTGGCGGGGTTTATCCCCCCACCACTGCAACACGCGTATGGCTTGTGACCTATTACCTGGATTTTACGACGGATCCCAGTACGCCTCGACTCATACGGCGGATTAACGACCGGGATGGAGAAGCTGTGGCGCTGGTTCTAGAGGACATGCAGCTGAGCTACGACCTTGTGGACGGAGTCAGCAATCCGACAAACGTAAAGACCCCCACCGCTCCTAATTCACCCAATCAGATTCGTAAAGTCAATATCCTCTTGTCAGGACGATCCACTTCGGAAATGCGGGAAACAGGGGATTATTTGCGGCAGAGTCTCACCGCACAGGTCAGCCTCAGAAGCTTGTCCTTTATTGACCGGTATAAATGAGGATTATTATCATGAAGATAAATAGTGAACGGGGCGTAGCGTTGATCGGCACGCTGCTCGTGCTTCTGCTACTGGGCATTTTGCTTGAAGCATTCGTGGTCCTTCAGAATTCAGATCAAAAGCTTACAGGCATAGACCGCGAGCAGAACCGCGCATTTTATGGATCCCTGGCGGGACTGGAAAAGCTTACGGCGGATCTGGGCACTCTGTTTGACAACAATTATGCTCCCACGGTTGCCCAGATTAATGCGCTTACGGGGGCGCCACCTGTCATATCCGGCATATCCTACATTTCTCCGGATGGTACCTCGGGGTACCGAATCTCTTTTCCAACCAATGCCCAGGGTAAACCACAAGCTACGCAACGCACGATTCCGTCCGGCCCGTACGAAGGACTGGTGGGGCTTATCACGCCCTATACCATGACGTCGACGGCACGCACGCCCGGCAGCGCCGAGGTTCGGGTGCAGCGCAGTCTTCAAACCGTCGCGGTGCCTGTCTTTCAATTTGGCGTCTTTTCAGATACCGATCTCAGTTTCTTTGCCGGCCCCGATTTTAACTTCGGCGGCAGAGTTCACACAAACGGCGACCTGTACCTTGCCGAAGGCCCCGGCAACACTCTTAGCCTGTCAGAGCGGGTCACGGCCGTGAAAAATGTCATACGCACAAATTTGAGCAACGGATATTCAACAAGCAGCGCGTATAACGGCACCGTCAGGGCGACCACCGCCCCCGGCGCTTACAGGTCGTTGGCACAGAACGAAGGCAGCCTTGTGGGAAATGTGGGATCGGCGAACAACGAGCCGACGTGGACAAACCTTTCGATTGGAACATACAACGGGAATATCCGGAACGGTCGTACGGGCGCTCGCCAGATGGTCCTCCCGCTGGTCAGCATGGGCGCCTCTCCCATAGACTTGATCAGGCGGCCGGTGGCTAACGAAAACGCCGATAACCCGAATGTGTTTGACCAGCGCTACTTTTCCCAGGCCAGCTTGCGCATCCTGCTCTCGGACACACAGGCAGCCATCACTTCGTTGCCGACGGTCACAGCGACCGCACCTGTTCTTCTTGAGGGTCCTGCGCCGGATGGCACAACCTATTACGCTGCCGCGGGAGGTTCTGCAAATTACAAGAGCACTCAGGGGACACCATTGATCAGTGGCTACATCAAAATCGAGATGCAGGATCAGTCCGCGATATGGCATGACGTCACCAATGAGATCCTTGCCTTGGGTATCGCCGGACACGACCTGACTTCCACAGGGAGCGTGTGTGCGGATCAAGCGAACGCCGTGCTGCGGTTTCAGCGTTTCATGGATTCGCCGGGGAGTTGCACCGATACCAACGGACAAAAATACTGGCCCAATGTTTTATACGACACCCGTGAGGGCATCCTGCGCGACAATATTGACACGTCGCAGTATACCGTTTATCTGGGCGGCGTCATGCATTATGTCGAATTGGATATCAATAATCTTGCCCGCTGGTTCCGCGGCGTGATCGGGACAAGCGGCACTCAGGCGATGAATGTGACGGGATACACCGTGTACTTTTCGGATCGCAGAACGAATCACGACGCAGCGAACAATGAAACGGGCGAATATGGTTTTGAGGACTTTGTGAACTCAGGGAACATAACGAGCGGTCTTCCGGACGGGAAGCTTGAATCCGCTGAAGACGTCAACGCCAACGGCACTCTGGACACATATGGCGAAACCCCGATATTGCCCGCGGGAGCTGCTTCGCCGCTGGATAACACTGCCCGCCCGTGGACCACGGTAAGCAGCGCTATCGCCAGAGTGAACAAGCCTCTCTTCTTCCGGCGCGCCCTGAAACTGGTGAACGGCCAGGATATCAATATCGGCAACGTTGGTGGCGTTCGCTACGGTCTTGCAGTGGCTTCTGAAAATCCCGTCTATATCCAGGGCAACTATAATGCGCAGGATACCTTTGGCAACACTCACGCGGCATGTTCCATCGTAGCCGATGCCGTTACTTTCCTGTCAAAGACTTGGGGCGATGACAAATCATTCAATTGTCCGCACTCTCTTGCGTCTACATGCAACGGCACCAAAGCGGGACGCGTTGCGACAACCACCTGGTACCGAACGGCCCTAATCGCGGGAAAGGGCAAATCGTTCCCCTATTTAAGCGGGCTCTATCAGGATTATGGCACGGACGGCGGCGTTCATAATTTCATCCGTTTCCTGGAGAACTGGGGAGGACAAACCCTGAACTACCGCGGATCCGTTATCAGCCTTTTCTACAATCGTCAGGCGGTCGGGACCTACAAATGCTGCAACAATGTATATTCGCCGCCTACCCGAGGCTACAATTTCGACGTTGAATTTCTGGACCCCAGCCTGCTGCCGCCGCGTACGCCAATGTTTCGCGATGTCAACATCACAGGTTTTACGAGATTGAATATGCCCAATCAGTAGGCTCTGGTTGCTTGCTGCAATTTGACCGTTGACAGTCAATGCACGAATTGTGCAATCCCCCGCAGATTTGTTCAATTCCGGTCGAGTGATGCGGAAGAATCAACACTGCAAAAATACGCATGTTTTATCTTCCCACACCCGATTACATAGATGGATGGCATCAGGAATGTAAAGGCTTCCGGCATGAACCCTGAAAGATACGCAAAAAGCTTTGAAAATCCGGATGCGGCAGTTTCACCAATTCACGAGGGGCTTACAACCTTGTCGTTGATACAACGCAGACCCACGCGCCGGACCGGTCCGGGAAGAAAATGGCGATCCGATGAAGGGCAAAGCACGGTCGAGCTGGCATTGGCGCTGCCGCTCCTCCTGTTGCTCCTCTTCGCGATCGTCGACTTCAGCCTGTTGTTTTTCGTGTACCACTCCATGGAAAACGGCGTCAGCGAGGCGACTCGCTATGGACTCACCGGGCAGCAAAAAGAGGACCCCAGCAATCCCGGTTATTATCTTTCCCGGCAGGATTCCATGATGCTGATCATGCGGGAAAGCAGTCCCAATATTGTCCTCGATGACAGCGCCTTTACTTTTGAACACCTGAACGGTTCCGTCTGGGCTGCCGGCACGGGTGCCGCGGGCGACATCTCAAGGATGACTGTGAATTACAATTGGAAGCCTATCACCCCGTTCATGAGTGTGCTCTTTTCCGGAGGTCAGATCCCTCTTCGAGTATCCTCGACGGTGAAGAATGAGGGCTTCCCGACACCTTAGGAAATCGGTTTTAGAGTTGCTTTATGAAGGATCGGAACCATATCCCGGAATCGAGCGGAGCCAGGACCATGTATCTGAAGAATCTGAAGCACATGTCGGCCTTTCGTTCTTCACGGGGCCAAGTCCTGGTGGAACTTGCCATCGTGATGCCTCTGCTTATTCTGATCGTGCTGGGCGTTGTCGAGATGTCCTACCTGTTATACGACCAGCATGTTCTCATCCGGTTGTCACGGGAAGGCTCCAACCTCATCTCCAGAGATGTCAGTCTGGGGGATGCAGGCACAGCCATGACGAGCATGGTAAATCCGCCTGTCGACTTGAGCAGCAGCAACTCCAAGATGATCTTCACCGTCCTCACCAAATACAGCAGCGGTGCCAATACGAACTATGTCATCGTGTACCAGCGATATGAAATCGGCAGCCTGACGGCTGCGAGCGCTTTTACTACCCAGGGGGCACTGTCCTCTTCGTCGTTCGGCTCCGCGCCGGACTACATTGCGGTAAACCCCGCGAATGACACCAATCTCCGGGTGACCAATGTTCCTTCAAGCCTGACGCTCAATCAGGGCCAATTCGTCTACGTCACAGAGATTTATTCCCGGCACGCTCTGATCACCTATTTGAACAACTTTGGAGTCAGCCTTCCTTCCACCCTTTACTCCATTGCTTATTTCTGACCGAGGAGGAGAAATGCAGAGAATGGCTCGCAAATCATCAGCAAAGCGGGGAGAGGAAGGAGTGGCGCTGCTTCTCGTTTGCGGTTTCCTGGTAGTTTTATTGGTGTTTGCGGGCCTTGCAATCGATGCAGGTCGCACCTACATTGTGAAAGCCCAGTTGGCCAAAGCGGTGGATGGAGCGGCGCTGGCGGCGGCCCGGGCCCTCAGCACAACGAGCACGCCCGAAAAAGACGAGGCGATCCGAATTTTCCGGGCCAACTTTCCGCCGGGGCTTCTGGGAACCACTTCCGTTACCGACCCGACCACCGATCCTAATTTTTTTGCGAAAACCTACGACCAGGATTCTGGAGCGAACATCATCACGATCAACGCTCAAGCCACCTTGCCGCTGACATTCATGCGCCTGGTCGGCTTTGATCAGATCAACGTGACGGGCATGGGTGAAGCCAGGCGCAGGCTGGTCGACCTTTCGCTCGCCATCGACTGCTCCGGTTCGATAGGAAGCGATTGGACCACGGTTCGATCCGCAGCCACACGATTCATCAATTCCTTCGACGAAAACTACGATCGCTTCTCGATCACGCTTTTCAGCGACGGGGCACACGTCAGTTATCAAATGCCTTCGAGTATGGGATTCAATAAGACGTCCGCGATGAGCGCGATTCCCACTTCCCTGCCGGGAGGCAGCACATCCATGGCAGATGGGTTTTATCGTGCCTGGGACGAGCTGCGATCCGTGCCTTCAGGCTCCCAATCGGGCTTAAGAGTCATTGTGCTCTTTACGGATGGCACGCCGAACGGCATTGCCGGGAATTTTCAATGGCGCACCGGGCCATCCTCTTACACAGGTGATTTGAATTCAAACGACTTTCCATCTGTCGGCTCAGGAACAACCAATACACCGTCCCTGTTCGGGCTGGCGACCCAGGATTGCAGCTCAGGGCCGCCTCCACACTGTTCCTACAACCCATTGATTGGCGCCAGTGGCTCCTGGACATCCACCGGCTGGAACAGCACGGGAGTTTCCTCCGATGTTCCGTGGCTGCCGGCCGGGGCAACCAGCACCCATTCCAACCATAGGAGTTCGGGCATTCCAACTTCTTTTCCACTGGTAAGCTCTACTCTGAAGGTCAACGGAGTCACTCAGAGCACTGCCCGGAATTTGAGAAATTACAATGCCGCCAGCGCCAAATATCCGGCGGACATTCACAATGTCAACAACGCAGCCAGGAACCTGCTGGAAATTATCGCGGATGCAGCACGAAGCGAGTATCCCACAAGTGGAGACTACCCGATCCGAATCTATACGATCGGCATGGGCAGCTTTGTGAACTACAACCTTGGAACCATCCCTGAAAAATCGTCCGATATCCTCAAACGGATCTCCAACGACAAGACCTCGACGGATTACAATGCCGCGCAGGCCTCCGGCAAGTATTATTTTGCAGCAACCGCGAGCGATGTCGATCCGGCATTTCAAGCTCTGCGCAACGAGATCGTACGTCTCAGTAAATAGAATGCCGCCGAGGACGGCTAATGCCGCATAGTTTTTGCTTCCATGGCATCCTGGGAGCCTCGAAGAGGCGATAGAGAGTAGGCCCGACCGTCAGGTCGGGATAGGCATTTTGTTATATATGAGCGCCGAAGGTGCGACACCTGTTGTGCCGCGCCTTC
>DATJPG010000120.1:0-11787 GCA_035506515.1 Acidobacteriota bacterium
GCAAAGCATCCGCCTGCCCGCTAGGGATTCGAGCGAAAACATATCGCCGCCCGGAATTCCGACTTTCCGCAACGAAGGACGGTGTTGCGGGTTCATTTTTTTTATTTATGAATGTATGATATTCGTTTGCCCTGAATCGGCTATCGGCTGTCAGGTTGCAGGAATCGGGAGCGAAAAACCGATCCCGATGCCGGCGAGAGGCAAGATTTTTGGTTTCACGTAAATAGGATTTGTCGCGGGAGAGTTTGGGAAGTATGTCGCAGCTCGACAGGCTTGGCCGGAATGTAAGCCAGAAAATCAGGATTCGCGGCAGGCAATATTTTGAGAGGAATGCCGTTCGCATCCTGTTCGCGGATGCGGATTTTATCTCGGCCAAGGTCACCGGTTCGCAGATGTACGAAGTCGACCTGGAGCGCGACGCGAATGCCGTAATCTATTCCTGCGATTGCCCTTACTTCGAAGATCACCACGAAGTGTGCAAACATGTCTGGGCAACGTTTCTGCAGCTGGAAAAGATGGGCCACCTGCAGCAATGGAATTCCTCCTTTCCCGAAGAACTCGTCGCCACGGACTCTGACGAAGATCTGGACGATGACTATCTCGACGACCTCGATTTTGAAGATCTGGAACCCTTCGACGAACCGGCGTTGACAAAAATCGACCGACGCGTCCCAAAAAACAGCGCCGCATCACAGCCCGACTCCTGGCAGCTTCTGCTGAACAAAATGAAACGCTCCGAATCCACGGAGGAAATGCTTCCCTCGTGGCCCTTGAACCGGGAAATACTCTATGTTCTCGAGTACAGCCGCGTCACATATGGAACCGCTCTATGGATCCGCATCAATGTGCGGGACCGCAAAAAAAACGGCGACTGGAAAAAACCGAAACCGCTGATCCTCCCCCAGAATATGATTTCAGAGCTTCCCGACCCGGCCGATCGCGACATTTTGGGCCGCATGGTCGGAGTCAATCGCGAGAAGTGGTACTACAGCCCCTACGAACCGGCATACCGCTTTCAGCCGCGACGACACGATCTGCCGGCGATACTGCCTTTGATTTCCAAAACCGGCCGATTGTATTTCACCACACCGGAATCGGGCGACGGGCGCGTAGCGCGATGGGATGAAGCAGGTTCATGGGAGTTCTGCCTGGAGGCTCACCCGGATGCGGCAACCCGCCGCTACGAGATCCGCGGAGCATTCCACCGGGCCGGCACAAGACTCAGCATCGAACAGGCGGAATATATTTTCGAGGAAGGTATTCTTGTACAGGGTGAGTTCATCGCGCCGTATGAAGGATCTTTCCACTGGATTTCGCTGTTTCGCAAAGAAGGGTCCTTCTTTGTGCCCTACGACGAGGCCGATCAGTGGATTGAAACGATGATGCAGATGCCCTCTCCGCCGCGGATGGAGCTTCCGGAAGAACTGCGTTTGCAGGAAATCGAGGTGGATCCCAAGCCGATCGCGCATGTGCGGGCAACCCAGGAAACCTGGTATGCATCGAATCTCATTGGAGAAGTGCGCTTTGACTATCTCGGGCGCGTCGTCGGAGAAAGCGATCCCGCGACGGCGATTGCACTCATTGCGGAAAGAAAAAAGATCCGGAGGAACCAGGACGCGGAAAACCGGGCGCTGCAGCGATTCGAGCAGGCAGGATTCAAGCGAGTCCCCGATTATCGCGGCCGAAAAAACTGGATCATCACTCAACCGCGCCTCCCCGCCGCCGTGCGCAATCTGGTGAACGCCGGCTGGCATGTTGAAGCCGAAGGTAAACTGTTTCGCAATCCCAACTCGGTCAGCATGCACCTCGCCTCGGGGATCGACTGGTTCGAACTGCACGGATCGATCGAGTTTGGCGAGGCGCGGGTTCCCCTGCCTAAGCTGTTGGCTGCTCTGAGGCGGCACGAAAACACGATCCTGCTCGATGACGGCAGCTATGGCATGCTGCCCGAGGAATGGCTGGAGAAATACGAAATGCTCGCGGGACTCGGCACCGCGCATGGAGACCATGTTCGCTTCACTCGCAACCAGGCCGGTTTGCTCGATGCCATGCTCGCGTCCCAGGCCGAGGTAAGCTGTGACGAGATGTTCGAGCGTGTCCGCGCCGAGTTGCGGAACTTCGGGGGAATTACCTCCGCAGATCCGCCGCCGGGATTCCACGGCCGCCTGCGCCCATACCAATGCGAGGGGCTCGGCTGGCTTCACTTCCTGCAGCAGTTCGGCTTCGGGGGCTGTCTTGCCGACGATATGGGGCTGGGGAAAACCATCCAGGTGTTGTCGCTGCTCGAAGAGCGTCGCGCGCTGCGTCATGCGAACGGGCCCGCGCATCGGCTGCCTCCGTCCCTCGTCGTCATGCCCCGCTCCCTCGTGTTTAACTGGCGGCAGGAAGCCGAGCGCTTCACACCCGAGCTTCACATCCTGGAGCATACGGGAGGCGTGCGGATTCGCGGGCACGAACACTTTGACGATTACGATGCCGTTTTCACCACGTACGGAACCCTCCGTAGGGACGCGCCTTTCTTCAAAGATAAGATGTTTGATTATGTGATTCTCGACGAAGCGCAAGCCATCAAAAATGCATCCACCGAATCGGCGAAAGCGGCTCGCCTCCTGCGAGGCAGCCACAAGCTGGCGTTGAGCGGCACGCCGATCGAAAACCACCTGGGAGAATTGTGGAGCCTGTTTGAATTCCTGAACCCCGGCATGCTCGGCGCGGCCAGCGTTTTAAAGCTCGGGAAAGGATCCGGTGGAAAGCTCGATGACGCGCAGAGGACACTGATCGCCCAAGCCCTGCGTCCATTCATCCTCAGGCGCACGAAATCGCAAGTCGCGCGCGACCTGCCCGAGAAAGTGGAGCAGACGCTTTTCTGCCAGTTGGAACCGGCGCAGCGGACGCTGTACAACGAACTGCGCGATCACTACCGGCGAACGATCCTGAATCGCGTCGAACACGACGGCCTGGATAAATCCAAGATCCACATCCTGGAAGCCCTCCTCCGGCTACGCCAGGCCGCCATCCACCCGGGCCTGATCGACCGGGCGCGCGTCCATGAACCCAGCGCAAAACTGGACATGCTGCTGCCTCAACTGGCGGAAGTTCTGGAGGAGGGACACAAGGCGCTGATTTTTTCTCAGTTCACCTCAGTGCTCGCAATCCTGCGCGACCGTCTGGACGAGCAACAGATCCGCTATGAGTACCTGGACGGACAAACGCAGGACCGCGCGACGCCTGTGGAGCGTTTTCAAAACGACGCCGAATCGAAGCTCTTCCTAATCAGCCTCAAGGCCGGCGGATTGGGATTGAATCTGACGGCCGCCGAATATGTATTCCTTCTTGATCCCTGGTGGAATCCGGCAGTAGAAGCACAGGCGATCGACCGGACCCACCGGATCGGGCAGACCCGATCGGTTTTCGCCTATCGCCTGATCGCAAAAGATACCGTGGAAGAAAAAGTTCTGGAGCTCCAGGAAGGCAAGCGAGAGATCGCCGAAGCCATCATCAACCAGGACAACAGCCTCCTGCGGAATCTTCGATCCGAAGACCTAGCCCTCCTCCTGAGCTAACGGCCAGTCTGAGCTTTCGCTGATAATCTGTGAGGACGGCTCTCCAAAGCCGGAGGCTTTAGTCCATGTGAGCCGCTCAAACCGGCTTAAGCAGTATTATCGGGATTGGTATCGGAATCGGTGTCGCAATCGGCTTGGCGTTGCCGGGCTGGTTATTCATGGTTCAAGACAAATACATCGGAACTTCACCGCGATTGACTCTTGCACCTGTCATACTTTGACTTCCTTCCCGGCAGAGCCCGAGGGATCGCTAAACGCAATTACCCGAGACTCTCTCCCGGAATTTTACCCAAGGAGCGAATCGACGACGGGCTGCAGCTTCGCCTGATCGAAACCGACGGAAACAACCCTGACTTTTTCCGGAATTTCTTCCGGAGTGAGTTCCCTGCCGGCATCAATCAGAACCAGGCAGGATCCGAATTGCGGTTTCATCGCTGCCACACGAGCTTTCACCTGCGCCATCGCCCAGGGATCCTCGAGCTCACGGGCCGAAATAAATTCCATCATCCAGTCCGGATTCTTAAGCTTGAGGTCATAAATGTCCGCGATGACCGGTATGTCTTCGGGCGAAGCCATAAACGAAAGAAGCATCACACGCGAATCGAGCGCAAACGACGTGTCCCCGGTTTTCTTTCTCGGCCTTACCGCCGGCTTGAAGGGAGCGACATATCCTTCTATCTCACCTGCCAACGCCATCTTGACCGCAACCAGCCTGTTCAGCTTGCGCGAGTGCAATACGAACTCCGGAATGCGCATCGTGGGATGATGGGCCTGGCGGCCAAAAGAGATGCTCTTCAATTCCGTCAAAAACGGCTTGTAGTCGTCGTCCAGGTCCACAAAAAAAGCCTGGTCCGGCTCGAGCAGTTTGATCATCACCAAAGCCGCCCACTGTTCGTAGCCCAGCCGATAGAGCTCCGCCGCCACGGACCGAAGGTCATGGACCGCCTGCTCTTCAAACGCCCCGATCTCCGTTTTTCCCTGCAACAGATCGAATACACGATTATAAAGTATGCGCATCAAACCTTCGCTGGGCGTATGCACAAAACTGAAAAGGTCCATTGGCATCTGGACGCCCTCCAGCCCAAGCAGCTCCGTAACCTCCTTTTCGATCCTGAGATAATTGTCGCAGAGAGAATTGAAGTCAACCAACATCGACGGAGAGTGGTCTTCGACGAAATTGCGCCGGATCGCATCAAAGCGCCGGTAGAACTCTTCGCGCAGATTTTGCGGAACTGAGACTTCCGTAGTATTGATCACTATTTCCGGGTGATCCATGATGTATTTTCTGAGCGATTCGTATTCCTCTTTCCATTTCATGATCTTCGATCCTTCCCGATCCTGTTTGCGCTTTCAACAAATCTTACGATTGCCAAGCAAAAACATGCCACGAATTATCACAAAATCCACTCCAAATTTCACCATCGCGCCCGCATCGGTCCGGTCATTCGAAATCACAGTCGCGATCGGCCGTCGGTTTTTGAAGGAGTTGGGAGCTTTGGAGCCGGGCCCCGATCTCAAATCCGATCCCCACAGCGATACAGAGCCGAGGCTGTGGCGTATGTACATAGAAGGTACTTGCGAGGCGCGGATGCCTTCATCTACGATAGGGTGATGTCAAACGATTGGGTTTGACGTATCGCCGGAGGATTCATGTTGAAACGCCTTCTATTGGGTGTCCTTATTTTATTGCCTGTTGCTGTTATGCAATCCGCGTTGTACTCGCAGACTCTCGCCGCTCCCGAAGAAACGAAAGCCCGCCCCAACAAGCAGGAAATCAGGGATCTGGTGATTCAGATCAGCAAGATGCCCGGCCAGCAGCAAAACAGCAGGATCGAAAAAATACTCGCAGACCAGGCCAACGGCAAAACGTCGCGCGCAGATTTCATGTTTTGCACGGGGCTTGCCTATCTCGGCAACGCCCCGGCGCAGTTCTGCGTGGCCAAAGCCTACGAGAGCGGGCTTGGTGTCGTAGAAGATCTTTCGGAAGCGTACACGTGGTACGCCCTTGCATGCCAGACGGGGTTCGCCCAGGCTGCCGATGTGCGGAAGGCGGAGGAGACCAGAGATCGCGTAAAGGAGCGGCTGGAGAGCGCGTATCCTCATCCCACGGAAGAGGACCTGGAAGATCAGGTGAATGCGCAGAAAGCCAGGATCGCTCAGTATCAGGAAGAGATCAAAAAAGCCAAAAAGTAGGAACTCGAATTACAGGGGAAAACAGAAGAAAGGATTTATGATGCGCTACCGGAAATTGGGTAAGGCAAATGTGGAAACGTCAGTCCTGAGTTTCGGCGCCATGCGGCTGCCGATGGTCGGAGCCAAAGGCCCCATGGACAGCTTCAATCCGGAGATTCCGATCGATGAGGTCCACGCCACCAAAATGATCCATCACGCGCTGGAGCAGGGGATCAATTATTTCGACACGGCCTACGGATATCATGCGGGACAGAGTGAATCCTTTGTGGGAAAAGTCCTCCGCGAACACCGTTCGAAGGTAATGATCGCGACCAAGCTGCCCGTGTGGAACATCGAGAAGCCGGAAGACATGGAAAGGATCTTCAAGGAGCAGCTGCAGCGGCTGCAGACTGACTATGTCGACGTCTACCACGTGCACGGCCTCGCAGCACCCACGTGGGAAAAGATGAAGAAGATGGGCGTGCTGGAATTCATGGCCGGGCTGGTCCGGGATGGACGCATCCGGTTCGCAGGCTTTTCATTTCATGACGAGTTGAAAATATTCAAGGAAATCATCGACGCATTCGACTGGTCGGTATGCCAGATCCAGTACAACTTCTATGACCGCGAGTACCAGGCGGGCAAGGAAGGTCTCGACTATGCCGTCGCCCGCAATATCGGTGTCGTGGTCATGGAGCCCCTGCGCGGCGGCAAACTGGTCGACCCGATTCCGCCGGAGGTCCAGGCGGTATGGGACAGTGCCCCCTCGAAGAAGAGCCCCGCGGAATGGGCCATGCGCTGGGTTTACAACCACGAAGGCGTCTCTACGGTGCTGACGGGTGCGAGCACGCTCGATCAACTCATGGACCACACGCGCCACGTCAAAGACGCGGCGCCGAATTCGCTTTCGGTCGAAGAACTCGCCCTATTCGACAGGGTGCGGGCGGAGTATCGCAAGCTGGTCCGCGTGGATTGTACCGGCTGCGGGTACTGCATGAAGTGCCCCAACGGCGTGAATATCCCGAGCAACTTCGCGATTTACAATGACGCATTTCTGTTCAAGAGCGTCGAGCACAGCAGCTTCATGTATCAGGCTTTTTTGACTCCGGACGAAAGGGCTTCCGGATGCCTCGACTGCAACCTGTGCCTCGAAAAGTGTCCGCAGAAAATCGACATCCCGAAGGAACTCAAAGAAGTCGAAAAGCTCCTCGGGAAAAAATAGGGACGCAATATTTCGCAGAGAAAAGGCATCGGCCAGAACGCCCAATGCCACATATTGACTGTGAGGATTCATATGCCAGCAACGAAGGAAATGGAAAGCGTCATCAAGGCGCTCAAACAAAACAACTATAATTCGGTCATCTACGTGGACAAAGCCGCGGACGCGGTCCCCATTATTCTTGAAATGATTCCGCCGGACGCCTCCATGGAAATGGCCGGAGCCACTTCGGTTTCGATGCTCGGCATCCAGGACCTTCTCCGGCGACGGGGAAATAAGGGACTCGAGTTTCCAAAGCCGGGGGAATTTCCAACCGCGCGCCGCGATGTGATGCTCGTGAGCACCAACGCCATCACACTGGACGGAAAACTCGTGAACCTCGACGGGATGGGGAACCGTGTGACCGGCATGGCCTTCGGAGTGAAAAAAGTCATTCTGCTGATCGGCGCCAATAAGATCGTCCGGGATGTCGACGAGGCAATCGTAAGAATCCGGCAGACGATTTCCCCATTTCATGCCAAATACATCGGGTTGAGCACTCCCTGCGCAAAAACCGAAAAATGCGCCGACTGCAGCTCACCTCAGCGGATATGCAACATCCTGACGATCCTGCTGAAGAAGCCGCCGTCCGTGGATTTTACGATTGTGCTCACCGGAGAAGATCTGGGATTGGGGTGGGATCCGTCCTGGCCCGAAGAACGGATAGAAAAGATCAAATCCGCATACCGGGCGGAGATGGAAAAATTCCGCGCGATGCTTCCGCCCAGGAATTAGTGATCCGCATTCGGCTGTTGGATTCAAAATCCGACAGCTGTATGTTCCGGGCTGCTTTTCTGCTGTCTTACTTGACCTCGGCTTTCGCCAGCTTCTCTTTTTCCTCGACCCGTGCACGCACTTGAGGAGCATCTGGCGCATTCGGCGCGGCTTTGAGGTAATTGCGCATCTCCTCGATCGCGCCGTGCATATCATGCTTCACCGATAGGATGTTTGCCAGGATCAGGTGCATCTGCGGATACTGACGATTCAGATCCAGCCGTTGTCCTCTGCGCGCGCTGCGCTCCGCCACTTCCATGTTTTCCAGATTAAAATTGGCCAGGGCGTTCAGATAGTATGCTTCGGGAAACGCGATCGGATCGAGTTCCAGCGCTTTGTTCGAAAAATCTGCCGCTTCCTCCCAGTCCTCGTCTTCCATGGAAAGCCGCCCGAGACGCAGGTACGGCCGAACATACTTGGGATCCGCCTGCAGGGCCCGCGTATAACTGTTCCAGGCTGCGTCGGATCGTTTCTGATAATGATACGCTTCGCCCAGCAGGAACCATGCCTCCGCGTTCTCCGGATACGATGCGGTCGCCGATTTCAGAAGCGCTTCGGTTTCGCTGTATTTTCCCCTTTTTAGAAGCCTTGCCGCCTGCTCGAGGGACCGCTTAGCCTCCTTCGGGGCGAGCATGCTGGTCAAGCTCACCGAGGTTCCCTGCACCTTAGATACCTTGTACATCAGGATGGTCTCCACTTCGGTGTATCCCGAGATGGAGCCGGCTCGCATCCTGACGGATGTAGACCGGTAGCCCGCTAACTGAGCGCGCACTTCACACCGCAGCAGCCGCACGGAAAGCGGCGTCGTCCGCATGGACGTCGAGAATCCGTATTCCGCGGGGTTCTGCGAAACAGCGGCCGCATCGAAGACATCCTGATCCACTCGATCGCTGGGATCCGTCTGGACGCGGCCTATCCTGTTGCTGCTCCCGACCTGAAATCCAAAGTGTCCTCCCGCATCAACCGTGGCTTCCCTGGACACCGTGTCTCCGCAATCGAGTTCTATGGTCGTGCCTGACGGCGCGGGGCTTCCGTCTTCCTGAAGGACTGTGCCGGAGATATAAACTATTTCAGGTGCAGTTGGAATTTGAGGCGCCTTCCCGGTCGAAGTTGTGGAAGTCGGGGGCAGGACAATCACCATCGGTGCCGTACCGCCACTGCCGCCGGACCCGCCGCCCGAGCCGCCGCCCGAGCCGCCTCCGCCCTTCTGCGCGACGGCACAGGGAATGGGAATCAACAAAACCATCAGCAGTGCGGAAATCAAAAAAATCGATGATTTCATTGTTCACCTCCCACGCAAGCCGGAAGAATTTCTGGGTAATCCTAACCAACTATAAGTAAGATACTCTATTCCGTGCCTTAGAGCAAATAATGACAAAATTCGGTGACGGGCAACGGAATTCAATGATATTTTAGCCTTCCAAATCGGATCGGCGAACAAATGAGAAAGGAAGCGTCAATGGCTCGTTTTTCGCGAATGCAGGTTCTGAATGCAATATACGAAACCGGCCTCGTTCCCATTTTCTATCACGGGGATCTGGAGACGGCCAAAAACGTGATGGCGGCGGTCAGCCGCGGCGGCTGCAAGCTTGTGGAGTTTGTCAATCGGGGCGACCACGCCTTCGAGGTTTTCAGCTCGCTCGAAACCCATTTCAGGACTGTTGACCAAAGCCTTATCCTGGGTGCAGGCACGATTCTGGAACCGCACACCGCTTCCCTTTATATCAATGCGGGGGCCAATTTTATTGTGGGCCCCAACCTGAACGCCGAGGTGGCCCGACTCTGCAATCGCCGCAAGATCCCTTACTCTCCCGGCTGCGGGAGCGCCTCGGAGATCTCGCAGGCGGAGGAGCTCGGCTGTGAAATATGTAAGATCTTTCCCGGCGAAGAGGTGGGCGGACCCAGGTTTGTATCTTCGGTGCTCGCTCCCATGCCGTGGTCCAGCCTGATGCCGACAGGCGGCGTGGATCCCACGCAGGAATCCATAACCAAATGGATCAATGCCGGCGTGGTTGCGGTGGGCATCGGGAGCAAGCTGATCACGGCGGAGGCCGTCAAGGAGAAGGACTGGGCGGGGATCGAGGACAAAGTGCGCGCCACAATCGGGTTTATTCAGGAAGCGAAAAAGAAACGGAAGAAATAGAGCAGCAACGGAAAGCTTACGGCTAACAGCTAACAGCCAACAGCTTACAGCTGACAGCTAACAGCCGACAGCTAACAGCTGACGGCCGACAGCCAACAGGGGAGTCTCGCAATGTCTGGCCTCAACATCAAACCTGCAGCGCAGTGCAGATTCGACATTCTTTCGCTGGGCGAAGTCATGCTGCGTCTCGATCCCGGAGAAGAGCGCATTTCAACAACGCGCACCTTCAAGGTCTGGGAGGGCGGCGGCGAGTACAACGTAGCCCGCGGGTTGCGTCGCTGTTTCGGCATGCGCGCTGCGCTCGCGAGCGCGATCGTGGACAATCCTGTCGGGCGTCTGCTCGAGGACCTGCTGTTGCAAGGCGGCGTCGACATCGGCAACGTCCAGTGGGTGAAATTCGATGGGATCGGGCGCAAAAGCCGCGTCGGGCTCAATTTCACGGAACGCGGATTCGGGGCGCGCGCGGCGCTCGGCTGTTCGGACCGAGGGCACAGCGCAGCATCGCAACTGAAGAAGGGCGACTTCGACTGGGACCGCATTTTTGGAGAAGGAATCCGGTGGCTTCACACGGGCGGCATTTATGCCGGCCTTTCCGAAACCACGCGCGATGTGATTCTCGAAGCCATGCAGGCGGCCCGCAGGCATGGCACAATTATCTCCTACGATCTGAATTTTCGCCCGTCGCTCTGGCAGGATATTGGCGGCATGGCCAAAGCAGTCGAGGTGAACCGGGAGATTGCGCAGTACGTGGACGTCATGCTGGGCAACGAGGAGGACTTCACTGCCGCTCTCGGGTTCAAGGTTGAGGGCGTAGATTCGCAATGGTCCGAGCTCGATCCCGCCGGATTCAAAAAGATGATCGAGACTGCCGTCAGGGAATACCCCAACTTCAAAGTTGT
This sequence comes from Acidobacteriota bacterium, assembly GCA_035506515.1. Taxonomy (GTDB): domain Bacteria; phylum Acidobacteriota; class UBA6911; order UBA6911; family UBA6911; genus UBA6911. Next base: position 10,810 of record DATJPG010000120.1, read on the forward strand.
CGCCACGACGCTGCGAAACGCGAAAACGGCTTCCATCAACGACTGGAGCGCCATTGCGTATGCCGGCGGGCAATTCGTTCAGGCGCGCACCTACGAGAACCTGGAAATCTGGGACCGTGTGGGCGGCGGAGACTCCTTCGCCTCCGGTTTCATCTATGGGTTGCTCGCCGGCAAAAGCCTGGAGAACGCAGTGAATTACGGCGCTGCGCATGGCGCACTCGCGATGACGACGCCGGGCGACACCACGATGGCAACTAAAGCGGAGGTCGAAAAAGTGATGCAGGGCGCCGGAGCCCGGGCTGTGCGCTGACGATTCTCGATGACATCTCGCAGTCGAAACTTTCGGAGTGCTCCGGCTTGCTTGCGTTTTTCGAATATGATCTGTGAGGACGGCTCTCCAGAGGCCGTCTCAAAACCCCGGACCTGCTGCGTTATGCGCCAGGGCAGGTCCGAAGGACCGGCAGAGAATCACTCCTGTCCAAATTAGGTTTTTGGCTTATCTAATTTGGACAGCAAAATTCACTATACAGGATTATGGCAATGCCCAAAAACAACTCCGATTGGCCTCTGGTAAGGGCTCCTGAGGCCCGTTTCGGCCATTTTAGATATTGAGTTTCCGGATGGCTTCAATTTGGACAGCATATTTTCAAATAGGAGACCTCAATTTTTGCGAGTTTTGACGGTCCTTTGTTATCAATGATTTAGCTTGTCCAAATTGCGCTTTTCAGGGTTAATTTGGACAGCAGTGGCAGAGAATAGGCCCGACCGTAAGGTCGGGATTAGGTTATCGCAAAGACGGAGCGCCGAGGGCGCGGCACTGTTAACGTTTTATATGCAATCCTTCCGGTTTCTTATTCCTTAGGTTCGTGTCGCACCTTCGGCGCTCGGTCTCATGCTACTCGTCTATCCCGACCTTACAGTCGGGCCTATTCTCTGCCGGTCCTTCGGACCTGCCCTGGCGCATAACACAGCAGGTCC
>DATJPG010000121.1:0-6733 GCA_035506515.1 Acidobacteriota bacterium
TCACGACAATACACCAGAATCGGCATCGATATTGAAAAGGGGACACTATAAACAGGTACCGTTTTGGGGAGCCTCGAAGAGGCGGCAGAGAATAGGCCCGACCGTTAGGTCGGGAATGAATTCTGGTCTATTTTGAGCGCCGAAGGTGCGGCACAAATCGGGAAGACAACGATATTTGATCAGGCATAGAAAGCGGAGGAATGGATGGCAAAACTAAAACTGGCATCATATTGGGCATCTGCCTGCGGAGGGTGCGATGTGGCGATCCTCGATATACACGAGAAGATTCTCGATCTTGCCGCAGCCGCGGACATCGTCTTCTGGCCGATCGCAACGGATTTCAAATACAGCGACGTTGAAGCGATGCCGGACGGCAACATCGATGTGACCCTTTTCCACGGCGCAGTCCGCAACTCGGAGAACGCGCACCTGGCGCGCCTGCTGCGGGCAAAATCGAAAGTGCTGGTAGCATTCGGCTCCTGCGCTCACATCGGTGGCATCCCCGGACTGGCAAACCTGTTTACAAAGGACCAGATCTTCCGGCGCGTCTACCACGAGACCCAGTCCACGGTGAATCCGGAAGGCACAGAACCACAGCCAAAATTCACAGTGCCGGAAGGAGATCTGACAATCCCGGAAATGTACAACACGGTCAAAAATCTGGCCCAGGTTGTGGATGTGGACTACTTCATGCCAGGATGCCCCCCGACGCCAAAGCAGATCTGGAACGTCGTGCAGGCGATCGTCGGCGGACAGCTCCCGCCCAAGGGTTCGGTCATCGGGGCTTCCGAAAAAACGCAGTGCGACGAGTGCCCCCGCCCGAGGAAGGAAAAAAAGATCGCCGGCTTCAAGCGCATCGCGACCTCGCAACCCGATCCGGAAACTTGTTTCCTGGAACAGGGATTTTTGTGCCTGGGCCCGGTGACGCGCGGCGGATGCGACGCGCGCTGCCAGAATTCCGGCGTTCCCTGCCGCGGCTGTTACGGAGCTCCGGAGGGCGTCCTGGACCAGGGCGCCAAAGCAATTTCGGCGATCGCATCCGTCATCGAAGCCAAAGAAGAAGCGGAAGTGCAGCGCATCATCGACCAGATTCCCGATTCCCTGCGGAGCTTTAACCGTTTCGGGATACCGGCATCACTCATTCCAAGGAAGGTACTATGAAACGCATTTCGATTGATCCCATAACCAGGCTTGAGGGGCATGGAAAAATTGACATTTTCCTCGCAGACGACGGGAGCGTAGCCAACTGCTACTTCCAGGTTCCTGAACTGCGCGGTTTCGAAAAATTCGTCGAAGGGATGCCGATTGAGGAAGTTCCGCGTGTCGTTTCGCGGATCTGCGGTGTTTGACCATGCTCACACCACCTGGCCTCGGGTAAGGCCGCAGATGCAGTGTATAAAGTTGATCCGCCTCCGGCAGCGAAAAAGCTGCGGGAAATGTACAATTCGGCTGCTTTCGTGCACAGCCACATCGCGCACTTCTACGCCCTCGCAGCGCCGGACTTCGTCCTCGGTCCGGATTCCGACCCGGCGAAACGCAACATTTTGGGAATCGTCGAAAAAGTGGGAATCCCGGTTGCCGGCGAAGTTTTGAAGCACCGAGCCATCGCGCAGGACATCCAGATCATGGTGGGCGGCAGGTCCACGCACCCTGTGTGGACCCTTCCCGGAGGAGTCGCCAAGGGAATCACCGAGGAGCAGCGCAAGGACATCGTTGAAAAAGCGAAGTCCTGCGTGGAATTTTCCAAGTTCTCCCTGAAACTCTTCGAAGATGTCGTGCTCAAAAACAAAGCCTACCTCGACATCATCCTGTCCGACACTTTCGAAATGGACAGCTACTGGATCGGGACCGTCGACGAGAAGAACTGCGTCAATTTCTATCACGGCGATCACCGCGTCGTGGATCAGAAGGGCAAGGAAGTATTCCGGTACAAGGACCACGAATACCTCGATTACATATCCGAGCGCGTCGAGAAATACAGCTACCTCAAATTCCCCTTCCTGAAAAAAATCGGGTGGCAGGGGTTTGTCGACGGGCCTTCATCGGGCGTCTATATGGCAACCCCGCTCTCGCGGCTGAATGCCGCCGACGGCATGGCGACGCCGCTTGCCCAGCAGGAATACGAAAAAATGTACAGCACGCTGGGCGGCAAGCCGGTGAAGAAACTCCTGGCGACGCACTGGGCCCGGCTGATTGAATTGATGTATGCCGCCGAGAGACTGCTCGAACTGGCACAGGATCCCGAAGTGACGTCCCCGAATATCCGAACTCTTCCCACGGCGATCCCGGAGGAAGGCGTGGGCATCGTGGAAGCCATGCGGGGCATCCTCACGCACCACTACCAGACAGACAAAAACGGGCTCGTGACCAAGGCCAATCTCATCGTCGGCACGACCAACAACAACGCGCCGATTTCCATGTCCATCAAGCGCGCCGCCCAAAAACTGATCCAACCCGGCAAGGAGATTGGGCAGGGACTGTTGAATATGGTGGAAATGGCGTTCCGCCTGTACGATCCATGTTTCTCCTGTGCGACGCACTCGCTCCCCGGCGAAATGCCGCTGTTGATCAATGTGATCAACGCCAAGGGAGAAGTCATTCACCGTGAGGGCCGGACGGACAAGCGATCCTCATGAACACTCGGATTATCGGCTTAGGCAACTCCATACTCACCGATGACGGCGTGGGAATCCACGCCGTCCGGGAAATTCGGCGTTGCCTCGAAAGAACCTGTCCCGGCGCGGATGTGGACATTGTCGAGACCGAAGTCGGCGGCTTTTCCCTCATGGAACTCATGTCCGGCTGGAACCGGATTATTCTGGTGGACTCCATCCAATTTGACGACCTGGAACCCGGGACCGTCGTCAGGATCAATCCCGCCGACCTTCACACATCGCTGCGCCTGCGCTCGGTGCACGACATCGACCTGCCCACCGTCCTTGAACTGGGTCGCCGCCTGGGCCTGCCGATGCCCGAAGACATCTCCGTCATCGGCATCCAGGCAAAAGACGCGCTTACGTTCGGCGAACGCCTGACCAACGAAGCCGAGCGAGGCCTGAAGGAAGCAGTGAACATCATCCTGGGGATGATTGTCGATCGCCAATTCTCGATTTCAGATGCAATCTTTGATTTCAGATGCAATCTTTGATTTCAGATGCAATCTTTGATTTCAGATTCCAGATTCCAGATGCAATCTTTGATTCCAGATGCAATCTTTGATTCCAGATGCAATCTTTGATTCCAGATTCTCGATTCCAGATGCAATCTTTGATTCCAGATGCAATCTTTGATTCCAGATTCTCGATTCCAGATTCCAGATGAGTGACCGGTATTCGAGAATATAGAATCGGAATCGGGAACTAGATTGAGAATCTGAAATCGAGAATCTGAAATCTGAAATCGAGAATCGAGAATCTGAAATCTGAAATCGAGAATTGAGAATTGAGAATCGAGAATTGAGAATCGAGAATTGAGAATCGAGAATTGAGAATCGCCATCCATGTCCGCTAACGAAAAGAAATCCCATTCCAGCATCAAGGCGCGGCTGATCAAAAGCTTTACGGTCGCGATCCTCATTCCATCCCTGGTGACTGCAGTGGCCGGAGTGCTGATGATCCGGGCGCAGATATACGACCAGGCCCAGGTCCGCGTCACTTCAGATCTCGAATCGGCGAAGGAGATTTATAGCAACTATCTGGAACGGCTCAAGGACTCGTTGCGCATTCACGCCACGCGCATGATCGTGTACGGTGCGCTCGAACGGAATGATCCCTCCAACCTGGCCGCCGAGATGGAGAGAGTCCGCAACGCCGAACGGCTGGACGTCCTGACGCTGACCGATGTCTCGGGGAAAGTCTTCTATAGAACCTGCAATCCTGCGCTCGTCGGAGACGATCAGAGCGGCGATCCGTTCGTGCAGTATGTGCTGCAAAAAAAGCTGCCCGTTTCCAGCACCGACATTGTCCGGCGCGAAGAGCTGCTCAAGGAATCGAAAAAACTGGCAGACCAGGCCTCCATGGGTATCACCCCGACGCCCATGGCCGGCCCTACGGGAAAGACGCAGATCACTTCCGGCATGATGATGCGGGGCGCGGCGCCCATTTTTACGGCCAGCGGCCGGTTCGTTGGGGTGATGACCGGCGGCGTTTTGTTGAACCGTAATTACGCAGTCGTGGACAAAATCAGGACAACGGTCTTCAAGGAAGAATCCTACAAAGGCCAGCAGGTGGGTACGGCCACCATTTTCCAGGACGATGTGCGCATCTCCACCAACGTGCGCAACGACGACGGCAGCCGGGCGATTACGACCCGCGTATCCGCGGAGGTGGCGGATACGGTCCTGGAGCGCAATGAAACGTGGCGCGGCCCTGCTTTCGTAGTCAACGACTGGTACATCGCGGCGTACGCTCCCATCCGCAATCTTTCCGGCAACACGATCGGAATCCTGTATGTCGGCAGCCTTGAACGGCCCTACATGGACATCCTCTTTAGAAACCTGCTTGTCTATCTGGGAATCACCCTGCTGGCGGTGCTGCTGATCAGCATCGTGGCGATGAAAGTCGCGGCCAAGATATCCAAACCCATTCACGCCATCGCCGATGCTGCCCACAAAATCGCGGAAGGCGATTATTCGCAAAAGGTGGACATATCCTCCGACGACGAGATCGGCTTTCTGGCCAACAACTTCAATACCATGGTGTCGGAGCTCGTGCGCGCGCACCAGGAATTGAGGGAATGGGCCGAAACGCTGGAACGCAAAGTCGAACAGAGGACGACCGAGCTCCGTGCCATGCAAGCGCACCTCATCCAATCCGAAAAACTCGCGGGCGTCGGGAAACTCGCGGCCGGAGTGGCGCACGAAATCAATAATCCGCTCACCTGCGTGCTGACCAACAGCAGCCTGATGCTGTCGGACCTGCCGCCCGACGATCCTCGCCGCGAAGATCTGCAGGCCATCGTGGATGAAACGCTGCGCTGCCGGAAGATCGTAAAGGGGCTGCTGGATTTTGCGCGGCAGACGAAACCTCAGAAACAAAAACTGGATCTGAACAAAGTCGCGGAGGATGTGATGGCGCTCGTCCGGAACCAGGCGACGTTTCAGAACATCAACCTGCAGTCGGAATTGGACCCGGGAATTCCGCCAGTGCTCGCGGATGCGGATCAAATGCGCCAGGTCGTATTGAACATCATCCTGAACGCCGCGGACGCCATGCCCCAGGGCGGTACGATCCGCGTTCATTCCTCCTACGAACCGGCCACAAAACACGCGGTGCTTCGAATTTCGGACACCGGTCCGGGCATACCCGCGGAAATTCAGAACCGGATGTTTGAACCCTTCTTCACCACAAAAAAGACCGGAACGGGTTTGGGACTCGCGATCGTCTATGGAATAATGGAGCGTCACAAAGGATCTCTTAGAGTGGAGAGCGCGTCCGGCCGCGGAACGACCATGGTGGTAACTCTCCCGACCGGTATCGATACGATTGACGACTAGCATGGATGCACCGAAAGCACTGATTGTCGACGACGAACCCACGATATGCCGGGCGTGTGAAAAAATCCTGCTGCGCGAAGGGTACGGTGTGAAGGTCGCCTACTCGGGCAAACAGGCGCTGTCTCTCCTCGACCAGGAGCCGTTCGACATTCTCTTTACAGACCTGAAAATGGCGGAGATGGGCGGAATGGAGCTCCTGGAAACTCTGCGCACCCGGTTTCCCGATGTCATCCCTGTCGTGATCACCGGCTACGCCACGATCTCCTCCGCTGTCGAGACCATGAAACTGGGCGCATTCGACTACCTCCCCAAGCCATTCACGCCCGAAGAAATGGCTGCCGTGGCAAAAAAGGCGTGGGAGAAGCGGCAGAGCTTTATCGAAAACCGCGCAATCTCACAGGGGGAAAAGCTTCCCACGTTCTGCGGCATCGTCGGCAAAAGCCCGAAAATTCAGGAAATATTCCGCATGATCCGCAAAGTCGCGCCCACGTCGAGCACCGTCCTGATCGTCGGGGAAACCGGCACGGGCAAAGAGCTGGTCGCGCACGCGATCCACACTCTCAGCCCGAGAAACGAGCACCGTTTCTGCGCCGTCGATTGCGGGACCCTTTCCGTCGAACTGCTGGAAAGCGAGCTGTTCGGGCACGTCAAAGGCTCCTTCACGGGAGCGGTCGCAAACAAAGAAGGAATATTCGAGGCCGCGGATCAGGGGACGGTCTTCCTGGACGAAATCTGCAATATCAACCTGGAAATTCAAGGGAAGCTGCTGCGTTTCATCCAGGAAAGAGAATTCATGCCCGTGGGCGGGACCGAGATGAAACACGTCGACATCCGGCTGGTCTTCGCCACCAACCGCGACCTCGAAAAAATGGTGACCGAAGGAACCTTCCGCGAGGATTTGTACTATCGCCTTTATGTATACCCGATCTACCTGCCTCCTCTCAGAGAACGCCGGGAAGACATCCCCGTGCTGGCCTATCATCTGCTGGCAAAAATGCAGGCGTCCGGCGAAAAGAAGATCACGGTCATCTCGGATGCGGCCCTCAAGCTGCTCGAACAGTATGACTGGCCGGGCAATGTGCGCCAGCTGGAAAGCGCGATCGAGCGTGCGGTCATCTCCTGCGACGGCACGTCGATCGAGCCGCACCATTTGCCGATGAAAATCGCCAGGGCGGGCCTGCCGGAGCCCTATCCCGTGCCTCAAAACAACGCGGAATTCCTGGCGCTGAAAAAAAAGCT
>DATJPG010000122.1:0-76814 GCA_035506515.1 Acidobacteriota bacterium
AGGAATTATTAGCGGTGGATTTCCGATATGTTTGTCTCGAACCAAAAATAACCGGTCCGGCATCTCCAAGTCGATCAGGGTCGGTATCGGAATCGGGGTCGCAGTCGAAATCGGGAGGCGAAAAGACGCAGCGATACCGAATCCGAATGCGACCCCGATTCCGATACCGACCCCGAAAAACACAGCCTAAGACTCATTGAGCGGCTCTTAAGCTAAGGCTTCCGGGATACTTACTATCTTCTCTGAGGGCGGTTCTGCGGAGCCGTCCTCAGAGGTGTTGCTTTATGAGCTCGTCGGGAGTATCAGGGTTGTATCAGGACTTTTCCGGCGGTTTCCCTCGATTCCAGAGCCTCATGCGCCCGGGCAGCCTCCTTCAGCGGATATATTCGATCAATTCGGAGGCGGAGGCTCTGATCGGAGATCCACTGGAACAGATCGCCCGTTCTCCACAGCAGTTCTTCCCGCGTCGCCGTGTAATGCGGCAGGCCGGGTCGGGTGAGATACAGCGATCCTTTCGAATTCAATATACCGGGCTCCAGAGGAGGGACCGGGCCGCTGGATTGGCCGAACAGTACCATCATGCCGCGGCGTCGGAGGCAATTCAGACTTTTTTCAAATGTTGTTTTTCCTACGGAGTCGTACACGACATCAACGCCGGTCCCCCCGGTGATGCGTTTCACTTCCAGTTCGAAGTCCTCCCGGGCATAGAAAATGATATGGTCTGCACCGGCACTGCGGGCCAACGACGCTTTTTCCTCCGTCGAAACGGTGCCGATCACGCGGGCGCCGATTTTTTTTGCTATCTGGATTAAGAGAAGTCCTACGCCTCCCGCCGCTGCATGGAGAAGCAGGGTTTCGCCTTTTCTCAGCGGAAACGTGGAATGTGTCAGGTAATGGGCTGTCATTCCCTGGAGCATCAAAGCAGCGGCCGATTGAAAGTCTATGTCGCCGGGCAGGGGCACCAGTTGCGCGGCGTTGACCTCCGAATACTCGGCATAGGCTCCGAGCGCGCCGGCGTACGCGACGCGATCTCCCGGTTTAAGTCCAGACACCTTGTCCCCGACGGCCTCCACCGTCCCGGCGGCTTCCATTCCGGGTGTGAATGGAAGAGGCGATTTGTAGAGTCCTGTACGGTAATAGACATCGATGAAGTTCAGTCCGATAGCGTGAATCTTTACCAGCACCTTTCCGGGCCCGGGCGACGGCACCGGCAGATCCTCGTACAGGAGTTTTTCGGGTCCTCCCGTTTCCCGCACACGTATTGCTTTCATGGGCATTACCTCGATTGTATTTGTTTCTGCATGATTGATTTATCTAGAGCTTCAGTTCGTACCAGAGAAGCCGTTCCTCGCGATACGGATCATTCACTACTCTGCATTCGGCATCGAGAAACATGGTGGCGCGCGTGTCGAGGGTGTACGCCGGCCACGGAGGGATTTCGTCGTGACTCGGATTGCCCGTCCGGGCAAATGCGGCCCATGCCCGGCTCATGTTTCTTGATGTCCTGCGCTTTTCGGCCCTGTTGCTCTCGGATTCGTCGACGCCGGCGTGATTGAACTTGTAGGGTATTTCCATCGCGTGCGCCGCCTTCATTTTATAAGGCAAGCCGGGTGCGACCGGCTGGTCCGTGTCATAGGCAAAAACGTACATATAGACGGGCGCTGCCCTGAGTGACGCTTTGCGTTCGGCCATTGTGATGGCGCTCATTCCCATCCACTGAGCCGTGGTAATCGCCACGTACAGGTCTGCCGGCGAAGCTTCCGGGCGGGTTCGGCGATAGACTTCGAGAATTTTGCCCGTTTTTTCTTTGTAGGTGGATTCCAGCCTGCGGCGCAAGCCTGCCTCGTCCATCGAAAAAATATCCGGAGTCGAGCGCAGCATGAAAATGGTTTCGTCTTTATTCGTCCCGACAAGCAGCGGCACTTTTGCGGAAATCGCCGGGGCCACCGGATCGTACGGGTGCGTGGGAATAAAGTGACCGTCCACCACGGGGCTGAACCCGAGCCCGCCTGCGAGCGCGCTGGTCACCGAGCCCGTTGCTGCCGGTTTTCGTCGAGGGGCTTCCTGCTGCACGGCGCACAATTTATCTGGAGGAATTTTGAGCAGATCGCGGGCCTCGGTTTCCTTCAATCCGAGCATGTCGAGCACGGCGCGTGTGGTTTCGATTGCGGACTCACGCGTGCGCAGGCGGAGAGTCGAGCCGCTTTCGACGCTGGCTCTGTGGAAAAGGCCCTCGGCCTTCGGCATCGCCGTCAGAGCGGAGGTCTTGGCGCCGCCGCCGGATTCGCCCCAGATCATGACCCGATCCGGGTCGCCGCCGAACTCCTCGATGTTCTCGCGCACCCACACCAGCGCGGCGGCGATATCCAGCATGCCGGCGGCGCCGGACGCGGCGTACTCTTCTCCGAGAAGGTGGTCCAGGTAGAGGTATCCCATCAATCCCAAGCGGTGGTTGTGGGTGACAACGACCACATCGTAGTCTCGGGCAAGCGCCCCTCCGTCGTGCATCATGTCCTGCGGCGCTACGTCTGCGCCGCCGTTGCCTGTGGTGAACCCTCCGCCGTGCGAGTAAAACATCACGGGCCGCTTGCGGCCTTTGCCGACACCTTGTGTCCAGACGTTCAGGAACAGGCAGTCCTCATTCGAAATCGCGGGTTTCCACTCCTTAGGCCACGCCGGATCTGCCGGCTGGATGGCTTGCGGGCCATAGAGCAGGGCATCCCGAATTCCAGTCCACGGTTTCAGTTTGGGTGCAGGCTTGAAGCGGTTATCTCCCGCGGGCGATCCTGCGTAGGGAATCCCTTTAAAGATGACCACTCCGTCTTTGCGGGTCCCGCGCACGCGGCCATAGCTCGTTTTTGCCACAACCTCGCTCCCTGCCGATTGCGCGAAGAGACCCGGCAAACGCATGGCGGGCACCGACAAGGCTCCCAGAGCCACCGGTATTCGGCATAAAAAATCACGGCGTTCCGGGGAGGAAGGCGAATCCAAAGACTCGCCACAGTTTCCGATGCATCTCCTTGTCATGGTGTGCCTCCTGGTCATGAAGCGTGGATTTGCGCAAAACGAATACTTCATTTTTTCGACAATGCTTCATCGCCGGGGATATCGGAGTGGACTACGCGGCGAAGAAATTTCCAGCGACCGCCCTCGCGCACCAGAGAATCTTCGTAATGACCCAGGTATAGAGGCTGAGGCCGATTGGCATCGCCTTGCACCACGAAAATCCACTTGGTTGTTGCGTCGGCTCGATCCCCGTTCACGTGAATCGCCTGGTTCGTGAAGATGTGAAAATTGGGAGCGGCGGCCTTTTCGCCGCTTTTCCCAATCGTGCTTTCCATCAGCTTGCGTATCTCCTGGGGGCCTCTCGCTTTACCCATTCCTCCGTCCCATTCGCCGTCTTTTTCGGCAAAGAGCTGCGAAAAGGATGCAAAATCCCGCTGATCGAGGAACCGCCCATAATCCGTCAATAATTGCCGGATGGCCTCGCGGTCTTCCAATTGCTGCAACCGGCTCTCAACGGCGTTACGCTTTTCGGCGGAAGCAATGCCGACATAGCCGGGGACCGTGCCCCCGATGAGAATGACGGCAATCATGCTGATTACGAAAAGGTTGATAAAAACGATTTTTTGCATGGCGGGTCCCTCGCTTCCCGATGGTTGTTTGCGTGCTATTTGTCTTCGGGCACCCAGTATAGCGCCGGATACGCTTGTACGGTTGAATAAATGGAAGTGACGTTGTAGGCTGGGGTTACAAAATAAAAACATGAGACTCACATCGCCGCATTAAAAGGAGGGGCCATTTTATGATTTACGAAAACAGCGGAATTAGTACCAAGACAATGGATAGAACCCAAAGCCGCCGCTTGTTCCTGCGCAGGGCGGCCTGTACTGCCGGAGGAATGGCGGTGGCATATTCCATCTCGGGCCTTTCGAGCGTGGCGGCGTGGGCGATCCACTCGCCAATTGTCGAAACGACCTACGGCAAGGTGCGTGGATTTACGAACGACGGCATCTGCAGTTTTCGCGGGATCCGGTACGGCGCTTCGACGGCCGGCAAAAACCGCTTCATGCCGCCCCAGAAACCGGAGCCATGGACCGGCGTTCGGGATGCGAGCGGCTATGGCTATAGCGCGCCACAGACAAATCCGTCGACCAGGGGCACGGATGGGCCGGAAAGCGACATTGCGAAGATACTGGCCGCTTCCGATGGATTCCGTGTCGCGCCGCCGGAGAGTGAGGATTGCCTGTTTCTAAATGTGTGGACCCGGGGATTGGATGCGGCGAAAAAGCGTCCCGTGATGGTATGGCTGCACGGCGGAGGATACAGCATGGGATCCGCGTCGAGCCTGCTTTATGACGGGACCAATCTTGCCCTGCGCGGGGATGTCGTGATGGTCGGCGTCAATCACCGCCTGAATGTTTTCGGCTACACGCATCTGGGTGATTTCGGGTTTCCGGAGTACGCACACTCGGGGAATGCCGGGCAATTGGACATCATCGCGGCGCTGGAGTGGGTTCGGGACAACATCGAACGATTTGGAGGAGATCCCGGGCGTGTGATGATTTTCGGCGAGTCTGGCGGCGGAGCCAAAGTATCCATGCTTCTGGCAAGCCCGCGGGCTAAGGGTCTGTTTCATTCTGCGGTCATTGAGAGCGGCCCCGGCATCCGGGTAAGCGAACGAGGCCCGGCGACCAAGGCAGCCGAAGCATTGCTCGCAGAACTGGCACTTGATGTCAAACGGATACCGGATCTGCAGAAGTTGAGCACCGAGAAAATTCTCGCCGCCTATTTTGGCGCGACCGCGGCGCTCGCAAAACAGGGAGGGGCAGGCGGAGGTCTGGGAAGCGGCGCATTTTCGCCGGTGCTTGATCCCGAGGTCTTGCCTGCGCACCCATTCTATCCTGAGGCTTCACGCGTATCCGAGGACGTGCCCGTGATGGTTGGCTGGAACAAAACTGAAGCGACTGTGTTCATGCTTTCGGATAAACAGGTGTTTTCGCTCGATGAAACCGAAATGCGGAAACGCGTGGAAGGGCTTGTCGGACCCGATACGGACACGCTGATCAAAATGTATCGGGGCGAAAATCCCAAAATGTCGCCCTCCGCCATCTTCTTCCATATTTCGAGCTATTCGATGATGGGTTCCGGATCCGTCACGATTGCAGAGCGCAAGGCTGCATTGAAACGCGCGCCCGCCTATCTGTATCGTTTTGACTGGGAAACGCCCGTGATGGACGGGAAGCTGATATCTCCTCACGGTCTCGAAATGCCCATGGTTTTTGACAACGTGGAGAACGGCGGCGAGGGATTGACGGGCGGCGGTCCGGCCGCTCGAAAACTTGCATCGAGAATTAGCGAGGTCTGGATTCAATTTGCGCGAACCGGAAACCCAAACACGCCCAAGAGCGGATTGCCTCGATGGGATGCGTATGATTCGGGCAAGCGAGCGACGATGCTTTTTGACAATCAGAGCCGGATTGCACTGGATCCGCTGAAAGAGCAGCGGCTCGCCTTCGAAAAAAAAGCGGATACACAGAGATAGGAAATATCATATAAGAACAAAGGAACGAGAGAATACATTCCGGATAAGGTGCGCGCGTTTGGGCGCGGTTGCATTTTCCCGGTTACTGGCTGTATTTTTCGGAAGGTTAATTCCCGATTCATTGGACCGATTCGCGGTCCGCTCCCCAATCCCGGCGTTGCAAAAGACCCTGCCAAGATCAGCCGGCCGCTCTTCGGCGGACATGCTGTAAATCCGGCAACTTCCGAGTTGGATATGGCGCTTATTTCGGGATCCGGGTTAATGTGAGGCGGGGCCGAGGATTTCGACGCGCGGCAGATAGATTCTGTAGACATTTCCCGATTGCGCAGTGCTTGCGGTCTCGAGCCATCCCCCCATGCGATCCACGATGGTCTGGATCGACCCGATCCGCCTTTCCGGCTGGAGGGAACAGCCATCGGCGGCCACTGTCAGAAGGACATAGATGCCGGCGGGCATCTCTGCGGGATGGCCGGCGGCAGATGGTTCGAACTCGACATTCGAAGTTTCAATGCTGACCGTTCCGCCCATCGGCAGGACTTCCCGGGAACTGGCCATGAGGCTCGAAATCAGCTGAACCAATTCCTGTCTATTGGCTGAGACGAGGCCGATTCTCGGCGAGAGAACCGTTTGCATCTCAATGTCTTCGCCTGCCAGATTGCGCAGCATCGCATCGTTGCCGGCGAGCACGTTGTTGATGTCAAGCAATTCCTGTGTCCGGTCGGCCTTCTTGACGACGGAGAAGAACTGGCGCGCGTGCTTGATTCCACGGTTCCCATCGCTTAAAAGGGTCTCGGCGATTTCATGAACGCGATTTGCGTCTCCCGCGGAATCCTTCAGGGCCTCCGCGCAACGCGCAAGCGATGCACAGATATCCTGCAGGCTTTTTACGGTTGCGGCGGCCAGATCCGTCGTGGATTCCATTCTGCGCGTGTGACGTGTTTCGGAGCTCAGCGGATGCGTTCTGGAAACGTCGGTCAGGATGCGCTCGACATGGGAAGGTTCGCCGGACGGACCGGCAATGAGGCTGGCGTTTTCCAGGAGCCGGATCAGGCGCCCGTCGCGGGTCAGATAGGCCCATTCGACATTCTCGAGTTTGCCGCTGAGTTCGAGGCGGTCCTTCAGCACACCCTCGAACGCGTATATCTTAAAGGGATGTTCCTGCGCTTCCTCGTCCCCCCCGAAACCGAACATTTGCGCCGCGGTCTCGTTGCATCGCAGGACCTGGCCATCGAGCGTGGTGAGTACCATTCCCGCCGAGCTAAACCGTGACAGTTCCTGATATCGCAACTGCAAGGCGGCGAGTTCCGCTTCAAGCCGCTGTACATCTGCATGCAGTTGCGCCAGCTTCTGCCGGTTTTCTTCCAGAGCTTCCGCTTTGCTGTCGTTATCCTCCGTCAGCTGCGCGACGCGGGATTCCGATTCCCGTAATGCAGATTTCAATTCTGCCTGCAGCTGATCGAGGATTCTGCATTTTTCTTCCAGCTCAAGTCGCGCGGTTTGCCATTGGGCGTGCTCGGAATTGTGTGCCTCAATTGCATTTGCCAGGGTTGCTTCTGCCTGCCGGAGCACGTTCTGTAATGCAGCCTGTTGCTCTTCGTGCCCGAGGCACCTTTGCTCCAGCTCGAGCCGAGCGAGGTGCCACTGGGAGCGCTCGGATGCGTGCTCTTCGGTTTGTCGCGAGAGATAGGACTCGACTTCTTCCAGCGCAATCTGAAGCGAGGTCCGCTGGTTTTCCGTCTCCTGGTGTTTTTGTTCCATTTCCAGGCGGGTCGTCTCCCACTGGGATCGTTCGGAGACCAAAACATCGGACTGTTGCGCAAGCCTGGCTTCGGCGTCACGGAGCGCAGATTCCAGCTCGGTCTTCCGATTTTCAAGCGCCAGCGCTTTCTGCTCCATTTCCTGCCGGAGGGCGTTAAACGCGGCGCGTTCAGTCGCCAGGACCTCGGCTTGTCGTGCCAGTCGCGCTTCCGCATCACGCAGGCATGATTCCGATTTCGACCGTTGCGATTCCGCGGCCTGCGCCTTGTGCTCCAATTCCAGCCAGATCGCATCCCACTGAGCCCGCTCATTCGTCAGCGCATCGGCCTGTTGAGCCAAACGGGTTTCAGCATCATGCAGCACAGATTCCAACGAAATGCGCTGAGCTTCGTTTTCGTGCGCCTTCTGCTCCAGGTGCTGCCGGGCGGCATCCCACTGCAATCGCTCGGCAGCGAGCGCATCGGCCTGCTGAGCCAAGCGGGTTTCAGCATCATGCAGCACGGATTCCAACGAAATGCGCTGAGCTTCATTTTCGTGCGCCTTCTGCTTCAGCTGCTGCCGGGCGGCATCCCACTGCGATCGGTCGGCAGTGAACGCATCGACCTGCTGAGCCATTCGGGCTTCCGCATCATGCAGCACGGATTCCAACGAAATGCGCTGAGCTTCGTTTTCGTGCGCCTTCTGCTCCAGTTGCTGCCGGGCGGCATCCCACTGCGATCGCTCCGCGGTGAACGCATCGACCTGCTGGGCCAAGCGGGCTTCGGCGTCATGCAGCACGGATTCCAACGAAATGCGCTGGGCTTCGTTTTCGTGTGCCTTCTGCTCCAGCTGCTGCCGGGCGGCATCCCACTGCGATCGCTCCGCGGTGAACGCATCGGCCTGTTGAGCCAAGCGGGCTTCGGCATCATGCAGCACGGATTCCAACGAAATCCTTTGGGCTTCGTTTTCGTATGCCTTTTGCTCCAACTGCTGCCGCGTGGTATCCCACTGCGATCGCTCCGCGGTGAGAGCATCGACCTGTTGAGCCATGCGAGCTTCTGAATCATGCAGCACAGATTCCAACGAAATCCTTTGGGCTTCGTTTTCGTACGCCTTTTGCTCCAGTTGCTGCCGGGCGGCATCCCACTGCGATCGCTCCGCGGTGAACGCATCAACCTGTTGAGCAAGCCGGGTTTCGGCATCATGCAGCGCGGATTCCAGTTCGGTTCGGTAAGCGTCGGTTCCCAGCGCCTTCTGTTCCAGCAGCTGCCGAGTTTTATCCCATTGCAACCGTTCAGCAGCGAGTGCATCCGCATGCCGTGCAAGCCGGGTTTCGGCTTCGCGCAGGGCTGTTTCCAGTGTTGTCCGCTGAGCCTCGGTTTCTTGCGCCTTCTGCGCCAGTTCCTGTCGGGCCGTTTCAAGCTGGGATCTCTCGACCGTGAACGCTTCAGCCTGTTGGGAAAGCCTGGCTTCTGCGTCGCGCAGCGCGGACTCGAATTCATCTCGTTGAGACAGCGCCTCGTGTGTTTGCTGTTCCAATCCCTGGCGGAGAGCATCCCACTGGGATCGCTCTGCGACGAGCCCCTCGGCGTGTTGCGAAAATTTGGCTTCGGCACCGCTCAGGACGGACTGCAATTCGGATCGTTGCGACTCAATTTCCTGTACTCTCCGTTCCAGCTCCTGCCGGGACGCGTCCCATTGGCTCCTCTCGATGCTGCGTTCCGCGGCCTGGCGAGCAAGGCTCTCTTCGGCGTTGCGCAGCGAATCCTGCAATGCAACGCCCAGGCCTTTAGCTTCCTCAACCTTGTATTCCAGTTCTTTCCGAAGATTTTCCCAATTTGATTTTTCCTCGGTGAGTTTATCGACCTGGCGAGCGAGGCGAGTTTCCGCATCAGCCAAGGCCGATTCCATGGTCGCCTGCACGTTCTCGGCATTCCGGGCTCTCTGCTCCAGCTCCTGCCGCGCAGCCTCCCAGCGGGCGCGTTCAGCAGCCAGCATTTCAACCTGCAGTGCCAGTCGGGCTTCCGCGTCCTGAACAGACGATTCCAGCGCCGCTCTCCGGGACTCAACCGACTGCGCCTTCTGTTCCATCTCCCCGATTTTTGATTCCCACTGGGATCGTTCGGCGGCGTGCGATTCGAGAATGCCTTTCTGCGCGAATCGGAGAGATTCGGCCATGCCCTCTATTTTTGCGCACTGCTCCTTCAGGTCCTGGCGCGCCTGTTCCCAATTGGCACGCTCGGCAGCTTGTTCCTCGAGAAGATTCTTATAGCGGGCATCTGCCTCTTCCGCGGAGATTTTTAGTGCCGCCAGCTTCTCTTCGGTTGCAGCGAAGCGATCTTCCGCCTCCTTCAAAACCTCCAACCACTTCGCCTGTTGAAGAGCGCTGGTGCTTTGAAGGTCGCGGAATCTGGATTCGGATTCCTGGAGGGCTTTTTCCACGTCCTCCTGCTTTTGCAGTGCTTCTTCGTCGACAACGGCGGCACCCGGACCGCCGCCAAGAGGATATATGGCTGCAAGCGCTGCAGGTGTGCCGGCAGGATCCCTGCGCATTGGAACCGCACTCAGCTCCATGCCGGGAATCGATCCGTCCAAACCTTTCCAGACAATGCGGACGGCCGCGCCGCTGCCTTTGGCGATCGTCCTGAAAAAGCCCGCAACCTTTTCGCGTTCTTCCGGGGGCAGAAGCTGGAGAAAATTCTTCCCGATGATCTGTTCCAGCCGGGCCGCGCCCATCAGCTTGAGACCGGCGCGATTGATCGCCAGGAATGTCCCGTCCGACGCAATAACCGTGATGCCTACGGGCATCGTCTCGACGATCTGCCTGAGACGTTCTTCTCTCGATCGGAGTGCAGTTCGGACGCGGATCAATTCGCGGCGTCTGTTTTCTCTTTCGATGATCGGCAGCAGTCTCTGGATGAAGCTTCCCGTCTTGGCAACGCAATCGGACGCCCCGGAGCGCAAGGCTTGGATCGCGGTCTCTTCGTCTCCCGGATTCGTCAGGAGAATGATCGGGAGGTCTGGAATTCGCAGACTGACGTCTTTAATTGCATTCAGTGCGCTCGGTCCTGCGGCGGCGAAGTCGATGAGCAGGATCTCGTCCTGAAGGGTTCCCGTTTCAGGAATTTTCAGCATGCCATCCGGTGCGAACGCTACGGGTTCAATCGCCATGTGCGGCAGGCTGGCCACATGCCTTTGAAACTGCTGGATATCGCCGGCAAATAACAACCGGACCTGCCTGGCGGATGGATTGGGATTCGCCTGGCGCCGATCCTTCGCCTGGTTCAGCGCATCCTGCAAGAGGGAAACGAAACCTGAGCGCTTCAAAACGAAATTATCCACTCCTGCTTTAAACAGGTCTATGGGAGGGGTTCTTTCCGCGGTGCCGACCAGGGAGACGATTCCGATGGGTTTTTTGCTCTGGCGAATGGATGTGACCAGGTTGACGGCGTCTGCGACCGGCAATGTCGCATCCAGCAGAATAGCATCGGGCGTCGATGCCGCCAGCTTTGCCATGGCATCCTGCGTATTGTGGGAAACATCCATGCGGATTGCAGGCGCCTGCCCGGCCAGCTCGTGCTTGAGCAGATCAGCTTCTCGGGGGTCGTCGCTGACGAAAATAATGTTCATACTGGCCAGTCAGAATTATCGATCTACAATATTGGTCGCCTTTGATATGGGTCCGGAACTTTTAGAAAGGCCCGGTTCACCAACCGAGAGGTCCCACTGAGCGCTTCATCGGAATCAGTTTACCAATCGTTCAGTTCAATCATATCCTGCATGGA
The DNA here is from genome assembly GCA_035506515.1 of Acidobacteriota bacterium. Classification (GTDB taxonomy): domain Bacteria; phylum Acidobacteriota; class UBA6911; order UBA6911; family UBA6911; genus UBA6911. Next base: position 11,068 of record DATJPG010000122.1, read on the forward strand.
AACGCCGTCGTGCGCAATGACTGTCAGCACGGCGGAATCTTCATCCAGACTCTTGCCGGGGATGATTTCCATGGGCAGTTCATCATGGACGCTTTCGGTCAAGCGGGGCTCAGTCGATTCCGGTTGGGACTCCTGTTTTTGTTCCTCCAGTTCGGCGGACAGGTCATCCAACATGTGAAATGGATGCTCAAAGGCTATTGCGGACTGGTAGCGGGGAACTCCATTGAGGGCACTGATCGAAGAGCGAAGAATATGCCCTTCCATTTTTATAACGCCGTCGCTGGTCACCAGCTTGAGGAAGATCTTCATTTGAGGGCGCAGGCGCACCTCGGTTTCCAGGAGTATTCCCCCACGGGAAATATTGACAACATGAGCTTCGAACCCCTGGTTAAAAGCGACGCTTTTTAAAAATGGGACAGCGGTAGGCCGCAGGCGAGGATACTGCCTCCGGTCTGCTTCCGAAGATTCCTTCTTATTCCTCTGCAAGGCTTCAACCTTCCCGTTATTCACTTTTGCCGTACCCATTCTGCAAATGCCAGAGCAACACTCCTAATGATCGGCCAGTTTTGGAGAAAGTTTAGAACCAAGTCCCTTTTTCACAATGCCTTAGTGCTTCAAGAACTTGTCGAGCCAGTCGATCACCGTTTTGTAAAACAGCTCCGAATTCTGCGGTTTTAAAACCCAGTGCCCCTCATCCGGAAAAACCAGGAGCTTCGACTCTACCCCTCGTCTTTGCAGGGCGGTGAACATCGCAAGGCCTTCCCCGATCGGGACCCGGAAATCAAGTTCTCCATGGGTGACCAGTTGCGGCGTTTTGAAGTTTTTGGCGTAGCGTCCGGGAGAAAGAAAATCGTAAAGCTGCTGGTTGTCGTAAGGGGTGCCGTCCAGCTCCCACTCGGGAAACCATAACTCTTCTGTGACGTAATAGCTGCTCGTCTGGTCGAAGTCCCCGGCGTGCGCTACGAGGGTTCTGAATCGGTCCGTATGTCCCTGAAACCAGTTGACCATGAATCCGCCAAAAGACGCTCCGGCGGCCCCGGCCCTCGTTTTGTCTATATAGGGCAGCTTTTCCACAGTGTCCATTGCAAGCATCAAGTCCTTGAAACACAGGCCTCCCCAGTCCCTGTTGATTTCGTCGATCAGCTGCTGCCCATACCCCGTCGATCCCCGAGGATTAGGCATAACCACAATATATCCTGCTGCAGCATACATTTGCGGGTTCCAGCGGAATCCCCAGTCGTCGCCCCAGGCTCCTTGTGGTCCGCCGTGAACCAGGAGGAGGACGGGGTATTTCTTCGAAGCATCGAACTGTGGGGGAGTTAAGAGCCAGGAGTGGATTTTGGGCGTCCCTGAATTTGAAGAGGCCCCATCAAACCAGAACTCCTCCGCTTTATTCATGTCGAGTGTTTTCAGCAAAAGATCGTTGTGATGTGTCCGGGCGTACACGCCGGACCCGTTTACTGCGGCCGTGTAGATTTCTGCCGGCTGGTGCATCGAAGATCGCGTGAAAACGAGCGTACGTCCATCGGGCGTGACGTCAAGGTCGCCGGCAGACCCATCTGCCGCCAGCGTATGCACCTCTTTGCTCCCCACGGAAATCTCGAAAATATTGTTGCGCCCGCGGTCTTCGGCAAGGAAATAAAGCTTTCGCGCATCCGGGGCCCATGCGAACGAGTCAACCCAGCGGTCGAAATCGTCGCTCAGGCTCCGATGTTGCCCGGTGGCCCGATCATACAGCATCAGCCGGAAGCGGTCGCTTTCGTATCCGGCGCGGAATTGGGCGCGGTAAGCAATGAACTTCCCGTCCGGAGAATATCTCGGCGACCCGTCATATGCAGGGTTCGTCGTGATCTTCCTGACCTCGCCGGTGAGAAGACTGACGGTGAACAAATCCGTGTTCGTGGACCGTTCCGGATGCGCATCTCTGTTTGACGCAAAACAGATTTCCTTGCCGTCGGGAGAGAACGCGTAGTTATCCTGTCCTCCGAGGGAGAAGGGAGGCGTGTCGTAATCGCCCGGCGTGAGATCGCGAGGAGGCTGCGAAGCATTCACCGGCACGACAAAAAGATGGGAACGCTTGCCGTCCTTCCACTCATTCCAGTGCCGGTACAGGAGCCGCGTCGCAATGTGGGCCTTCACCATGGATTCAGCTGCCGACCTTTTCCTGGCGGCGTTGCAGTTCAGCGCTTTCTGCGTATCGGCGGAATCGCATTCCGGATAGACCTCCGAGACAAACAGAAGATTGGTGCCGTCCGGGCTGAAAAGAACTCCGTCGGCTTCTGTCTCTATGCTGGTAATTCTTCTGGCTTCATTTCCGTCCAGGGCTTGGAGAAATATCTGGGAAGTGCCACCGCGCGTTGAAACAAAGGCGATCCGGCTGCTGTCTGGGGACCAGCGGGGACGCATATCGCTCTTGGGGGAGTGCGTCAGCTGGCGCGGTTCGCCTCCGGCGACCGGAAGGATCCAGATGCTTGATTTTCTGCTGTTCTTATCTTTGTCCACCGTCGCAACGGTGTAGGCTATCCACTTCCCGTCCGGTGAAACTTGGGGGTCGGCAACACGTTGCACACGCATCAGCGCATCGAAGGTCAGGGGGGTCTTATCGGCTGCCTTCGACGGCAAAACCCGAGTGAACAATCCGAGAGCAATCAGCAGAAGAAAAATAAATCGGCGCATAATACCTCCGCTTGCCGGGATAGCACTTGCCTTCAGGCGACAGGCTTCCCGCGCTTCTTGACAGAATCCATGCGATAGACGCAAAATCACATGATTTCGGGCAACAGATAAAAATAGGTCACCGGGTTACATAAACTCAAGAGAATCCATTCGCTATGCACCTGAAAAAGAGAAATCTTACATCGAAAGATAAATTGCTTAAAGCTGCGGAAACCCTTTTTGCCACCAAGGGATTCAAGGAAGTTTCGGTCCGTGAAATTGCCGCTTGTGCCAATGTCAATTCCGCACTGGTAGGGTATTATTTCGGCGGCAAGCAATCTCTCTTCAACGAAGTGTATCAGGCGCATGCAATCCCGCTCTCAACCGAACGAATGAAGCAGTTGTCGGCGATTACCCAATATGGCCGCAATCCCTCCGTTGAGGAAGTATTGAAGGCTTGGCTTCTTCCATGGTTGCGTTCCGGGAACGAGTGGGGCGAAAGCGCGTTGAATCTGCGCCTGACTGCAAACATTTCCATGGAACGGTGGAAGCACGCAAAAAAAGCGCTGCCTGCAATGGAACGAACGCACACCGCCTTTATAAAGGCCTTTCAGGGCTGCCTCCCGCAACTGTCGAAGGAAGTTTTGATGTGGCGTATGCATTTTCTGATGGGCGCATTTAGCTTTGGTGTGCGAGTTCCCGGCCCATTGCTTGCATTTTCAAAAGGGCGCTGTGATCCGGGTGACCTGGAAGCCGTGCTGGACCAGATGATGCCCTATGCGATTGCCGGATTCAGCGCACCCGCCCCGACATCCAACCATCGAAATTCCCGGTAGCCCGATCTTCTCGCCTGATGATGCACTGTTTTTATGATGGGATTGCCGGCGTTCTCGCCGGCTTCCTTCGGCTGAATTGAAAAAACCCAATGAACAAACGCTATTCCAGGGATGAATTTGGAAAAATTTTGCTCCACAGAGCATCGACCCGATCGATGGTTTCCTTCGAAGGCTCAACCGGGGGCGGGAACCAGGGTTTCAAGCGGCAATCAATCACGATTGGTGCCGAGAGCTGGACATGGAACCGTTCCGTCTTGCAGCTCTGCGCATGAATATCCGCAGCTGGTTCGAAGCGGGTGAACACCGTCCATAAAAACGATTCGTCGTTCCGGGTGCACTCGGTCGCATCATCGACAAGGCACACGATTCTGAAGGGCTGTATCGCTTCTTCGGTCAGCAATTGCCTGATGGCAGTATCCTGTTCCCGCCACGGCGGCCCTTCTATCACGAGTACTCCGGGGAAGTGCACCTGCTGACGGCGAAATGCCGGATCTTTCAGCTCAGCGGCAGGTGTTTCGCGAAGAGCAAAACGCTTTTCTCCCAAACCGATCAGCATTGCTTTGCTGCCGCAATTCAATTTCCCGCTTGTGTAATCGAGCGTGTCTTGAGAGACGGGCGAAAAGACGAAAAGATCCGATGTGAAATCCGCCCGCTCCAGGATGTGTGTGAACAAAGGGCGGAATTCCTTCAAAGGAATCGGGGCGTCGGTGATCATCAAGAACTTGGTCAGGGATAACTGTCCTTCGCCCAGGATTCGCATGCCGGCGAGAAACGCCTCGCGAGGATAGCGTTCTTTCACTACGGCTGCCGCCAGAGGGTGGACGCCGGCGTCGTCGTAGGCCCATACCGCCTGGACACCGTTCATGACCAGGGGATAGAGAGGAGCAAACAGGTCCTGGAGGTATTCGCCGATGTAATGATCCTCCTGTCGCGGCCGCCCGACAACTGTGGCAGGAAAAATCGCATTATTTCGGTGATACATCCGATCGACGTGAAAAACTGGAAATGGGTGGGCGAGGGAATAGTAGCCGTAATGGTCGCCGAAAGGACCTTCCGTACGCCGATCGTGCGGCGGCACATGCCCGATCAGCGCGAACTCGGCCTCGGCGGCGATGGGAAGCGCACTGATGGCATCGGCTTTGATCAGCGCAAGTTTTTTGCCGAGCAGCAGCGAAGCCAGTACGGCTTCCGGGATGTTTTCCGGAAGCGGCGCGATGGCCGACATGATGAGGGCCGGCGGACCGCCAAGAAAGATGTTGGCCGGAAGAGGCGTCCCCTGCTTTTCGGCCACGTGGTAATGGAAGCCCATGCCACGGTGTATTTGAAAATGCATGCCTGCGGTCGCATCGTCATACATCTGGTTCCGATACATGCCGAGGTTAGGTTTGCCGGATACGGGGTGTTCCGTATAAACCAGCGGGAGCGTTAAAAAAGGCCCGCCGTCCATTGGCCAGCTCCAGATCTGAGGGAGCGCCTTCAATCTCGGCGGGTTCAGCCGATTCTCAAGGACAGGCCCGGTCTTGCAGTTCTTTATGCCGAGCTTTAGGCCCCCCGCTATAAGATCGCGATAATCCCACAGCGCTCCTAGCGATGGCGTCGCCAGCCTCTCTGCTGCCTCCGCCGCTCTCCGGACGAAACGGGCGGGATCCTCGCCGAATGCAAGCTCAATTCGCCGGCGGGTGCCGAACATATTGGTGACGACAGGGAAAGTTGTGCCTTTCACCTTTGTGAACAGCAACGCGGGCCCCTGTCGCGTAACCACGCGTCGCTGAATTTCCGCCAGTTCGAGGTAAGGATTCACCTCCAGGTCGACGACGCAGATCTCCTTTTCGTGCCGGAGGATCTCGATGTAGCTGCGGATATTGTCTGGTCGCATAAGGTGCCGGAGGCCAGTATACATAATCTTTGGATTTTCGCGTAAGGCAAGTATGCCGTGAATGAATAGCGAGGCTGTGGCAAACGAATTGATATATCTTCTTTTTTCGCCGGAATACGGCATAATTTCGATGGTGTGGTAAAGCCCTGCTTTGTGGCACCTGTGGGAAAACCAATGATGGCATCGAATAAGCCGCCGGCTCTCGGCAAATTCGAATGTCGGAGTTATCAGACGCTATGATTGAAGTAAAATTCAGAGGCCGCGGAGGACAGGGCGCCGTTGTCGCTTCCGAAATCCTGGGCAAAACATTTTTTCTGGAAGGGAAGTGGCCCCAGGCTTTTTCACTTTTTGGCAGTGAGCGGCGCGGTGCCCCGGTTTTCGGATTTTTGCGCGTGGATGACAAGCCAATTCTGCTCAAATGCCAGATCAAAAATCCCGATCAGGTGCTTGTTTTCGATCTATCGCTGACAGATGCGGAAGAAGTGTTCCGCGAGGTAAAACCGGGAGGGATTGTATTGATAAACACCGGTTACGACATTGACCACTTTCAAAAATGGAGGTCGTTCAAAATCGGCCTGGTTAACGCCGGTGCCATTGCCAGAGATGCCGGACTGCGCGATACCTTCAATACGGCCATCCTGGGAGCGTACGTGCGGCTGACCGGCCTGGTAAAAATAGAAACGCTGCTTTCTACGGTGCGCGGAATGGTCCCGTCCAAAATCGAGGCGAATGTTCAAGCCGTGCGGCGTTCTTATGAAGAGGTTAAGATTTATCTGCCGGAGGAGAAGATTTAATGGGAAAAGCTGATCCAGCCGTGCCGGTGATCCCGATCTCCTACGGCAGAACGCAGGTCATCGAAACAGGGAAGTGGAGTTCTCTTAAGCCTCAGCCTTTGACGATGATTGCGCCCTGCCGGGAGGCCTGTCCCGTAGGTACCGACATTCCGTTAGTCCTGCATTTTATCGAACGGGGACGGTATGCGGAGGCGCTTTCAGCGGTTTTGAAAGAGAATCCGTTTCCGGGAGTTTGCGGGAGAGTCTGTTTTCATCCCTGCGAGGCGTCCTGCAATCGCGCCCAATATGATGAGCCCGTCTCGATTCAAATGCTCGAACGCTTCGTCTCGAGCATCAAACCGGAGCCAGTTTCCCTCATCCCAGCCCCCAACCAGGCTCCCCAAAGGATCGCCGTCATAGGCGCCGGCCCCGCAGGCCTTTCCTGCGCTTACTTTCTCGCATTGCTTGGCCACTACGCGACAGTTTTTGAGGCCAAAAAGGAACCTGGCGGCGTAATGCGTTGGGGGATTCCGCGGTTCCGTCTTCCCAAGCCGGTGCTCAAAAAGGAAATTGGAAGAATCCTTTCGCTAGGGGTCCAACTGCGCACGAATTGCCGTGTGGGGAAAGACATTACCTTCGAGGAACTGGATAAGTTCGACGCAGTTTTTCTTTCTCCTGGCGCCGGGATCAACTCGCTCCTTTCCATCGAGGGAGAAAACCTGGAAGGCGTCTGGAACGGCGGAGAATTTTTGGAACGCATCAACGCCTTGGAAAAAGTCCGCTTGGGGAAAACAACCGTCGTCATCGGCGGGGGCAACACGGCAATGGATGTGGCGCGGGCCGCGCTGCGCCTGGGATCCAAGGTGACGATTGCCTACCGGCGGACGCGGGAAGCCATGCCGGCGATCCCCGATGAAATCCATGAAGCCGAAGAGGAAGGCGTCGCATTTCAGTATCTGCTCCAGCCCGTCAAAATACGGCGGATCCGAGGCAAAAAATTAAGGGTCACGTTTCAATGCATGAAAAGCGGCGCACCGGACAAAAGCAATCGGCCGCGCGTCCTTCCGGTGAAGGGCAAATATGTGACGTTGGAAGCCGACAGTGTGATCAGCGCCGTGGGCGAAATCGTGGATCTCTCATGGATTCCTGAAAAGCTTGTGAAAAACGGCCTCGTTGAGACGGGCGGCGATCCGCGGATCTTTGCCGGCGGCGACGCGGTCGCGCAACCGAGGACGATTGCCGATGCGATTGCCGCCGCGAAGAGGGCTGCTATTTCCATGGACCTCCTTTTCCGAGGCAACCAGGGTCGTGAAGCGCTCGCCGGATTTCGAGCCGGCACCAAGGGCTCTGTGTCCCTGGATGCGTATCTTCGGTTTCGCGAAGAAGGGAAATGGCCTGAGGCGAAAGAGGTTGTTTCGGACGGCAGGATCAATACGCTTTACTTCGAAAAATCCAGGCGAGTGGTTGCCGGCAAACTGCAGCGCGACAAAAGACGGAAAACCTATCGGGAAGTCAACCTGGCGCCGGATGAAGCCAGGGCCGTATACTCTGCTTCCCGGTGCTATTCCTGCGGACAGTGCAACGCCTGTTACAATTGCTTTTATTTCTGCCCGGAGGGGGCGATTGCCATCAATCGCGACGAGAGAACCAGAACGGTGGACCTGGCCCACTGCAAGGGATGCGGAACCTGCGCGCGGGCCTGCCCAAGAAATGCCGTGATCATGAAGGATATGGTATGAAAGAGTTTCTGTCGGGCAACGATGCTGTCGCGCATGCCGTTAAACTATGCCGCACTCCGCTCATCGCCGCGTACCCGATTACTCCTCAGACTTCGATCTATGAAAGGCTCTCGGGATGGGAGGCGTCGGGCCAGCTGAAGGGTATCATGATGCGGACGGAGTCGGAACATTCTGCTATGGCATCCTGCATCGCCGCGTCTCTGACGGGCGTGCGCACCTTTACGGCGACTTCTTCGCAGGGCTTGGCTTTGATGCATGAGATGCTTCACTTTGCGGCGGGTTGCCGGACGCCGATCGTGATGGTGAACGTGAACAGGATTATTTCCGCTCCCTGGGGATTCTGGGCCGACCATCTCGACAGCCTCTCCCAGCGGGATACGGGGTGGATGCAATTCTATTGCGAAAACGGCCAGGAGGCACTGGATACGGTCATCCAGGCGTATAAAATAGCGGAGCAGGTTTACCTTCCCGCGATGATCGCTACCGACGCGTTTTTTGTTTCCCACTTCGTGGAACCGGTGGATGTCCCCGATCAGGAGCAGGTGGATGCGTTTCTTCCGCCGCTCGATCTTCCGCACAGGTTCGACGTGGACAAACCGGGATTCCTCATGCCCGTGGTCACGTCCGAGTTCTATCGCCACTATAAGAATGCCGCTTCCACCGCAATGGATTCCGTTCAGGAACTGGCGGAACAGGTGGACGAGGAGTTCCGGAGGAAATTTGGAAGAGGATATGGTGTCGTCGAATCGCTGCTGACCGACGATGCGGAGGTTGTGGTCGTAACAGAGGGATCGATGACGAGCACGGCAAGGGTGGCGATCGGGGACCTTCGTCAGGAAGGAATTAAGGTCGGCTTGCTCAAACTGCGGCTTTTCAGGCCGTTTCCCGTAAGAGCCGTGCACAAGGCTTTGTGCGGGAAAAAAAAGATTGCCGTCATTGACCGGAATTGTTCCGTGGGGGGCGGCGGAATTTTCTGCCAGGAGTTGAAGGCAGCCTTATTTCACTCAAAGGATCATCCCGGCATTTACAGCTATATTGCGGGAGTGGGTGGAACGGATATTACTCCCGATGTGATTCGCAGAATCGCTCTGAAAACCCTGGAATCCTCGATCCCGGCGGATGCGCCGGAATGGATCATGAATGATGAAGCATAGCATCGCTTTAGAGAACATTCGCATGGGCGTGCCCGAACCGGCACAGGATTACCTGAGTGTCGGACATGCGGCCTGTCCCGGATGCGGGCTTGCAACCGGGATGAAGCTCGTGTTCCAAGCCATGGGGCCAAGAACTATCGCGGTGATTGTTCCTTCGTGCGAAGGATCGATCGGCGGCGTATATCCGATCACGGCGTATGGCGTGTCGACATTCCACTCCGCGTTTGAGATCGCGGCCCCGACGGCCGCCGGAATTGCGAATGCCCTGAAAATTCAGGGGAAGGACGACATCCAGGTCGTGGCCTTTGCGGGCGACGGCGGCACTTTTGACATCGGGCTGCAGTCTCTCTCTGGTGTCGCCAAGAACAACGACGACATCATTTATGTGTGCCTCGATAACGAAGCTTACATGAATACAGGAATTCAGGTGAGCTCGGCGACGCCTTCATTCGCATGGACGGGGACGACGCCCAAGGGGAATCCGCGTCGCAAGAAAAACATCATGGAAATCATGGCGGCCCACTACAACCCGTATTCGGCTACGGCCAGCATTGGCTTTCCTTCGGATCTTCTGCGCAAGATCACCAAAGCCAAAACCATTCGCGGCACAAAATTTATCCACATGCTGACGCCCTGCCCGACAGGCTGGAGGACCGCCTCAGACCTGTCTCCAGAATTATCCATTCTCGCAGTGGAAACCAACGTCTTCCCGCTGTACGAAATTGAAAACGGCAGAAAATACACCATCAATCATCGGCCGCGCCGCCTTCCGGTTCGGGAGTATCTTTCGAAGCAGGGAAGGTTCAAGCATCTCAGTGAAGAGCAGGTCCGCGCCATTCAAGCGGAAGTGGATGAGGAGTGGGAGCGGTTGATTCGAAACGCGAAATAGGGAAGAGGACGTCCCACTCGTCCACCTTTGCTTTTCATTCGCAAAGAGAGCCAGCGATGCCAGGACGGCGTCGAGATGTGATTCCGGGTTTGCCGCCTCGAATACGCAGAGAGGAATCCAAAGCATCCGAATCTTAGAATACATGAGAATCATCTACAGCCATTTGTCTACAAAAAGGAGCAAATCGCCACCATTGAAGCACGCACGAGAGCAGGTGGACGAGTGGGACGTCCCCCCTTCCACTCACGTGTTATCCACCGGCGGGTGACGATAGCTGCGATAGCAGGCATGAACGCTCCCGGCAGCACCATGACCTGAAAAGGAGGATTCGACGCCGAAATCTGAAACAGGCGAGATGCCACAATCCATCCAGCCAGCCAAAAGCTCGTAACTTTTCGTTTAATATTGCAGCCTTTCCCGATGATCTGGAGCGACTGGCTTCGATCTCATCAATAATATTCCCAATAATTTGGTTTTGTGTAAAATGAAGATCGAGATAGGGCCTTCTTATTTGAAACTGTAACTGTTGGATTCGAATGGGTCTCAGGGACAAGGCAGCTTTGGGGATCTATCCGATTCGTTTGCACCATCCAAAAGCTGGACCAACAAGGTGAAGCATGAGAAAGCTCCCAAGCAAGGTTGCATGGGCTTTGCTGATTATATTGCTTTTACTTGAGGGTGGGATTTTAGGCTTTATGTCTACAACAGAAGGCATACAGCTGGGATACGCTTACGGCCAATATCGACAACAACAGAATGAGGAAATCACCCAGCCGGACTTCAAGATTAAGGTGAATGTAGCTCTCGTCACGACAGATGTAACAGTCATTGGCACAGCTGTCTCCAATTTGCAGATGGACGATTTTATCGTTTACGATAACGGCGTCCGCCAGGAAGTGAGCCACTTTTCGCGTGACCCATTCCCTCTTGCTGTTGCCTTTTTGATTGACGGCAGTGACAGCATAAGGCCGTACTTGCCCGAGACCCAAATTGCTGCGTTATCGGCACTCCGACGTTTGCAGCCGGAGGATCAAGTTGCGTTGTTTTCCTTTGATGGCAATCCTACGAAGCTCAGCGATCTCACAATGGATCGCTTCATGATAGGCAAAAAGATAAACAGACTCACGGCCGGAGGAAGTACCACGAACATATTCGATTCAATCTACCATGTCGCGCGTTATCTTGCTAAGAACGCTCGCAACCGCCGCCGTGCCATAATCCTTGTTTCGGATAATTGCCAAACTATATCCGCCGGACACGGCGCGAATGCCGCGCGAGCTGAGATGTTGAAAGCCTCAGCTACTCTTTATGGGATTAAAACTCCTGGGATTAATTTGGTCGAGCCAAGTGACCAAGTGAAATGGATAGCGTCCGAGACTGGCGGAGAGATATTGGATGTAAGCAACCCGACATCGCTTCCCATCGCACTGGAAGCGGCTATGTCGAATCTCCGGAATCAATACACCCTGGGTTTTTACCCATCGAATCCGGGCGAAAACAGAAGTTTCCATAAATTGACCGTAAAAATCGCGGCGGATGATCGTTGCTCCGGATGCCGCTTATTGGCGCGCAGTGGCTATTATTACGCTGGAGTTACTGCGCCTTTGCTTCCGCGTAATGACCAACCAATCACATCGCGGGACTCGACAGAGATGACGGATCAAACGCTGGTCCAGCGACGCATTTTTATCGCCGGAACCACTGACCTGGATCTGACCGATATCCCATTCACTGTCAAGACTTCTGAGCAAACGGACTCCAAAGGAAATCCGCAGCTTAAAGTGGATCTTCAAATTAATCTCGCAGGGACAAGATTAAGAGCCGTTGGAGATAAACGTGTATGCAAACTGCACATTGCAGTGTTCTATTCTAGCGCGAAAGGAGGGATTCTTGGTTCCGACTGGAGGATGATTGATGGGCTGTTGAGCGATGAAAAATACAAACGGATCATGAAGACAGGAATCTTGTTTTCAACAACGATTCCTATAAAGGAAAGAAAGCAGATTCTAAAAGTCGTCGTCTATGATGAGGAAAATGACAAAGTGGGTAGCAGGCTCGTCAGCGTTCCTTAGCACAGAGGCATTACGGCCGGGAATATATGCCCGCTTCGAGCGGTTTTCGGGCTGTGTTTATCTTCAACCGAAACCTGCCTGATGGTACACCATTTATTTCCACTGGCGATAAGGAACTGCGGTTTGAAACGCGGTTGAAGGATCGCAAGATCAGTATAAAAGTTGAGCTAAGAAAACCGTTGCCTATACCTGTGATGAGATTGCCATGAACTGAAACTCCCTTAATTCTCGTCAGAGACTAGCAGGGATTGCACATGGCATCTATCTCATGTAATCCCAATATTTTACTACGAAAGCAGCGTGTCATTGTCCCGAAAGGGGAAGTTATGGAAAGGCCGGAGGCTGCTCTCCGGAAGCTGGCTTTTGAGGTGTTGTCAGTGCGCTAGTGCCGGATCTTCTATGATAGAGCCCGCTATCGACATCAACCCGGGCGCGGCGGCTTTCAGACGATCAACGCCATGCTACTGCTACTCTGCGGATCACGAACCGGAAGATGATTATCGGACGCTTACCATTTCATAGCGGAATGGGGGTTGGGCCGGGATAAATTCCGGTGGCTTGACGATTTCATATGTCAGTGCCTGTTGTTTGCAGCCTAGGATACAGGCGCCGCATCCCATGCATTTCTCCTCGATGATTTTTGACTTCAGCTTTTTAGAATCAGGGACCGGCTCCATCTCGATGGCTCCGAAGGGACATCGCGCGACGCATACTTTGCATCCCTTGCAGAGCTCGAGATTCACGGCAGGCCTGTATCGGCTCGGGTCCGCTACCTGGTTCACTTTTTCGGAATGAAGGGCGGGATCGAACGTCGCGCAGCAATCATTGCAGCAATTGCAGATCACACCGGTCAGTGAAGCGAAGTTGGCGGGCGTGTTATGGATCAGTCCGGCTTTTTCGGCATTGTCCGATATTTCCAGGGCTTCTTCGAATGAAACGGTTTTCATCCGGCCGCCCCTGCCAGTCTCATACTCGATAATACTCTTGCCGAAATGCAGGCAGGTTAGCAGCGGCTTATCGCACTTCTGATGGATGCGGCGGCAATTGCACTCTATGACACCAATCGCATCGCTCCTGCGGAGCAGCTCGGCCATATCCTCATACCAGAGAACGTCTTCCGCTTTGATGCTGGGGCTTGCCAGGATCGCAAGGCGGGAGGGAATAATGCGGATCAAGGGCTTTCCTGTCATTTCGAAAAGCTTGAGCCAGGAGTGAATCTCCGCATAAGGCGATTCCTCATACCGCATATCTTTCTTTCGGAGTTCAATGTATTTTGGAGGGATGCTTTCATGCGCGCTGAAGGCCACGCGAGCCTTCAGTTGATGCGCATCTCCCCAGGCGACGTATTGTTCCTTCCCCCTGTATAGCAAGCCTCTCCGAGCAAGGCTGTCCATCCTGACCGCGAGGCTGCTTTCATCGGTGTTCATTTTGACAGCCAATTCGGCAGGAGTCAGAGGAGAAGTCAGCTCGAGAATAATCATCCCGTCATCCGGAGTCAAAAGCGTCTCCAGAATTTCCCTGAAATGCTTATCCCCTTCAAGGTGATACTGTCTTTCCAACCTGTCATAGATTTCGATGCCGCCTGCCATGGTCCTTCTCCTCATTCAACCGATTTGTTCAGAATACTAGCCTTCCTTCACCTCCATCGTCACATCCAAAGCGACCGGTGCGCCCAGGGGGAGAGATTGCACGCCCATCACGGCTCTGGCATGTACTCCCTTTTCCGCTCCCAGGACATCGACGAAGAATTCCGAGGCGCCATTCAGAGCTTTTGGGTGATCCACAAACTCTTCGGCGCAGCACAGATATCCGACCACCTTCACGATGCGGGATACTCTGCCGAGATCTCCGAGGTTTTGTTTAGCCTGAGCGAGGACATTCAACGCGCAGGCGCGAAAGGCCGTCTGGCTTTGCTCGATGCTCACCTCGCGGCCTACCTTGCCGCCCGGGTGAAGCATTTTGCCCTCCACATAAGGAAATTGCATCGAAATAAAAAGGAGGTTTCCGCTCCTTTGAGCGGCTACATAGGCTCCTGCCGGCTTCGGCGCCTGGGGCAGAGATAGCCCCATCTCTTTAAGCTTTTTTTCAATGCCCTCAGATAACCGGCCTGATCCTGTCTGCGATCTCCCTATAGAATTGGCCAGCCCTGCTGAAACTATAAAGGCTGCTCCGCCTTTTATGAAGCCTGCACGATTCAGCTTTCTCATTTGCCCCCCACTGCATGCTATCTGAATAAGCACTTTGAATCTGACCGGAACGTCGACCACAGGAATGCCTGCTCCAGAATCAACAACCGGTACGATGCAATCAATAAAATTGGACCTGGATTCCATCTTAATGAGATTTGATGAGGAAGCGCAATGGAGATCAGCCGCATCAACAGAATTTCTCACAGCCAGGCCAATACGAAATTATCAGATGTCTCGATTTTCGATCAGGGGCGCAAACCCGCGAGAAGGCTTTGCAGATTCAACGTACTGGCTTGCCGGTGGACTTGCTCTTCGACCCGCGGATAGATGGTCTTTGCGTCATCCTGGAATCTGGCAAACAACGCTTTGAGATCGGCGACGCTGAGGCGGCGCCCCTGCGCGTAGTATTGATCCGACACGTGGCCGAGTGCATACGTAGCCGCGAAGGTGATAATAGCGCCGGTAGCGATCCGGGTGCCGCCGCCCAACATTCCGCCGAGCAGGCCCCCGGCCAGTCCGCCGATCAGTTTCATCGCAACGCTCTCCAGGCTTTGAGCCGCGGCGCCGAGCCCGAAGGTGGCCGCCAGATCCTTGATCTGGTCGAAGTCGAGCTTCTGTCCATGGCGCTGCCCGATCTGATACACCATGCGGAGCTGGAGCGGCAGTATGGCGATGTTGGCCAGCCCGTCAGGCAGGATTTCGAGCGCTCCCGTGAGGATGGCCTGCTGGAGGATGAACTCGTCCACCGGTCCGGCGGGCGGTTTGCCCGTCTGCACGCCGGAGACGTGCGCTTCTGCCAGCGCGCCGGCCGTGCGCGTCGCCTCGGCAACCTCGGCGCTGCTCAGCCCAAGGGCTACGCGCAATTCTTCGAGGAATGCCCGCTCGGATTCGTTCGCCGAACCGTCGGCGTTTACGATGGTGAGTGCTCCTTTGTAAGCCACGCGGCGAGCTTCGGCATCTGAAAGGCGCGACGCGAGCTCCGCCGCCCGCAACTGGCCCGCGGCCACCTGCTCGGCGAGGCTGGTAACGTCGGGGTTGCCGATACGCGCAGCGACGGCGTCAACCGCCCGCTGCTCGGCACTATCCATGGTGCCGTCGGCACGCGAGGCCAACATGGCAATGGCAATTATTGGTGCGCTGTCTGAGTTTTGCATAGCCGAAGTATAGCACCAGCCCGAACGGAAGCTACAGCATCGCACTCGCTGCACCGGAAATTGCGGCATTGGGGCGGGGGATCAGGCTATTTTCTTAATCCTTTGCGAGATCCACCGGCGTTGGTGGAGAGGCAGTTGTCGCGAAATTCTCGAAAATTGAGTTGTCTTCGAAAGCGGCAGCAAGCTCTGTGCTTCAAGACGCCCTTCGGGTGCGCACAATCGTAGAAGCTCCCGCTCTGCTCGGTGATGAACGGGGCAGGGGAATCCGGGGGCTACTTGGCAAGCGCTGCGGGGGCGAAGGATGGGTGTGTGGAACCCATGGCACCGGAAGCCAGGGCCAGATCTTTGGATGCGAGAGTCGGAGATGGTCGCCACAGTGCTTCGATATCACGGGACATGAGCTTGAGGATGGCGACAGGCAATGAACTCGTGAATCCGTATGCATCCGCATCCTTGCCCGGCACAAACGCGGTAATGACGCCAAAATACCGGTTCTCAATATAAAAAACGAAAACCGCCGTGCGGTCGATGGATCGTGACGATGTTTTTTGTCCCCAGCGTCCTACGGTTTCGATGCGGTTATCTCCCGATCCGGTTTTGCCTCCAACCAGCAGCGTGCGATTTTCGACCTTGAGAGCACCAGACAGCCGCGCTGCGGAACCGGTTCGCACGACCCCGGCCAGTACAGGAAGAATAGCACGGGCAACCGCCTGGGGTATAACCCGAGTCTCCTCAGACCCTTCAGGCTCCATTGCGGTTTCATACGGCGTTCCTGCTGCGAAACGCAATCGCAGGATTCGAACCGACTGCATGCGCTTTCCGTCATTCAGCAGGATTCCCATAAGCTGCGCCAGGGCCTCCGGCCGGTCTCCCGAGCTGCCGATTGCCGTGGCCAGGGAAGGCACCAGAGTGTTGAAGGGAAATCCGAAACGTTTCCAGTCGGTTGCCATGGCTGCGAATGCATCCTGTTCGAAGCGGATCCGCAGTCGCAGATCCTGGGCGGAACGATTGCGCGTTTTGAAGAGCCAAGCCGAGGAAATACGGCGGGCTTCCGCGCTGTCCTTCAGAACCTGATCCCACCCCAGCGAAGGATTTTGCGTCAGTTGCCCGGCGCACCATATCTTCAGAGGGTGGATTCCCAGCAGGTACCCGTAATCGGAGAGGTTGAGCCGGGGATTGCCGTAAGCCTTGGCCAGCCGTTGGGACAGTTCCGGATCACCGCGTCCCGTATGAGTCTGAAGCCATTGCGCCAGGGATTGCTCATCTGCACCGCTATGCCACGCATAGAAGAGGATGGCGAGGCGCCTCGCAGAATCGGAATTTTTGCCCAGGAGCTCGGCTCTAATTTCATCCGGCGTCCTGTTTTGAAAGCTTTTCCATGCCTGGTACAGGAAGTATTCGGATTCCTGATCGGCTATTTTCCGGAGCAATGAACGCCGTGCGGCATTGTTTTCATCTGAAACGACACCGCCGATGTCGTAGGGCAGGCGAGCCTCGTAGTAGCGGACAAGATCGCGCATCAATCGCACGTAGGCGAGGTTTATGGAATGCTCTGTGGCTTCCCGGACCGTCACGATCCGCCCATTGTCCCTTTTGTCGAAATTCCCGAAGGTGTGAGCTCCTCCGCCGGTGAAAAACACCTCTCCGGGACTGGCGGAATATTTCCGGTCCAGCGCCAGCTGCAGCATCGCGTCCAGGCTTATTCGCTTATTCCGGCGTATTGTTTCGGCCGCCCAGCGTGTAACGGGATCCCGCGCCGCATCGATCTGCTGTTGCAGTTTCTGGTCATCGAGCGCAGACAGCTGCGTGTGCAGGGAAGCGACGATATCCAGGTAATTCGCCAGAGTGCGCAGTTTTGCAGTGCTGCCCAACTGCATCTTCATGCCGGTATTGATATCGAACGGTGCATTCAGATTGTCAGTGGCGACGCGCAGCAGATTTCCCCCCGGAGTCTTTTCGTACAACAGCATCCCATAAATCACCTTGGCCGGATCGCCTTTGGCGAGGAGCCTTTCGCCGCGCAGGCCCGCGGAGTCCAAAAACACAGGGTCATGGAGCTTCTCAAACAGCTGTGAGGCCGAACGCTGCAGGTCGGGATCGATCGTGCTTCCGACATCCAGGTGGAGGCGGTCCAGTTCATAGAATCCCGGCAGCCCAAGCTGGGTGACGAGCTCGGACCTGATCTCGTTGACTGCCTTGCTCTCCGCGTACGAAGGAATGTCCTGTTTCGGCGGGCGCAAGGAAAATAGGATCGGGACGGATTTGACATGTTCCGCAAATTTTTTCGGGATTACCTGCGCGTTCGCGAGCATCTGAACGAAATAATTCACCCTGTCATCGAGGGCGGAATGATTCCGCACCAGGTAATAGCTTGGGGCCTTGACGGCACACATCAACGCCAGCGTGAGTTTGAGTGCTTTCGCTTTATCGTCGCTAAGGCCGGGTTCAGAAAGCTGCTTCTGAGCGTCTCTGAGGCTGAGCCCAAACCAGACGT
Source organism: Acidobacteriota bacterium (assembly GCA_035506515.1). Taxonomy (GTDB): domain Bacteria; phylum Acidobacteriota; class UBA6911; order UBA6911; family UBA6911; genus UBA6911. The sequence continues at coordinate 28,899 of DATJPG010000122.1, forward strand.
CCAGGCCGTTGCCGATTCCGTGTATTTCCCCATGGCCCGGCGCTGCCGCCAGGGGGACCGAATTGAGATAGTCCAGGATGATCTGCCGTCGCTCCTCGCGGGTGTCCGGACCCTTTTGATATACCTTCAGGCTCGCGTTCGTCATCTGGCGGAGCTTGGCAAGTACCGAATCCGTTCTGCCGTCAAACGAATGGCGGTACTTCTCGAGTTGTGTGGCAAGCGTGCTGCCGCCCTGGACGGGCACCGGCAAACCCAGCTTATGCCCTGCATACAGGACGGCGGCCTTCGCCAGGCGGTCCCAGTCCACGACCGGGTTTGTGCGGATATCCGCCGGTTCGCTCATTTCACGGTTTTCAATAATGAGAAGGCTTTTCACGGCCAGCGGGGGAATTTCCTCAAAACTGTGGAAGGAATAGCCGGCCACAGGCGCTTCGAAGAGCGGCTGTCCATTCATCCCGTACACCGTGAGTTCGGTTGAAGTTCGTTCCGGATACGGGGGCAGGATGCCCCATCGGGCCGCGCGCTCGAGTTCAGGAGAGAAACGTGCCTGCTCCGTAGTTCGAAAGCCAGAAGAGCCCAGCCGCTTCTCAAAGTCGGGAATAAGAGCATAGCCGGCACGAATGTCGAAGGGCCCGTGCTTTGGGAAGACGATGCTCGGGCTGGGCCCGTGGCCCAGACTGTAGGACATCTTTCGTGCATAGTTGGAGAGGATCCATGATTGCACGGCAGAGGTGCGCATCTCATACACTGCAGGGATGGCAACGATGCAGGCGATGAGCATCCACCGCAGCCATTTTGGAAATCTGCCTGGAAACAGGTGTATTTCCTGTCTTTCCCTGAACCGGAACGGTTGCGGGATACCCGCGATGCCTCCCGACTGTATGCGAACCTTCCATCGAATCATCTCAATCCACCTGACAATTTGATGCAGCACTTACACATGGGTTGCATTTCATGTGCAAAATCGAGCCGAGCGAAAAATCAAGAACACCGTTCCTCATATGAGAATTATTAGATCGCTGGCGGCCGGAATCAAATTCGGGGGGGAGGTCAACTCCTTTTATATGGAGTAGGAGAGTGAGGAAGTTTCGTTCAAAGCTATTGCTTCGTTAAGCAAGTCCTGGAAACTTGTCTGGTTGTAAATATCCGATTCGGCTTGTGCAACGCGCTTCCACATCGAAATGAAAACGCAGTTGCCGTGAAGCGAGCACTTGGTGTCGCTTTTATCCGACAAGCAGGCGACAGGGCCTGTCGGGCCTTCGATAAACCGTATGATATCCCCGACAGTCAGATCTTCGGCTTTTCGTATCAGGAAATAACCGCCTTCCATCCCACGTCGCGACTGGACAAAGCCTCCCTGCCGCAGCTGGTTCAGGATTACCTCGAGAAAACGCAACGGTATGGCCTGCGCTTCGGCAATCTCGCTGATTTTTACGGGTCCCTGACCCTGCCTTTTGGCAAGTTCAAATGTTGCCCGAATGGCGTACTGGCACTTCTGCGAGACCATGATTCTTCTCCGTCTTAGCTTATCTGCTGATAACGAAGATCGCCATGTCTGCCAGCAAATTGGCGTCCTCGGTGATGACCTTGGCTTCTTCCGTGTCGAGAGCGATGAGCTTGTGAATGCGAATCTGGCGCTCATTGCAAAACTGTTCAAAATCCGCGATGGTCAGGAATCGGATATTCGGCGTGTTATACCACGCGTGGCGCAGCAAACCGGCCGACACCGGGGATTTTCCCTGTTGAGTGAGCATCGTCCGCAATTTGTGGTAGGCAAAATTCGGAAAGCTCACGATCGATCTGCGACCGACTCGAAGCATGTCCCCGATCAAACGCTCCACATCGCGGACAGCCTGGAGCGTGTGCGACAACACGATGTAATCGAACTGGCCGTCCGGATATGAATCGAGGCCGGAATTAAGGTCCGCCTGCACTACGTCCAGTCCTCGCTGAAGGCAGGTTAGAACGTCTTCTTCATTAAGCTCGATTCCGGAAAGCTTCCCGTTCCCGGCGGCGCGCAGCCGCAAGAGCAGCGAGCCTCTGCCGCATCCGAGGTCGAGCACACTCGCCTCGGGCCGGATCAGGCTCACGATCTGTTCGTAATCCAGACGCGGGCTGCGAAGAGCGCCGAAAATGCTGGTCGGAGCGTGAACGTAATAGTCGTCGTCTTCGAGACCCTGCGGTTGCCCCCCATGAACGTTGTTCAGGAATGCGCGCATCAGCTCGCCGTAGACCGGAAGCTCGTCGGGAAGCAGAAATGCATCGTGCCCGCATTTGCTCACAACGTTGCAATAGCTTACGGGTTTGTCGAGCGCAATCAGGGCATTGGTGATTTCCTGCGATTGTTCGGGCGGGAAAAGCCAATCGCTCGTAAAACTGATGATCAGCCAGCGGCATTGGGACCGGGCCAGACTAGCCGAGAGCTCTTCCGTATTCTTTCCGATGTCGAAGAGGTCCATGGCGAGCGACAGCTTGATGTAACTGTTGGCGTCGAAGCGCTCCACAAACTTGTCTCCCTGATAGGCGAGATAGGAACCGATGCTGAACTTCTTTTCGAATTCTGTGGCGAATTCGCGGGGTTGCAGGCGGTCCGCTTCGAACTTTTCCCGCATGGATTCGGGAGACAGGTAGGTGATGTGACCGAGCATGCGGGCAAGCGCCAGTCCTGACGCGGGCATGGTGCCTTTGTCGATATATTGCCCCCCCCTGTAACTGGCGTCCCGTCGGATGGCGTTGCGCCCGACGACGTCGAATGCCAGTGCCTGAGTGGTCAATCGCGAACAGGAAGCGAGAGTTACCGCGCCGGCGATGCGTTCGGGATGCCGGATCGCCCAGGTCATCACCTGATGTCCGCCCATCGAGCCGCCGATCGCGGCAAGAAGGCGCGTCACGCAAAGATGGTCGATGAGCCTGCGTTGGACTTCGACCATGTCCGCCGCGGTGATCGTAGGGAAGTCCGCCCCGTAACGCCTGCCTGTCGCCGGATTCAGGTCGTTTGGGCCGGTGGTTCCCCGGCATCCTCCCAGCGCGTTTGGACAAATGACAAAGAAACGGTCGGTGTCGATCGCCTTGCCGGGACCGACGGCAATGTCCCACCAACCCGGGTCATCTTCCGGATCGTGTCTCGCTACATGGGAATCCCCGCTCAGGGCGTGGCAAATCAAAATTGCGTTGTCCTTCGCTTCATTCAGCACACCATAAGTTTCATAGGTGACCGTGACTTCAGGAATCTGTCCGCCCAGCTCCAGCTTCAGCGGGTCACGGAATGTGCAGGTCTGGGCATGGCGCAGCAGCCGCGAGGAGCGGACGCTGTCGCTGCTCTGATAAATGTCCGTCGTCATTTCTTCTGCCTCTGCCTTTGCTACTTCTGGGACGCAATCAGCGCCTGATCGAAGTCCTCTCGAATATCTTCAAAATCCTCGATGCCTACTGAAACACGAATATATTCCTGCGTGACGCCGGCTTCCTTCTGTTCCTTCTCGGAGAGCTGCGAATGTGTTGTGGACGCCGGATGGATTACGAGCGTTTTGGCGTCGCCGATGTTCGCCAGGTGACTGGCCAGCTTTACGCTGTTTATGAATCGGATTCCTGCATTGCGACCTCCGCGAATTCCGAATCCGAGGATGGCGCCCGCGCCATTCTTGAAGTAGCGCTGAGCAAGGGAATGGTGCCTGTGACTTTCGAGCCCCGGGTAGTTAACCCAGGATACTGCCGTGTGCTTTTCCAGCCACCGGGCCAGGCTGAGAGCGTTCTGCACGTGACGTTCTACGCGTATATGCAGCGTTTCCAGCCCGAGGAGGAAAAGGAATGCGGCAAACGGACTCATACAGGCGCCCGTATCCCGAAGCCAGTGTGTGCGGACATGGATGATATACGCCAAATTTCCAAGAGGCTTTAGGGCTTCAGAGAAGATAATCCCATGATAGGCCTCATCGGGAGCCGTGAATTCGGGCCATTTTGCTGGATTGTCCGCCCAGACAAATTTGCCGCTGTCGACGATTGCGCCCCCGACGTGCACCCCATGACCGCCGATAAATTTGGTAGTCGAGTAGACCACGATATCGGCGTCGTGCTCGATAGGGCGGAAAAGCGCCGGCGTCAGGACTGTGTTGTCGACTATAACCGGAAGCCCGTGCCGATGGGAAATTTCCGAGATCCGCTGAAAATCGGGGACATCGTTTTTCGGATTGCCAATGGATTCAAGATAAACCAGCCGTGTGTGGTCATCGACCAGGCCCGCGATCTGCTCAGGATGATCCGGATCGAAAAAGCGCACCTCAATCCCAAGCCTTTTAAAAGTCTGGGAAAAGAGTGTCCAGGTCCCGCCGTAAAGGCTTGTGGAGGAAATGAAATTCTGCCCGGAATGAGTGATGGAGAGAATGGCTGCGGTGATAGCCGCTTGTCCGCTTGCGAAGGCAAGGCCGCCGATGCCTCCGTCCAACGCCGCCAACCGCTTTTCGAGAACATCGTTGGTGGGATTCATCAACCGGGAGTAGATGTTGCCAAATTCCTTCAGTGCAAAAAGATCGGCCGCATGCTCTGTACTTTTGAATACGTAACTGCTGGTGGCATAAATCGGTACAGCCCTCGCCATCGTCGCTGGATCCGCTTCCTGCCCCGCATGCAATGCCAGTGTTCCCAATCGATAAGTTTTGCTGTCCTGATCCATCTTTGCACCCGTCCCTTTCATCAAACTCATTTCAAAACTTTTGATAATCTTGAGTAAAACGATTGACAATGTCAAGAACACAAAACAAAAATCTTGGACACCCATTGATGAAGAAGCTGAAAGTGGGTGTCCAGGCTTTCACGCTTTGACCAATGAAGAAGCAGAAAGTGGGTGTCCAGGCTTTTCCAGGCTTTCACCAGGCTTTCATTTTTGGGGTCGCAGGAAGTCTTGGCGAGGATGACGGCAATCCTGGGAGCTTACTTGCTGGGCAACCCCTGAAGGCTGGACTACTTTATGTCGGGACAAAGATTGGTGTAGATTTCGTAGGTGCGGGAATCGAAGCAGACGATGATAACTTTCTCCGGCAACGCGTTCTGCGCAAGATGCCTTTTTATTTCGTTCATGGCAATCCGGGAGGCTCTATCTGCTGGAAATCCGTACACTCCCGTGCTGATAGCTGGAAACGCGATGGACCGGATTCCGCCTTCTCGGGCGATATCGAGGCAATGTCGATAACAGTCGGCAAGGAGACGGTCTTCATCGCGGTTCCCGCCGCGCCATACCGGACCCACGGTATGAATGATCCAGGTTGCCGGCAGGTTGTAGCCTTTGGTTTGCTTGGCGGCTCCGGTCGCGCAGCCGTGTAGTTTCCGGCATTCTTCCAGAAGGAGCGGACCGGCTGCCCTGTGAATCGCCCCGTCCACACCACCGCCCCCGAGAAGGCTGGTATTTGCAGCATTCACGATCGCATCAACCTGTTGCTGTGTGATGTCTCCCAGGACGATCTCGATCCTGTTTTTCAGTATCTTTTCACACATCATGGATCCCTGGATCGTGAGGCAGCGAGAAATCGAACGAGATGGTTTCTCGCTGAATCCCTACCATCGCATCCTGAATGAGACGGAGGATGTCCAGTTCCTGCTCGGCTCGTTCCACCTGTTCAATGCTGGACATCGTTTCCGGGTGCTTCGGTATGAAGAGCGAGCAACAATCCTGGTCTGCCAGAATGCTGATCGGATAAGTTCCTACTTCGCGCGCAGTCCGTACGATGTCTTCCTTGTCATCCCCGATTAAAGGACGAAAGACCGGCAGGGTGACTACATCGGAGATTGTCCGAATATTTTCCAAAGTCTGGCTGGCCACCTGCCCCAAGCTGTCTCCCGTGACGAGCGCGGATGCTTTTTCTTTTTGAGCCACAGCCTGGGCGATGCGCATCATGAATCTTCTATAAAGAACCACTCGAAGGGAAGCGGGAGCGTACGCGACGATTTCGCGCTGGAGGTCGGCGAAGGGGACGAGGTTCAGATGCGATTCAAGTTGATACCGCGAAAGGATGCGCAAAATGCGCCGGACTTTTTCCTGGGATTCCACGGTTGTATGCGGAAAGCTATGAAAATGTATGAATTGAACACGGCATCCACGCCGCATCATCCTGAAGGCTGCGACCGGAGAGTCGATGCCGCCGGAGAGAAGGCAAAGAACCTTTCCCCCTGTCCCGGAAGGCAGTCCGCCGGCGCCCGGAATCCTGGACAAATATAAAAATGCCCGGCCGCCGACGATTTCCACGTAAAAGACCGCGTCCGGATTTTCCATTCGCACTGCAGCGTTTGTGAGCCCTTGAACGTATGCTCCCAGCTGTTGGTTCAGTTGCTGCGAATCCATGGGGAATTCCTTGGTTCCCCGACGAGCAGATATTTTAAACGACTGAAAACTAATTGTGGAAATCAGCTCCGCCAGTCCCATTTGAATCGCCTGAATATTGGCGGCAACCTCCCACGCAGGTGCAAGGTTTGCGATCCCAAAAACCGTTTTGAGCCGGAGCATGATCTCTTCCAGCGGCGAATCCGGATGGAGTGTAATCAGCAACCGCCCGGCAAAACGCTGAACGGAGTCGTGCCCCGTTCCCTTCAGAAGGGCTGCAACATGCTGATGCAGGTGGTTTTCGAACCACCCTCTGTTTTTTCCTTTGAGATTAATCTCATGGTAATGCGCTACAATCGTTCGTTTCACGGTCATAATCTTACCGCACGAAGTGCTATTTTCCGCATCATTTGATTGTTCCGCGAGGCTTGCTATTCGTGCGGATCCGTTCCCGCAACCTTGAAAAAAATGATGAATAATTGAACCCTCGCTGGCCACAAAGCATCTAAATCAGCGAAACAACTCCCAGTTTAGAATTAGTGAGCTCAGTCCTTAAAAGAAGTGCGATTTTTTCCGTCCGGCGTAACCTTGGGCATTGAAGAGGAGTAAAGGGAGTTGGAGTGGAAGTAATTGCGGGCAATAAAATCAGTTTGTTTGGAGGAAGCATGAAAAGGGAAGTAAACTCCATAATCCTGACGCGACAAGAACTCCAGATCATGAAGGTGATTTGGGAGATTGGCGCTGCCACCGTTAAGGACGTGTGCACTGTTATGTCGCAAACGAAAGCGGTTGCTTATACCACAATCCTAACCCTGATGGGCATCCTGGAAGATAAGGGAGCTTTGGCGCACACGAGGTCAGGCAGGGCATTCTTATTTCGACCGGTCTTGTCCCGGCGACAGGCGACCAGAAACCAGGTGCGCGATGTCATCACTCGCTTTTTCGATGGCAGCCCTGAGAGAATGGTGGAGGATATTTTGGTAAACGAGGCCCTGGATCCGGATCAGATTGAAACTGTCCGGAGCTTGCTGGACTCCGGACAAGAGAAGATTGTTGCCTAGTCGGTATCTCCAACACAGCTTAAAAAGTAATCTACTGTGCGATCTGCGATTAGCTGTTCGGTGCGTAGTATCCCTTGCGGTGGCTGGGTTTTAAGTTCTTTTCGGATATCTTAACCTCGATTTTCCGATAGCTGCCATCTCTGGCAGTATTTGTCGAATAATAGCCGAGGCTGTACTGGCTTCTCAGCTCCTGATTGATCTGCCGAAAGGCGTCTTCCAATTCTTCAAGCTTAAAGGGAAAAAACAATTTGCCGCCGGTTTCCCTGGTTATTTCCTTCATCGCGGCATCTCCTTCGGGTGATCCCTGAACACCAAAAAATCCGCCCTTGGTGATGCTGATAACGAAAACCGTGGTTTCTGCCCGCAGGGCCATTTCGATCGCCTGGTGAAGAGTGGCATTGCTGGATTCGTCGTCTCCATCCGACACAATCACGATTGCCTTACGGCCAGTCTCCCGGATCAGTTTCTCGTCGCAGGCCATGTAAATTGCGTCGTACAGAGCGGTTCCCCCTGCCGCTCTTAATTTTCTGATTTCCTTGGCCAGCTTGTTCGGATCCCCCGTAAAATCCTGAAGCAAGGTGACCCCGGTATCGAACTCTACCAGCAGGGCCCGGTCTTTGTCGCGGAGCACGCTCTGGAAAAAGCTGATGGCTGCCTCCTGCTCGAACTTTAGTTTTGGCGCGACGCTGTCGCTTGTATCGATGAGCATGGCAATAGTCAGCGGCAGATTGGTTTCCCTGGCGAAGTTCTTTATCTCCTGCTTTTTGCCATCTTCGTAAACCGCGAAATCATCGCGCATCAGGTTAGTCACGAAAGAGTTTGTATCCTTGTCAAAAACAGAGCAAAGAACATTCACCAGATCGACGCTGATGCGATATGTCTGGTCGGAGACTCTTGGGGGGAGCTGGCTTTCCGTGCGGGGAGTTTTTTGCGCATTTTGACCCGGAAGGTTCTGTAGCGAGATCGCAGTGAATAGCACGCATCCTGCCAGCAATACCAGGGAGAGGCGATGAGTTTTGAAGGGCATCTTGTTCCTTTATTCGAAGTGGGAAAAACTAATGCAAAACCAGACAGATTATAAATTTGGCGCTACAATCCGTCAAGGTGACCCCATCTTCTTAAATCGGAGGATTTCGCAAAGTCTGTATATCATTGTTATGAGTTGCAGGTTACCCGTTTCACTGGAACTATCAACCCAAAGCCTGAAGTCCGCAGCCGTTGAGAAGTGCTGCAACCGGCGCAACAGAATCCGGAATTGGCGGTTATCGCTCCAGTACCGCCAGAAACCGCAAAAGCTCGGGTGAAAGTGGAGCGCGAAATGCCATCGCTTCACCCGATCGCGGATGATGAAATTCCAGCAGACGTGAGTGCAAAAACGGTCTCTGCAACTCCTTTGCCGCTGCCTGCAGCTTTGGCGGAAGGCTCCGGGTCCTGTTGGGCCCATAGACGGAATCACCGACGATGGGATGCCCTTTCTGTGCCAGGTGCACACGAATCTGGTGCGTCCGTCCGGTTTCGATCCTGATAGCCAGCAGAGAGACCGAGCCAAAGCTGCGTTCGACGGTGAAGTGAGTGATGGCGGATCGTTTTCGCCGAGCTCTAACGGATATTTTCTTCCGGTTCTGAGGATCTCTGCCCAGAGCCATGTCAATTGTTCCGGACGCCGGGAATGGGCACCCATGAACCAAAGCGGTATATTCCTTTTTGACCTCCCGGCTTTTAAATTGCTGAGAGAGTTGCCGGTGGGCAAACTTGTTTTTTGCGATCAACATCACGCCGCTGGTCATCTTGTCCAGGCGGTGGACAATGCCCGGCCTTGCGGGATCGCCGGTCTGCAGCGGCCCCATGTGATGCAGCAGCGCATTCACGAGCGTTCCGGAGCGGATCCCGGCACCTGTATGGCAGACGAGCCCCGCCGGTTTGTTGATGACGGCAACGTCGGAATCCTCGTACAGGATATCGAGAGGGATTTCTTCGGGGAACGGTTGGTCGGGCAAAGCGTCGGGCAAATGCAGTTCAATCCGATCTCCGGGCTTTGTCCAATAGCCGGTTTTGACCTGCGCGCCGTTTATCCGCAGGTACCCTTTGCGAATCCAGTTCTGAATTTGTGATCGGCTCTCGCCGGGAATTCGGCCAACCAGATACTGATCCAGGCGGATCTTGGCAGCATTCGGCTCTACATTCCAGCTTTCGATATGATTGTTCAATTTTGAGCTGCTTCCCTGGATCGGCGTTTCAATACATAGTAGACAACGGCCGATCCAAGGATGGTCAGGATTGCAATGAACTGCGATGTGGACAGAAGTCCATAGAGAACAAATCCGCGGTCGTCATTCCTGTAAAACTCAATCACAAATCGCACGAGCGCATATAGAGCCAAATACTCCAGAATGATCTGCCCGGTCATGTGCTTCCTGGGGAGACGCCACATCAGAAAAAGGAAAAGCGCGAAAGAGGCGAGCGATTCATAGATCTGTGTCGGGTGCAGCGGCGTGTTCAATGTGACCCCGACATTGTTGTAAGCATACTGGTTGGTGAAGGTGATTCCCCATGGCATATGCGTGGGCTTTCCGTAACAGCAGCCTGCGGACAGGCAACCCAACCGGCTGATGGCCTGTCCCAGAGCGATTCCCGGCGCTGCGAGGTCGGCCATCTTCAAGGCGGGTACGCGTTTCTTAGTGAGAAACCACGCCGCGGCGGCCAGCGCGATCAGGAGTCCGCCGTAATACACGCCCGCGGAACGGAGTGTCGAGAGCGAAAAAATCTCCCGGAGGTTCTGGGAGTAATACTCGAAGTCGGAGAAAAGCAGCAGGATTTTCGAACCTACCAGAGCCGAGAAAATGACGATGAGCCCCAGGTTCCATGTCAGATCCGGACTGATGCCCGCTTTTTTTGCATTGCGGCTGGCAATCCAGATTCCGGCGATGAAGGCCGCCGCCAGTAACAGGCCATAGGTATGGATGGTGATGGGACCGACATCCAGGATCTTAGGATACATTGGAAGCTATTCTTCCTCCTGTTTCCTTTCTTTATTGGCCTCGTCGATCACCTTCTGAGCTATGTGCGATGGAACCTCGTCGTAGTGGGAGAATTCCATGTGATAGCTGCCTCTGCCTCCGGTTACCGATGTGAGAATGGGAGAGTAGGAAACCATTTCCGCCATGGGAACCTGTGCTTTGATGATCTGAATGTCCCGTTTTACATCCATGCCCTGCAGCCTTCCACGGCGGCTCGTGAGATCGCCCGTGAGAGCCCCGGCATATTCCTGCGGCGCGTAAATTTCCACATCCATAATAGGCTCGAGAAGAACGGGATTCGCTTCTTCCATTGCCTTTTTGAATGCCAGGCTTCCGGCTATTTTGAAGGCCATTTCCGAGGAGTCCACCGGGTGGTAGCTGCCGTCGTAGAGAGTTACCCTGAAATCCACGACAGGGTATCCGGCAAGAAAGCCTCTGGCCGCCGATTCAATGATCCCTTTTTCGACTGCCGGTATGAAATTGCGGGGAATGGAGCCGCCGAAGATCTCGTCGACGAATTCAAAACTGCCGCCGCGCTGCAAAGGCTCCATCCGGATCCAGCAGTCTCCGAACTGCCCGTGGCCGCCGGTTTGTTTCTTGTGCCGGCCCTGGACGTCGGCTTTTCCGCGGATCGTTTCGCGATACGGCACCTTGGGAGTCTTCAGGATCACCTCGACGCCGTAACGCTTCCGCAGTTTCGCAACCGTCACTTCAACGTGCAACTGATCGGATCCGGAGAGAAGGAGCTGTTTCGTTTGAGGATCGCGGTGGTATTTGATCGCTGCATCTTCTTCGAGGATGCGTGCGAGCGCGTTGCTGATTTTGTCTTCATCCCCGCGGCTCTTGGGCTCGATTGCGAAGGTGATGGACGGTTCAGGAATCGCCACGCTCGAGAAAACGATGGGATGCGCCGGGTCGCAGAGCGTGTCCCCTGTGGTGGTTTCTCTGAGCTTTGTTACGGCGAAGAAATCCCCGGCGTGTGCCTCGCCGATCGGAATCATCGTTTTCCCCTGAGGGATCTGCAGCGGCCCGAGCTTTTCGCTCTTCCCTTTGGTCTGGTTATTGTAGGTGCTGTCGGAACGCATGGTTCCCGAATACAGCTTAATGAGACTGATGCGACCCGCAAAGGGGTCGGCGATAGTCTTGAAAACATATGCCGCGTACGGTTCCTTGCTCGAGATCGCGCGCTCCACTGGTTGATTGGTTTTGGGATCGGTCCCCTGAACTTTGCCGACGCCTGCCGGAGAAGGGAACAGATCCGTGATCGCGTCCAGGATTTGCGGAATGCCGATATTGAGAGTCGAGCTGCAATAGAAAACTGGGGACAGGATTCGCTGAAGGACGCTGGCCTTCAGACCCTCGACCAGTTCCGACTGGTCCAACGTGCCTTCGGCAAAGAACTTTTCCATCAGCGCGTCGCTGCTCTCGGCAACCATTTCGATCATCTTTTCGCGCATTTTTGCCACATCGTCTTTGTATTGCGCCGGGACCTCTTCCTCCTGGAATTTGCCTGAGCCGTCGCGCGCATACCGATAGGCTTTGTTATTGATGATGCTGATCACTCCAGTGAAGTCCCGTTCAATGCCCAGCGGAATTTGCAGAGGCACTGCGCCTCGGCCGAAGGATTCTTCCAGCGATGCCAGACTTCGTTCGCTGCTTGCGTTGTCGCGGTCCAGTTTGTTGATTACGATCATCCGGGGCAGAGAATACTCGTCGCAGAATTCCCAAACTTTTTCCGTCTGCACTTCGACTCCGGCAACCGCATCCACAACGACCACCGCCGCATCTGCAGCCCGTACCGCAAGCCTCGTCTCAGCCAGAAAGGGACGGTAGCCCGGAGTGTCCAGGATGTTAATCTTCTTCTTGTTCCACTCGCAGTGCGCCAAAGAACAGCTGATGCTGACCTTGCGTTCAATCTCTTCGTCTTCCCAGTCGGTGACGGTGTTGCCGTCTTCGACGCGAGCCAGACGGTTGACGGCGCCGGTGTCAAATAATAGTGCGGAAGTCAAAGATGTTTTGCCGGCGGCTCCATGGCCGACCAGGCAGATGTTCCGGATGGCATCACTCTCGAAAACCCTCATAACTGCTCTCCTTTCAGGAGTAATAAGCGGGCACAGGTCAAAAAGAATTGATACTACCATAGCCTCACAGCCGTCGCAATTGCGGCGGCAGGCAAATTTTAGATTCCCGATTATCAGTTTCCGATTCTCGAGCCCTGGGCCCAATCTTCCAGGTCCGGAATCGCGAATCGAAAATCAGAGATGGAGAACCCGTTGATTCCCGAATCCCATATCCGGTATCCTCCATTGGAAAGGGGAGATCGATGCGCTCAACTCTTGGACTATTTAGCATCATCATTCTTGCCGTAAGTGCCTGTGAGCCGCGGGCAGCGTCCGACGCGGCAGCTGTGAGCGGCGAAAAGGCCATGGATCACGTCCGGGCTCAGGTCGCCATCGGCCCGCGTCCTCCTGGATCTCCTCAACTCGAAAAGTGCCGCATGTATATCGAGCAGCAGATGCGCGGCTTCGGATACCAGATTGAGAGAGACAAATTCACTGCCGGCACTCCCTACGGCCCGATTCAAATGCAGAACCTGATTGCGCGTAAAGGCAAAGGGGAAGGGAAGAAGGGAACCATCGTGCTGGCGACCCATTACGACACCAAACTGATGGAGGGCAAAAACTTCGTCGGCGCGAACGATGGCGGCAGCAGCACGGGCCTTGTAATCGAATTGGCCCGAGTGCTTGCTTCCGGCAATGGGCCGTTCGACTATTGGTTTGTGTTTCTGGACGGCGAGGAAGCGTTCGTGGAATGGAGCACGTTTGACAGCACCTATGGGAGCCGGCATCTGGCGAAGCGCTGGCAGGCGGAAGGGATAGTCCCGAAAATCCGGGCCCTGATTCTGCTCGATATGATCGGGGACAAGGATCTGGACATTTTCTACGAAACGAATTCAACCAAAAGCCTCATGAATCTGGTGCGGGACACTGCTGCCAGGATTGGATTACAATCCATCCTGTCTTCCTATCAATCCGCGATTGAGGACGATCATTTGCCGTTTCTTGATGTCGGAATTCCAAGCGTCGATATCATTGACCTCAATTACGGTCCCGGAAATTCCTATCACCACACACCTGAAGACACCCTCGACAAATTGAGTCCGGAGAGCCTGGCAAAAACGGGAAAACTCGTCCTTGCGGTTTTGGACGAGCTGCAAAAGCAGTAGGTCGGGACCATGCGCATCCGTCTCGGCTGGCTTGGTCAGACGATCGAGCCCGTCATTGTAAAGCGGGCGGCGAGTCGAACGCCCGTTCCCGATCCCCGGTCGAACTGAGGCCCACACGACTTGTGTCGGAGAAAACAGTATTCCTATACAAAATGGGATTATTTACTTTGCCGGAAGAGGGTCGCCGCGGTTGATGAAGTACGGATTATTGTACGCATCCTTCATGCGTCCGGACTGAAAGCCTTCCATCCCCGCCCAGGTCATGAACCAGACCCAACGCGGTTGGGAATTGAGTACCTCCGCGGAAGGGGGCGTGCCCACCTCGCCAAGCGAAATGGGTTTCCCGTTGGCGATCGTCAGCAGCTCATGATAATAGCGGTCACTCAGCTCGCGGTAATTGTCATAGCTCACTACATCCACGTATTGCTGTCCGGGGAAGTAGCTATAGAACTCGCCGCCGGGAGCCGGTCCGTTCTGGCTCCACACCCAGATCAGGTTGTTGAGGTGATGGACGTTGATCATGCGGTTAAAGAGTTCACGATAGAGGAACTGCGTCCCGAACGCTCCAGGGCGTCCGCCCCACCAGAAGAACGATCCGTTGTTCTCGTGCATGGGACGCCAGAGAACGGGCACGTTTGCATCCTGGAGCTGTCTCAGGAATGCCGCAGCCGCATCCATGTATTTTCCCCAGCGTTGATGAAGCGGTGAATCCGAGGTAATGAGCTCCAGCCACTGGTCGTCCGTCAGCCTGGCCTGCACGCTGCCGCTCCAGCTTGTGCTGGGACGGCCGTTTTCACCGGCAGGGCCCGGTTCGTCCTCGGTCGGACGGAGCATGTGCCAGCACAGGGTGATGATGGATCCGGCCGCGGCCTGCTTCTTTGCCTCCTCGATCATCCGGTCCCGATGAATGATCGAGTCTTTATCCTCTCCGTCCAGAAAACCGAAATCCGAGCCCCAGATCGCCGGATACTTTCCGGTAATTTCAAATATCTTATCGCTGTGTTGCGAGAAATCGTTCGATTTTGCCGAGATCTTCCCGGGCGGCAGCATTGCCAGGATCCAGGCGGAGCGCTTCTTTGAGGGCTTTTGCCGCCGGTTCCCACCGGCGCTGGGATGCCAATACAAAACTCATGTTGAGGTAGGGCAGCGGTTCGTCCGGCTTGAGTTCAATGGCCCTGGCATACTCCCTAAGGGCGAAGTCATATTGGCCGGTTTGCATGTAGGCATTACCGAGGTTCACCCGAGCTTCCCAAAGGTCCGGGTGGAGGGCGAGCGCCCGCTGATACGCGGAAACAGCCGCAGCTTCCTTGTGCATTGAGAGCAGAGCGTTGCCGAGCTCGAAATGATCGGAGAAATCATCCGCCTGCAGCTCAATGGAGCGCTGCAGTAACGGTACGGCTTCCTCCGGACGGTGAAGGCTGATGTACGCCGTAGCCAGGTTTCGATACGCCTCCACATAATCGGGCTGGTTGCTAATCGCCGCCCGGAAGAAGGAAATTGCTTCTTCGATTTTGCCTTTCCGGGCCAGAATACTGCCTAGATTGTTGTTGGCTTTGGCGTAGCGCGGCTCGATACGGAGCGTCGCGCGAAAATGGGATTCTGCTTCATCGATCCGGCCTCTGTCGAGAAGATCGACGCCGAGGTTATAGTGAACGAATGCGTTGTTCGACGTAACGCGCAAAGCGTGCCGCAGCAGCGTGTCGCTGTTGCGCCAATGCTGAACCTGAACGCCTGCAACGGCTGCCGCAGCTGCAATCAATGCACAGGCGGCGACGGCAAGAGCCGTTTTCGCAATGCGCAGCGCCGCAGCGGCTTCCGCCAAGCCCCACGTCACTGCTATGAAGATGCCGATGAGCGTCAGGTACGTGTACCGGTCGGCCATCGACTGAGTTCCGACCTGCACAATGCCGATGACCGGAACCAGAGTGCCGGCATACCAAAGCCAGCCCACTGCGAGATAGGGCCGCCGTCGCGCCTGTAGGATGACGAAGATCGTTATCCCCGCCAGGAGGATTGCCGCCGGCAGAACTTGCCATAGCGGCGAACCATCTCCAGGGTGAGGATAGAAAACCGCGAGGCGGCAGGGCCAAATCGTTTTGCCAAGATAGGCTACGTAAGCCATGACCGCGTTCTTGATGCGGGCGTATGGGGAAAAATATTCGAAGGACATCACTGCGCCGCCATGATTCTGAACGAGAAAAGTGACAATACTGCTGGCGGCCGCGATAACCATCAAAGGAGCCTTTTCGAGCGCCAGCTTCACTGCCTGATGCCGGGTCTCCTTTCCTGAACCCGAGAATGTGATCCGTCCCAGCGGCCAGTAGTCGAGCAAAAGCAGAACCAGAGGGAGAGTCACGAGCATCGGTTTGGCCATTAATCCCAACGCGAGACAAATGGCGACCAGAAGATACCGCAGCGGGCCTCCGCGCCTGACATACCCCAGGTAGGCAGCAAGAGTCAGCATGAAGAAAAAGGCGCTCAAGACGTCTTTCCGCTCGGCAATCCACGCTACAGACTCGACGTGGAGCGGATGAATGGCGAAGAGCGCTGCAACAATCGAGCTGCGCCAGTGCGCGCGCGTCATGCGTCTCAGGATTTCAAAAAGCAATATCGTATTGACGAGATGCAGCAGGAGATTGGTCGAATGGTGGCCGCTCGCCCGAAGACCGTACAGTGCAACATCCACGGCATGCGATAGCCAGGTCAACGGGTGCCAGTTGTACATGTGACCCGTCGTGAATGCCCAGAGAATCACATCGGTCGAAGGGAAGGGCTTGAGATGCGGATTATCGGCGACGTATCCGGGGTCGTCGAGGTTCACGAAATCGAAATCGATCGTGGGCAGAAACACTGCCAGCGTAATGGCCGCAAGAGCCACCCACAAGGCAAATCTTATTTTGGCATTCGGCGAAGTCTGCTCGGGCGGCGGCAACCCCGGCCTGCCCGGTTTTCCTGATGAATTCTGCGCCGCATTCTGCCGGCGCATGCGCGCTTGTGCGGTTTTTTTCATCGTGTCTGCTTAAACCCCGGTCGCCGGTGATAGTAGGCGGTCGCCCGCAAACCCGTCAAGCCAAATGAATCAGCGATGTCATTTTCGTTGTACTGCCTTTCTTGGTTCCGGTATAGAATGGAATCAGCGTTGGAGTATTCCAAATATCTTATGGAAATTCTGCACCGAATCGATGCCGGCTTTGCCCTGGCTGCCGTTTTAATCAACGGCGCTTTCATTCTGATGGTGCTGACGCGAACCTCGCTCACAGCCGTTTATGTCACCTTTCTATTCAATTGCTTCGCAACCATCGTTTGGAATTTCGGCGATTTTATGGTGATGGCAACGGCAGACCCCTTCTGGTTCTATTTTTCGCTGATCGGGACCGGCATGATTCCAGCCGTGATGTTCCATTTTGTCAATGCTCTTGTCGAACCGGGCAAAAACCGCATCTGGATAGGGATTGCCTATGTCTTATGTCTGCCGTTGGCCCTGAGTGCTCCCGTTGCACTGATGGATGCTCGCGTTCGGGCATTTGTCGATGGCCCACTCTGGAATGTGCTTTTCATACTGCTTTTGTTCCCACTGTTTTCGGTTTCTATCGGTTTGCTGGTACGAGCCATTCGGAGAGCAACCTCCAGGAGCGAAGCGAACCGGCTGCGCTATATCCTCATCGCCGCCTGCATCGCCTGCTTTTCCGGACTGACGGACCTCTTGCAGATCTTCGCCGCACCGGTTCCTCCCTTGGGACATCTGGGATCGCTGATCTATTCATCTGTTCTCGCGGTCGGTGTGTTCAAGCATCGAACCGCCTATGATCTTCTGGCCGCCATGCGCACCAAGCTCGATTTGCTGAACGAGCTTTCCGCGGGCGTCGCACACGAACTGAAAAATCCGCTCAGCTCCATCCAGGGGGCGGCCCGTCTTCTTCACGCAAAAGCCGGGGACCATGCGCTCGGGGAAACCAAGCAGTACCTGAGCATCATTTCTGAAGAAGTGGAACGCCTGAATGGAATTGTGAACAATTACGGCTGCCTCGTCCGCCCGACAAAGATCGAGAGAGAACCGATCCTTATCAACCGTGTTCTCGAAAAGACCGTGATGCTGATGCGAGCGAGCGAAGGTACGCCCCGAGTGGAACTGAATCTTTCTCCGGAGTCTCCTCTGTGTAAGGCCGATGCGGCTACGCTCAAGCAGATTTTTATAAATCTTATCAAGAATGCGGCCGAGGCCTGCGGCCCGGAGGATACAATACGGATACGATCGGAACTGGTGTCGCCTTGGGTCAGAATCACAGTTCATGATTCGGGCAATGGAGTGCCTTCGGAAATTCTGCCCCATATCTTTGAGCCGTTTGTCTCGACGAAGGCGAACAGCATGGGACTCGGCTTAGCCATCTGCCGACGGCTCGTGGATCTGAATGGCGGCACGATTGAAGCCGCAAATACAGCCGAGGGTGCATGTTTCACTATCCATCTTCCTGTAGCAGATGCGCCGCTGAGGAGTTCCTGAGCGCAGGGGCCTTGCTCTTTCAATCCGGGAGGAATCGTTGCCGGCCATACTGATTGTGGATGACGACCAGAATTTGCTGAGAGTCCTGCGCGGCATTCTCCGGGAACTGGATGCGGACATTCGGGCTGCGACAAATGTCGAATCGGCATTGTCCGCAATGCAATCGGAGTCGTTTGATCTTGTCGTCACTGATTTGAAAATGCCCGGCCTGAGCGGCATGGACCTTTTGAGACGGAGTCTGCGAACCCATCCGTCGGTGCCGGTCATCATGATGTCTGCTTTTGGAACAGTCGAAGCGGCCGTGGATGCAATGAAGCAGGGGGCATACGATTTCATTACGAAACCGTTTGACCCGGACGAGCTCCTTCAAACGGCAAGAAAAGCGCTGTGCGAGTCGGGGAAAAACAGGGAACTGCTATCTCCTTACTTCGATGAAGAGAAGAGTTTTACCCCTGAAATCATCGGCCGGACGCCGGTCATCATGGAGATTCTTCGTTCCGTAAAGCGGGTTGCCCCGACCGAAGCGAGCGTTCTCATCGCCGGTGAAACAGGCGTGGGGAAGGAACTGGTGGCCCGTGCCCTTCATCTGGCAAGCCGGAGGCGCACGAAGCCGTTCGTCAAAGTCAATTGCGCCGCCATCCCGGATGCTCTGCTCGAGAGCGATCTCTTTGGCCATGAGAAAGGCGCCTTTACCGGCGCGGTGGCCGCAAAACCGGGCCGCTTTGAACTGGCAAACGGTGGGACGATATTTCTGGACGAAATCGGCGAACTCCCGCTCAATCTTCAGGCAAAGCTTCTCGCTTTTATTCAGGACAAAACCGTCGAACGCGTGGGAGGCGTAAAGACCATCCGTATCGATGCCAGGATTGTATCGGCTACCAACCGGGATCTTGCGATTGCCTGCCGAAACGGCTTATTCCGCTCCGACCTTTTCTACCGATTGAACGTAGTGCCGGTCTGCATTCCTCCCTTACGCGAAAGAAGGGAAGATATCGTTCCTCTGGCAGAGTATTTCATTCATCGCCTGGAAGCGAAATACCAACGGAAAACCCAGGTTCCCGAGATGGTATGGAACGCGCTGATCGCCTATGCCTGGCCCGGCAATATCCGTGAGCTCGAAAACGTTCTCGAACGGTTGTTTGTCCTGTCCGAAGGAACTTCGCTCGACTCCAATCTGTTACCGCTGGAAATCGGCTCGGGAATCGCCCCTGCCGTCGGGTCCAGCTATAAATCTCGAACCGGAGCAGTCGTCCGCGGGGCCGAGAAGCAGATGATCGTGGATGCGCTGAATTCCACGGATCAAAACCGCACCCGGGCGGCAAAGCTTCTGGGAATAAGCCGCCGAACTCTTCAAAACAAAATAAAGGATTTTGGTTTATAACTCCGGGTGCGCAACTCTGTTCCCACCTTGGATAGGAAGTGCGCATTCCTCTGCGCAGTTGTCCCAATTCCATATCCGGCAAATTCTTTTATTAGAGCGATTTAACGTCTTGAGGTGTCCCCGGCGTTTCTGGCACACCGCGTGTATTAGTGAAGATCGGGCTTTATGGGAGTGAACACAATCAATATCCACTGAGAGGAGGATTTGCCGTGAGAAAACGGATTTTGTCTTTTTTCTTTTGCACGATGTGCCTTTTGGCGCCCGCAGCGCAGTCTCAGGACCGCTGCAAGCATCCTGGTGTGACCGTAAAAGTAATGACTCGCAATATGTATCCGGGGGCGGACCTTGGCGTGATCGCGGGGGTGGATGCAGATAATCTAGAGGAGGTTGTTCAAACCACGATGGAGAGCGTGATTCGGAGCCGAATCCCGAAACGCGCCGCTCAAATCGCCGCAGAAATAGCCGAAAACAAACCGGACCTTGTCGCGCTTCAGGAAGCGACCACATGGGGGTTCAAAAGCGCGCATGGGTGGACAGAGCTGGACCAGTTGGACTCGCTCATGGACTCGCTTCGAAAAGAAGGCGAGCATTACAAAGTGGCCGTTGTGCAGACCCTGACGGACTTCCGGGTTCCGGATCTTATATCCTATACCGACCATGATGTCATCCTGGTGCGGGCCAGCCTGATGCTCCGGGTGGTCGCAACGGAAACTCATGACTTCGATACGCTGCTGCATTTCCCGGGACCCGATGGGGAAATCCCGGTCCTGCGGGGATGGATGGCGGCGGAGATAATAAAGAATGAGTGCCGGTTTAAATTTGCCAATACCCATCTCGAAGCTCCGCTGGAGGGCATCCCGGAAACGCAGGATCTGCAGCTTGCCCAGGCCTTCCAGCTTGTCAATGATCTTAGCGCGACGCACCAGCCCGTTATCCTGGCCGGCGACTTTAACTCCGACGCCGAACCGACTCAGGGATATCCTCCCGACGAAACGGGCAGCTATGCCCTGATCCTGCAATCGGGCTATACCGATGCATGGCGCGACGTGCATGCAAATGACCCGGTGTACGATTATGGATATACCTGGCCTCTTTTTTGGGAAGGGACCGGAGAAGTTGCGAACCCGATCGAGCGGATCGACCTGGTTTTCCTGCGCGGACTCAAGGCAGTTTCCATGAGCCGAATCGGTGCGAGTTCCACACGCGGTTTGTTTGCCTCAGACCACGCCGGGATGGTGGCTGTGATCCAATGCGTCAATTCATTCTAATACCCTGGGAAACCAATCAGGAGGGATGCCGTGAATAAGATGTTCACAGTGCTATTAGTTGTCACTTTGTTGTTGCCCGCCGCCGCGATTGCCGGTGACGCCGACAATCACTGGACGGCCTTAAAATCAATCCCCGCGGGGCAGCTTCTGGCGGTGAAAACCTTTTCGGGAAAGAATCTTAAAGGCTCATTGCAGCATGCGACAGATTCGATCATAGGAATCAATGCAAACGGCAAAGATCTGGAAGTTCCGGTTGCCGAAGTATCCCGTGTGTATGTCCTTCGTGGGCGGCCGATCATGAAAGCAACGCTCATAGGAGCTGCAGTTGGGACCGCTGCCGGCGCCGGATTCGGCGCTCTGGCAGGCAGAGATTCTCATGGTTGGTTTCTGGACCAAGGAAGTTGCACAGCCATCGGGGCCGGACTCGGCCTTGTCGCAGGAAGCGTTACTGGATTGCTTATCGGAACTTCGAGACACAATAGAGTGCTGATCTACAAAGCAACACGGGACCGCCGATAACAAATATATGGCTCGGGGACACTCCGGAGACCGGGAGCTGTCCTCGAGTCGCGGCAAACACTCCACCGCCAAAGACTTCGACTCGACCGGTCTCGCGCACTTTAGGGCTTACGGAATCCTCCCAAATTAGTTTCCAGTCGTGACATTTTGCTATCGCAAAAGCCCGTCTTGGGGCTATGATCAGCCCGAAATCCGATCCGCACGCAAGTGACAAGTAAATCCCGGGAATGCCCGAACAGTGCATTCGCTATTTAGAGGAGAGCCTGATGAATTCGCAAGCCGATACGATGTCGAAAACACCGGTAAAAACGCCCGCATATGCCTGGGTCGTTCTGTTTGCTTTATATATGGCCACTTTGGCCGCGCCGCTGAATTTATTTAAGTTGCCGCCCGTGATGACCATTATTCAAAAGGCATTCAACCTGAGCACGAGTGGCTCGGGCGACCTGATGTCGATCTTCTCCATCATGGGATTTGTTCTTGCGATTCCGGCGGGCTATATCCTGAGGAGTATCGGGATAAAAATGACCGGGTTGATTTCTGTCGCTTCGGTGACAATCGGATCCGCCCTGGGCGCGGTAGCCGTAACGTCCCGAATGCTGTTTGTCGGACGGTTCATCGAGGGAGTGGGCATGGGGTTGATCATGGTCGCGGCGCCATTGGCCATCAGTTTATGGTTCCCGCCCCAAAAGCGCGCTCTTGCGACCGGGCTATGGGCAAGCAGCGTAGGAATTGGAAACGTCGCGACCCTGCTTCTCGCTCCTTCAATGGCTGTGGCTCACGGCTGGCAATCCGTGTGGTGGGCAGGAGCGATCTTTGCGGCAATCGCTTTCATTCTGTTTGCCATCCTGTTCCGTTTGCCCAGAAGAGAAGAGATGTTTGAGACTCCGGCGCCCGCCGTACAAGAAGAAGCGCCCAGCCTTTTGAAAGGCATGGCCAACGGCAGTTTCTGGATGATCAGCATCGCGTTCGGGTGCTACAACCTGGTGGTCATGGCTATGTGTTCCTTTCTCCCCATGTTTCTGGAAACGGGGCGCGGCTATTCCCTGACATTCGAAAATGGCGTTTTCATGAACGCTTCCTTCGTCACAGCTTTTATTATGCTGGCCTCGATCGTTTCGGGGCCCGTCGGCGGCCGTATCTCTGATCGGCTGGGGAAGCGCAAGATGGTGGTTCTCATTTCCTATACCCTGATGACCTTGACGTTCGTGGTGCCGTTCACTGTCACGGGATGGATGATCCCGACCTATATGCTGATCTTCGGAATCGTCGGTGGTCCCATTGCCCCCATTCTTCTCGCCTCGGTTCCGGAAGTGGCACGGAAACCCCAGCTGATCGGAATCGGAATGTCCGTGGCGGCACTGGGCCAAAACATCGGAATGTATATCGGGCCGTCGCTATTCAGCCGGCTTCAGGTGGCGCAGGGATGGGCCGCCGCGGGGTATTGGATGATTCCCGTCTGCCTCATAGGCATTATCGCCACTTTAAGAATCAAGGTGAGGTAGGAATCGGGTCCGGCGGCGTTTGACGAACGGAATCCAAACGCTGAAGAATACTGAAATCGGGATTGTTTGAAGCACACGGGGATGGCAGGGAGTGACCGATCCTTTTCATAAAAGGAGAAAGCCTATGTCTAGACGTTGGATCGCCGTCGGAATTCTTTTTGGCATTCTGTCTGCCGGTACACTGCTGGCGCAGGATCGTGCCATTAAGGTAGTATCCAGCAAAAACAACGATGGATCCGTTTCGAGCTCGGTTTCCGGCGAAACGGTCAATCTGGGGGTCTATCACGCCCTGCTGATCGGGATTAACAAATATCAGCATCCCGAGTTTGCGCCAAGTCTCAGCACTCCGCTGAATGACCTGTACAACATGCGCGAACTTCTCATCCGGTATTATGGTTTCAGCAATGAGAATGTGAAGCTGCTGCAGGACGACCAGGCGACACGCGCGGGCATTCTCCACGCTTTGACGGAATTTCGCGATGTCCCCCTGGGAGAATCGGATAACCTGCTGGTTTATTATGCAGGGCACGGATTTCAGCACCCGAATACCGAAGACGGGTTCTGGATCCCCGCGGATGCCACATCGGACGAATCGACCTGGGTGCCTGTTTCGGAGATTCGAAGGATCGTCAAGAATATCAAAGCCAAGCATACGCTCCTGATTTCGGACAGCTGTTTTTCGGGAACTCTGACCCGCGCGACCGTGGCCCTTCCGGTGAATGACCGGTTCATGAGTGAAGTTGCCAAAAAAGACTCCTACCAGGTCCTGACCTCCGGTGGATTGGAGCCGGTCGCTGATGGCGGCAGGGACGGGATGTCCCTTTTTGCCTATTCTCTGTCCGGTTACTTGAAGAACCCGCCTCGCCCATACTTCACGACGGCGCAGCTGTACACGGACATTGCACCGATTGTGTCGAATGCTTCAGGATCGCGTCAGACTCCGGAGCATGGCAAGATTCCCGGCACTTTTGACCAGAACGGGCAATTCATCTTCATGCGCGTGGATTTGGTGGGTAACATGCCGCCGCTTCCTGCTCCGCCTCCTGCTGTGGCTGCCGCGAAACCGGTCAGCACCCTGGCGCCTGCTTCTCCCACTTCCATCCCAGCTGGAAGGATGTCGTTTCTGGATATCACATTCGCCTCTCCGACAGGATGGGATGTGACCAAGAATCAACCGGGGCAAACCATCGAATACAAAGAGCCGCAATCCGGTGCATCAATTGCGCTCACTTCATTCCAGCAAGAATCTGCGGATGCCCTATTGAAGAATCCGTCCTCCTCGCTGAAGGTCATGAGTACGAACTTCGTTAAACAAATGAAAGCAAGAGGATTCAAAAAAGTCGATCTGAACAACTCCGCGGAAAGGGCTGTCGGAGAGCTTCATTTGTTTTCGATGGAGTTAAACGTTGAGATGGGACCCGTACCTCTGTGGATAAGATCCGATGTGCTAGTAGATGCCAAGGCATCGAGGTCATACAACCTTACTTCTTCAGTGGATCCCGGAAAGAAGGGACCTGTAGTGGACGCTTTTGAGAAACTCATTTCATCTATTCAGCGGAATCAGTAATTCATTTTCTGGCTGGCGTCTGATTGCCTCAGGCTAGGGGCATACTGAAGGATTTCGCCGGAAGCCCTATTTTTCCACCCGGATCATGATGGATTTCCCGGTCCAGTCGGGAGACGGTTTCGCACCCGCACCGGTTCTCACGGGATCGGCTACTGCTCTGGTTGCCGCCGCAGTGGATGTGGACCGAGGGGGGAGCAACGTCAATTCGCCGCGTAATCGGTCCAATGCCGACGGCATACGCAAGCCGCCTCTTTGCTCTGAACCCGAGGAAAGAGCGCTGACACCCGAACTGAATTCCCGAATGTATCGACGTAACGTAGACGCAATTTCCAAACTCGTGGATGCCAGCACATGCACCGTTTCCATTCCTCCGGGAAGTCCGTAATCCCAATAAAATCCAGCCTTGTTCGGCTCCGAGAGTGAATCCGGAATCGTGACCGCCTGGTTGGCAGGAATCCTTCCCAGCGGAAAAAACGTTTCGGGCTGTAATGCATTCGGAAAAAGCACGACCACGTGTCCTTCCGAATCCACGTCAACAACCGTTATATAGCAGTCTAGGTTGCATCGGATTGACAGCATCAAACTGTTGCCATTGGAACGCTGCTCGGCGGTCTGCCTGATATGATAATTCCCGTCACCCTCCGAGAGCAGCTTCAGATCCCTGGATGTCTCGCCAACTACTATTCCGACATCCAGCTTGATTCCCGAAGATGGGTTCTGCAGCGATGTAATTTCCTCGGCGGTTGCATTTCGAGTGAAATAGGGAACAAGTGCATCGGCTGCCTGCGTTGCCCCGGACCACGGGATCCGAGCGATTTCCTGCAATCCTCCTGCACTATAGAGAATCAACTTTTTATTCTCTTCCGTTTCTCCTTCCAATCCGATCACAAATCGGGCGAATTCGTCGGTGCCGACTATCCGTGCCGTTGGCATTCTCCGCGTAATGGCTTCCTCCAGGCGCTGCTTCATATCGCCATTTCCCGATACGTGAATCGGAATGGTGTTGGGAGGAGGCGCCTTTGCAATTAGTATTGCCCGGGCACCGGGGGGGATTGAGGCATCGGCTGGTCGGAGCTCAGCTATCGAGTCGTTTACATGGATTTCAGTGACCGATGCAATTGCCAGTGCATGTTCGAGTTTAAACTGCCGTTCATCGGCAGGAAAGATGGCCCACTTCGAATCCGGAGCGCCATCCATCAGAGCCCCACGCACGAGGAGAACATGACCGGACGAGTAAGGGCGAACATCGACAAAAGGTTTTGCGGCCACGGGGGGAAGCGAGCCCGTTCCGGGCACGCTTGTATCGGCCGTGGAAGTACTGAACCACGGTTGCTGGAGGCGATTTGTCGGGCATTCCAGCTGCGGTTCGGGGAACTCCATCCGTCCCATGCCTTCCCGTAGAGACGCGTAGACCTGTTTGATGCCGGCATGGATTTCCTGCGCAGTCGCTCCGGGGCCCAGCTGGCTCAATGTCCGGATCAGGGCGTATGAAAAATACCCGCAGTGTACGGAGGGTAGTCCCGGAACCGGTCCATCCAGCGCACTCTGGGTGTCGGCTGCTCCTGTCAATAATATGTAATGGACTCCTTCCAGCGCTACTACTGCTCTGCTTTGTTTTTCTCCACCATACAGCTCCAGCCGGGTGTCTGGCGGCAAAGTCCGAGCCCTGAGATCGAATCCTCTTGTAATTGTGCCGGAATGGCAGGAGTCAAATACAAGAACTACATGCGCTGTTTTCAACCTGGACAGGATTTCGCCGATCTCGTCGTCTATGATATCAGGGACCCCCCGCATTCGCCCGTCCGCAGGCACAATTGTCTCATCCATTCTATCGGGTTCATCTCCATTTAAATCCCTGACCTGTGACCCATGGCCCGAAAAGTGAAAATAGATGGTGTCATTCGGCCCGGATATTTCGACAAGCTTCTTGAGGGCTGAGAGGATTGCGGCGCGGGTGGCCTGATGGTCGCTTAAAATTTGAATTTGGTCTTCGGCAAATCCGAATTGCTCCTTTAGTACCATAGCCATGCCGAAGATATCGGTGAGTGTGCCGCGCAGATCGGGAATTTTGGGGTTGATATAATCATTGATCCCAACGAGCAAGGCTCTTCGAGTCCCTTCCCCGGAATATAAAAAAGCGCAATTGAGTAGCAGTACCAGGGAGACCAGGATCGATTGCATGATCCGTCGAGCAACACGCTGGGAAAGAGCGTGTGCGGCGGGTGATCTTCCGATGGGATTCCCGGATTTCACGTTTGTTCCTTTTGCAGCTATGGCCTTTATGGATTCAGTCTAGGATGCATTGCCGGATTATTCAATTCCTTAATCCCCTTATTTGGGGAAAAACGATTGCAGAATTTGAAGGGTCTGTTGCAGGGCAGGGGAGAGCGGCGCCATATCGGTGCTGCTGCGGATGCTGATGCCGAGAAAATGCACCTGGAGGAGGGGAACCTCCTTTTGCCAGTAGGAAATCAGCATTGAGAGCGGGATGGAATGCGTAGAGTGGCAGATGGAGTCGAGTCGATCGGGAGGATAGAAAGCCCAGTTGCCTTCGGCCAGCGTTTCGTCAAAAACGGCGTCGACCAGCAAAAGAGTTCCGCCGGCAGCCTCACGGACCCATCGCATCGCATTTTCGACCGATGTCCCGACGGCGTGTGCCTGGAAACCCTCTTTGTTCGATGGTTCCAGGCTTTCCGCAAGCTGATGACCGATGGCATCGTCTCCGCGCAAAGGATTGCCCATCCCCAGCAATAGGAAAGGACGGGCCTTTACAATTTCGGAAAGCAACGCCTTATTCACAATCTCGAATCTCGAATTTCGGATTTCGAATTTTATTCAAACACGAGCCGCAGGGCGGCTCGCGTGAAATTCGCAACTTCGAATTCTTCGTCAAGATAGATTGCGTCCTTAGGGCAGACTTCGGCGCAGCGGGCGCAATGGATGCATCGATCCAGGTAGAGGACCATTTGGAACTTCTTCGCCGGCTTCTTTCCTTCTTCCGGCGGCGGATCGGACGGGCTGGGCGGTTTCAACAGGATCTCGATCGCATCGGACGTGCAGTCGCGCATACAGGCTTTGCATCCGACACAGAGATTGGGCCGCATGCGCGGTGTGCCGCGGAATCCCGCTGCAACCGGGGCTTTCGCAAATGGATAGTCCCGCGTTGCGGGAGTTTCGGCCAAGTTACCCAGGAGCCCGGGAATAAAAACACCTGCTACCATAATTAAAAAACTCCATTTCCTTTAAGGATAAGAACGATGAGTAACTGGACCAGGCTTACGGGTGCCAGGTATTTCCAGCTGAATGACACGATCTGATCTATGCGGATTCTGGCGAAAGCCGCCCGGATGACGCTAAGCAGGAACACGATGAAGATCGTTTTGACCAGAAGCTGCAGCCCGCCGAGCCAGATCCCACCCGAGAATCCGCCCAGGAAAAGGGCTGCGATGAAAGCGGAGCCGACCAGCATCAAGACGTCTTTCTGGAGACGGAACAAGGCGAGCTTTTTCCCGCTATATTCCGTGAGTGGACCCCCGACAACCTCGGTCTCGGCTTCGGGGGTATCGAATGGAACGCGCTCGAGCTTTGCCTGAAGAGTCAAAAGGGCAACCACGAATGCCAGCACCTGGATGGGGATGACCCACCATGCGCCGCTCGTCCACGGGAATACCGAGATCTTGTGGATTTGCCAGCTTCCGGCAACGACCGCCGGGGTCAGCAGGGCGAGGAAAAACGGAACCTCGTAGGCAAATAGCTGGGTAAGAACACGTGTCGCGCCAATCAGGCTGAACGGGCTGACGGAAAACCAGCCCGCCAGAAACAGCGCCAGTGTCGGGATCGAGAGAAGATAGAGTACGACGATCAAATCTCCTTCAAATGAGTTGTACGGCGTAAACAGCCACACGGGAATATACAGCCCGGCCGTTACAACCGCGGCAAGCCCCAGGACCGGCATCAGGCTGAACATGAATCGGTCCGCGCCGGCTGGAACGATATCTTCCTTGAAAAACAGCTTGAAGATATCGGCCACAGGCTGAAGGATGCCCTGATAGCCGGTATATAGAGGACCACGCCGGTTCTGCATTCGTGCATAGAGCTTCCGGTCTATCCATTCCAGATACGTCGAAAAGACGAACTGGAATGCAAAGCCGGGGAAAATCAGGATATACAAAATAGGTTTGATGACTTCCATTCAATCCCCCCAGGGTCAGAAACGGATCCCCTTGTTCTTGCCGTACCAATCGATGCCGTAGCGACGCAGTTCTTCCCAGGTCGTTACGCGGGTACCTTTCTTCCGGTCGCGGAGCACGATAGCCATGCGGTCCGTGCACGAAAAGCACGGGTCGATGGACGCAATTGCGATCGGGATATCGGCTACGTAAGAACCGATGACGGATTCGGTGGCTGCCTCGAGATTTGCCATCGTAGGGGCGCGAACCCGGACCCTCTCAGGCACTTCCGTGCCGTTTGCGCGGACGAAATGCACATCTTCTCCTCGCGGAGCCTCATAGCGGCTGATGGCGGCTCCGGCGGGCGCTTTTCGCGAAACCTTGGGTGCGACGATATCCCCTTCGGGAAGGTTCGTCAAAAGCTGCTCGATCATTTTGCAGGATTCCACGATCTCGCCCACGCGCACGATGACGCGGCCGTAGATATCACAAGAGTCATACGTAATTACTTTGAAGTCCAGTTCTCTGTATGCGGCATACGGATCGTCTCGACGGACATCGACATCCACGGCGCTGGCTCTGGCAAATGGCCCGACCACACACATCTCTGCCGCTCGTTTTGCCGGCAATTTGCCGACACCCTTGATGCGGCCCACGAAACTGGGCTCGCTAGTGCCGATGTGGACGTAGTAATCCAACCGCTGCTTGAGGATGCCCAGCGTCTTCAGAATATTCTTATGCTGCGCATCGGTGATGTCCCGCCGCACGCCGCCGATGGTGTTGATTGCGTAATTGACGCGATTCCCGCTCATCTCTTCCAGAATGTCCATGACGAGTTCGCGGTCGCGCCAGACCAGCATGAACATCGAGTCGAATCCGACTTCGTGCGCGGCGACGCCCAGCCACAGCAGGTGACTGTGCAGCCGTTCCAGTTCACACACCAGCGTACGAAGATAGAGGCCGCGCCGGGGCACTTCCAGCTTCATGATTTCCTCGACCGCCTGAACGAATGCGGTCGTATGCGAGTGGGAGCAGATGCCGCAAACGCGCTCCAGAAGGTAAATGCACTGGTAATAGTTTCGTTGTTCGCAGGCTTTTTCGATTCCGCGGTGGTTATACCCGATGTTCATTCGGGCACCGACAATTTCTTCCCCGTGGATGTCGAAGTCAAATTTGGCCGGCTCTTTCAAAAACGGATGCTGCGGGCCAATGGGGATACGGACTGTAGAGTCATCCATATTACTTTACCTCCTTTGCCGTAGATTCTTCTTGATCGAACTTCACATCTTTACGCAGGGGGTATACGCCTTCCGGCCAATCTTCTGGAACAGCCTGGCGTCTGAGATCCGGATGCCCGACCGGGTTGATGCCAAAAAGGTCCTTAAGCTCCCGTTCGTAAACTATCGCGCCGGGTACAAGGTTTGCCAGCGAAGGGACTTCTGGTTTTTCGTGATCCATCCGGACCTGAAGCACGACGACTCTTTCGCCGGTAAATACGTAATTTGCCAAAAACACATCCCGCGCATCCTCGCCGACGATGACGGCCAACTGGATGATCGAGAGCTTGTCGCGCAACGTGGCAACCGCCGGAACCAATTGATCCGGTGTCAATACAACCCAAAAACGGCCACCCCCTCCAAGGGCGATGTCCGTATTGGGGAATGCTTCCTTTAATCTCGCTTCAAAATCCACTGTCACGTCCATTCCTCCCCTTATGCAGACTTCTTCTGAAGGCTGCCGAGCAGTTTGGCCACACCGTCGATGATCGCTTCTGGTCTTACAGGACATCCGGGGATGTAGGCGGAGACCGGGACTACACGATCTATCCCTTCCATTACGTTATAGCACCCGCGAAATGCGCCGCCGCTGCAGGCGCAAGCGCCGACCGCCACTACGAACTTGGGTTCCGGCATCTGGTCGTAGATGCGCCGCAGGCGCTTGGCGATCTGCTTTGTCACCGGCCCGCTGCAGACCAGAACATCGGCGTGGCGCGGGGAAGCCTTCAAAAGAACCCCGAACCGCTCCAGGTCGTAATGAGGCATCAGGGCGGCGAGGATTTCAATGTCGCAACCGTTACAGGCACCCGAGTTGAAATGCAAAATCCAGGGGGATTTTACCCTGGCCCAAGTCTTAAGATTTTCCAGCATATGGCCTCTGCGTTTTGGTGCTAAACACCTAATCGAAATCGACAAAGAGAAACGAAATGGAAGCTGCAATCGCCGCCAGATAAATCAAGGCGCGATAGGCACTGGTGCCGCCGGGCACGGTTGCAATCGTCAGGACCGCCACGTGCATGATGGTGAAAAAGATGGCTGCAATGTAGAACTTCCGATATCCGAAATGCTGTTTTTCGGCCTGGTAAGATTCACCGCAGGCATAGGGCTCGTATTTGCCCTCCACAGGCACGCTCTTTTCCTCTACCAGTCGCCCCAGTCCATAAATCCCGGCACATAAGGCGAAACATACAAGGAAAGCAACGGGTGGTGATAAGAGTATCGACAGATTCATCGTTTATCCTCTCAGTTTGGATAGATTGCGAATGTCCAGCGAACGGTAGATTTTCTGCGCACGCACGGCCAGTGCCAGCATAATAGCCGCCAGCACCGTTTCGACGATGATGAAGGTAACGAGCAAGGATTGTATGAAGCCTATGTCCTGGCGATAGACTCCAGCCGACAAAAAGACCAGTGTAACGCCCTTTGCCACGACCTCCACTCCGATGATCAGCCGCAGAAGGTTTCGGTAGAGCACCAGCATGTAGACGCCCGTCATTACCAGAAGGATGCCGGAGCTCAATAAGAGGAGGATTTCCTTATTCATGTTTTTTCTCCTTGGACGTGACGCGGAACAGAGAAAGGATCCCGAAAACGCCGGCTCCAATCAGTCCAATCTGACCCAGAATGTCGGCACTCCGCAGTTCCCAGAACACTCGCTGAAAAGTCCCGGAAGGCCGGGGAACAACCGACGGCGGAACCGAATGCGCCACCCACTGGATGACGAAGTAATCGATACCGACAAAGATCAGAACAACCAGCGGGACAAAGTAAACCGGCAGACGCGTTTCGACCTTTTGATCGGAGTCTTTGGTCAAACTGACCGTTGCAATAAAGAGCACGGTGATCAGCCCGGCGCAGACGCTCAGTTCGAAGACTCCGGCGATATTGGCTCCAAACAGGAACAGCACCAGCGCCAGAATGCCCGAAATCGTCGCCAGCGAAACGGCGACGTAGAGCAGGTCTTTGAAAATGCAGCAACCGATGGAAAGCAGAACCATCAATCCCAGTAGCACCCAAAGCAGCATGTTATTTGCCTCCAAGCAGGATCAAGGCCGCCGGTTCTACAATCCCGCGCGTGACGGATTGGAAGAAGAGCCCGCTCAAAAAACAAGCGGCGGCGAGAAGAATTACGGCGCACGACATAGCAAAGGGAGCTTCGCGGATGTCCTGCCATTTTTCATTGAGCTTTCCGAAAAACACTTTGCGCTGAATCATCAGGAAGTACCCGAGGGTGAAAATGCTCACCAGGATTCCGAGTACGGCAATGGTCGTCTTTCCCGCCGCCAGGGCGCCGAGAATGATAAACAGTTTGCTGAAAAAGCCGTTAAAAGGTGGGATCCCGGCAATGGAAAGCGTGCCGAACACGCTGGTAATGCTGGTGACCGGCATCCGGTTTTCGAGCCCACCCATCTCGTCAATGTCGCGGGTGTGGAGGCGGTACTGAACTGCGCCGCTATTCAAGAAGAGCAGCGATTTGAACAGAGCGTGGTTGAATATGTGAAACAAGGCGCCGATCAGGCCGAGCAGGTTTCCCACTCCAAGCCCTATCATGATATAGCCGATCTGACTGATGCTGGAGTAGGCGAGGATGCGTTTGAAGTCGCGCTGAAAATACGCGAGCACCGCCCCGGCAATCATGGACAGTGTTCCCAGTACCAGGAAGATGCTATGAACCCGGCTGATGCCCGGGAAAATGTAGAAGAAAATTCGCGCCAGGGCGTAGACGCCCGCGACCTTGATCACAACGCCGCTCAGCATGGCCGATATCGGTGCAGGTGCCGAGGGGTGCGCATCTGGCAGCCATGCGTGGAACGGCATCAGCGCCGCCTTCAGCCCGAAACCGCCGATGAAGAGCGCCGCCGTCAGCAGGAATATCCCCTGCAGACCGCTTCCCTGGGTTGCGAGAATCGCCTTGAGAGCGTCGAACTCGAGCGCGCCGGTGTTCATGTAGATCAGGGCAATGCCCAGCAAGATCATCGAGGTCGCGACCGCGGAAAGCAGCAGGTATTTGATGGACGACTCGATGCCGTCATACTCGAGCCCGAAGGCAACCAGCACATAGGATGAAATCGATGCCACTTCCAGGAATACGTAGAGGCTGAAAAGATCGCGTGTCATCAGCATCGCGTTCAGTCCCGACACCATAATGATGAGCAGCGCAAAGAACTTCCCGCGGCCGCCCAAATGGCCGATGTAGGACGTTGCATAAATCATGCATGCGAATGCAACCGCATTGACCACAATGAGAAACAGGAGACTGACGCTATCCAGGGCAAAATGAGCACCGTAATACTCGAATTTAAGCCCGCTTCCGATTGCAGGGATGAGCCGGAGAGTAAAGAGAAGCAGGAGCCCTGTCGCTGCGATTGCCAGCGTGTTTGCGGCCCACTTGCCGGCGCGGGAAGCCCACGGCATGAGCAGAACCGCGATCGGCGGCACCAGCAGGATCCAGCCTATATATGATTCCATCGTAATCCTCGATATCAGGAGTCGGAACCCGAGAGGCAGAACCGGAATTCCGAATTCTTCTATTTGCGGTCAACCCAGAAGGGCGGAACCGAACAGGTAAAACAACACGAATACAAACCCAAGCACCGTCCAGCAAAGGTAGTTGCCGTACAATCCGTTGTGAGCGCCGCTGAGCACGGGACGCAACAGCCAGCGGCCGCTGTCGATGATGAACTGACCGACGACATCGATCATTCGCTCCACATAGCGGAAAACGATCCGGGTCGTGAATTCAACCACCTTCAGGCCGACGTCATAGCCGTCGAATTTCCTCTCGCTCGCCAGGCGCAAAGCGGGGCCGAGAACCGGCGAGGTCGTCAGCGGACTGAACGTTTCCGCCGCGGTCTCTCGACCGCTGCGTGCAGCCGCGTATACCATGAATCCCAGCGTGAAAATCGCCAGGGAAACCACGGTCAGCGGCGAAAAATGCCATACGTTCGACAGCAAGCCCGATTCGTGAGCACCGGTCACTTCGCGCAGCAGTCCGTCCGCACGCTGAAAGAAAAAACCGCCAACCAGAGCGGCAACCCCCAGGAGGACCGCCGGAATAACGCACGTTCCTGTGGCTTCATTCTTCGAACCGGCGCCCCGAGCCCAGAGCACCGCGATCACCTTTGCAAACACGGCCACGTTCAGAATTGCCCCGATGACAAGGAAAGCCAGCACGAGGATATGTTTTCCTTCCAGCGCACCTTCAAAAATAAGTTCCTTGGCCATGAAGCCGCCGGTGGGCGGGAGGGAAATCGCGGCCACGAAAGCGAGGAAGAATCCCGTTGCCGAGAGCGGCATGCGACGGGCAATCCCCAGGAGCTGGCGGAGCTGCGAACCTCCGGCCTTTTCCTCAAAGTTGCCCAGTGAGAAAAACATTGCCGATTTGTAGGTCGCGTGAGTCAGCATGTACAGCAGCGCTCCGGCAAATCCGGCGGCATCGGACACCGCCATTCCACAGACCATGAAACCAACGGGCGAGATCGCCGTCAACGCCAGCACTTTGCGAAGGTCCTTTTCGGCCAGAGCAGGAATGATCGAGACGAAGATCGTAGCAATGCCCAGTACAAACATGCAGCCGCGCGCAGCAGCATCCAGAACGAACATCTGGCTCGTCAGTACAAACAGGAAGTAAATGCCCAGCACTTTTTCCAGCGAAGCCGGCATCGCGGCGAAACCGGCGGCGGGCATGACTTCGGCTGCGTCCGGGATCCACGTATGAAATGGAAACATTCCGGCCTTCGCGCCGGCTCCCAGAAAGATCAGGAAGAAAGACCAGAAAGCCATCGGGCTCGAAGAGATCGCAATCCCGGCACTCATGGAATGATCGGGGGCAAGCGTGAAGAAGAGCATCAAGCCCAGAATCATCAGAAAGTCGCTTGCGCCGCCGATCACAAGGGCTTTGCGCGCCACCGGCTCGGCTTTTTCTCCTCCGCTGTGAATCATCAAATACAACGCGACCAGGAACATTTCCCATCCGACCAGCAGCACCAGCAGGCTGTCGGTCAGGAGCACCATGCAGGTAGACGAAAATGCGATCAGCAGAGAGAAGGGATAGAGGTACGGACGAGCCGGTTTGGATGCGCCAAGCGAATAGACAGCCGTCATGAACTGGAAGAGAAATACGAAACAGAGCAGAAATGTTTTCCAGCTGTTCAGGCTGAAGCTCAGGGTAAAATTTTCAACCCACGAAAACTCGACCTTGGGGGCGGATGCGGTGGCCATCCAGAACGAGAGCCCGGAGACGACGACGGAAAGCAGAATCAGCGCCGCTGCGATCTTGGGATTCCTTCTGAAAAAAGGCAGGACAAAAACCGCGAGGAGCAGCGGAACAATGACTGGCGCCAATAATAATGTTGAAGCATTCATAACCTATCTCCACAGAAGGCTGACGGCATCGACCAGACGTTGTCCGTCTGCGACCTTGACCAGGTTGAAGGGCAGCTGCAGCAAAATACCGCTGGCGATTGTCAGGACTGCCAGGGCCGCGACGACGCCCACCATGACAGGGCTTCCCTCGTGGTGTGCCTCCCCTCGGGGTTGTCCCAAAAAAACAACGTGGAAGCTCTTCAGCATATAAAGGAGAGTAATGATGGCGGTCAGAATCGCCAGCGTGGCGATAACATAATGTCCGCCTTCCACCAATCCGCTAATAACGAAGTACTTGCTGAAAAATCCCATCATCGGCGGAATTCCGGCAATGCTCAGCGCGCAGATGAGATAACAGACTGCGGTGACAGGCATTTTTTTGAACAGACCGCCCATCTTTGTCATATCCTTGGTGTGCGTGCCGTGCTCGATGATGCCTGCGCAGAGGAAAAGCCCGCCCTTTGCGAATCCGTGCGCCATGATGTACAACAGCGCTCCCATATACCCGAAATGCGTGAAGACAATCAGCCCGAGGAATGTGTATCCAATCTGGCTGACGGTGGAATACGCCAGCAGCCGCTTGATGTTGGTTTCATGCAGCGCAGCGCCGGCCGACACGAAAGCGCTCATCAGCGCGAAGGCCAGGAGCCAGATCTGCGCTTCCGGCCGAATCACCATGCCGTTGCAGAACAGGCGTGCGAACGCATACAGCCCGATCTTCACCAGGATCGCCGCGTGCAGCAGGGATGTGATGGTCGATGGGGCGACCCCCGCGTCCGGGAGCCAGGTGTGCAGCGGGACAGTTGCGCTTTTGCTGAAAACACCTGCCATAACGAGGATCAGTGCTGCGGTGCCGATCTCCTTGCCGCGGAGCTCGGCAATGTCGAACGTCCCGTATTGAGCGAAAATCAAGGTGAAGCCCAGCAGCATGAATACCGCGCCGCCGAACGTGATCAGGAACGCCTTGTCGGCCTTCCACACATACTCAGGATCCCTGAAATACCCGATCAAGCGCCAGCAGGCGAGCGCCGAGATTTCCCAGAACAGATAAAGGAAAATGAGGTTCCGCGAAAAGACCAGCCCCATCATGGCGCCGACGAACAGCGTTACGATGAAGTAGTATTCCGGCTCATGATCGGTATGCTCGATATATCCGAGGGAATAGACGGCAATGAACGTGGCGATCAGGGAAGCCGTGAACGCCATAAATACCGCGAGCGCGTCGATGTTCATCGAGAATGCAATCGCGCGATATCCGAAAAAGGATGCCCGGCCGATTTGTCCCGACAATGCTGGTCCCAGTAGCGGCCAGGTAAGAAGATGAGCCGAGCCGATGATCAATACCGCCAGCCAACCCGTTGCCTTGCGCTGCCCAGCCCAGCCGATTAACGGGATGAGCAGAGAACCGAACAAAGGAACCAGGATGACCGCCAACGCTTGCGATTCAATTCCCATACTATTCACACTCCGACGGAAAGAGGGCCGAATAAAAAACTGGGGATTATAGGGGAAATCGGAAGCGTATTCTATGCAAATCTTATAAAATTAATGTTATCATAATGATACACTTAAATTATCGTGATTATTTTCCCGGAAATAGGAAATCCAAATGAACATTGCGGGCGCGTTTTGGGTGAAATAACCCACTACATTATAAGCGGAAAAGGGGCGGTTTATTAGAGTAATATAGCCTTCTTTCAGGCGGACGGGTAGGCATCAAAATCCGGGAGTCTTCGAGGCCTTCTGGATTCAGCGGGTGCCCGCAACGAAGTCGATGGATAAGAAATCGATGCTTATTACGGAACGCAGCTATTTTTCATCTTTTACATACCGGCCATGAGGCACGGTCGTGAAGTGAAATATCGGCCTGTCGACTCGTTTGAGAATGAGCGGGCAATGCTTCATCCCCGCCGGCACAAATAGCAGGGCGCTTTTTTTGATGATGTGTTTTTCATCTTCCAGCCACATTTCTATTTCTCCGCCCAAATCGTGCGGATGATCGGGATTGTTGCCGAAAAAGCCGATGATCTCATCGTTCTCATGTGCGTGAGGGCGATCTTCAAGAGTTGTAGCGGCTTTCAGATACCATGCGGTATTCATGTGAAATGCGCCTTCGACCACGTTTTCGTCCATCCAGAGGATTCTTGTGGCGTATTTGGAATACGCTTCGGCGATCTTCTTTTTATCCTCGGGGACGATGAGATCCGTCACCACATATTTCCCATATTTTGATTCAGTCATTGGATGCCATCTCCTGTTAGTCTCAAATCCTGATGTGATACCACATTGCTGGGCACAACGCCTTAAATCCTGTATTCGTTTCCGATGCTCCATCCCGGCCGGGCCGTATTGATGTCTTCCGTCAGGTTGTTCCGGCTGGAGCACGGAGACTGGAATCATTTTCCTTCCGTCAGCCGCTGGAGCAACTCTGTGTTTTCCGGGCTCGGGAAGATGCGAACGGCCATGGCTGCGTGCTCCATCGCCTCCTGGCGCAAACCGACTTTGACCAGTGCCACCGCAAGGTTGTACTGATCGACGAACGAGTCCGGTTTTAGTTCGACCGCTCGGCGGTAGAAATTTACGGCGCCGGCATCATCCCCCTCCGATACCGCAATGGCTCCAAGAGCCTGCTGAATTTTGAAGTTTCCCGGCTGTTCTTCGACAGCCCGCATTGCCAGTTCTTTTGCTTCCTCCCGCTTGCCCATCTTCAGGTAGCCCAAAATAGCCCTGTCCCACCGTGTTTGAGGGAAAGGAGCGAATCCGGCCAGCGACACCGATAGGGCTCCCAGCACTGCCGCGGCCGTGAGCATGATCGCGCTTTGCTTCGTTCTTTTCTGCTTCAGGTATTCATACAAATATTCCAGAAATAATCCCGTGCCCAACGCGAACAGGGGCACTGCCTGGAATCGGAACCTGTCGATCGCATCGAAGACCGAGACGATGAAAATCACTGTCGCAATGGGTGCCAGGACGAGCCACCCGCGGCGGTCGTGCCATAGCAGCAGGGCGAACCCCGGCACGCCCAAGGCCAGCAGCCATCCAAATGGCGAAGGCAGAATATTGAGGACGGGAGAGAACAGGCGCTCGTCTGTGAGCGACCGGTCGTTCGGGATCTCCGGATAGGCAAGGAACAGGGCGAATTTTCGCAGAATATTCCCTGCGACGTGGGATGGATGGGAATAAATGTAGCTCATGGCCTGGCCGCGCCAGTAGGCATCTACCTCACGGGGAGATACCGTGCGTCCCAGCCGCCTTTGAGCTTCTTGAGTGTATCCGCGCTGTATATCGATTGGATGCGAATAGCTTACAAATGACGGTATCCAGTTGTCGGCTGTGGGATTGTCGGGATTATAGCGTTGATGCAACACGACGCCGCCATTGGTGGGCAGTGGCGAAAAGGAGCCAATGGTGCGGAGGTTGCGCAGAGAGAGCATCAGAATCGGCAACATCAGCCCAAGCAGAATCATGCCGGTCGCGCGGACTGGTTCCCATCGCGTGCGCCCTTCCTGAATGGCGCTGAACCAGGGCAGCACAATGGCTACACCTGCCATGAGTGTCAACGTGGAACGCAGAGCGATCCCGTACCCGCACAGCAATCCGAACAAGAGCCAGCCGCACATCCTGGATTTGCGCAAAAGCAGCAGTCCGCATAGAACCCACACCGTCATGAAGTTCGCAACCCAGATGGTCTTCAGCATGCTCGTGCAGAAGAGCAGCGAGGTTACGGTGAAACCATATATCAAGGCCGCCCAAAGACCAGCCCTTGGGCGCCGTAGCTCTCGGCCTATCAGGAAAACGCAGAATGCGGTGAAGGTGTCGACGATTATTTGCAGGATATACAGGGCAACCAGGCTGCTTCCGAAAAGCTTGAAAACCGTGCCCGCGATATATCCAAAAACAGGATCCATGAACGCGAACTGAACCGTGCTCCCGCCGCTGCCCTGAGCCACAGACAGCGCGAATCGCATGTAGTAGTCCTCGTCCGGGCTGAGCTGAAAACTCAATGGACTGCGGATGGCAAA
The DNA here is from genome assembly GCA_035506515.1 of Acidobacteriota bacterium. Taxonomy (GTDB): domain Bacteria; phylum Acidobacteriota; class UBA6911; order UBA6911; family UBA6911; genus UBA6911. The sequence continues at coordinate 68,086 of DATJPG010000122.1, forward strand.
CGCCAGATGGATGATCCGGATGATCAGGACGATACCCAGCACAATCAGGATGGATCGGTATCCGGCCTTTTTCTGCGTTTTCTGCGAGCGGCGGATTGAGTTGCGCACTTTAGCCACGACAGTGATTGCCTCCATTTGCTCTGCTTCGACGCTGCCTATAATAAATCCAGTGCGGCTTGAATATTAGTATCTTTTTGGCGTCATTCCTTCTTGAAAATTATTTGAGAGCTTTACCGCAAGCCCTATGCAGATTATTCTGTGCAGCATGAAAAAATCGGCGAAGCGACGCACGCAAAAGAAGAAATCCGAAGCCGCGCACCCCGCACAGGAAAGTGGAAAGCTGCACGAGTTGTTCCTTCGCCTGAATCCGCTATGGATCCTCGCCGGCGGCGTTCTGCTCTTCTTGATCGTCAGCTGCTTCGTTGTGCGTGATTATGGAATGAACATCGACAGCCAGAAGAATTATCGCGAAGGAGCGATGAATCTCGACTTTCTTTTGGGCGGCCACGTCGACCAGAACGTCCTCCGATATCAAATGCACGGGGCCATCATCTTCATGGCGGCGGAGGCCGTCAAGCGGTGCCTGTCAGACGTCCTTCATCTTTATGATCCCGTTGCCGCAAGGCATATTCTCCTGCCGTTTTTGACGGCCGCGTTTCTGATATTCCTATTTTGTTTCGTGAAACGTCACTGGACGGCGTGGCATGGAATTGCCGCCGTATTCGTCTTATTGACGTTTCCCTCGTTCTGGGGCCACACGTTCAATAACATGAAGGACGTGCCGCTCCTGATCTTTTTCTCTCTGTCGATCCTGTCCTTTGCGGACTGGTTCTTGTCCGGGCGCATCCAATACTTGTATCGGTTTTTTATATTTCTGGGCGTGGCTTTCTCAGTCAAAACGTATGCGATTTTCGTTCTGGCGATTATTGGCACCTGGTTTTTATTGGTTTATAAAAACAGAAATGTCTCAAGCCCAATTGCCGGCAGGCGGGGAATTATCCCGCATGCATGCGCTGGCTTTATGATCATGGTGGCAATCGGGCTGGCCTTCTATGCGCCGGCCTTCTGGGGCGTGACGGAGAAGCTGTCGTTTCTGAGCTATTGGCAGGAAAGCATCCGAAGGATTACCTGGGGAAGAGATAATCCCTTCAGCCTCTATCCCTTCATCCAGGTGCTCTTCAGAACTCCCCTGATGATTCTTTTGTGCGCCGTGACCGGCATATTCCTGGCCTTCCGGCGGCGCAGGCAATCGGCGCTGTACTCTTTGCTTCTGCTCTGGCTCTTCATCCCGTTGCTTATCCCGTGTTTTCCCCACACGATCGTCTATCACAATGGGTTAAGACACTTCCTTGTTTTTCTCGTTCCATATTCCATCCTGGCTGTGCAGGGCATGGCCCGGTGCGCCGAATTCCTGGCAGAAAAGCTGAGATGCGCTGCGCAACCGATCGTCGCGGGTATCGTCTGCCTTGCGGTCGGACTCAATCTTTGGGGCGTTGTTGCCATGCATCCGTATCAGACGACGTTTTTTAATGCCTTGATCGGAGGGCTGAAAGGCGCCCAGGACAAAGGGCTCGTGGACGCCTGGGACTACTGGCTGAACTCCTACGAAGAAGCAGGGAAATGGATTAACGCGCACGGCGCGGCGGATGCGAAGGTCGTGGGCGTTTATTATTCGGGCACAAGTTCCGCTTTCAATACCGATCTGGTGCGGGAGGCCATCGACAGGAAGGACATGCAAGCAGTACAGCTTCCATCCATCCCTATTCGGCAAAATAGGATTATGGTTCCGGAAAACACCTATCTGATTCTCGTGCCGTTTGACTATCTGCAGAGGGAACGCAGATTCCTGGAGGAATCGGGCGAGTTTCAGACGGTATTTGCCATCACGAGACAGGGCGGAGAAATCTGCACCATTTTTTACAAGCCCTGAGCCGATACGCTCTCCGGGGCTTTTTTGCATTGCAGCCGTTTATTGATCGTCCAAGGACTCTTTAAACGTGCATTCTTCGTTGTTGCAGAAGCGGACCGTGCCGGAGCGCTTGGTTGTCTTGACGACTGTGAAGGGAGCGTTGCAGGAAGGACAGGGATCCGGCACAGGTTTGTTCCACAGGACAAAATCGCAGTCGGGGTATCGGGAACAACCGTAAAAGACCTTGCCCCTGCGGGATTTCCGTTCGACGATTTCGCCGGAGCAGCCCTTCTTCCCGCACGGAACTCCAGTCGATTTGAGTTTGATGTACTTGCAGGAAGGGTAGTCGCTACAGGCTGTGTACTCGCCATAGCGGCCGTGCTTGATTGCCAGCTTTTTGCCGCATAGGGGGCATTCCTCATCGAGCGGGATGTCGTGCTTGACCAGCGATTCTTTTGCCGTCTTGACGATTTTCTTCGTGTTGCGACAATCGGGGTATCCGGAGCAGGCCATAAACTCTCCGAACCGGCCGCGCTTCAGCACCATCGGCTTACCGCACTTTTCGCATTGAATCTCTTCCGCCTGCGGTTCTTTCGGCTCTTCGGCTGGTCCTGTTTTGGCGATTTCTCTCGTATTGCGGCATTCGGGGTATCCGGAGCAGGCCATAAACCGGCCAAATTTCCCCCACTTAATGACCATTTTGCTGCCGCATTTCTCGCACACCTCATCCGTCTCGACGGTTTCGGTCTTAATGTCGGGCATCTCCTTTTCTGCGACCTCCAGCCTTTTGGCAAAGCGATCGTAGAAATCCCGCATGGTGCTTTTCCAAGGTTCGCGTCCCTTTTCGATCCTGTCGAGGTGATCTTCCATGCGAGCCGTGTATTCATAGTCGAAGATTTCCTGGAAGCTTTGCACGAGGAGCTTCGTCACCAACTCGCCGGTTTCCGTCGGAAAGAATTTACCATCGGTTTTGTCGACGTATTCGCGATCCTGAATCGTGCTGAGAATGGAGGCATAGGTGCTCGGACGGCCGATACCCTTGGATTCCAGGGCTTTCACAAGGCTCGCTTCGTTGTATCGCGCCGGGGGCTGCGTGAAATGCTGTGCCGGGAGCAATTCCCGAAGAGTCAGCACTTCTCCTTCACGGAGCTGCGGCAGAACGGATTCCTCATCTTCCTGCGCGGATTCCGCTTTGTCTTCGGGCCTGGATTCCTGGTAGACAGCAAGGAATCCCTTAAATCTGAGGATGGATCCAGTCGCGCGGAACTCCAGTCGCCCGGCATCGATGTCGACATCCGTGTGATCCAGCAGGGCGGGATTCATCTGCGACGCGACGAATCGGTTCCAGATCAGTGCATACAGTCTCCAGAGGTCCGGCTCCAGATCCTTCTTCAGGCTTTCCGGCGTGCGTTCCACAGAGGTGGGCCGGATCGCTTCGTGCGCTTCCTGCGCAGTCTTTTTTGACTTGTAATAGATTGGATGGTGGGGAAGATAGGCTTCGCCAAAATCACGCTGTATCAGCGAGCGCACTTCATGCAGTGCGCTTTCAGCGACGCGGCTGGAGTCGGTGCGCATGTAAGTGATCAACCCCACGGATCCTTCCGCCCCGACCTCGATGCCTTCATACAGTCTTTGAGCCAGGATCATCGTCCGCTTGACGGAATAATTCAGTTTCCTGGCGGCTTCCTGCTGCAGCTTGCTCGTGATGAACGGAGGCACGGGGTATTTTTTCTTTTCTCTGCGACGGATTTCCCGGACCACGAATTGTTCGCTCTTCAACTCATCGACAATCTTGTGTGTCGTATCCGAGTCGGCGACGCTCCATTTTTTGCCCTCGATCAGGCGTGCTTTGGCAGTGAATTCCGGTGGCGCTTCCCCGGCCAATCGTGCATCGAGAGTCCAGTATTCCTCCGATTTGAATACGCGGATTTCCTGCTCTCGTTCGACGATCATGCGGAGCGCCACGGTTTGAACTCTTCCGGCCGAGAGCCCCCGCCGCACCTTGTCCCAGAGCAGCGGACTGATCTTATAACCGACCAGTCGGTCCAGGATGCGTCGTGTCAACTGCGCATCTACTTTGTGCTGATTGATACGGCCCGGCTTTTTAAACGCTTCCTGAATTGCGTTTTTAGTGATTTCGTGGAAAAGGACCCGGTAAACATTTTTCGATTTGGCCGAAAGCTCCTCAAACAAGTGCTGGCAGATCGCTTCTCCTTCGCGATCAGGATCCGCTGCCAGGTAGATGTCCTGGACGTTTTTCGCGGCCGATTTTAATTCCTTTACCACCTTGGCTTTAGCCGGGATGACGGCGTAATGCGGCGTAAAATCGTCATCCACATCCACGCCAAGTTTGCTTTTCGGCAGATCCTTGATGTGGCCGACCGACGCCTTGACGACAAAATTCCTGCCGAGGTATTTGCTGATTGTTTTTGCCTTTGCAGGCGATTCGACTACAACGAGTGACTTAGCCATAGAAGCGCGCAAACTACACTAAGCTTGCCAGAAAGTCCAAGCAAAAAAAGCAAAGAGTTTTTATTCGTGCGTCGTATCCTGTTTATTATCTTACTTTTACAAACAAATTCCCGGGCAGTTGCCTGACATGCCCATTCATCTCGAGACCTAACAATATATCGCTCAGCCGGGAAACATTCAAATTTGCCATGCGGCAAATTCTGTCGAACTGCATCGTTTCGTCCGTTTTAAGCAAAGCCAAAATCCGCTTTTCCTCATCCGAGAGCATCCCGAGTTCCGGAGTCCGCGCCGGTCTGGAGTCTTCCTTAATGAGTATTTCTCGGCGCATTTCAGGCGGCAACTCTTCCACGATGTCTCTCCACGATTGAACGAGTTTGGCTCCCTGTTTGATCAGGAAGTTCGGCCCAAAACTCTGAGGGGAGGTCAGGTTGCCCGGAATGGCGAAGACTTCCCGGTTTTGCTCCATAGCCAGCCGAGCGGTAATAAGCGATCCGCTATATTCACTGGCTTCGACAATCACCGTCCCCAGCGCCAGACCGCTGATAATGCGGTTCCGCACCGGAAAATTTTGCGGAGCGGGGGATGTGCCGGGGGTGAATTCGGATAGGAGCAATCCCTTTTCCAGAACTCTCTCCGTCAGTCGGCGGTGCTCTTTCGGATAAACGATATCGATGCCGCAGCCCAGAACTGCGATGGTGCTTCCTCCGTCTTCAAGGCATCCTCGATGGGCAGCCGCGTCGATGCCCCGCGCCAACCCGCTCGTCACGCAGAGTCCGCGGCTGCCCAGGTCGGATGCGATACCCTGGGCCATCTGAAGGCCATAGACGGTCGGCCTTCTCGTTCCGACTACGGCGATGGAAGGTTTTTCAAGGGTTTCCAGTTGGCCGCGGGCATACAGAACGAGCGGAGGATCGCTGATCTCTTCCAATAAAGGAGGATATCCCGGGCAGCCACGCAGCAGAAACCTGCAACCCTCACGTTTGCCCCAGTCGCATATTTCGGAAGCCGTTGCCTGGTAACCGCGGGATCTTACCAATGCGAAAGCCTCCCCGGGAACTCCCATGGATGCAAGGGAGCGTTCGTCCATTGAAAAGAGGTCGGAGATATTGGAAAGCGTTTTCCAGATTCGGTTCTGCGTCAGGCTTCCCACCCCTGGCAGCAGAGTCATTTCAATCGCATCCCTGATCAAAGAGTCGTTGGCAGCTTGCATACTATTTGTTTTGCCCATCCAAAAGCAGATTCGCGATTGCGTTGGGGAAACCTTTGCTATAATCCCCACGTTTGTTGTTTCGCGCGAAGGCAATTTATCTCGCGGAATTTTTATTTTCTTTTCGATTTCTGCAGGTTTCGACGATGAAGATCCGCATTTCTCTCGTTCATTATCTCAACTCGGCCCCTTTGGGTTGGGCGTTTCTCCATGGCCCTTTCCGGGACCAATTCGAGGTTCTGCCGTCATCTCCGGCAGTGTGCGCAGATCAGCTTGCGTCCGGGGAAGTGGATATTGGCTTGATTCCCAGCATCGAATATCAACGAATAGATCATTTACAAATCATTCCCGATATCTCGATCGCCTCGCTCGGGGAGGTTCGAAGTATCCTTCTGATCAAATCCAGGGGCAAACAAACAATCCGTTCGGTTGCCCTGGATACAAGCTCTCGGACATCCGTTGCGCTTGCCAGAATTCTGCTTCAGGCAAAGATGAAATTGCACCCCGAGTACGTTCCCCATCCACCAGAACCTGCCGCAATGCTGGCGCGTTGCGATGCTGCCTTGGTGATCGGGGACCCGGCCCTGCAGCTTCACCCCGAGGATTACGACACCACCGATCTGGCGGAAGAATGGGTCCAATGGCAGCAAAGGCCTTTTGTTTTCGCCTTCTGGGCCTGCAGGAACGGCGTCCCGTTTCCCTCCGATCTGAATGCCATTTTCCAGGAAGCCAGGGACTGGGGACTTGAAAGACGGGATGAAATCGCCTCGGTCTATGCCAAATCCTTAAACCTTTCCGCTTCGTTTCTCGAAGAGTACCTGCTCCAGAACATTGATTACAATTTTGGATCGGGGCATCAGGAGGGGCTGAAGCAATTTTACAGGCTGGCAAATCAGGAAAAACTCATTTCGGGGCTTCGGGATCTGCGGATCTATTCTTCGCGCTCCAATTCGATATTCCAGTAGAGGAAGTCGCGCCAGGCCTGGGGTGCCGTCCTGAATCCAATCGTGATGTGCAGCATCGTGGGAACCCAATCCGGCTCTCTCGGACGCCGGATGAGTTTCATGCCGGCTTCCTCCGGAGTGCAGCCTCCCTTCCTGTGATTGCATTCAAAGCAGCATGTGACGATGTTATCCCAGGTCTTGCCTCCTCCTTTTACCACCGGTACCACATGGTCAAATGTGAGGTTTTCCGTAGAGCACTTTTTCCCGCAATACTGGCAGGTGTTGTGGTCCCGCGCATAGATATTTGCCCTGCAGAACTTGACGTGCTGATGATTTCTCCGGATCTTTACATACTTCAAAAGCCGAAGAACACTGGGCATCTTGATGGTGAAGCTGATGCTTCGGATCTCGCGGTCATACTCAGCCAGAACCTCGACTTTGCCCTGGCATAGAAGATTCAGAGCGCGCTTCCACGTGACGATGTTAATAGGTTCATAGGTGGCGTTTAAAACCAGCGTGTGTTCCATTGGTCTCCGCCGAAGCAATACACAAATTCGCGTAATGCCACTATAGCAATTTTTCTCCGCTCTGCGCATCAAAATTTCATTGCAGGCAGGGCGTTTCATGGATAAATAAATAGAAGGATTTTTTCGTCTTTGGGTCCATCACTGGGAAGACCTGAAAAATCCGGGGAACGGAAACGCGGGGGTTTTATGCATGTTCGGCCGGGAATCGAGGTGTTGTTGGACAGGAAGAGAGATCTTATCCGGGGATCTCGCGTCGGGGCCGTAGTGCATCCGGCATCTGTTTTGCCCGATCTGATGCATACTGCGGACGCGCTTGGAGGAACAGGAGATATCCAGGTAACGGCGCTTTTGGGACCCCAGCATGGTGCCCGCGGCGAGAAGCAGGACAACATGGTGGAGTCCGAGTTTTATCGCGATCCCGATACGGGACTCCCCGTGCACAGCCTGTATGGCGAGACCCGGTATCCCACGGAAGAGATGCTGAAAGATATCGATGTGCTGCTCTTCGATCTCCAGGATGCAGGCACCCGCGTGTACACGTTTATTCACACGATGGCGTACTGTATGCAAGCTTGCGCCCGCGCACGCAAACGCATGGTCGTGTTGGACCGGCCTAATCCCGTGAACGGCCGCCAGGTTGAGGGCAACCTGCTGGATTCCGCATACAGCTCCTTTGTCGGCTTATATCCGATTCCCATGCGTCACGGCATGACGACGGGCGAACTTGCCATGTTCCTCAATTCCGAGTTCGATATACGCTGCGATCTGACCGTCGTCGCGATGGAGGGATGGCGCCGGCACTTCTGGTTTGACCAAACCGGTTTGCCCTGGGTCCAGCCTTCTCCCAATCTCCCGACGCTCGATTCGGCTATCGTTTATCCGGGATCGGTTCTGGTCGAGGGAACATGCCTTTCGGAAGGGCGCGGGACCACGCGTCCCTTCGAGATCATCGGGGCACCGTTTATCAATAGTCGAAGTTTCGCCTCACGCCTCAACGCGTTCAACCTGCCCGGGGTCTGGTTCCGCCCCGCTTATTTCCAGCCTACCTTCCAGAAATGGGCTGGGACCATGTGTGGCGGCATTCAAATTCATGTCGGAGACCGCGAAGTTTTCGAGCCTTATCTGACAGGCATTGCGGTCCTCTCGGCGGCCAATGCACTATACCCGGAGTTTTTCGGTTGGCGCAACCCGCCCTACGAATATGAGGAGACAAAGCTTCCGATTGAAATACTCTGTGGATGTGATGCGGTTCCCATCATGATCCGAAAGGGAGTTTCGCCGCACGATATCAAACAGACATGGCAGACGGATGTCGCAGACTTCCTCTTCCGCCGATCTCCGTATCTGCTTTACGATTAGCCGCCGTCCCGCTGGCCGGCTGATGCTTAATCCATTGGGAGAATTCCCGGCTTTGATGGGGAGACTGCAAAAGTTTGACAACTGGGGGAGTTATTGGATGAAGGATTCCCATTAGCTTCCGATGCAAGAACTGTCAGCACTGCCGCCGTCAACCCGATCGGGATCGGGATCGAATGGCACTTAGTTAAGGAGTCCGATGGGACCCTGAAAGGGTCCAGCAGGAGAGCCCAGGGTGGAAGAGCACGCGAAGCGCGCTCTGGAACCCTGGGTTATGAGTGTGAAAATAGATAGAGCTCTGAAGGAGCGACACA
>DATJPG010000123.1:0-4518 GCA_035506515.1 Acidobacteriota bacterium
CGCCCATACAACCGTCATTTGAATCTGTGTAATCCGTGGAATCCGTGGCTATTTTTGCCTGGCATATGTAAAGATCTGTTGGAGGCAGTACACTAGAGATGAAGGGCATATAGCGGCAGCATGACGCAAGACGAAATGAAGAAAGCCGGGTAGCGGATATGAAGAAGCGGCTCTGGAACTGGCGAATGATCCCATGGGTATTCTGGTTCTGTTCGTGCGCAACGGTGGCAATCATGGCCGTGGCGAATTCAGCGGGATGGGATCTGCGGGTCTACACGCAGGCGATGGAGTGGGTTCGGGGGGGACACGATCCTTACGCGCAGGGGGTGGCGGTTCAGCAGGCGTTTTACGACCAGCACGGTCTGCACGCGCACGGGCCGAGACCGATGACCTACGTGTATTCGCCGATCACGCTGCCGGCCCTGCGGCTGGCTGGAATGATAGCACCGTGGCTGAGAAACGGATTGTACTGGCTGGCGTACGCGGCGGCAGTCCTGGGCCAAATCTGGGTGGTGATGCAATTGCCGGAAAAGAGAGAACGGCAGACGTTTCTGTTTTTGGCGCCGGCGGCGGCGTTTTTCCCGGGATTGCTGCAGCACGATGTCATTTTCAGCGGGAACCTCGTTTACATTTTGTACGGACTCATATTCGGCGCTGCGTACAGAGGATGGAAACGAGGGAAGTGGGGATGGTTTTATGCGGCAGTGTTGATTACGGGTTGCTGTAAGGCGCCCCTGCTGACACTGCTGGCGATCCCGGTGTTTTCGGCGCGAAAGCAATGGCTGAAGGCCGCAGTGAACGGCGCGGTGGGAATCTCGATATGCGCGGGCCAGGCGTGGTTCTGGCCGGAGAAATTTAACAGTTACCTGCAGGCGGTGGAACTGCAGTTCCGCTATAACCGCGATTTCGGGATCGCGCCGGCGGGAATGCTCGGGCGGGCATTGCTGGACGCGGGAATGCCGTATTGGAAAGCGAGCACCGCGCTGTATCTGCTGATCGCAGCATCGGTGCTGGCGACGTTGATCTATTTTTCGCGGCGCTTTTTCGCCGGGGAATACTCTCTTGAGCGATGGGTGCCGGTGATGCTGGTCGGAGTGGTGCTGCTGAATCCACGCATCAAGGAATACGACGTGGCGATGTTGACTCTGCCAATGGCGCTGTTGGGATGGAGAGCATTGGAAACGGCGATCGGATCGAAGACTGGTGCGATCATTGCCGGAGCCGCATTATTCCTGGCGGCAAATGTGATTGCATTCATCGGTATCGGCGACAACTGGAAGTATACGGAGATGGTCCTGCTTCTGGCGCTCTTCGCGGGCGGATGCTGGCAACTGACACGGCAGCGGCGCGAAGACTATTTGCCGTCCCTGCAACGGTAGATATCCATTCCCGCGATGCTTTTTTCCAGGCGGCAATTCTTTTCCACAAATCCCTCGAGGATCGGATAATTCCGGATCGGGTACCTCCCGAAATCATGGTAGTTGCCGGGAGACGTATCCACGATGACCGCAGGGGGATCGCGATTCAGATCCGCCTCCAGCATCGACCAGGCTTCGGGAATCGTCAGCCACGCAAGGTCGGCCCGGTCGTTTTCGTCCCGATCATTGCCCGCTTTGTATCCGGTATGAATCGTCGTGGAGGCGAATCTTGTGGATGGCGCCCGTTGCGAATAGACATAGATCGGAGTGAAATATCCCCAAACAAATATCCTATCCTGAGGAAGCGTGTGAGTTTTGATATATTCCGAGGCCACGCGGAAATCCGGACGTATTTCTCCCCACGTGTCTGTCGTGGCTTCATATGAATAGCCCAGGCCGGTGAAAACAAGACCAGGCACGATCGTCAGCGCCAGGATGGCGACCCGCCACCCTTTTCTGTGCGACGCGCGTTGCTCCGCAAAAAAACCGGCTGCATACAGGCCTGCGATCAGCGTAAGCGGCGGAAGGATCTGAATAAAATAATGCCCATACATTCGCTTGCCGAGCATCGTCGCCGCCATGCTGACGGCGAGCCACAGGATGAGGAATAGCGGGAACCCGGAGCCGGGGGACACGTCCCGCCGGCGCAGGTCTGTGAACAGAGTTTTTATCCAGAAAGACGCCAGAATCCAGAGGACGAGGGTGGATAAAAAGAACAGGCCGAATTCGATGGCCAGCTGAGACGGGAAATTGAGGGTAACGCTCCCGAGGCTGATATACCTGCTCGGATAGGTGACGTCCCAAAAATACCATGCCTTCAGCATTCGGTATTTGTAAAACAGGAGGAAGACAAGCGCGAGCGGGAGCGCGAAACCGATTGCGAAATTGGCGAAGGCGGCAATGCCCGGAAGGATCCGCTTCCTTCCGCGGAGCAGAGGGATCGCCACAAGCAGGTACAGGAACACCGCAGTCACAGCAATGCCCCCGACCTGCTTGAAAAGCGGCGCCAGGCCGGAAACGAATCCTGCAAGAAAGTAGAAATATCGGTTTTGTCCGGAGCACGCATGCCAAAACAGCAGGACGGCCATGGAATATGGCAGGACCATGAATATCTCGGTATTGGCCGCGATCATTTTTGCATACAGCGCCGCAGTGAACGTCAGGTAGAACAGCAATGTGAACAAAGCCGCTCCCGTCCCTCCCATCTTCCTGGCCAGGATGCTCAGGATAAGCGCCGTCGCCAGCGTCCAGAGAAACGTCACCATGTGAATCGCGGTCATGTTGTATTTGCCGAAAACCAGGAACGTTGCATAATAAATGTAAAATACTCCGGGCGGTTTATTGTCAACGGCATTCAGATACAGCGTGCCGCCATTCAACAAGGCCGTCGCCACGGCGGCATGCGACCCTTCGTCAATGTCCTGCATCGTGTGGAAGAAATAGGCAATTCTTGTGAGGAAGCCAAAGAGCAGAATAAGAGCGATGATGCCGAGGGTCCTTTTTTTTGTCATAACGGCTGGGACATTATAGCATTTCGAACGGCGCGCCTGAACGGCCCAGCCGCGCGGCACCGCACGGGCGTCGGGACATCGGAAATCGGGGGCGTCGCCACGCCTTTGCCATCTTCTCTGCGGTTCCTGCGGCCTTCACTGCGCCGTGAAACCGAGAGTCCAGAAGGCTCTTTCAGTTGTTGAGATTACCCTGCGTGTCCGTCAAAAGTGCGCTCAGGACCGTAACTTCCCACAAGCGCGTTTCTCATTCTTTACTCCAGAAAGACGACTACGTGCGGGGGGCATTATGTAACGGAAGGCTGTATCTGGGGAACTATCATAGCTTCTGTTTGTTATATGCGCGTTTCGGAGAGGTTGTGTATGCGTACAAACTATCGAGCGATCCTATTCAAACTGTGAGATTCCGAAAATCTGCGCTAATATCGTGCTGGCGCGAATAGTGGGAATGCAATTCCGTTCACTGTTATCAAGGAATCAATAAATTCTGAGGTTTGTGATGAGACTCCCTATTGCCCAAATTGCATTAATCCTGGGCATGCTGGTCATTTTTCCTGGAATCCTCATAAAACCCGGATCAAGTCAACAGCGGAGAGTCGAGGCGACACAAGGGCTGGATGCCGAAATGGTAGCTCTCCATGTGACTGTGCTAAATCGACAAGATCAGCGGATAATAGAACTCAAGAAGGAAGATTTTCGGATATTTGAGGATGGCGTTGAACAGGAGATTGTCAGCTTTAATATTGCTGACGAGCCAATTATGGTTGCCCTGCTCCTTGATACGAGCGGAAGTGTACGCACTGATCTTATGAAAATAAAGGACGCTTCAATAGATTTTGTAAATCACCTTCATTCCAAAGATGCCGTAAGCATTATTACATTTTCGGATGATGCCAGAATTCTGCAGCCTTTCAGCGTTGATCGAGCCAAAACAGTTGATCAAATTAAGCAAATCGGCTCGGGAAATTCAACGGCTTTATATGAAACGATAGCGGCTGTACTAAAAAAGGCGGTCGAGCCAATTACAGGACGTAAGGCTTTAGTGATAATTTCCGACGGAATGGATACCAGAAGCCATATAACCAAGGAAGAAACGTTTAATTTGGCGAAGGGTACGTGGGCAACAATTTATTGTGTTTATACCAAGAATAATGTTGATCAAGTTATTTGGCCTGGGGGGGAATATTTAAAAAAGCTATCTGAATATAGCGGAGGTTCTATATTTGACGGCACAAAGGATCTTCGCAATGCATTTGCTCAGCTGGTGAATGAGTTGTCGAGTCAATACAGAATCGGCTATTACTCAACAAACGATAAGCGCAACGGTAAGTTCCGAAAGGTCGAAGTCAAATTGGCTAGATCCGACTTAATAGCGCGGACAATAAAAGGCTATTATGCCAAAAGAACTGATCGCTAGGATTTAGGGAATTCAAATTGCGGTTTTGCCTAATCCCTTAGGATGTCACATCAAATCAAGTCCCACGAAGTCGGCTTGTGGGAAGTTATCTTTCGTTGTATTGCTGGTCCAATTCTCTTAGGGCAGTTACTTGTCTTTGAGTGAGCTTGGCTAACAGCAAGTTTACCTCCATGGG
>DATJPG010000124.1:0-8961 GCA_035506515.1 Acidobacteriota bacterium
ACGTTAACAGTGCCGCGCCCTCGGCGCTCCGTCTTTGCGATAACCTAATCCCGACCTTACGGTCGGGCCTATTCTCTGCCGGCGCTTCGCGCCTCAATGATTCCGATTTTGGGATGGCGCCGGGTTTTGAGACAGGCTCTCCAGACCCGTCCGACAGACATGTTACGCAATCCGGACGGCTCTGGAGAGGCTGTCCTCACAAAATATTTCTTGCTACAAAAACAAGAAATTGAGCGTTTGTTACACAGATAATAAAATTTTTTGAGTGAAATCCGTGTAATCCGTGGCTTGATTTTGTTTTAGATACGCAGGGAAAGAAAATCTTGGTCTTGGATCTGAAGAAGCCCGAAGAATCGACATATCTGAATTGTATCCGGTGCGGATTATGTTTGGCTGCCTGCCCGACGTATCGGGAGTATCGCATGGAAACGGCTTCTCCGCGCGGCCGCGTAGCCCTTACCCGTAAGGGACTGGAAGGGGAGCTTGAGCTCAGCCCCAACCTCTACGAACAGATGTACGGCTGTTTCGCATGCATGGCCTGCAACGATCTCTGTCCCGTGGGGATCCGCCCCGCCGATCTGGCTCTGTCGATGCGGCACGTCCAGGAGCAGGTCCGCCCGAAAAAGTGGAAACAGTGGCTCTTCGGTGGGCTGATTTCCAGTCCTGGCCGCATGGAACTCGCAACGCTTCCGCTTCGGCTGTACGAGAAGCTCGGGATTCGGCGCCTCGCGTATGTGCTCGGGCTGAATCGCCTGCTGCCGGCACGTCTTCGTGATCTGGAGGCCATGCTCCCGCGGATCCCGCAGCGTCCTCTGCGCCGCATCCTGCCTGAAATGACGGAGGCGTACGGTGAATCGCGCTATCGCGCCGGATTTTTCCTGGGCTGCGCGCAAAGCCTCCTTTTTGCGGACCAGAGCGCGGCAACGCTGCGCGTCCTCGCGCGCAACGGGTGCACGGTGATTACGCCGAAAGAAATCGAGTGCTGCGGCATGCCGGCGCGCGGGTATGGACGCATGGATCTCGTGGAAAATCAGGCCCGGCACAATATCGAGGTCTTCGAACGCTGCAACATAGACTATGTCATCACGGATTGCGCCACCTGCGGTTCAACGCTGAAAGAGTATGGATCGCTGTTGAAGGAAGATCCTGCGTGGGCGGAGCGCGCCGCCGCCTTCAGCGGGAAAGTGCGCGACATCAGCGAGTTTCTTTCGCAAATTCCTCTGCGCAAGCCTACGAAGCGCATCGCGGCCAAAGTCACATACCATGACCCGTGTCATCTTCGGCGCGCACAGCAGGTATGGAAAGAGCCGAGGAAGCTGCTGGCGCTGATCGAGGGTTTGGAGTTCGTCGAGCTACCCGAGGCGGATTGGTGCTGCGGTTCGGCGGGGAGCCAGCTCATCACGCACTACGAGACTTCGCTGAAGGTCCTCGACCGCAAGATCGACAACGTGGCAAGCACCGAGGCACGCATCCTCGCCTCGGGTTGCCCCGGCTGCCAGATGCAGCTGAATGCGGGATTGCAGCGGCGCGGCCTGCCTGTGCGTGTCGTGCACCCGGTGACCCTGTTGGATGAAGCGTATGGGGGTTCGGATGGACAATAAAATCATGGATCGTTTTGTCCGGATCGTGGGCAAAGAAGGCGTCCTGTGCACGCCGGAGGATCTCGCCGTTTACAGTTACGACGGCACGTTTGCCGAAGGTCGTCCCGATGTGGTTGTGCTGCCGCAGACGACCGAGCAGACGGCTGAAATAGTCAAAGTCGCCGCGGAAGCGCGCATTCCCGTCGTCGCGCGAGGGATGGGGTCGGGGCTCGCGGCCGGATCGATCCCGGTTTGCGCCGGAGGCATCGTCGTCAGTTTCACGCGCATGAACCGGATCCTGGAAATCGATACGGTCAATTCGACTGTGCGTGCAGAGGCCGGAGTCGTTACGGCGGATCTGCAGGCGGAAGTGGAAAAGATCGGCCTGTTTTATCCGCCGGACCCGTCGAGCATTCGCCATTCCACGATTGGCGGCAACATCGCGTGCAATGCGGGCGGCCCGCGCTGCCTGAAGTATGGCGTTACCGGGAACTATGTCCTCGGGCTGACCGTCGTGTTGGCCGACGGCCGAATTCTTAAAACGGGAGGGAAACCGATCAAGGATGTGACCGGCTACAATCTGAACGGGCTTTTTACTTCTTCCGAGGGGACGCTGGGCCTCATCACCGATGCGCTTCTTCGGCTCGTCGCCCGACCGCGGTATACAAAAACCGCCCTGGCGGAATTCGACTCCCTGGACAATGCATCGCGATCGGTAAACGCCATCCTGGCGGAAGGCATCGTGCCGGCAAGCCTGGAGTTGATGGACCAGACCGCGATCTCCTGTATCGAGGAAGCGATGCATCTCGGGCTGAATACCGATGTCGCGGCGTCGCTGATCGTCGAAACGGACGGAGCGGACGAGCAGACGGTGATGCGGGAAGCGGAAACGGCCGGCCGCATCTGCAGAGACACCGGCGCCAGAACCGTCAAGGTGGCGCAAGACGAGGCGGAGCGGGCCGGATTGTGGAAAGCGCGCCGGTCGATTTCCCCGTCGCTTGCGCGAAAGGCTCCGAACAAGCTGGGCGAGGACATCACAGTGCCCCGCAGCGCAATTCCGGAAGTTGTGCAGAAACTGCGCGCCATCAGCGCCCGATACGGTCTGCCGATTGTGATCTTCGGGCATGCGGGCGACGGCAACCTGCACCCGAACATCCTGTTCGATAAACGCAAAAGCGACGAGTGGGAAAAGGTCGAGCAGATGGTGCGCGAAATCTTTACTGCTGCGCTGGCCGTCGGTGGGACGCTTTCCGGGGAGCATGGTGTCGGTGTGTTGAAGCGCCCATACTTCGAAGAGGCGCTGGGACCGGTTTCCGTCGAAGTCCAGCGGCGCATCAAACAGGCGCTCGACCCGCTGAACATCCTCAACCCGGGAAAGATGTTTCGCTGATGATCGATTCCAGATTCTCAATTCCAGATTCGTCGAGAATTGAGAATCGAAAGTCGCTCCTGTCTCCTTCTTTCACTTCTTTAGTTCGATGATGTGTTCGCAGCACACGTCACCGGACGGAACAGACTTGCCAATCCGATACGTCAGGTCGGGATTCAGTTCCTCGACGAGGGTTTGTTCCATCGTCGTGTGCGCACGGCACATTTCGGGATCGTCGAAGTTGAGAGGGCAGCGTTTGACCTTGATGACGACGCGATCCTCACTCACTTCTGCTGCCGACGTCAAATTCTGGCCCCGGGCGACCGTATCGAATATTCTAAGCAGATATCCTGCAATGGATGGGAGATCGCGAGTCGGGAGTTTCGCCTTGGCTCTTTGCGCGACACTGCGACCGTACTCGCGGCTCATTTCCTCGATCAGCTTCAGCCCATCCTTGCCGAATTTCCGATACAAAAAATCGTAGTTGCTTCTGAGCCGGGCATAGAGACCGCTTACGGCGCTGCGATAGACCTGCTCGAGAGTGCGTGGATCTTCAGAATTCATGATGCTTCTCCTTCAATACGTCCGGCAAAAACGGGAAATGATTGCCTGCGACCTTATGAGCGGTGATTAGAATTGAAATTCGCCGCAAAGAAGATTATAGACATATCGGGACGCCAAATGATCAGGGAAATTGGCGATTGAATGCTATTTTGGGGGTTCAGGCGAAAGACGAAACCATGATGATATCGGAAAAATATCGAAGCCTTTCCAGGCTCCAATTGCTGGATAAGGCCGGAGAGCTCGGCATCAATTTTGAAAAATATTCCAGCAGCTGTTCTCAGTGCACGGTGGCGGCGCTAAAGGAAATTCTCGGCTTTGAGGACATCATCGTCAAGGTTGCCACCTCCTCATGCGGCGGCCAGGCAGGGCTTTCGACGGGAGCATGTGGCGGAGTAATCGGGGCTACGATTGTGCTGGACTACTATCTTGGCCGTCCCGCAAACATGGTCTCTGCAACGGAGCCGGTACCGGATTGTCTGGCGGACTTGTCCCGTGCCATGGATGCGGCCAGGTCGTTCTGCGACAAGTTTGTCCGGGAATACGGTTCCATTTTGTGTCCCCAGGTCCAGACGAAGATATACGGCCGGTCCTTCAATCTTCAGGATCCCGCTGATTGGGAGGCATTCATGGCAGCCGGCGCCCATTCGGATCCAACCAAGTGCATGAGCGTCGTGGGAAACGCGGCGCGATGGGCGCTGGAGACCTTACTCGAGCGGTTGCCGCAGCCGCTGCAGGACCTGTAGTGAAACAAACCGGATGATTCGACGAATAATCTCGAATCTCGAATTTAGAATCCCGAATCGATCGGGACCGAACTGAGACAGAACTGCGTTGGTGCGACAGCGCAAATTTTTCCCGGTTCCGGGTCGGAATGCAAAACTTGAAATGGAGGCCGGCCGGCCCTCGCGAAAACGAAGGCGCCTTAACTAGGCGTAAGGCGTCGCAATTGCAGGAGCATGCTAGCTCCTGCAATTTTAAGGAAATATGGCTTTTTTGCGGTTATTTCACACGAATACTTATGTGATATTCCGTATGATAGGGTGCGCTAGATTTTTACGGGGCGACAAAGGTTTTCGTCTGAATTTGCACTCCGCCCGCATTTCTTACAAACGAACTTTGCATCCTTAACCAGCTCTTTATAATCCTTCAAGCTGTTTTCAAGATAACCCATATTTACAAGGTAGCACAGGTGTTCATCATGCATTGCACAGGGCATTTCGGGCTTTTTCATTTTTATCCTTCCTTTTGGTTTTATGCTTTTCGAGCGACAAGAACCGGCCGGTTTTTTTCATACGTATAGATACAATAAACCGTTTGTTTGATTCAATAGGGATTCGCCCTGATCGCCTGCAAATCCCTTGTCCGGGCTGCAAGAATGAATCCGGCGAGATGGAAATGACATAGATCGGCTATCGGGCGGGGAAAAAAGAAGCCGCGCAACATGAGCTGTAAACTCCATTCGCGCGGCTTCGAACAGAAATCGGGGTTGTTCATTAGAAAATATTACTTCTTTTTCCTATCGGCTGCGGCAAGGATCTGCGAAGGCTGGTTCTCCAGCCATTCTTTGTCTTCGTCGTCTTTGAGCCAATCCGACACCTGACCGATCTGGGCGCCGGTTTTGTAAAGAGCATTATAGATGAGGCATCGCTTGTTCTCGCCATCGATCGCCTGCTTGGCCTTATAGCTCGTCGTGTATTTCAGCTTCTCGTGGATCTGGTCCAGAACCATATTGGCGATCGGGCAGATGTAGGGATCGACGCCTTCCTCCGAGACCAGGACTTCCTTTACATGGTGGATGCAGTCCTTGACTTTCAGCTTGAGCATCAGGCCGTCGGGGCTGGTTTTATAGGTTATATCCGAGACAATTCCCGCCGCCTTCATCTCTTTGACACAGCTTTCGACGATTTCGGGAACATTCGTTCCCCGAATATCTTTGGATCGGATGAAATCGGTGCCCACAAACTCGCATTTCCAGTGGGCCATGCCGGAGAGTTCCTGATACATGAGTGTCTCGAGCCGTGCCATTACCTCGTTGCAATATTTTATGCTATCCATCAGATCCTCTCCTTATTTCCGAATTTTTCCCAGTACACCATTTCCGAAAGCGGCAATTTGGGCCTTGGATGTTTGCGCTGTTCCTTGGGCCACCCTACGGCGAGGTAAGAGAGCACCTTGTAATAGCCCATGCCTTGCGGAATTCCCAACACATCTTTAAATCTTCTGGCATCCCTCGTGCTGGCAACCGGGCCATAGACCCAGCAGGATCCCAGTCCCATTGCATGGGCCTGGAGGATCATATTTTCCATGGCCGCGCAAAGGTCATAGGGAACGTCCACGCTTCCCACGCGCAAATCCCCGATGACGGCAATAACCACCGGAGCCTGCTTGCAGAATTCAGATACTCTGCCGGAGTACATGAATTCAAGGACTTCCGCTCTTTTGACGGGGTCCTCGATTCCTTCAAATCTCTGCTGCAGTTCATTGAGGCAATACCAGGACGTCATGCGCGATCCGCTCCCCTGCTTGGAGATATCGCCAATCTTGTTCCTGGTTTCCTGATCGCGGACCACGATGAATCTCCACGGTTGATAGTTTTCACCCGTTGGCGCCCATCGGGCCGCCTCCAGGATCATGTCAATCATCTCGTCTGGTACTGGATCTGTTTTATATCTTCGAATACTCTTTCTCGATGTGAGCACATCCAGAAATTCTTGGCCAGTCATATGGATTTACCTCCAAGCTTGCAGATTAATTAAGTGCCGGTTCCGTCGGAAGAATCTATAACCTCATGCGGGATAATTCCAAACTTTGGGCAACTAACAAAAACGGAAATTCTAGATTGAATGGCCATTTTTGTAAATAAGAAAATGACGGGATTGTGATCCGTGTTCGCCGCCAATTGCGCATCCAGAACGCATTCATTGTGGGGCGGGATCAGATTATGGACTCGTCTCTAAGCCTCTGTATTTCCTCAGCATCGAGCCCCAGGAGCCCGCCATAAATCTCTTCGTTGTGTTGGCCCACCTCGGGAGCGATCTTCTTGCGGTCACCAGGCGTTTTGGACATTTTGTAGACCGAGCCGCTGAGTTTCACCTTTCCGGAAACCGGCTGTTCCACCTCTACGATCATCTCCCTGCTCCGCAGTTGGGGATCGCCGGCGACCTGGTCGAAAGTGGGTAGAGGTGAACAGGGCACCTGGAATTTCTTCAGGGCTGCCATGACCTCCTCAACGGTTTTTTCTTTGCACCATGCCTGCACAAGTCCGTCGACCGCTCTCATGTTTTTGGTCCGGTTCTCACGGGTGGCGTAAGACTGTTCGCCGCTCAAATCCTCCCGGCCCATTGCCTGAAGGACCTTCTGCCATTGAGGGTCCGTGATCGTGCAGATGATCACGTGCCCGTCCTTGGCATGATACGCGCCGAATGGTGCGGAACTGCTGAGCTTGTTGCCGTATCTCTTCGGGACAGCGAATGTGTCAAAATAGTCGGCGCGGTCCGGGAACACCATCGCCCAGATTCCGTCCTGCATGGAGATGTCAATCGCCTGCCCCTCACCCGTTACCGACCTGTAATGCAAGGCTGCCAGGATTGCGATGACGCCGTTATATCCCCCCATGTAGTCGCCGAGAGATATGCCGGCCTTCAGCGGTTCGCCGTCCGGGTCACCGGTCACGCTCATCAAGCCGCCCATCGCCTGGGCAACCACATCGTAGCTGACGTCGTTGCATCGGGGACCGGTTTGCCCGAAACCGGAGATGGATGCGTAGATAATCCGGGGGTTGATCTTGCTCGCTTCACCGTAGCCCAGGCCCAGGCGGTCCAGCACACCCGGGGCGAAATTTTCCACGAGGATATCCACTTTAGCCGCCAGTTTCCTGGCAAGCTCCAGTCCCTTCGGGCTTTTCAGGTTCAGGGTGATGCTCTTTTTCCCTCTGTTATAGGAGAGGAACTGATACGCCTCCCGTTTGAGGGTTTTCGGCATGGCTTGCCGTTCGGGTTCGCCCTTGCCCGGCATCTCTATCTTGATGATCTCGGCCCCCAGCTCGCTCAGCACCGACGTGCAATGAGGACCCGACAAATACTGCGTAAAATCCAAAACCCTGACGCCTTCCAATGCCTTTGCCATGAATCTACATCTCCTTTTTAACCTGGGAACTGGGCGATCGTTGTATTGAATGCGCGTATCGCGGCTTCGTTGAGTGATAATTTTCTCAGGTTCTGGCTGAGGACCTCGATTCCCCACGGGCCGTCGTACCCCGCCTGAAGCATGCGTTTTACAAATCCTTTCACGTCGAATTCGCCTTCGCCGCACAGGCACCGGTGATTGATCGTGTCCTCGTGCAGGCTCCACGGGCACTGGAACGTCCCATCGTTGATCTCGATACCAAGCAAGTATCTTGATGGGATGCGTGCAACGTCTTCATACGAGATGCCCAGTTTCACCATGTGCCACAGGTCGATCATGATGCCGCCGTTCTTGGCGCCGGCGCCCTGCACCATCTCCAGCGTTTCCGGCAGCGTCCGGATCATGGCGTCCACGATCAACTCGAAGAGAATCCTCGTTCCGTAGTTCGCCGCATCCGCGCAAAGCGCTGCAAACGATTCGATCAGGCGGGGCATGGGAACCGTATTCATATCGAAGTCGCCCACCTTCACGTGTCTCGCCCCGAGCGCTTCGGCGGCTGTCAGCAGCATCTGCTTTGTCTTGTCCGATTGCTTCTTTTTTTCTCCGTCCTGAAACCAGTCGGAGATGAACTCCAGCTCGACATGCTTGATCCCATTATCGTCGAGGATGCGTTTCATGTCTTTGAGGCTTCTGCGCTCGAGTGTGTGTTCGAGGTCCGCTTCCTTGATCCCAATGCCTTTAAACCCCGCCCTGGACGCGGCGACAACCCTGTCCTCAAAATCAAATGGGCTGTACTCCGTGGTGGAGTGGGGATAAACATTTCCGGCAATCGTCCAATAAGATGCCACCAACTCTACATCTGCCATAATTACATTTTCCTCCAGATTGCCCCATCCTATGCAAATGCCGTTCGCCGAGTCAATACCAAGCAGGGATCGAGCTTTAAGATTTCGGCCGGGAAGGGAAGAATGCAGATGATTTCCGGGAGGTGACACCATAGACATATTCGAGGCAGACTTGCCTGGTGCCGCACAGTCTTTCCTCGGAGAGCCGCCGTCCCGCCCAATGCCGAATTCTTTTTGATATAGGAGTGTGGAACTGGAGGTGTTGAGGTCCGAAGGACCGGTAGAGAGTAGGCCCGACCGTCAGGTCGGGATAGAAGGATAAAATAAAACGAGCACCGAAGGCGCGGCACAACAGGTGTCGCACCTTCGGCGCTCATATATAACAAAATGCCTATCCCGACCTGACGGTCGGGCCTACTCTCTATCGCCTCTTCGAGGCTCCCAGGATGCCATGGAAGCAAAAACTATGCGGCATTAG
>DATJPG010000125.1:0-5079 GCA_035506515.1 Acidobacteriota bacterium
TGGTGCCGGGGGGCGGAATTGAACCGTCGACACACGGATTTTCAGTCCGTTGCTCTACCGACTGAGCTACCCCGGCACTGGAACTGCGGACAAAGCGGGAAGTTTTATACCACTGGAGCGGGAAAAAATCTACCCAAGAAATGAATGAGCCCGAGAGAGGCGGCTTGCCTCCGGCTTTCCCGTTTCCTCGTAGCGCATTCAATCGGGGAACGGGAAACCGGAAACGGGAAACGGAAAACCCTAAAGCAGCCGCAAGCTGCCGCTATCCGAAAGGACGGTTTTCATTTCGGGAAGCGGTCGGGGTAGGAGTCGGCCAGCAGCGGAGGGACCGCGGGAGGGACGCCATCCAGTTCCTCGAGAATCTCCATGGCGTTGACCAGCGCCTGGCCGCGGAAATGGTTGTTCGTGATCGCGTAGGTTTCCTCGGTGCTCTGCTGCACGTTTTTTATCTTAGCCGAAAGCTGGTGGATTTCATCCTTCGTATACAAATAGTCGTACCGCGCATCCCGGCCTGCATCCTCTTTGAACCAGTTGGCATAGTTTCGCCCGTGCAGCCGGAAATAGCCCAGGCGCGCCGTCGCGCGCTCCCCCGGCTTTATCGAATTCCCGATCAGCGGCTGATCCACGTTGCAAAACGCGACGCCGTGTTCCCGCAGGAATTTGTAAAAAGGTTCGCGATCCCAGCTTCCGTGCCGCACCTCGAGTACCAGAGGGAAATCCCCCAGGTGACGGAACAGCCTTTCCAGATGCTCCTGGTTCTCCGGCGTGCAGCGGAATCGCCACGGAAACTGGATCAGCAGGGCCCCCAGCAAGCCGGCCTCGGCCAGCGGCGCCATGGAGCTGCGCACCTCTTCGCAGTCCGCCGCCAGCGACGCTTCGTCTTCCGCTTTGCGTTCGTGCGAAAGCCGCTGCCAGGCTTTCGCCGTGAACCGGAATCTCGCATTATTCTGGACGCGGCGCGCCCATGCGGCCGCATCCTTCGGTCGCGGCGGCGCATAAAACGAGCTGTTGATCTCGATGGTGTCGCAATAGTCCGCCAGGTATGCCAGCGCGTCCAGCGATCCTCCCGAGGGATACACGATCCCTTCCCAGTCTTTGTAATTCCATCCCGCGGGACCGACGCGCAGCGATGACTGACGCCCGGAACCGGTTTGAAATAAGGAAGCTTGTCGTGGTTCCATGAGAAGCAGCCTTCAGCTATCAGCTATCAGCTGTCAGCTGTAATCTGAAAGCCGAGAGCTGACCGCTGATAGCTGCTATTTGAGAATGATGCCGACGGGGGCTCCGGGCCGTAAGTTCAGCACTGCGGCGGCCGAGTCTCCTTTAACGGCGATCTCGAGAAATCCTGCCGAACCGGGGATGACAAACACTTCTCCCGGCTTCCCTTCATTGTAAGTTTTATAGAGCCCGGTGATTTCGCGCTGGCCTGCCAGCATCCTGAATTGCGCCGGTATGTCGTCGGGCTTCAGATTCGTGATCAGATTGCCGAAGCGGTCAACGGCGAGAATGGTTCCCTGGATCAGCGCGTCCTGGACGCGTTTCAGCGCGGGGATCTGCAGGCGTACCGGGGACGCCAGCACCGGTCCGAATTGTCGCAAGTCGATTCTCCGGCTGATCCACGCCGCAACCGGCGCAAACACATCACGCCCGTGAAAAGTGGCCGATACCGGCTTGTGGAAATAATGGTCCGCAGTAACTTCGTACGCGACGAAATCTTCATTGGCTTCCATCACGTAAGTGAGGATGCCATTATCCGGCGCGACAAAATAGTGGCCTCCGGCCGTGGCGGCAAGAACTTTTCTCGCCGTCCCGACGCCGGGATCCACCACCGCGAAGTGAATTGTCCCAGGAGGGAACCAGGAGTATGCCTGGCCCAGGGTAAAGGCTCCGGTAAATATATCCTGCGCCGGGATCTCGTGGGTGATGTCCACAAGCATCGCCTCCGGATTCAGGCTCAGCATGACCCCTTTTACTGCTCCTGCGAAATAGTCACGAGAGCCGAAATCGGATAGCAGTGTGATAACCGGCATGACGTCCTCCTTATAAATACGCCTGATTAATTGCGGTGAAACACTGTCGCATGAAACACATGCCGGAATTAATATCGGAATTGATAGGACATGTCACTTAAAAATCCGAAAACCGATCGCGATTCCAATCCCGATTCCGAAGTCCGGAGAGCTTGCCTCACCTTCGCTCATTATGTGCTATTCTAGGGCATTATGAAGGAAAGAATTTATCTGGATAATAGCGCAACGACTCGCGTGGACGAGCTTGTGCTGGAGGCGATGCTGCCGTGTTTCCGCGAGAATTTCGGCAACGCAAGCTCCGTTCACATATTCGGACAGGAAGCGCGGGCGGCGGTGGAGGATGCACGCCGCTCCGTCGCCGAACTCCTGGGAGCCGATGGGCGGGAAATTGTCTTCACCTCCGGCGGGACCGAATCCGATAACGCCGCTCTCTGGGGCGTTTTCCGCAGCGGGTATCGTCCGGGAAATCACATCATCACGACAAAGATCGAGCACCCGGCAGTCCTCGCCACATGCAAAGCCATGGAAAGCTCCGGAGCGGAGGTCACCTACATTCCTGTTGCAGCTTCCGGTCGGGTTGACACCGCCGCGATCGAGGCCGCAATACGCGAGAGCACGATCCTTATTTCCGTCATGCATGCAAACAACGAAACGGGCGTCATCCAACCCATCGAGGAGCTTTCCGCGATCGCCGGAAAGCGCGGGATATTGCTGCACACCGATGCCGTACAGTCCGTCGGGAAAATCCCAACGGACGTGAATACCCTCGGCGTCGATCTGCTTTCCCTTTCGGCACACAAAATCCACGGCCCGAAGGGCGTCGGAGCGCTCTATATCCGCAAAGGAACGAAGACCGTCCCGTTCATGACCGGCGGCTCGCACGAAAGAAAACGTCGCGCCGGCACTGAGAATGTTCCCGCGATTGCCGGATTGGGCATGGCCGCGAGGCTGGCCATGGAGAGGCAGTCGGAGATGCAAACGCGTGTCCGCGCTTTGCGCGACAGTTTCGAAAGCCGGATCATCGACCGGATACAGGGCGCCCGCGTCAACGGCCAAGCGCCGCGACTGCCCAACGTCAGCAACCTTTCCTTCGAAAATCTCGAGGGAGAGGCCGCCGTGATCGCCCTCGATCTCGAGGGCGTCGCCGTTTCCACCGGCTCGGCCTGTTCTTCGGGAGCATTGGATCCATCGCATGTACTGACGGCAATGGGGTTGAGACCTGAGGTCGTTCAGGGATCCCTTCGATTCAGCCTTTGCTATCACAACACCGACGAAGAACTGGAAAAGGCATTTCAGATACTGGAGTCGGTTGTCCAGAGATTGCGCAAGCTCTCCCGGCGCACGTATGCGTGAAAGAGCTATCGGCCGTCGGCGATCAGCTGTCGGCTAAAAACTTTCAGGTGTCAGGTGACGACTTTCAGCAGATCTGGGTTCACTTTTGGTTCGTGATTCTGATACCCTGTCAATCTTATGGATCCTTTGCCGATTGAAGCGGAAACCGTTGCGCCACCACCCTACACTTTTGTCACGACCGAAGCCGGTTTCCGCGGCATGCTGGAACGCCTGACGCCTGTCTCCCGGCTGGCGATCGACATCGAGGCGGATAGCCTGTACCACTATTTCGAAAAAGTCTGCCTGATCCAGATCTCGACTGACAGCGAAACCTTCATCCTCGATCCCCTGGCAATCCGGAATGCGGCCGAGCTTGCCCCGCTGATGTGCGATCCGGCGGTGGAAAAGGTGTTCCACGCGGCCGGCTATGACACCTACTGTCTTCGCCGGGATTACGATTTTGCATTCGCAAACATTTTCGATACCCACATCGCCGCGCAGCTGTTGGGCTATGAGTTCCTTGGGCTCAGCACTCTGATGGAAGCGTTTCTGGGAGTGCATCATTCCAAGCAGAATCAGCGCGACGACTGGTCGCGCAGGCCGCTGGATCCGGAACAGCTGAATTATGCGGCGATGGACACGCACCATCTGCTTGCGCTCCGAGACGCGCTCGACGCGGAGTTGCGGTCGAAAGGCCGTCTCGATTGGGCGCGCGAGGAGTTTGAGGCGGCCGCATCCGCGGAACGGCGCGAGAAGGAATTCGATCCGGAAGGATTCCGGCGCATTAAAGGGAATCGCGATCTCTCGCTGCAGGACCAGGTCGTGCTGCGCGCCCTGTTTCTGTTCCGCGATGAAGTCGCGCGCAAGATGGATGTGCCGCCGTTCAAGGTCCTGAACAATTCGGTCCTGCTGGATCTCACGCAACGGCCCCCCCTGGCTCCCGAGCAGCTCTACAAGAGACGCGGCGTTTCCGTCCGCGTCGCCCGGAAATATTCCGGGCGCATCGTGAATCTCATTGCGCAGGCGCGAAAGCAGGACGTGTCGGTCCTGGAACCGCCGACGCGCAATAACTGGAAATCTCCCGGTCGTGCGGCCAAGCTCCGCCTGGAAGCCCTGCGGCTTTGGCGGAATGAAAAGGCCAAAATTCTGAACCTCCAGATCGGCGTCGTATTTCCTGCAACGCTTCTCGAACAGGTTGCCGCGAATCCGCCCGCAGACCTGGAAGCGCTTGCGGGACTCCCCGGGATGCGCCAATGGCGGGTACGGGAGTTTGGCGCGGAATTGCTGCAACTGGTCCGCAACGGCGCTTCTCAAGGCGATTCGGCCGAGTCCGAGCTGTAGCGGCTGTCCACTCTAAAATTTCCCGGGAGCGCCGCCGTCCTCGGCTAATGCCGCATAGTTCTTGTTATAGGAACGTGGAACTGGAAGTGTTGAGGTCCGAAGGACCGGTAAAGAGCAGGCCCGACCCTCAGGTCGGGATAGAAGAATAAAATAGAACGAGCGCCGAAGGCGCGATACAACCGGTGTCGCACCTTCGGCGCTCATATAAAACAAAATGCCTATCCCGACCTGACGATCGGGCCTATTCTTTATCGCCTCTTCGAGGCTCGCAGGATGCCATGGAAGCAAAAGGTATGCAGCATTAGCCGCCCTCGGCGGCACACAGAGCTTAAAGCCAAGAGGTAAGGCGCAAAAGGCTGATTTTGTTGAGATTTTT
>DATJPG010000126.1:0-4463 GCA_035506515.1 Acidobacteriota bacterium
CAATACCAGGGGTGGAATTAAACGGAGCGATGGCCGGCCTGTAGCTCTGGATACGATTGTGCATATCAGCCTTGGCGGACATGCCTGCCATGCGTTTGCCGCTCCAAGCGTGATCGCCAATGCAGCCGTCAATGTCTACAATTATGACAATATCCGGGCGGTGGCTAATCCTGTTTACAGCAACATCAATATGACCGGGCCCAAGCGCAGCTACGGCGACGCGGAAGGAATGTTCTGTTCCGAGCAGTTCGCCGACGAAATGGCGGAAGCAGCCGGAATGGACCCGATTGAATGGAGGAAGAAGTGGTGTGGGCGTGCCGGTGAACCGTGCAGCGTGTTTTTTCAGGAGGGCGAGCTCGCCGGCGGCAGCTATGCAACCCTGATGACGAAGGCTGCCGAGGCGTTTGGCTGGGAAAAGAAATGGAGAGGCTGGAGGACGCCGGTAGCAGTCAATGGTTCAAGAAAACGGGGCATTGGCATGGCGCTGTCCATGCACACGACCGGATTTGGGACATCCACCACTCTCGTCAGAATAAATAATGACGGCACGGTCCATGTGAATTGCTCCGCTGAAGATATTGGGCAGGGGATCAAAACCGCCACTGCAATGAGTGTTGCCGAGGTCCTCGGCGTTCGTTACGAAGATGTCTCCTTGACCGAGGACAACACGAAATACAATCCACGCGGCGGCGGTGTTTACGGCAGCAAAGGAACACCCACGAATATCGGCGCCTCAATAAATGCCGCCAGAAACGCCAGGGCAATGCTCATGGAAAGGGCTGCTGTCCTGATGCAGGCAAAGCCGGAAGACCTTGATCTGGGGGACGGCAAAATCTTTACAAAGAGTGACCCGGCGAAATCATTAACAATCGGCGATGTTGCAGCGGCCGCACAGTTCGGGAGAGCTGGAATTTATGCATACGGACAGGAAACATCGTTCCACACAAACCCGAATACGGGGAGAAATATGTGGGAAAAAAGCCTTGCGGCACTGTGCTGTGAAGTCGAGGTAGATACCGAGACCGGGAAGGTGGACGTTCTGAAGATGGTCATTGCAGCTGACTGCGGTGTTGCGATAAATCCTGAGGTAGTTACCGGCCAGTGTGATGGCGGCATGATTCAAGGTCTGGGCTTTGCCATTTATGAGGACGTGATTTTTGACAAAGTCCACGAGGGAATCATTCTCAATCCCACCATGACTGATTATAAGGTTCCCACTTTCCCCGAGTTTGCTGACTTTACCTCGATTGTCCATGCCGACCCCGCGGATGCGCCCACAGCACCGCTCCATGCGAAGGGAATGGGGGAAGCTACAATAGTCCCGGTAGCTCCGGCCATTGCCAATGCCGTCTATAACGCCATAGGGGTCAGGGTAAAATCCGGTCCGATAACGCCGGCTAGAATCTTGGCGGCGCTGGGAAAGATATAGGGGTGAAGCGCAATGAGAAGATTTGCATACAGGAATACAACCACAGTTGCTGAAGCTGTTTTGCTCCTGAAGGGGGGGCATGCGGCCGTGCTGGCCGGTGGAACGGATATTATCAACCTCCTAAGGATGGGGGCGCTGACAAGTCCTCCCGAGACTTTGGTGAACATTAAGAACATCCCCGGAATGGACTTCATTCGTGAGGATGCAAATGGTCTGAATATAGGTGCGACAGCTAAGCTCAGTGATATTGCATCTTCTGAAATAATTAAATCGAAGTATTCCGCCCTGGCCAGAGCGGCGGAATCTGTGGGATCGCCGCCGATCCGGGAGATGGGTACTATTGCCGGCAACCTGTGTCAGCATGTGCAGTGCTGGTACTTCAGAAGGTCGTTTCTTACGGGCAATTTCTTTGACTGCCTGAGAAAAGGCGGGAGCCAATGCTACGCCGTTGCCGGGGATAATAGATACCATGCCATACTGGGAGCCAAGCAATGTTTTGCTGTCTGTCCTTCAGATACGGCCGTAGCATTGGTAGCCCTGGATTCAGAGATCATCACCAATAAGCGAAGCATTCCGATTGCCGGCTTCTTTCAGGTGCAGGGGAATGTCCTCGATGAAGATGAGATAATCATTGAGATAAGGGTGCCCGCACCAAAGCCGGACACTAAGCAGGTGTTTATCAAATTTGCCCTCAGGCCCACCATAGATTTCGCCGTGGCAAGCGTGGCTGCAGTCATTACAACCGAGCTTGGGAAAGTATCTGATGCCAGGATTGTGCTCGGTGCCGTGGCACCGGTTCCTTACAGGGCCAACGGTGCCGAGAATGCTTTAAAGGGCAATGCCGTCAGCGAATGGATTGCTGAGGCAGCCGCCGCGGCCGCTGTTAATAAAGCTGTCCCGCTATCTAATAACAAATACAAAGTTCAGATAATCAGGACACTGGTTAAAAGGGCAATTCTCGAATCGTGAGATTCAATACTCACCAACCGGCAGTGGCGGTTTTGGCGGAGGCTTCGGCCGCTCCTTTCCTCAGATATCTTATGCCGCTCAAAGATAGCTACCGATAACAGGCCTTCCCGCAAGTAATCCGCTTTGTAGCCAGACAAAACGGCACTCTTCGTTCCTTCTGAATCGTACCTGGATTTTCATCATTGCGGTCCTCCATGATTCCGAACCATACGTCGCGTGTTCTGGGAAGTTATTCATAATAGACCCGGGTTTTGCTAGATTACCTATCTGCCAGATGTTAGAAGTCAATCCGGCAGGTAAGTTACTAAATAGAATCCCCAAAAGTGGAGATCAGATAATGAAAATATTGGCGATTAATGGGAGTCCCAGGAAAAAATGGAATACAGCAACTTTGCTCGAACACGCATTGAAAGGCGCGGCTTCAAAAGGGGCTGAAACAGAATTGATACATCTGTATGATCTAAACTTTAAAGGATGTACAAGTTGTTTCGCCTGCAAAATGCTTGATGGCAAGAGTTTAGGAAAATGCGGATACAAGGATGCTCTAACGCCGATTCTGCAAAAAGTGGAAGAGGTCGACGCACTGATATTGGGCTCTCCAATTTATTTCGGCTTAGAAACTGGCGAATTAAGATGCTTCATGGAAAGATTGCTATTTCAATATCTACAATACGCGATACCACCCAAAATCCTGTTTGATAAAAAGATAAAAACTGGATTTATCTATACGATGAACGTACCAGAAGAAGCGATGAGGAATATCGGCTATGATGATCATTTTAAATCGAATCAGCAGGTTATGAGCATGGTTTTCGGCAGCTCAGAATATATTGCCAGTTATGAAACTCTTCAGTTTGAAGATTTTTCCAAGGTTGAGTCAAGTATGTTTGATATTCCCCAAAGGATCAAACGTCGTGAGGAGATTTTTCCTCTAGATTGCGCAAAAGCATACGAAATGGGAGCTAAATTCGCAGAACCTAACTAGCACAGGCTTCTTTTCGGCGACTAAGACACAAACCGGCATCATGTGCAAATTGGGTGACATGGCCAAAGCCTGCAAAAGATCCGGCAATAACCGCCTATGGGAAGGTTGTGCTGCGGATATCTGCATTCAGGCAGGCAGTCTATATGGACTTACGAAAATACGTCGTCTGGTTTCGACAAAAGGGATTTCCTAAAGGTGAACTTGGGGAGATGTTTCGTTTGCTGTATGAAATAAAAGTCAACGGGCTCGATTGCTTATTCGATCCATTGAGACAACAGAGAAGATGAAGCAACTTGCCTTAAGAATCGGAAGCTCATACGGCAGATTTTATATCAGGAGTTTTCAATGCTAAAAATCTCAAAGTCCCGATTTTTCAAGGGTATCCTGGTGATGCTTCTCATGTCTGGTGCGATCACGCTTCAGGCGACGGATCCGGCTCCGCTCAAAGTCCTGTTCATTGGCAACAGCCATACCATGGTCAACGATGTGCCTGAACTGTTTGCCCGGCTTGCGAAGCAGTCCGGTATCCAGGTCGACAAACGAATGATCGCCGAAGGCGGCAAAACGCTCGAAGATCATGCCGGGACCGAGGTCGTAAAGGAGAGCATCCTGCATGGCGATTACGACTGGATTGTCCTTCAGCACTGGGCCCATCCGTTCAACGAAACTTATGCATTGAGCATGGAAAACGGCGCCAAACAGCTCTTCGAAATGATCGGGAAGACGAAATCCAAGGCCGTCTTTTACAAACCATGGCCCCGGAAGTCGACCGCGCCTGACGAGTATCCGCTGATGTCCGCGACCTATGCGCGGCTGGCGAAGCAATACAATGCGGGTCTCGCCAACGTCGGTGATGTGTTCGAAAAGTACAGGGCGTTATATCCGGGCGAGACGATGTATGCCAATGACGGCGAGCACGCTTCCCCGCTGACCTCGAATATCGCCGCCTATGTGATCCTGCGGACCATCACTGGGAAAAAGCCCGTCTGCGTCTCGGCGGAAGAAAAGAAGATCGAAGCCGCCTGTGATGCCTTTCTTTCCGGGATAAAATAATAAAAGGAAATGCGGATAGGAAATACG
>DATJPG010000127.1:0-3120 GCA_035506515.1 Acidobacteriota bacterium
GATGCCGATCAGAGCCGCGACAATGGGAATGATCCAGACCAGTTGGAAGGAAAAGCGCCGTTTCGGCTGGGCAACCGCCTCGGGAATGTCGGATATGTCAGGCCGGGGGGAGTCGTCACTCATGTTCATCTCTCCTGTTGCTTGGAATCCCAGATAAGACGCGGATCGAACTGCAGTACGGCGATCATGGTAATGACCACGACCGCGCCGAAGGGGAGTGCCGCAGGTCCTACCTCGACGGTCGCCAGGAACCTGAATTGCACCAGTTTGGTGAGGATCGCCGCGACGAATATATCCAGCATCGACCAGCGGCCGACCAGCTTGAGCAGCCGGTAGAGCATTGTCCGCTCTCTCTGCGGCCAGGGGGATCGGCCCCGGACCGAAATCAGGAGAAAGGTGAGCGCCCCCAGTTTGAGAAGCGGCACCATGATGCTGGCAATGAATACGATGACTGCGATCCCCCAGGAACCCGATTCCCACAGGTAGACTATGCCGCTCAGGATGGTGTCCCTCCTGATGCCGGACAGTGTCCCGGTATACATCATCGGCAGGAGGTTGGCGGGAAGGTAGAGGATGTACCCCGCGATCAGAAAGGCCCAGCAGCGCGACGCGCTATTCGGTATGCGCAGGTGAAGCCTGGAGTTGCAGCGCAGACAATGGGCAACCCCCGCCGAAGGGGCCGGCCTCGACACCAAGCCGCAGGCGTGACAGGGGATGAGTCCCCGTTCCATGGCTGTCGGGGTGCTTCCGCTCATGGGGTCGTCTCCACAGCGCGCGTCTTTTCCGCGCGGGACCAGATCTCGTGGGGGTCAAAGGATGCCGTGGCCGCCGCCAGGAGGACGGCGAGCGCCCCGAACGACCAGAGGGCCAGGTCGGGGGTGACATCGGCAAAGCTGGACATCCTCACCAGGGACACCAAAAGGCCAAGGAGAAGCACCTCCACCATGTTCCAATGTTTTATCTCCTGCACGGTGCGGAGTATCCAGGCGAAGCCCGGGGGAAGGTAGCCCAGTCTGACGGGGAGGAGGAGGTAGAGCATGGCGGTGATCTCCAGGGCCGGGGCGAGGATGGTGGTAATGAACATAAGGAGGGCGACGACCGGCAGATCGTGCTTCAGGAGCGCGTAAACGGCCCCCAGCAGGGTCGATGTGCTGCGGTTCCCCTGGACACTGACATCGATAATCGGAAATATGTTGGCCATGAGGTAGATTACCGCAGCGGCGAGCAAGAACGCAACGGTCCGGTCGAGACTGTGGCGGATGTTGCGATAGAGAAGCGCCCCGCAGCGGCGGCAGCGGGCCGTGCCTCCGGGAGAAAGCGCGACCTCGCGCTGGAGCAGGTCGCATTCGCGGCAGGCGATGACCGGAGCGGAATGAATCGTCATTCGCTCGGTGGAATCACCGGGTACTTGGTCAATTGGGGCCATCGATACACTTCCGGTAAAGTTGATCTGTCCGCCGCGAAACGGGGTCGGAGACGGGTCTGACTAAAATTTTAATCCGAATTTTTCACATGTCTATCCGGCTATCGCAGAATTGATGGGTAATTGCTTATTTTTTATGATTTCCGATGAAGAAAGGGGACATCCATGATAAGTAATGTCAAGGGGAAAACGGAGATTTCCCGTCCCTCCCGAGGATTTCCCCGGTGGTATCTCAACACACTAAATTTCAGCCGACCCTTTTGATCTGGACACGTGGTCCGCAACTTACTGCGACCTGACATCCATTTGCTGCATTGCGGGCAGAGCCGCGGCAGTAGATTAAGTTTGGGTAAACCCGCCGGCCTCGAAACAGACTTCGGTGCCATCTCGGCAAGACCCCTTATCGGCGAGGTCCGGCGGGAAGATCTTTGAAATCAGCGTTTATGTAAGACGGTCTCAGGCAGCTTCTGCCCCGCTGAAGATTACGAAGTCTGTTTCCGTTTTGTCGACCGTCAGCAAATAAGTCACGAGCTTTCGCGCCACGGCTAGCGTTGCCCGGTTCCGATTGCCCTTTGCCAGCTCCCGTTCGTGAATCTGCGCCAATCGCTGATTCCAGTGGGGAGCGAGCTTTGCCGCCTCAATGAGCACCGTCTGAAGATGCTTGTTGCGTTTCTTGGAGATCGGCCCTCTAGTCTCTTTCCCTGCTGACTCCTTTTGTGCGCTGCACAGTCCGCTGTAACTGATGGCTTGGCGAACGGAGAAACGGGCGGGATCACCTATTTCCAAGACCCAAGTAAGGGCTGTCACCTCTCCAACACCTGGAATCGTCATCAGCCGCCTGACGCGCTCACGGATCAGCTCATTTTCCTGTAGTGCGGCTAATAGCTTTTTCTGCACGGCGGCAAACATCTCCAATCCCGTTCGGGAAAGCTTGAGCAGCTCCTTTACCGAGAAGGGGACATCTTCGACCGTTTCAAGTAGATTCATGAAGTAGGTGCGCCCATGCAGACGCTTTTTCGAGTACTCGGCTCCAACCTCCATAAGCAGCCCCGACATCTTGTTTTTGACGTTAGTGGCCATGCGTACGATAAAATGTCGATACCGCAGGACCCGTCGTAGTTCCCGCATCTCCTCTGGAGCCATGTAGCACAGGGGAAGAAGATCAACGCGCAGAAGGTCACAAATCTTCTCGGCATCTGCCCGGTCATTCTTTTTCTTTGCTGCCGTTATCGCCTTCAGCATAGCGGGATATGCTACTTTGAGCTCCTTTGCGTAAGGTTTTAGAAAGTCATAAACCCATCCGGTGAACAGCGTTGCTTCCATTGCCGCAACCCATGGCTTTGGCAGGTTTTCAACCCATTTCAGCAGGGCGGATCGGGTTGCGACAATAGTTCCCCGGCTGACGATGGCACCACTTGCCGTTTTGATGCAGTAGGCGATGATTTTTTTGTGAAGATCGAGTCCGATGTAGTACAATTCTTCCATGGGAGCCTCCTTGTGGTCTGATTCTGGGCGATACTGCCGACCCAGCCGCTTGTCTCTACAAGCTTCTGTACCACCAGGAGGCTCCCTCTTCAACAACTCTTACTTATGCATTTAAACAGTATACTTAATTCACAAGGCGGCCGATTGGCCGCCTTTGCTGTTTCTGCCCTTGAAATTTGCGACAACCTGAAACAGAATGGTTGTCAGGGAGC
>DATJPG010000128.1:0-5951 GCA_035506515.1 Acidobacteriota bacterium
CTACCGTAAACAATGCAGGGGTTTGGGCGTTGGATGGCATGACGGGCACCAATACCGGAGGACAGCCCAACAATTATTACAACCTGTTGAATATCTATTCCGGTTCGCTGGGATCCGTGGGACAGTGGTACTTCATCAACAAGCCTGACGCGCTGACTTACAACAACATTGCAGCCGGCGAGGACAAGCAGATCACGGACTTCTACCAGAATCAGTTCAACCTGTTCTTCAAGGATGACTGGAAGGTTACCGATAATCTGACCCTGAACCTCGGCGTACGCTACGAATATTATGGCGTGCCTTACCTTGGCAAGGGAATGACTCCTGGAATATTGGGCGGTGCCTATAATGCGTTCTCCGTAACGGGAAACAGCTGGAATGACTTCTGGGCTAACAATTGGACCTACAATCCAACTCCTGGAGTCCCTTACGCCGGGACGTACAAAGGCACTCCCGCGACGAACGCCTTCAGAGGGCCTGATTCTGACCATCCGGGTCAGCAACTCTATAACGACGACTGGAACAACTTCGGTCCCGCAGTCGGTTTTGCTTACCAGCTCCCCTGGTGGGGCAAAGGCAAGACCACTCTCCGAGGCGGCTACCAGACCAACTTCCTGACGCTCGGAAGAGCGAACGTGTTCAACGCTCCCGGAA
Organism: Acidobacteriota bacterium; assembly: GCA_035506515.1. Taxonomy (GTDB): domain Bacteria; phylum Acidobacteriota; class UBA6911; order UBA6911; family UBA6911; genus UBA6911. Next base: position 655 of record DATJPG010000128.1, read on the forward strand.
TTATCAGAGACTATAGCTATACTGGTGCTGACAGAACTGGGACAGCGGCGTACATGAGCTTGAAGGATCTGCCCAATCTGCTGCCGGTTCCACTCCCTCCATACATGCAAACTCCTGCCGTCAATCCGACCTTCCCGCTCAGTCAGCGGCAGCAGGCCGTACAGATTTATGATCCAAATCTGTCAACTCCCTATGTCCATAACCTCACAATGTCGTTGACCAGGAATATCGGGTCCAACCTGACGGTAGACGTGCGGTACATCGGTACGCTGAGCCGCAAACAGACCAGCTCTATCAACCTGAATACGGCCAATTACCAGACCAACGGGTTGCAGCAAATGTTTGACTGCGCCCGGTACAACACCCTCGCGGCCTGCGGAGCACTCGCTCCGACCGACGCGACCTATGCCGGCAGCGTATTCCAGAAACTGGATCAGATGTTCTGGAACATCAACCTGAACAACCCGCTCTATGGCTATGGGCCAACAGGGACAACTAAGTTTGGTACATATCAATCCGGTGCGCTGCAATTGCGTGCTTCGCAGGGCATCTACCTCGCCAACGGTGACTACAGCACTCTGGCGGGCCAGTTGGCTACGATGAACATCAACCCGGTTTATAATCCGCAGCTGACGAATTTTGTTCCCACGACTTACACCGCGGGTTCAGTGCTTCGTTACAACGGATTCCCGGAGAACTTCATCTACACCAGCCCGCAGTTTTCGAGCGTAACCTACAACTCTAACTTGAACCACGCCAATTACCATTCAATGCAGGCGCAGGTTACTCTGCGGCCGACACACGGCCTAAGCCTGTCCGGGACATATACCTGGAGCAGAAACCTCGGCTCCCTGGGCTATGTCGACGTCCGAGACAGGACGCCGGATTATGGGTTGCTCAATACCCATCGTTCGCATGCGTTCACCTCGTACGGGACGTATGATCTGCCGTTTGGACCGAACCGGCAGCTGTTCTCCAATGTGAGCCCCAATGTCCTTGGGAGAATCATCGGCGGATGGCAGTTGAGCTGGATCCACACGATGCAGACGGGCCGCCCCGCATCTGTCAGTGCCACTCCGGGTATTTCCGCTAACGGCGGACGTGTCCAGTATGTTGGCACGACGCCCTTTGACACCAAGTCGGGTCATGTGGTTTGGCAGCCCGGACAGCGTTACGGCAACTACTTCAACAATACGCTGGTCGCTGTGGCTGATCCGCAGTGCGGTATGCTAACCACGGCTCAGTTCCTCAACTACTCGTGCTTCATCAAAGCCGAGCAGGATGCGGATACAGGTCAGATTCTCTTCGAAAACCCGATGCCGGGAACCAGAGGGAATTTCTTCGGCGGCAACTTGACGTCTCCTCTGACGTGGGACACCGATATGGCGTTGACAAAAGTAGTTAGGATTAAGGAAGGCAAGAGCTTCCAACTACGAATTGATGCCACGAACGTGTTCAACCATCCGTTCCCATCCAACGGAGTATTCACCTCGTCCGGCAGCCGCGTGGCTGCTCCGGGTGACTTCTTCGGAAACTACCCACTCATGACCATGGACTGGCTCAACCCATTACTTTATGGGACCCACAATGCGGGCTACCTCGACAACAAAGTCGGCGCCCGTACGTTCCAGGCCAAGCTCCGTTTCGACTTCTAATCCAACAATCCGGATCCGCCGGCTTCCCGGCGGATCCGGAAACTTGGAACGAAGCAGTCCACAAGATGTGCAAAACTCCCCTGCACCCGCAGGGGAGTTTTTTTATGCCTTCACGAAAACAAATCTCCTATCTTTCGAAGTGCGGCAGTTTGCTGCCGCTTTCAGAGTTCCCAGTTCCCGGTTTCCAGTTCCCAGTTTTTCAATAACTGGGAACTTTGAACTGGAAACTCCAAACTCGCAAAGCGGCAGCAAACTGCTGCACTTCGAAGGCTCCGTGCGGGGGAAGTATCACTAATGTGTTAGTCTTTTTCCATATTCTGCTTGCCCTCGAAAGCGGTTCACTTATAATTATGAATATATAAGTTCGCTTGCGCGCCAGAAGGAGGAATGCATGAGGAGAGGAAAGTCGGGTACCCTGATTGCGGCAGCTATGTGTTTGGCAATTTGCGCCGTTCAGTCGGATGCCCTATTCAGCCAAAGTAAAGAACTTACCGCTGCGGAGCTCGTGGCAAAACATCTCAGTTCACTGGGGAAAGCCGAGGCCGTGGCAAAAGTGAAGACTCGCGGTGTCTTCGGGGATGCCGCCGTTCAGTTCATCCAGGGGGGCGGCGGTCAGCTTGTGGATGGCCAGTTCGCTCTGGGATCCGAAGGGCGGAATGTGGGAATGCAGCTAAAATTCAACGATAACAAATATCCGGGAGAGTACTTCGCCTACAATGGCAAAGAGGCATCTGTCGGCAATATAACCCCGGGGCAGAAGTCTCCGATTGAAGATTTTGTTTATCGCTACAGCGCGATCGTAAAGGAAGGACTGCTTGGCGGTACGATGTCCGTCGCCTGGCCTTTGCTGAATATCCAAGACAGGAAGCCGGATTTGGAATGCAAGCAGGAAAAAGTCGAGGATCACAACTACTACGTGCTCGAGTACGGTTCCAGGAAAAATCTGGGCGATGATTTGAAGGTCAAACTCTATTTCGATCCTCAGACCTTTCATCATGTAAGGACGGAGTATAGGGTCCGCATTAAAAACGATTCCTCTGCGTTGCCCGGCATTAATGCCGGACTGGGATCTTCGACATCCGGAATTGATCCCAATTCTACCAATCGATCACGTCCTGATGAACGGCAACCGACGTCAACTATTCAGACAAGCCAGCCCGATTCTATCTATGTAATGATTGAAAAATTCTCCAATTTTTCGACCGTGGACGGAATTGTTCTTCCTAAAGACTACAGCATCGATTATTCGGTTCAAGGCGGTCAGGCCTTTATTGCCAAATGGGCAGTCATGGTCAAATTCTGGAAACCGAATATGCCGATTGTGCCCGCCTTTTTTATGGCGCAGAAGTAGCCGGAAGGTTTTTTAAGCCGCGGGTTTTCACAGTTGTGCATAAACGAGGCAGTATGTTTCGCTGCGTACATCCGTGAAGGCCCGCGGCTTTTTTGTTTCAGTTGGGGGCGATGGAATCGAGCGCGGCCACGCGGTTTCGGCCTGCTCCCTTGGCAGCGTAGAGGCACTGGTCCGCGAATCTCAGCAGGTCGTTCATATCCGCGAATTGCCGCCTGGCAGACCTGGTAGCACACCCCGCAGAAATCGTGACATTCACGTTGTGCCCGTCATCGGTCGCAACCGTTCGGGCGGCGATCGAGGCGCGCAAACGTTCCGCCACGAGGGCCGCGCCGGCCTCGTCCGTGTCCGGCAGCAGGCATACGAATTCCTCTCCGCCATACCGTGCAACAATGTCATCGCCCCGCAGGGCGCCCTGGATCAGGTGTGCGACGGCGATGAGAACCTGATCTCCGACGTGGTGCCCATAGGTGTCATTCACGCGCTTGAAGTGATCCAGATCGAGAAACACGACGCTGAGCGGCTGTCCCGATGCGACGGATTTGTCAAAAAGTGATGGCAGCGCCTCGTCCAGGTACGCTCTGTTGTATAAAGAGGTGAGCGCGTCCCTGTGGGACAGGCTCTCCAGATCGCGCGCCTGCTGCTGAATCTGGAGTGTCAGAGAAACGAGAGTTTCCCTGGCCTGATCGAACAGCTGAAAGATCTTTTCCTCTCCGCCGAGATCGATGTCCAGATTTTTCGTGGCTTCAGGCAGCGCGAGGGCGATTTCTCGAAGCTTTGCCTCGAATACTTTGGGCGGGGTTTGGAACAACAGCACGGACATGCGCGCGGCATCGGCAGCCGCCGTGGCGTTCTGCTGGCGCATCCATATTTCGGCGACAGAGCTTGCCAGTGCCGCAGTCTGGACAAAATTTTTATCCTTTCCTTCCGCGCTTTCAGGCTCGTGGCTGCCGGCGGCGGCCCGCCAGTATTCCTCAGGCAGATTCCACCGATGCAAGAGCCAGGCACTGACGGCGGCGTGGTCGGTGCCCACGGCTTGCCGTTCAGCTTCCACGATCGCCGAGTGTTCCCATTTGCCCGAAGCCGTCAGCGGGCGATAAAGATTGGGCACCGACTCATTCAAAGCCAGCATTCCTATATCCTGAAGCAGCCCTGCCAGAAATAGTTCATCGCTTTGCGTTTTTGAGGTGTAGGTGCCCAGGGTGCGCGCCGCAACGGCGGCAATTGCGCTTCTGCGCCAGAACGCCGGGTGGTCAAATCTGTCCTTCTGCAACTTGCGCAGGCTCCGAACCAGCACAAAACTCAATGCAAAGCTCAAGGTGGCATTGATTCCGAGCAGAGCCACGGCCCGGTCCACTGTTGTGACCTGAGCGCGCACGCCGAACAGGGGAGAATTGGCCACGGTAAGGGTCTTGGCAGTCAACGCCGGGTCCCGGGACAGTATCTTCGCCACCTTGGCGATGCTGATGTCGCTTTCCCGGCAAAGTTCGAGAATCTCGAAAACTGCGCCCGGCGCGCTTGGCAGCGTGCTGCAGTTGCTGAGAGCCTTTTGCAATTTTTCCGGAAGTTCCAGCATGATCCTTTAGCTCCTGCTTGTGTAGTTTTCGGACCGAAGCGCCCAAACCATTAGATAAATGCAGCGATTTAGGACGCCGTTTGCATTTCTCGAAAGCAGTGCACGCCATGGGAACGCGGGCAGCTCGTTTGACGCCGCATAATTTTTGTAGGCGAAACTCTCGGAGTGCGCGATCTTGCTTGCGCTTTTCGCGGAAAATATGTGAGGGCGGCTCTCCAGAGTCTGTCTCAAAACCCCGGACCTGCTGCGTTATGCGCCAGGGCAGGTCCGAAGGACCGGCAGAGAATAGGCCCGACCGTAAGATCGGGATTGATGAGTAGCATGAGACCGAGCGCCGAAGGTGCGACACGAGGCAAGGAATAAGAAACCGGAAGGATTGTATATAAAACGTTAACAGTGCCGCGCCCTCGGCGCTCCGTCTTTGCGATAACCTAATCCCGACCTTACAGTCGGGCCTATTCCCTGCCGGCGCTTCGCGCCTCAATGATTCCGATTTTGGGATGGCGCCGGGTTTTGAGACAGGCTTTCCAGAACCGTCCGATGCAAGGAAATCAGCAGCCGGACGACTCTGGAGAGACGTCCTCACAATCTGTTCTTAAAAGCGGCAGCAAGCTGCCGCAGCAAATTCAAAATCAATATTCCTATTTATTAGGTGCGCCGAGACCGGCGGATCGCCACTCGCGAACATGAGCTGCGCACGCGATCGGATCGCAAATGC
>DATJPG010000129.1:0-31673 GCA_035506515.1 Acidobacteriota bacterium
GTCGAGGAAAGTCCGAACTCCACAGGGCAGTGTGCCTCGTAACGCGAGGGAGGGGCGACCCTACGGAAAGTGCCACAGAAAATACACCGCCCCGCATCGCGGGGTAAGGGTGAAAAGGTGCGGTAAGAGCGCACCGCGTCACTGGTAACAGGGACGGCAGGGCAAACCCCACACGGAGCAAGGTCAAATAGAAAAGCATTCCCGAATGGGATGAAGGGCGGCCCGTCCGACGCTTTTGGGTAGACTGCTAGATCCCGGGAGTGATCCCGGGACCAGATGAATGATTGCCGTCCCCGCTTTGGGGGAAACAGGATTCGGCTTATGGCCGGCTCCGGCGATACTGAAAGCTGACGGCTGTCAGCTTTCAGCCGTCCCGTCGTCGCATGGGATTTGATCGATTGGAATAAGGCAGACGCCGATTGGAAGGAACCACGGGTCAATCGGGGAGGGACTTCAATTTCCCGACGACTTTGCCCAGGCTGACTTTGACCTCGAACTGAAGCGGGATCTTCCGTTGATCCGCAGAGAGCCAGATTTTAAACTGGCCTCCCTCCTTGAAAAGTCCTCCCATTAGTGCGGCCGTATTGACGCTCCACGCGGGAAACTTCCCCGCGGGAGTTTCGATGGTTTCCTGTTTTTCCACGTGAGTCCTGATTTCTTTGATCCGGTCGTCGTGGCCGATGACGAACGTCTGCTCGTGCCTAGGACCGAGTTCAGAGCGGCGCAGGAAATAGATCGCGGAAAACGGATCCTGAACGCAGGAAGGAATGTTGTTTTTGACGTCGTCCTTTTTCAGCTTGGGCGGCGCGATGGATTCATCCATTTCGCGAAAGCGAAGCTGGCCGGCCTCGCGATGGTACTCCACGTCGATCTGACGCTTGCGCTTTCCCTCTCTGATCTTTTTCGAAACAGCCGATGTGCAGAGTGTCTCCGGATCCGTGATGATGGAAAATTCATCGTCTATCTTTGTCCCTGCCAATTTGAGCAGCGTTCCGCTGGAGTGAGCTTTGAACAGAATCTTCCACGCTTTATTCCCCTCGTGTTCGGTTTCGCCGGCCAATTGCAGCTCGACCTCGCCGGCTTCCATGTTGGGGAGGAAAAAGAAGTACCACGGAGGGTCCCATTTCACGACGTAGACAAGCCTTTCGCCGATCGCGTAGGGGATGGCCGCCGCAGTCCGGGCCGATTCCGGCCGCCGTTCCTGCTGTGGAAACGCGCCGGATTGCGTGAATGCCGTCAGGCATAACACCAAGACCCCGAGCTTAGAAATACGCATCGGAAAGGCTCCCTGTCTTTGCCATGCGCCGCGCGACAGCGGCAAAAACTTCATCCACCGGAATGTCCATGCATTCATTGTTCGTGCTGCAGCTCCTGCCGTAGCAGGAGCTGCAAGACAGCGTATGTGCCACAATCTCGTCCTCGCTGCGCCAGGAGCCGTTTCTCACCGGGGAGGTGGGGCCGAAAATTCCGACCACGGGTGTTCCCAGCACGCAGGCCAGGTGAAACGGTCCCGTGTCGCCACCGATCACGAGTCGAGCCTTCCGGTATAAAGGAATCAATTGCAGAAACGACACGGGGAAATGGCGGGGAAGAGATCCGCCGCAGCTTTCCGCAATACTCCTGAAGCAAGGTTCCTCCTCGGGGCCTGTCGTTACAACTACCGGCAAACCCAGTTCGGTGATAATCCTCTTCGCCAGGTCGCCATATCGCTGCAAACTCCACCTCTTGGTGGACCAGCCGCCGCCGGGATTGATCACGACAAAGTCCGTCAGCTTTTCTTTCTGCAACATTGATTCCACGAGCCGTACGTCCTGATCCGAAACGCGGAAACCGGGCGAAAACGGAACCGGCCCGGCCCCGGTCAGCCCGGCCAGCATCCGGTTTAATTGCAGGACATGAAACTGTTCTCCGGGTTTTTGCATCGTCCGGCTGTAAAACCAGTGAGCCGGAAATTCGCGCGCCAGATCCCGGGAAAAACCCAAGCGTGTTCGCGCTCCACTCGTGAATCCAAGGGCAGCTGTTTTGAGCAGTCCCTGGAAATCGATGGAAAAATCATAGCGCTGCTTTCGCAATTTCCGGATCAGCCCGGGCAACCCCGAAATATTTTTTTCGAGAACAAAAACCGTGTCGATCCCGGTGACGGCGGACACAAGGAATGCGTTCCTTCGGGCCACCAGCCAGTCGATCCTCGAGTTCGGGAATGCCGATCGCAGATCGGCAAGGGCCGGAAGCGTATGCAGGATGTCTCCCAGGGAGCTGAGGCGGATGATCAGGATTCCGGGAGAGGCGCTCATGAGTTGGTTTTGGAAAGAATGGTTTTGATTAAATCCCGCGTGGAATGGTCTTTGGGATCTCCGGCGATGGCAACTCTGCCGCCATAGGACCGCACGGTATCCCGCTCCGGCACGCTTTCTTCCGTATAATCCGTGCCCTTCGCGTGAATGTCGGGTCGAAGCTCCCGCAGTATGCCGTCGACGGTCAGTGCATCAAAAAGGAGCACATAATCCACGCATTCCAGAGCGGCAAGAATCTCCGCGCGCTCCGCCTCAGGCTGCAGGGGACGCCCCTTTCCTTTGAGGACGGCCACGCTGGCGTCGCTGTTGATCCCCAGGATTAATACGTCTCCCATCGCCCGGGCCCTTTGCAGATACCGGATATGGCCGACGTGAAGCAGATCGAAACACCCGTTGGCAAAAACGATCTTTCGCCCGGCAGCGCGCAGTTCCCGGATGGTGTTTTTGATTTCGTCGAGCGACTGTATCTTGCGTAACGGATCGGAGTGAATCATAGGATTCGAGATTCGAAATTATGGATCGTTTTGGATGGCGACGCGCAGTTCGTCGCGCGAAACCGTCGCGGTGCCCCGCTTCATCACCACGATGCCCCCGCCGTAATTGGCAAGGCGGGCCGCCTGCTCCGTCGCGGCACCGCATGCGAGAGCCAGCGTGAATATGGCAATGACGGTATCCCCGGCTCCGGTGACGTCTGCAATCTCATCGGTGCCGTAGATGGGAATGTGCAGCGCCGCTTTGTCCCGTTCAAACAGCGTCATTCCGAACTTGCCTTGAGTGACCAGCAGCGACTGCAACCTCTGATCCCGCACAACCTTTTGTCCGACTTCCTGCAGCAATGCCGCATCGTTGCCTATCGACATTCCGACTGCCGCTTCAAGCTCGGTAATATTAGGGGTGATCGACGTTACGCCGGGAAACTCCGACATGCGGAATCTTGAATCCACCACGAGCGGGACGCCTTTGGCACTGGCGACCTGTACCAGCCGCGGGAGAAGGGCCGGGACGACATTGCCGTAGCCGTAATCGCTCAATATGATCGCATCCGACGCCCGAATACTCTGCTCCAGGGCTTTGAGCGGGAGCCCCCGGAAGGATCCCGGAGTATGCACGCGATCCACTCGGACGATCTGCTGGGGAGCCGAATGCGGGGCGCCGGCGAGAATCCGGGTCTTTACCGGAGTTCCCAAAGACCGGAGCCTGCGGATCGCTCGAACGTCGGCTCCTTTGCCGCGGAGAATCGCGAGGAGGTCTTTCCCGGGTGCATCCTGTCCAACGGCGCCTGCAACCGCGACGCCACAGCCGAGGTCCAGAAGATTGTTGGCGGCATTCGCAGCGCCTCCCGGAACGCGGACCGGATCCCTGTATTCCAGCACCAGCACCGGAGCTTCACGCGAGATCCTGGCGATACGTCCATACAGAAATTCGTCGGCAATAAGGTCCCCAATGACGAGGATCTTCCGGCTCGAAAACTGATCCAAAACCTTTAAGAGATGTTTGCGCATTTCCGGTGCGTATATTTAACAAAGATCGCAACGAAAAACAATTTGCGAATTGTGGATGATAAAACTTTGAACACGATTTTGATTCCTGGTGACGATGGTCACATCATGGATTCGGCCCACGGAGTACTATGCTTGCGACTGAACAACATCCGTGGCCGGACGGCATCTCAGGAGCTCGACAATCGGGGGATGGCGGGCCTCCTGAGCGTCCGGCCGCTACTCTGAACCCTCCACCTCTTTCCAAGCCCTACTTTGCAAGCCCGCTCTCCGCGCATTGTCGCAGCATGCGGTCAAATGCCGGCGCATCCGATATCGCGGTGGCCTGCACAGAAACCACCAGAGGGAAATCGGGTGGATGCAAGATTTTCACCGCATCCTTCTCTGTGGTGACCATCGCCTCTGCGTTCGCGCCGCGTGCATCTCCGATGCAAGCCTGCCAATCCTGCGGCGATAGCCAATAATGGTCGGGGAAAAACTTTTTCCCGACAATTTCAATTCCGAGTCGTCGGATGTCTTGCTCGAACCTTTCCGGGTTGCCGATCGCCGCCACAAGAAACGAGGATCGAGGCGCCTGCGATGTGCCCCCTAACTGCAGCTCGCTCCACGCGGGAAAGGGAACCAGGGATTCTATCGATTGATGGCAGCGAAAGATCGACGCTTTGGTTGCAAAGCGCGCGACGGTCTCGAGGATCGGAATCTCCGCGCCTGCCCTGTGCAAGTTATTGAGCACGATGGCGTGACAGCGGCGTAATCCCGAAAGAGGTTCACGCAGCGTGCCTCGGGGAAATACGCGATTGGATTGCAGAGGCTGGCCGCAGTCGAGAATGACGATGTCAAGGTCCCGGCAGAGTCTGCGGTGCTGAAACCCGTCATCCAGAACAAAAACCGGTTGATTAAGCTTGGCGGAAATCCTGCTGCCGGCAAGGAATCGGTTCCGGGAGATGCCCATCCATGCGAAGGGGACGTGACGTCGCATCACTGCCGGTTCGTCACCTAAAATTCCGGCAGCAGACAAAACGCTCTGGCCCGCCGGGAGGATGAGAGTTTCATTCGGTGCGGCTCGTTTGTATCCGCGCGTCAGGATTGCCGGCCGATAGCCCTGCGCGGCGAGCATCTTTGAGATGTAAAGAACCAGGGGCGTTTTCCCGGTTCCGCCCATGGTGATGTTGCCGACGCTGATCACGGGGGCGGGCAAACGCTGCCGGCGCAGCACATGGGACGCATACAGGCCATTGCGCGCGCGGACGAGCGCTTCGTAGAGCAGGCCGGGAATGAAGAGGATCGGTGCAATGGCCGGCGAATTCCTTTGCATAGGCAGCCAGATTAGCACAAAACCTCGGTTGTACGGCGACCAGGTTGAAAAATCTCAATCAAATGGCCTTTTTGCCTTGGCTGCTCCGTTTGCCGGCTATATCCCGCCGAGGACAGCTAATTCTGAATAATTTTTCGAATGTGTTGAGAGATCCCCCCCCGGCTCTATCGGGGCGGGTGTCAAAGCTTGACAGGCCAGGAGTCATTCCCGGTGGACTCCCGTCATGTTTGTCTCGATCCATGAATAACCAGTCTGGCATCGCCTGGTCGACCGGGGTCGGTATCGGAATCGGGGTCGCAGTCGAAATCGGGAGGCGAAAAGCCCAATCGATACCGACCCCGATAATATTGCTTATGCCGCTTTTCGCGAATCCTTGAAAATCGGGATGTTCTTAATAGCGGCAGCAAGCTGCCGCACTGCCAGGGCGCCCGCCGGGCGCAAAAAATATGCGACAGTAGCCGAGCGCCCGGCAAGAATGCGGTTTGGAAATGAATTCGCTATTGCATAATTAATCCATGTTATGTATAAATATGCGTTAGGGCTGTCTATGAAAATAGCAAGGCAGGGACGAATATTGGAGATGTGTCGGAGCGGCCTGATCCGGAGCCAGGAAGAGATGTCCTCTCTCCTCGAAAAGGAAGGCATCCGCGTGACTCAGGCCACCCTGTCCCGGGACATCCGCGAACTCGGACTGGTGAAGGTGCGCGGCAGCTATCAGATTTCCGGCGAAGTGATTTCCAGCCCGCCGGATGAAGTGCTCCGCCGTGCCTTTGCACAATATGTGTTACGCACCGGCGTCTCGGACAACATCGTCATGATCAAGACGTCTCCGGGCAACGCGCACTCGGTCGCCGTGGTGGTTGACGCCGCGCAGTGGTCCGAAGTGCTGGGCACTATTGCCGGCGACGATACGGTTTTTATTCTCTTGCGCAAGAGCAGCATGGGAAAGAAATTGCTGGAAAGAATTCAGGAGCTGTCGGAATGAAATTCAAAGTAGGTGTGGTCGGTGTCAGTGGGTATGCCGGACTGGAGTTAATCAGGATCATCGCGTCGCATCCTGCCATGGAATTCGCCGCGGCAATGGATGCGGCGGAAATCGGCGCGAAGCCACTGGGGGATATTCACCCGCGCCTGCGCGGCGTGAGCAACCTAATGACGTTTCCTCCGGAACCGGAACGCATCAAGGATCTGCAGCTGGATACCGTATTTCTCTGCACTCCGGACAAGGCGTCCTACGACCTGGTCCCGAAGATGCTGGCGCTGGGAATCCGGGTCATCGATTTCAGCGGCGCATTCCGCCTGAAGAATGTCGAAAGCTATTCCTCCTGGTATGGATTCCAGCACGCAAGTCCGGAGCTGTTGCGCGAAGCGGTCTACGGGCTTCCCGAATGGAATGCCAAGGCGATCGCGCCCGCGCGGCTGATCGCCAATCCGGGCTGCTATCCGACGTCGGTCACGCTGGCGCTGCTCCCGCTGATTCGGGCGGGGATGCTGGAGATCGGTTCGCACGTCATCAGCGATTCCAAGTCGGGAGTCACCGGCGCCGGGCGCGGCGTGAAAGCGGAAATCATGTTCTCGGAAGTCGCGGAAAGCCTCCGTCCCTACAACCCCGTCATGCACCGGCACGCGCCTGAAATGTGCCAGGAACTCGGCTGGGACCTGAATAATTTTACGTTCGTGCCGCACCTGCTGCCGGTGAATCGAGGCATTCTCTCTTCGATCTACGTGCAGTTCCAGCAGCCGGTCAGCGTCGCCGAACTCGAGGCGCAGTACCAGCAGCGATATGCCAACCGGCCGTTTGTGAGGATCCTGGGCGGTGTGCGCCTGCCTGAATTGCGCGCCGTACAGCACACGAATTATTGCGATATCAGCTACAGGCTGACCGACAAGGGGCGCCGCGGCATCATTTTCTCGGCTATCGATAACCTGGGGAAAGGGGCGTCGGGACAGGCGGTCCAGAATTTCAACCTGATGCACGGTCTTGAAGAGCAGACGGGCCTGTTGTGAGGGAAAGAGATTGAGAATCACAATTAAACTGGGCGGAAGCATTCTGGAAGAAACGGAAATTCGCCTAAAACTTCTGGCGCAGGTTTCCGCTATGGCGGCCCGCGGGCATGAAGTCATCCTGGTGCACGGCGGCGGCAAGAGCCTGAACCGTCGATTGTCGCAGCTGCAGATGACGTCGCGCTTCATCGACGGATTGCGCGTGACGGATGCCGAAACGCTTGGCGTCGCCGTGATGGTGCTGGCCGGCGAGGTGAATAAGAAAATTGTCGCGGAAATGAGCCGGCTCGGGACCAGGGCTCTGGGAATCTGCGGTGCCGATGCGGGCGCCGTCCGCTGTGTCCGCCTCTCGGAGCTTCCGGGAAATCCGGACGGAATCGGATTTGTGGGGAAACCGACGGAGGTAAACCGGACTTTTTTTGAACTCGTCCTCGGGTCGGGCATTGTGCCGGTTGTTTCCAGCATCGCCCTCGGAGCGGACTCCCAGCTGTACAACGTCAACGCGGACCAGATGGCCTCTGCCTGCGCTTCGGGCACCCGATGCGACGCGCTGATATATCTCACGGATGTTCCGGGTGTGAGGGATGAGAACGGTTCCGTGCTTCGAACCATGGGAAAATCGGAAATCCTCGATCTTCGCGCCCGAGGCATCCTGTCGGGCGGCATGCTGCCGAAGACGTCTTCCTGCCTGGAAGCCGTCGAGGCCGGGGTCGATTCCGTGTATATCCTGCCAGGCGCCAGCCCTGACATATTGACTAATTTCGAAAAAGGAAGAGAGGGGACAAAAATTCATGGCAACCGCTGATTATCAACTCACTCCGGAGGAGATTCAGTCTCTCGAACAGAAGTATCTCTTTTCCACTTACAAGCGAGCGGCGCTGTATTGTTCTCACGGATCGGGCGCGTTCGTGTACGACCTTTCCGGAAAGCGCTATCTCGATTTCCTGGCCGGAATTTCGGTCAACTCTCTCGGCTACAGCCATCCGCGCATCGTTCGCGTCCTCGTGGAGCAAGGACAGCGCCTGATCCACAACTCGAATCTCTTTTATCATCCCTATCAGGGACTACTGGCAAAAAGACTGGTCGAGGTTTCGGGCATGGCGAGGGCTTTTTTCACCAACAGCGGCACGGAAGCGATCGAGGCCTCTCTAAAAATTGCCCGCGCCTATGGACATGCCAGGAATCGGGATAATAAATCTCTGATTCTGACGCTGAAGAATTCGTTTCACGGCAGGACCCTGGGTGCCCTCAGCATTACCAGCCAGGAGCAGTATCAGGCGCCCTTCAGGCCGCTGATTCCGGATATCGAAATCATCGAGGAGTTTACTCCCGCGGCTCTGGAAAAGGCCTTTTCGGACCGCGTCTGCGCTCTTGTCATCGAGCCCGTCCAGGGTGAAGGCGGAATCGTTCCTTTACCGCAGGACTTTGTGCGCTCTGCGCGCGCGCTGTGCGACCGCTATGACGCTCTGCTGATTGCGGACGAAATTCAATGCGGGCTGGGCAGGACAGGGAAATATTTTGCCTTCGAACACTACGGGATCAAACCCGACGTGATCACCCTCGCCAAATCCCTCGCTGCCGGGTATCCTCTCGGCGCAATGCTCGGGAATGCGCGTGTGGCCGAAAGCCTGAAGCCTGGCGACCATGGCACGACGTTCGGCGGGGGTCCGCTGGCGTGCAGACTGGCGCTGGAGGTGTTGGACGTAATCGAGCAGGACGGGCTGATCGCCAGGGCCAAAGATCTTGGACAATATTTGGTCGAGGGCGTCAAGACACTATCGTCGCGGCATCGCCTGATCGGCGAGATCCGGGGCATGGGCCTGATGATCGGCATCCAGATTGGAAGCCAGGCCAAGGATGTGGTGAATCGCCTCCTGGAAAAGGGAATCATCGCCAACGCGGCGCACGACACCGTGCTGCGACTCTTGCCTCCATTTATAATTACAAAGGGCGATATAGACGAGTTCCTGAAGACGCTGGACGCTGTTTTAGGCGATGTGGAAGCTGCGGAAGCAGGCAAACAAGCCTGACGGGAGCCTGCCGATGCCGGAAAAAGCAAAACTTCGCGCGATAGATCCCTCTCCCGGCCGGCACACCGCTGTCCGGAAGGCCGGCGTGTCGGACGTGAAGGAAATGTTCCGGCTTATCAACCACTACGCCGAAAGGCAGCAGATGCTGCCCAAGACGCAGCTGCAGTTGTACGAAAACCTGCGCGATTACAGCATTGCGGCCGGGGCTTCCGCCTCGACCGGCTTGCTGGGTTGCGGTGCGCTCCACATCTATTGGGAGAATCTTGCGGAAATACGCGCTCTTGCAGTGGCGCCCGAGGTGACGCACAGGGGCGTCGGCACAGCCCTCGTCGAGCTACTGCTCGACGAAGCACGGGAACTGGAGATCGAACAGGTTTTCCTGTTTACCTATGAGCCGCAATTTTTTGCGCGGTTTGGATTTTTTCAGGTGGAGCCGCGCACGTTGCCGTTGAAGGTCTATAACGAATGTTTTCATTGTCCCAAATTCAGCAAATGCGATGAACTCGCCATGGTCTTGCACATATGACTGCTCGTAATCCTCGTTCCAAATCGGCGGCCGGAAGCGGCTGGCAAATCATTAAGGGCGGTGTTACCGCTCCGCAAGGATACCTTGCGTCCGGGATATCGGCAGGGATCAAGAAAAAAGGGCTCGATCTCGCCGTCGTGTTTTCATCTCAGCCAGCCTCTGCGGCAGGCGTCTTCACGCTCAATCGGGTGCAGGCTGCACCCGTGGTTCTGAGCAGGGAAAACCTGAAAATTTCGCGAGGACGGATGCGTGCCGTTCTGATCAATTCCGGCTGTGCCAATGCCTGCACGGGAGAGCGCGGGATGCACGATTCGGTGCTCAGCACGCAGTGCCTGGCGTCGCATCTCAGTATCGAGCCGTCCCAGGTTCTGGTAGCGAGCACGGGAGTCATTGGAAGCTATCTGCCCGTGCCCAAACTCCTGAAGGGAATCGCCGCCGCGGCCTCGGCGCTGAATTCGCAAGGCGGTGCGGCGGCGGCACGCGCAATCATGACCACCGATACGCACGAGAAATCAATCGCGGTGGAAGGGCGCATCGGCGGCAAGACGGTACGGATCGGCGGCATGGCGAAAGGGTCCGGTATGATTCACCCGCAGATGGCCACCATGCTCGCCGTCATCACAACCGACGTGCAAGTGCCTCCCCGTGAATTGAACCGAATCCTGCGCCACGCCATAGATCGAACATTCAACTGCCTGACAGTGGATGGCGACACATCCACGAACGATACCGTGGCCATTCTGGCAAACGGAGCTTCCGGCGCTGCCGTTTCGGATCATCGTTCCACATCCTATTTCGAAAAAGGGCTCGAAATGGTTTGCGAGGAGCTTGCCCGAAGCATCGCCCGGGATGGGGAAGGAGCCACCAAGTTCGTGGAAATCCAGGTGCGGGGGACCGCCGATTTTGAAGCCGCGCGCAAAGTAGCAAAAACCATCGCACACTCCCCGCTGGTTAAAACGGCGCTCTATGGCGAGGAGTTGAACTGGGGACGGATCCTGTGTGCCGTTGGATACAGCGGCGTGCCGTTTGACCCCGAGCGGATCACCCTGAGCCTGAATGGAATCCCCATCTTCCGCAATGGAACCCCGGTCAGCGCGACACGTGCCCGGGCCGAAAAAGCCATGAAGGCTAAGGATCTTCAAATCGAGGTCGATCTCGCCGACGGTCACGCCGCGGCCCGCGTCTGGACCTGCGATCTGAGCCATAAGTACGTGGACATCAATGCGTCCTACATTTCGTAATTACGAATGACGAATTACGAGTTACGAATTGAAGCATACGTTTGCGGTTTGGGCTGCTGGCGTGATCCTCTGGCTATGTTCTCTTCCATAGTCAACCAAGGCAGAAGTTTGCCTTATCTGACAGCCGGGTTTTCATTCGTAATTCGTCAGTCGTTATTCGTCATTTTGACTTGACAATCGTCAGTGCCGGTCTAAGATACGAAGCATGCAGGTATCAACGATCGACGGATTCAGGGTAATGAGGCTGCACGGGCCTGTTCGGACGGATCTCATCTTCTGCCTCCTCCTACTCCCCCTTCTTATGCCTCTTCTTGGCGGCCTCCTTTAAGCCCCCAGGTTCGAGGCAGGCATTCAAAAAAAATTGCGAAAGGATTCGAGCATGACAGAACGAGTGCTGATTTTTGATACTACGTTAAGAGATGGCGAGCAATCTCCGGGCGCAAGCATGACCATCAGCGAAAAGCTGATGCTGGCGCAGCAGTTAGAACGATTGCGGGTTGACGTGATTGAGGCCGGTTTTCCTATCTCGTCCGATGGTGATTTCGAGTCCGTTCGCAGCATCGCGGAGAAGATTCGGACCATCACCATTGCGGGACTGGCGAGAGCCAGCAAGGGGGATATCGATCGCTGTTGGGCTGCGGTCAAAGGCGCGGCAAAGCCGAGAATTCATGTGTTTATAGCAACATCGGATATTCACTTGAAGTATAAGTTGAAAAAAACCAGAGACGATGTGCTCGAAGAGGCGCGTCAAATGGTTACCTACGCAAAATCTCTCTGTCCCGATGTCGAGTTTTCAGCGGAAGATTCCACGCGTTCCGACCTCTCCTACCTCTGCAAAGTGGTGGAAGCGGTGATCGCTTCGGGGGCCAATGTGGTCAATATTCCCGACACCGTAGGCTATACCGTCCCGGAGGAATACGCCGAGCGCATTAAATACCTCCGCGCTCACGTGCCCAATATCGGAAAAACCATTTTATCGGTACACTGCCATAACGATTTGGGACTGGCGGTCGCCAACTCCCTGACCGCCATCCAAAATGGCGTCCGACAGGTGGAATGCACCGTGAACGGAATAGGCGAACGTGCCGGCAATGCGTCGTTGGAAGAAATCGTGATGTCTCTGAAGACGCGCAAGGATCTGTTTGGCATTGAAACGGGAGTCAATACGGAAGAAATATTCCCATCCAGCAGCATGGTGACAAACCTGACCGGAATGATCGTCCAGCCGAATAAGGCGATCGTGGGCAGAAATGCTTTTGCGCATGAGGCTGGAATTCATCAGGACGGTGTCATTAAAGAAAAGCTGACCTATGAAATTATGCGTCCGGAGGATGTGGGTATCAAGGAAAGCAAACTGGTGATGGGAAAACATTCCGGACGGCATGCGCTCAAGAAGAAGTACCAGGAATTAGGCTTCGACCTGAGCGAAGCGGAACTGGAGAAGGCGTATACCTTGATCAAGCAGGTTGCGGACCGAAAAAAAGAGGTATTTGACGAAGATCTCATCGTGACGGTCCGTGATGCGCTGCGGATTGCTCCAACAACATACAAGGTCAAGAAATTACAGTCGCTTGGCGGCACGCATATCATCCCCACGGCAACCGTTGCGTTGGAGAAGGAGGGGGTACTCATTCAGGATTCCGCCATCGGAGACGGCCCGGTGGATGCGGTGTTAAAAGCCGTCAACCGGATTACCGGTGTCGAAGGGAAACTCGTCGAATTTACCGTGCACAGTGTTACGCGCGGCGCGGATGCGGTAGGCGAAGTCTTTGTAAAGGTGGATTTTGGCAAGGCATCCTTCATAGGCAAAGCGGCCAGCCTCGATATTGTGGATGCTACCACTCGCGCCTACGTCGACGCCCTCAATAAAATGATTCAGTATCAGTCGGCCTTAGAGGCGCATAAGGAACAAAACCATACGAATTGACGATTGACGATTGGACCCATACGTCATTCGTCAATCGTCATTCGTCAATCGTAATTTGAATCAGTCCTATGTCTCAGAAATATCTCCATGTAAGTCCGGGCACACGGGTCGCTTTTCAGGGTGAGCCGGGATCATTCAGCCAGCATGCCGGCCGGAAGATATTCGGGTCCGGGATAGAATCGAGTACCTGTTTTTCCTTCGAAGATGTTTTCAATGCAGTGGTTCGAGGGAAGGCAGAATGCGGTGTCATTCCGATCGAGAATACGCTCGCCGGGAGCATTCATCAGAATTATGATTTGCTTGCACGGCACCCGCTGGAAATCGTTGCCGAAACATCCCTGCGCGTCGAGCACCATCTCATCGTGCATCCCGGCACCGGGCTCCGGCAGATAAAACAGGTCTATTCTCATCCCGCGGCTTTGGAGCAGTGCAAACGGCTTCTGCGCCGCCTTAAGACCATCGAAAAGGTGTCTTTCTACGACACCGCGGGAAGCGTTAAATTCATAAGAGATAGTAAATTGCGGACGGCGGCTGCGATCGCTTCAGAGGACGCGGCGCATATTTATGAGATGAAGATTCTGCGCCGTGGCATCGAAGATGATCCGGAGAACTACACGCGATTTCTTGCGCTGTCGAGGCGAGGCAACTTCCCTCGAGGCGGAATAAAGACGAGCATCGTGTTCGGCCTGAAAAGCGAGCCCGGAGTGCTATTTAAGGCCCTGTCGGTTTTTGCCCTGAGAAATATCGACCTGTCCAAGATCGAATCCCGTCCCATTCGCGGCAGGCCGTGGGAATACCAGTTCTACCTCGACCTGCAAATCGATGCGCGAACCCGGGAATGCCTCCATGCTTTCCGCCATCTTCGGGAGATGGCCCCGTACTTCAAAGTACTGGGCTCCTATCCTGTTTTTTAGTGGATTCAGAATGGCAAGAGGGTGGGAAAGCAAATCCATTGAAATTCAAATAGAAGAAGCTGGCAACGAGTCAGGCGTTATTGTCGAAGACGGCCTCCCCGGTGCGGAAGCCGAGAAGCGCCGCAAACTCGAGGATCTGCTCCTGCAACGCTCCAGAGTACTCCATGAGATCGACGATGCACGCAATCCACGATACCGCACGCTGCTGGAGGAAAAACTGGCCCACCTTGATCACAAAATATCCCAATTTCGGTGACAGGCTACTAAACCTCGAAATTGCCGCCTGGTGAAACTTCATTCCGCCTGTGCGTAATTTCGAGGTTTAGTAGCCTGTCACCGAAATTACGAATGGCAAAATTGGCTGGGACTGAATCTCTCCAAGACTAAGACTCTGCGGCATGCTACAATCTCAGGTCGGTTTTGTTCGAAAGAGAGGATGTTGTATGGTTCGAGCGGTCATCGTGGGGAGCGGATCTGCTATACCTCTTCACCGCGTTACAAACGAGATGCTGTCCAAGATAATGGACGCAAGCGACGAATGGATTAGGGAACGGAGTGGAGTTGAAGCCCGGCACTACGTCGACGAGGGCACCTCTACGTCTGATCTCGGATTTGCCGCGGCCACTGAGGCCCTCAAGCTTGCCGCCATCGACAAAAACGATCTCGACCTTATAATTTTTGCCACCATGACACCCGACCATTTCTTCCCCGGATGCGGGGGTCTCCTGCAGGCGAAGCTCGGATTGAAAAACGTCCCTTGCTTCGATATCCGGCAGCAGTGTGCTGGCTTTATCTATGGAATGCAGCTCGCAAACGCCCAAATTCGGGCCGGAATGGCCAAAACGGTGCTCTTGGTCGGTGCCGAGGCGCACACGGGTTTCATGCCCTGGACGCCGGATAACTATAGATATATGTACGGTCAATGCAGCACCCCCCCGACTCCCGAAGAGTACGAATGGAACACCCGCTTCCGAAACGTAACGGTGCTTTTCGGAGACGCGGGCGCCGCTGTGGTCATCAAGGCCGAAGAGGACGGCAAGCGAGGTGTTCTCGATTGTATCCTCCGCACTAACGGTGCCGATTGGGAAAGAATATTCGTCCCGGGCGTTGGATTCCGGCACAGGCCTTACGTCGACTGCGAACAGATCAAACGAGGGGACCATATCCCCATCATGAACGGAACCTACGTTTTCAGAAACGCCGCGAATTGCATGACGGAGGTAACGAAAGAGATACTGGAGCGAAACAACCTAAAGCTTGAGGATGTGTCCATAGTCTTGATGCACCAGGCCAACAAGCGCATCAACCAGCGCGTTCAAAAAATGTTAGGCCTTCCCGACAAAAAAACCATCCAAAATATCCACAAATACGGTAATACTACAGCCGCTACTATTCCTCTGCTGTGGGATGAGTGTGTGCGCACCGGCCGGATTCGCAAGGACGATCTCGTGCTGATGGTCGCTTTCGGTGCCGGGATGCATTGGGGTGCGCTGCTTTTGCAAGCGTGACGGAGGGAGCAGAAGCAGCAGGGTATAAACGAAATCTACGGAACCTATGATGAACAAAGGATTTGATAAAGAAACACTCGATTTGACGCTGGAATCACTTAAGGATTTTACGGCCGCTCATCTGCCGGAGAAAAAACTCCTGGAGCTCGATGCCAAGGATGAATTCCCTTATGAGATCGTTAAAGAGATGTGCGGGCCGGGGCTGGGCATCCAGCTATTGTTCATTCCGGAGGAGTTCGAGGGAATGGGCGCCGGGGCGTTTGATATCTACAGGATTTGCGAGGAACTGGCGCGCGTGGACCTCGGCGTCGCCACCGGAATTTTCGCAACATTCCTTGGCAGCGACCCCATTGTCTATGGCGGTACCTATGAGCAGCGAAAGCATTGGATGACGCGCATCGGCCAGGAAGGACTTCTCATGGCCTATGGCGCTACGGAGCCGGAAGCCGGCAGTGACCTCGGCGCCCTTCGCACGGTGGCAGAACCTGTGATCGAGGACGGAAACGTCAAAGGCTACAAAATCACGGGCAACAAGCAATGGATCAGCAACGGCGGATTCGCCGACCTCTATTCGGTGCTCGCGAAGGCTCCGGGAGGTCCCAGCTGGTTTATCGTTGAAAAAGATGTCCCCGGCCTCAGCCACGGAAAGCCTGAAGACAAGCACGGGATCCGGGCCAGCAACACAGCAACCGTTTCCCTGGAAGGCGTCTATGTCGACGCAGAGCGTCTGCTCGGCCTGAAAGAGGGGCAGGGACTTATTCAGGCCCAGCTGGTATTCGGCTACACGCGCCTGATGGTGGCCGCATTCGGGCTTGGAGCCGGTTGGGCGGCACTCGACCGCGCGATCCCATACTCTGTAGGCCGCATCCAGGGCGGCGCTCCTCTTTCCGAAAAACAGGGGTATACGCATAAGCTGATCGTTCCGAATGCCGTGCTTCTCGAAGCCGGCCGCTCCTATATCGAGGAAACAGCCGAACGTCTGGACAGCGAGGACACCAACCTGAATACCGAGGGCGCCATCGCGAAATACCTGGCCACAGAGGCGGGAAACCTTGCTGCGGATGCTTCTATCCAGGCATTGGGCGGATACGGATATACCCGCGAGTACATGGTGGAAAAAATCAAACGCGATGCCCGCATCACGCGCATTTATGAGGGAACATCGGAAATCATGGAAATGACGATCTCCCGCGATCGCTGGCAGACACACCTCAAGACGCACGGCCGGTTCTATCATGATATGGCGCGCCAGCTCGAAGATCTTCACAAGCAGAATGACAAACTGGGCGCGCAGACGATCGGGTATTGCCTGCACGGCGTCGCGGAACTCCTCGAGGTGGCTCGAGCGCAGCGGCTGACGCGCCACCAGCATATCCTCTTCCGATTGGGCGAACTGATCGCCCATGCGGAGGGATCTGCAAGCCTTGCGCGACGCGCGGCCCGCGCCTTCCAGGGAACCTTGAATGCCAAGACCCACCCCCGCTTCAATATGAATCATCTGGCCGCGATGAGCAGAATATACGCTCGCGATGCAGCCATGAGAGTGGTCAGCGAGGGGATCCGTTGGATCGGCGGATTGATCCCCGATTCCGATGCCGCAAGCCTCGAAAAGAAAATGTTTATCCCGCAGATACATCGCGCCCAGGCAGGACTGATTCAGGATATGGACTATGTCGCGGATGTCCTGTACGAAAGGGTTTCGGGATAAAAGGCAGCCACGAGTTGTGCGAATTATAGAAATTCCGGAGGCATTACCATAATGAGAGTACCTGCAGCAGAGAAAGCTGTTGCCATCGTCGGCATAGGGGCCCTGATGCCAGACGCGCCGAATGCGCCGACATTCTGGAAGAACATCAGGGAAGGCCGTTACAGCATTACGGATGTGGATGCGGAACGCTGGGATCCCAAACTGTATTTTGACCCCGATCCGAAAGCCCCTGATAAATCGTATTCGAAAATAGGCGGCTGGGTCCGCGATTGGGAGTGGGATCCGCTGAAGTGGAAGCTTCCCATCCCTCCGCGAGTCAGCCAGGCGATGGATCCAACACAAAAATGGGCCGTAATCACGGCGCGCGAGGCTTTAAGCGATTACGGGTATCCCGCTCGGCCGCTGAATGCAGAGCGCACGGCGGTCATTTATGGCAATGCCATGTCCGGCGATGTGCATCTTTACTCCGCTGTCAGGATTCTTTTCCCGGATATTGCCGATGAACTCGTCAAGTCCGCGGGTTTCTCCGCTCTGCCCCAGCAGGTGCGACAACAAATCATGGAACAGCTCCTCGAAGGCGTCCGGCGCAAGCTGCCCGCGATTACGGAAGACACGATGCCCGGAGAGCTTGCCAATATCGTTGCCGGACGCATCGCCTCTCTCTATGACTTCAAAGGCCCCAATTTTGTTGCGGATGCTGCCTGCGCTTCCACCATCGCTGCCATGACAGCCGCGATCGAGGGACTCGTTGCCGAGCAATACGATACCGTCCTGACAGGCGGAATCGATGCGAATATGAGCCCGTCCAGCTATGTGAAGTTCTGCAAGATCGGGGCACTGTCCGCCACCGGAAGCCGGCCTTACGCCGAAGGTTCCGACGGGTTCGTGATGGGCGAAGGCGCCGCGACATTTCTGCTGAAGCGGTTGGCCGACGCTGAGCGCGATGGAGACAAGATCTACGCGATCGTTCGCGGCATTGGCGGCTCCAGCGACGGTAAAGGGAAGGGCATTACCGCGCCGAATCCGGTTGGGCAGAAGTTCTGCGTACGGCGCGCGTGGCAGAATGCCGGCGTAACGCTTTCTCCCGGAGATATGATCGAGGGACACGGCACGTCGACACCGGTTGGAGATGCCGCAGAGCTTCAGGGACTCATAGAGGTCTTTCAGGAGCTCAACCTGCCTGCCGGTTCCGTTGCGCTGGGATCGGTAAAATCCAATATCGGGCATCTGAAAAGCGCCGCGGGCGCAGCCGGCATATTTAAAGCGGCTTATGCGCTCAAGGAACGGGAACTCCCGCCGAGCCTGAACTTTGTTCGGCCTAACCCCAATTTCGATTTTGCAAATTCCCCGTTCCGTGTGAACACGGAACTGAGACCGTGGGATGTGAAACCGGGCCAGGCTCGTCGTGCGGCCGTGAGCGCTTTCGGCTTCGGCGGCACCAATTTCCACGTTGTGCTGGAAGAATACATCCCCGGACGGATTGCCGGGGAGCGAAAAGCCACGGTTGCGGTCGGGAGCGTCGAATCGGCTGCGAGTCAGGCGGTGAATCTCAAGACGCCGCTGCGTGGTGCCCTTGTCATCGGCTCGAGCTCCGAGGCGGGATTGATGCAACGCCTCCAGGAACTGCAAAAGGAAGCCATGGCCGGCAAAGCGCCCGTTCCGGCGCCGCCTCAGGAATCGGATCTTCGCGCGGAAGTACGCCTCGCGATCGATTACGGCAATGCCGCGGAGCTGGCCGACAAAATAGGAAAAGCGATCAAGGCTTTCGAAGAGAATCAGCCCGCGCGCTGGAAAGCACTGCGTCCGAAAGGGATCTATCTCGGTAAGGGACCGGCCCCCAAAGTGGCGTTCCTCTTCACGGGGCAGGGATCGCAGTATGTCAACATGATCCGTTCGCTCCGCGATACCGAACCGATCGTCACGAAGATTTTTGAGGAAGCGGATCGCACGATGGAACCGCTGCTCGGCAAAACCCTGACGAGCTGCATTTACCTCGACGAATCCGACGAAGCCGCTCTGGCCGCTGCCGAAAACGGTTTGAAGCAAACCGCCATTACTCAGCCTGCAGTGCTCGCAACCGAGACGGCGCTGGCGCGCCTGATCGGCGCTTACGGCATCGCCCCCGACATGGTGATGGGGCACAGCCTCGGCGAATACGGAGCCCTGGTGGCTAGCGGCGCTATTTCCTTCGACATGGCCCTGAAGGCGGTGAGCGCGCGGGGCAACGAAATGACCCGTTGCGCGCTGGAAGACAACGGCCTGATGGCCGCCGTTTTCGGTCCCATTGACAAAATCCAGGAAGTACTGAACACGGTCGACGACTATGTGGTTGTCGCCAACATCAACAGCTCCAAGGAAGCTGTCATCGGCGGCTCGACCACGGGCGTCGAAAAGGCAATGGTGGCCGTGCGCGACGCCGGATACGTGGCGCGCCAGCTGCAGGTGAGCCATGCGTTCCACACGCGCATCGTAGCCCCGGCCGGGGATTCGCTCGCGAAAATCCTCAGCACGATGGGGCTTTGCCCGCCGCAAGTGCCGATCATCAGCAACGTCACCGGCGAATTTTATCCCATGGGGCCGAATGTCGTTCCCGAGATGATCGCCCTGCTGGGCAAGCAGGTGTCCTCTCCCGTCCAATTCATCAAGGGCCTCAACACACTGTACAACGCCGGTGCGCGCGTTTTTGTCGAAATGGGCCCGAAGCGGATACTCTACGGGTTTGTGGAAGACGTTCTGGGCGATCGCGAAGGCGTCGTCTCTCTGTTCACCAACCATCCGCGGATCGGCGATGCCGCTTCGCTGAACCTTGCGCTCTGCGGCCTCTATGCCGCCGGCCTCGGTTTCGGCGAGATTAAAAAAGAGCCCATCGTTGAGGTCCGCGAGAGCGGGCCGGCCGTTGCGCCGCCAGCCGCGGCCGCGACAGTCACGGCTCCAGCGCCCGCTCCTTCCTACAGGATTGAAAAACCGCTTGTCCCGCCGGTCCGTCCGGCCGCGGAGGCCGAGAACCGCTTCAATGAACTAGGCAAACTTTTCGTCGAATTCATGGACAAGGGATTCCAAATCTACTCCGGCGGCCAGCATGTGCAGGCTCCCGTGGATATCTGCATTACGGGCGCTTCCCTTGGACTGCCCGGCGTGGACGGCGTCTTCAGCGATTCGAATGTGGATCGGATGCTGCGCGGCGACGTTTTCATCAAGCCTATCCCCATGAACCTGCGCCTGCAGATGGCGGATAAGAACATCACGCGCCTGGTGAAAAGTGAGACTGGCGAGGGAAGGTTTGAGACCATCGAGAGCACCGCCGATGTGATCAAGCTGGCGGCCCGAGCCGAAGATTTCGATCTGATCCGCGATTTCGGTTTCCCGGAGGACCGCCTTCCTGCGCTGGACCGCGTTACCAAACTCGCCATCGGCGCCGGCATCGACGCGCTGCGTGACGCCGGAATTCCCCTGGTCATGCGCTACAAAACCACAACCAAGGGAACCTATCTGCCCGACCGCTGGCAGCTGCCTGATGAAATCAGGGACGATACGGGTATCCTGTTCACATCCGCTTTCCCGGGGTGCGACTCGTACGCTGAGATCATCTCCGGTTTCTACGAAGACCGCGCACGACGCGAACGCCTGGAAGAACTGAACCGATTGTATGCCGTGGCACGCCGCTCGGGCGGCGGCAACGGCATCGCCGAACAGATCGAGCAGCGCATGGGCGAGCTGCGAAAAGAGATCGAGGAAAATCGCTACCACTTCGATCGCAGATTCCTGTTCCGCGTGCTCTCCATGGGCCATTCACAATTCGCCGAATACATCGGTGCGCGAGGCCCGAATACGGCCACCAACGGCGCCTGCGCCAGCGGGACTCAGGCCGTGGCCCTCGCCAGCGATTGGATCCGCACCGGACGTTGCCGGCGCGTGATCATTGTTTCTGCCGACGACATTACGTCCGACAACCTGATGGGCTGGTTCGGTTCCGGCTTCCTTGCCTCCGGATCGGCCGCGACCGGCGAAATCGTTGAAGAAGAAGCCACGCCGTTCGATCGCCGGCGCCATGGCCTGATCATCGGCATGGGCGCCTCGGCCGTCGTGCTCGAAAGCGCCGAGGCGGCGCGCGAACGCGGCGTCCGTCCCATCTGCCAGGTCCTGGGATCCGTGATCGCCAACAGCGCATATCACGGAACGCGTCTCGACGTGAAACACATCCGCCACGTCATGGAAAAACTGGTTTCCAATGTCGAGGCGGACTGGGGCCTGAACCGTTACCAGATGGCGCCGGAAACCGTATTTGTATCGCATGAAACATATACGCCCGCCCGCGGCGGAAGCGCTTCCGCCGAAGTATTCGCCCTCCGGCATGTCTTCAAGGAAGCGGCCGGCCAGATCCTCGTAGCCAACACCAAGGGTGCAACCGGACACCCGATGGCCGTCGGCATCGAGGATGTCGTTTCAGTCAAGATCCTGGAAACCGGAATCGTTCCTCCTGTCCCCAATTTCAAAGAAGTGGACCCGGAACTGGGCCAGCTGAATCTCTCCAAAGGAGGCCAGTACCCGGTGCGCTATGCGCTGCGGCTGGGCGCAGGCTTCGGATCCCAGATCTGCATGACGCTGCTGCGCTGGTCTCCCACGCCGGACGGCAAGCGGCAATCACCGACTGCGCTTGGCTATCGGTATCGCATTGAAGATACGCGGGCTTGGAATAACTGGCTGAAGAAACTCACCGGCTACGAAAATCCTGAATTGGAAGTGGTCCAGCGTACACTCCGCGCCAAGGACTACGGTCCGACCACAAGGATTGAAAACGGCAACGGATCCAACGAAGCCCAAGCCGCTCTCCCGCCGACGCCTTCGCTTGCGGCCGCTCCACAGGAAGTAGCATCTGCGCCCGTGATGAAAACAATGCCTGCTGCCGCGCCCGTTGTCGCGACCCCGGCGCTTGCGGCTCGTCCAAAAGACGACGTCCAGGAAAACGTCATGAAGATCATCGCCGAGAAGACCGGATATCCGACGGATATGCTGGACCTCGACCTGGACCTCGAAGCGGATCTCGGCATCGATACCGTAAAGCAGGCCGAAATGTTCGCCGCAATCCGCGCCGCGTATGACATTCCGCGCGAGGACAACCTCAAGCTGCGCGACTTCCCGACGCTGGCGCACGTGGTCAAGTTTGTGTACGACCGGCGGCCGGATTTGACGCCGTCCGCGCCGGTTCCGGCATCTGCTCCGCAAGTCGCGACTCCTGTCGTTCCTGCAGCGCCGCCGCAGCCCGCGGCCGTTGATGTCGTCCAGGCGGAAGTGATGAAGATCATCGCCGAGAAGACCGGCTATCCGATGGATATGCTCGATCTCGATCTGGATCTCGAAGCCGACCTCGGCATCGACACCGTGAAGCAGGCCGAAATGTTCGCCGCAATCCGCGCCGCGTATGACATTCCGCGCGAGGACAGCCTCAAGCTCCGCGACTTCCCGACGCTGGCGCACGTGGTCAAGTTTGTGTACGACCGGCGACCGGATCTGTCGCTTTCGCAGCCTGCGGCTGCTTCGGCGCCTGCACCGGCTGCCAAGGCCGTCGCGTTGGAATCGGATGGTGTCAAAGAAACGGTTCTGAAAATCATCGCTGAAAAAACCGGATACCCGCCGGACATGCTCGACCTGGATCTGGATCTCGAAGCCGACCTCGGCATCGATACCGTGAAGCAGGCGGAGATGTTTGCCGCAATTCGGGCGGCGTACGATATTCCGCGCGAAGACAGTCTCAAACTCCGCGATTTCCCGACGCTGGCCCACACGATCCAGTTTGTCTACGATCGCAGGCCCGATTTAAAGCGTGTCGCCGCCGCTCCGGCGGCGGCGGCAACCCCGGTGGAGACGGCTGCGCCTCCTGTGCCCGTTCAAACCGAGGAATCCGACGGTGTCAAGGAAACGGTTCTGAAAATCATCGCGGAGAAAACCGGGTACCCGTCCGACATGCTCGATCTCGATCTGGATCTCGAAGCGGATCTTGGAATCGATACGGTGAAGCAGGCGGAGATGTTCGCAGCCATCCGCGCTGCATACGACATTCCGCGCGAAGATAATCTCAAACTCCGGGACTTTCCGACTCTGGCCCACACGATTCAGTTTGTGTACGATCGCAAGCCCGGGCTCAAGAAAGGCGCAACATCTTCCGCGGCGCAACCAGAGGCTCCGGCAGCGTCGACGGCGCAGGGGGCGTCGGCGTCCGCGGCGATCGCGGGCAGCATGGATGCGGCCAACGCCGTTCCTCGTCGAATCCCCGTGCCGCAAGTCCGGCCGCCGCTGGCTCTCTGCAAGTCCACCGGCGTTGTTCTGAAGGCCGGCAGCCGCGTCGTCGTGATGCCGGACCAGGGCGGGGTGGGGAAGGCTCTGATCGGCAGGCTGGAAAAGCTCGGCGTTCAGGCGCTCGTCATCGACGGCGCGCCGGATGCGAAATTCCTGGCGAAGTACATCGAAGGCTGGAAAGCCGAAGGCCCGATCCAGGGCGTTTACTGGCTGCCGGCTCTCGACAGCCAGCCCGATATTGCCGGCATGAGCCATGCGCAGTGGCGCGAAGCGACCCGCGTCCGCGCGAAGCTGCTGTTCACAACCATGCAGGCCCTGGATGAGCAGATCGGTTCTCCGGAAACATTCCTGATTTCAGCCACGAGGCTCGGAGGATTGCACGGATATGACGCGGCTGGTGCCGCGGATCCGCTGGGCGGCGCGGTGACTGGATTCACCAAGGCATATAAGCGTGAGAAGGGCAACTCGACCGTCAAGGTTGTCGACTTCGAGCAGAGCCGCAAGACCAGTGCTCTGGCCGACCTTCTGCTCGATGAAACGCTGCGCGATCCCGGCGCCGTGGAAATCGGCTACAGGGATGGGCAGCGCTGGACGATCGGGCTCGCGGAACAACCGGCCGGAGAAACAGATCCCGCGCTGCAGATGAATAGGGATTCTGTTTTCGTCATAACCGGGGCCGCCGGCAGCATCGTTTCGGCCATCACGGCCGATCTGGCTGCAGCGTCTGGCGGAACGTTCTACCTGCTCGACCTGACTCCCGAGCCGGATCCGCGCAATTCGGACATCGCCCGGCTGAACACGGATAGAGAAGCGCTGAAGCGAGATATCTTCGAGCGGCTGAAACTCCGCGGAGAGCGCGCGACCCCCGTCATGGTCGACAGGGAGATTGCGGGGCTCGAGCGTGCGCATGCCGCGCTGGCCGCAATGGATGCGGTCCGCAACGCCGGCGGGACGGCGCATTATTGCTGCCTGGACCTGATGGACAATGCGGCCGTAGCCGGCGTGGTCAAGGAAATCGCCGATCGCCACGGACGCATCGATGTCCTGGTGCACGGCGCCGGGCTTGAAATCAGCCACCCCGTCGCGGACAAGAGGCCGTCGGAATTCGACCTGGTTTTCGACGTGAAGAGCGACGGCTGGTTCAACCTGATTTCCAGCATGGGCAGTCTGCCAGTTGGCGCTGCCGTTGTCTTCAGCTCCGTAGCCGGCCGGTTCGGCAACCAGGGCCAGACAGATTACAGCTCCGCCAACGACCTGCTCTGCAAATGCATTTCGAATTTCCGCACGAGCCGTCCAAAAACCCGCGGCATCGCCATCGACTGGACCGCCTGGAGCGGGATCGGGATGGCAGCCAGGGGATCGATTCCTTCCATCATGAAGCAGGCAGGGATCGATATGCTGCCGCCCGAAGCCGGCATCCCCGTCGTGCGCCGGGAATTGACGACCGGCACCTGCGGCGAACTGGTCATCGGGCAGAGGCTCGGAATCATGGTGCAGGAATTCGATCCGCAGGGCGGGTTGGACACGAACAATGACGGACCTCTTCAAAGCGCGCTGCGCGCCGGCGGCGTGATGACCGGAGAAGTCGCCGGGATGGGATTATTCAGCGGTTTGATGGTCCAGACGACGCTCGATCCCGCGAAGCAGCCGTTCCTTTTCGATCACCAGATCAACCAGACCCCGGTACTGCCGGGGGTGATGGGAATTGAAGCGATGGCCGAAACCGCAAAACTGATCTTCCCCGATCGTTTCGTCGGTGCCGTGGAGAACGTGCATTTCGTGAACCCGTTCAAGTTCTATCGCGGCCAGCCAAGAGCAGTGACAGTCTATGCGGTGTTCAGCATGGATAAAGAAGATATCATCGCGGAATGCAGCCTCGTCGGGTCCCGCACGCTCCATGGACAATCGGAGCCGGAGGTGACCACGCACTTTACCGGTCGGGTACGGCTTGTGCTCAACCCGTATGGGGCCGGAAAGGAAAACGATATCCCCGCAGAAGGTGCAGGCCCGAGAGCCGAAGGAGCGGAGGTGTACCGTGTGTTTTTCCACGGCCCCGCGTACCAGGTGATCCGATCCGCGTGGAGAAAAAACGGGCGTGTGATCGGTCTGTTTGCGAAAAACCTGCCGGCAAACCACGAGCCGGCCGGGCTGCCGCTGGTCGCTTCTCCGAGGCTCATCGAGATGTGTTTCCAGACGGCGAGCTTGACGGGACTGGCGCTGCAATCGCGCCTGGGGCTGCCCTATGCTTTCCGTGAACTCAAGCTCGCGGCGCTGCCCGAAAACACCCTGGATGCCGATCATTTTGCAGTGGTTGCATCCAATTCGGACGGCAGCTATGACGTGAGGATGGTCGACAACAACGGCAATGTGATAATGATCCTGCGCGGCTATCAGACCATGGATCTGCCCGACCCGATTCAGGCGGATCAGCTCGAGGCGATTCAGCGAGGCCTCCAGGTGGATACAAAGAAATAGCAAAGCCTATAATTCGAGATTCGAAATTCGAGATTCGAAATTGATCTCGAATCTCGAATCTCGAATCTCGAATCCCACATGATCCACTCCCTTTACTGGCTTAGCCGAAAATTTGAGGACATTCCGGAACACGACGAATGGCTGAGTCACGCCGAACGCGATATCCTGGCCGGATTCCGTTTTCCGAAACGCCGGAACGACTGGCGCCTTGGACGCTGGACGGCAAAACAGACCATTCGCGCCTACCAGTCCGGCAAGGATCTTGATCTGGCATCCCTGGAAATTCGCGCGGCAGCGGACGGGGCGCCCGAGGCTTTCCGCGACGGCTCGCCCGGCAAGGTATCCATATCGATTAGCCACAGCAATGGCGTGGGACTTTGTGTCGTCGGCCCGCCTGAGTTTTCGGTCGGCTGCGATGCGGAGCAGATCGAGCCGCGAGAGGTGCGGTTTTTCCAGGATTACTTCACTCCCGAGGAGATCGAGCTTCTGAATAACGGCCCGGAGGATCGAAGCCTTGTCGCATATTTGATCTGGTGCGCCAAGGAATCCGCGCTGAAATCGTTGCGGGAAGGCTTGCGCCGGGATACGAGGTCCATCATCATCCGCCCTGACTTCGGTGGGGCAAGCGATTCATGGAAGACATGGACCGCGGAGTGCACCGATTCGCTACGCCGTTTCAGCGGTTGGTGGCAATTGCGGAACGGGTTCATCTACGCCATGACCGCCGACCGGATTACATCTTCCCCGATCCAGCTTGCCACCGAATAGCTATCGCTTTTTAAATAGACTGTGAGGACGACTCCCCAGAGACTGTCTCAAAACTCAAGTCAATGGACTCGTTCCCGGCATCGCTGGGAGCGCCGGCGTCCTCGCCGGCTTGTTATCGTCATATAGAAAATTCTCAACAAAATTAGCTTTTATGGCATCGGATGGCTCTGGAAAGCCGACCTCATAGATTACCTGCGAAAAGCGCAAGCACGCTTGCGCACTCCGAAATCCGGGTTAATATTTTTGTATGAAAACTAGAAACCTTGGTAAATCGGATCTGGTTGTCTCCGAAGTGGGACTTGGCTGCAACAATTTCGGCATGCTGATCGACCTCGAGCCATCGCGCAAGGTGATCCACAGGGCGATCGACGTCGGCATCACGCTGTTCGATACCGCAGATATCTACGGGAAGGGAGGTTCCGAAACCATCCTGGGAACGGTGCTCGGCGCAAGACGCAAGGACGTTGTGCTGGCTACGAAGGTTGGCAAACCAATGGATGACTCCGGCACTATGAAGGGCGCTTCGCGCAGATACATCGTGTCCGCGGTGGAATCGAGCCTGAGGCGGCTGCGGACCGACTGGATCGATCTCTACCAGATTCACGAGCCGGATCCCCTTACGCCGATCGAGGAGACGCTGCGCGCGCTGGACGATCTCATCCGGCAGGGGAAGGTGCGTTATATCGGCTGCTCGAATTTTCCAGCGGAGCAGGTGGTGGAAGCGCAACGCATTTCCGCAGAAAAGAAGATCAGCGCCTTCGTTTCCTGCCAGGATCAATACAACCTGCTGGTGCGCGCGATCGAGAAGGAACTGTTGCCCGCAATGGAAACTCACGGTCTGGGCCTGCTGCCGTTTTTCCCGCTCGCCGGCGGCATGCTTACGGGCAAGTATCGGCGCGGCGAAGTTCCCGCCGCGGGAACACGCTTCGCATCCTGGAAAGACCTTGGCCGGCGCTATGACACGGAAGCGAACTGGAACACGATCGAGAAACTCGAGCGGTTCTGCTCCGAAAGAGACTGCAGCATGCTGGAAGCGGCCTTCGGCTGGCTGTTGTCCAAGCCGGTCGTTTCGAGCGTCATCGCCGGAGCCACCAAACCGGAGCAGGTGGAGATGAACGTTCGCGCCGGTGCCCGCCGCCTCTCAGCGGAAGACCTTGTTCTTCTGACCGCTGACAGCTGAGGGCTGCTCCAATTTCCCGAACGCTTTTATTTGCCGGCGTGCTATTCTAGTCGCGCTATGACCCAGAAAAAACAGATCGCGCGCCCCTTTCCCAGATCGGCAATCGGATTTCTGCCGGAGTATCTCGATTTTCAAAAGGGCATCCACGTTGGCAACCTGGAGGAAAATCAGCGGATCACGCGCATTCTCAAACTTGCGCTGGAGGCCCGGTATCAGGAGTCTTTCGTGACCGAGCGGTTCGGGCGCGGTGTTTACTGGCAATGGATCGGCTTCCTGCCGCGGTCCAACCGGGACGCCAAATCTGTTTCGTCAAAAGTCAGCTTTGGTTGCTCCAAGTTCTACCTGACGATCGACTCCGACGAGCGGCTCTTCAAATGCGGGTTTTCCGTTGAGCGCGGGATGATCCGGCCCCCTGCCGACTTCCCCAAGATCGGGTTGAAGCCCGACTGGGATTGGCACCGGTTGCTCCGGAACCTGACGCCTTCGAGCGGGATGGCGGGCGAGTTAAAGCGCCTGGTGCAGCGCGAAGGATTTCGCGTCGAGGCGGGGAATTGGGATCGCAGGCTGGCGATCGGCAAAGGCAAGTTCCCCAGCATGGCCATCCTCAAGAAAGCGCTGAAAAGCGCGCCGCCGGCTGAGTGGGCCGGCTTCCAGGTGTATTACCCGATGCCGGAAAAGGCAGTGAAATCGTCTTCAGGCGTGGATCTGATCGAGTCGATGATGGCCATTTTCGAGGAAGTGACTCCGGCGATGAATCTGTGCATGCAGATCCAACTCAAATAAAAACTGAGGCAGAGATCCGGAAATGAAACGCAAAACGGCAAAACCCCGGTCCAGGGCTGTCGGGAAACCCGCCGAAGAGCAGGCGCCCGGTCAAGCGAGCAACGTACTGCTACTGGAAAATATTCATCCCGTCGCGGAGGAGGGATTCCGGTCCCGGAAATTCGGTCGTATAGAAAAGCAGGCCGGCGCACTCACCGAAGATCAATTGGTTCAGGCGCTGCGCGATGTGCACGTCTTGTGCATCCGGTCCAAAACCCGGATCAGCGAACGGGTCCTGAAATCGGCGCCCCGGCTGATGGCTCTCGGATGCTTTTGCATCGGGACGGATCAGGTGGATCTGGAAGCGGCGAGCAGGCGCGGAGTCGCCGTGTTCAACGCCCCCTTCAGCAACACGCGAAGCGTCGCCGAGCTAACGATCGCGGAGGTCATTATGCTGGCGCGGCGAGCGGCGCAGCGCTCGATGGAATTGCACGGGGGGCGCTGGGAGAAGTCGGCCAAAGGATGCATGGAAGTAAGGCGCAAAACGATCGGGATCGTGGGGTATGGCCACATCGGACCTCAGGTCGGTCTGCTGGCCGAATCCCTGGGGATGAAGGTGGTATTCCACGACATCGTTAAAAAGCTTCCGCTCGGCAACGCGCGCCAGGTGTCGGGGCTTGACGAGCTTTTGACGCTGTCGGACTTCGTCACGATGCACGTCCCGGACACTGCGCTCACGCGCGGCATGATCGGCCACGCGCAGCTCGACCTGATGCCGGAAGGGAGCTATCTGCTGAATCTCAGCCGGGGCTCCGTTGTGGATATCGGCGCTCTGCACGGCGCGCTGAAACGGGGGCATCTGGCGGGAGCTGCCGTGGACGTTTTCCCGCACGAGCCGAATTCCGGTAAGGATCCATTCGAGTCGGAACTGCGCGGCCTGGACAATGTAATCCTGACGCCGCATATCGGGGGCAGCACAGAAGAGGCTCAGCGGAATATCGGCTTGGAGGTTTCGGAAGCGTTGATCGCGTATGTGGAAAGCGGGAGCTCCGACGGTTGCGCGAATCTTCCCGAAGTGCACCTGCCTCCCATGGCCGACAGCTACCGCATTCTGAACATTCACACGGACGTCCCCGGAGTGCTGAGCCGCATCAACGGCCTGATCGCGGGCATGAGCGTGAATATCAAGGCCCAGTCGTACAACACGCGTAATGGCGTAGGCTACCTGATCATGGATGTGGAACGAAGTGTTTCGCGCGAAATAGGAAAGCAGATCGAATCGCTGGGCAGCAACATCCGCACCCGCTTGCTGTTCTAGCCGGCATTGGAGGTTTTCCTGATGAACAAACAGGTTGGCGTCTTAACCGCCGGTGGCGACAGCCCCGGCTTGAATGCGGTTCTCCGGGGAATCGGCAAGGCGGCGCAGGAGCACTACAAAATGGAGCTGATCGGGTTCCGCGACGGCTTCCGCGGCTTGATGGAAAACCGCTCGATGGATCTGGACGAGCAGGCTCTCTCGGGCATCCTGACGCTCGGCGGCACGATTCTCGGAACCAGCCGGGATAAGCCGCATCGCATGCTGGTCGGCGGCAAGTACATGGACATGACCGACGCTATCGTCGAAAACTATCACCGCAACCATCTCGACGTGCTGGTCTGCATCGGAGGCGGGGGCACGCAGAAAAACGCATTCCGCCTGATGCAAAAGGGGCTGAACATCATCACGCTGCCGAAGACCATCGACAATGATGTGGTCCTTACGGATGTCTCTTTCGGTTTTAATACGGCCCTTGGGATCGCCACCGAAGCCATCGACCGGCTGCACAGCACGGCGCACAGCCATCACCGCATCGTCCTGGTCGAGGCGATGGGGCACCGCGCGGGCTGGCTGGCGCTCGGCGCCGGCGTTGCGGGCGGCGCCGATGTCATCCTGATTCCTGAAATTCCCTATAGCGTGGAAAAAGTAGCGAAGGCGATCCTCGGCAGAAACCGCGGCGGCAAACACTTCAGCATCGTCGCCGTGGCTGAGGGCGCGATCCCGTTGGAGGCTGTGACGGCAGGCGGCGGGAAGGCCGATAAATCGAAAAAGACAAAAGCCGGAAAAAAGCCGGAGAAGAAACGAAGGATGGACTCGATGCTTTCGGATTCGGCGCATGGCGGAAACACGTTGAATCTGGCGCATCAACTGGAGGCGCTGACGCGCCTGGAATCGCGCGTGACGATCCTGGGGTACCTGCAGCGCGGCGGGACTCCTTCGGCCTACGACCGGATCCTGGCGACGCGCCTGGGAACCGCGTGTGCTGCCTTGATCCACGAGGGTGTGCACGGTGTGATGCTGGCGGCCCGTGGGGAAAAGGCGGAGCCGGTTCCGCTCGACCAGGTCGTCGGCAAGATCCGGACCGTTCCGCTGGATCATTCCTGGATCGAAAGCGCACGCCTTGTCGGGACAAGTCTCGGGGATTGATCGGAGCGAAAAAACAAGGCAGCCGTGAATTACACGAATCGTGCAAATCTGCTATACTGCACGTCACAAAATGTGCGCCCATAGCTCAGGTGGATAGAGCATCTGCCTTCTAAGCAGAGGGTCGCAGGTTCGAGTCCTGCTGGGCGTACCATCCAACCTAGCGTCGATTCCGGACACATTGGTAACACTTCTAGACAGGCTGAATCGTCGAGGTTTTTCCCCTTATCCCGCGCAGACCTTCCACGATCTTGATTCCTAATGGGGCGAGACAGCATATTTGGTTTAGCTGAACCAATTCTATTGACTAATCCATGATCAGGGTTTAAAAGTACGTCATTACACTTACATCAACAAGAACATGCAGCCGTACCAATTAGTTCCGCTTCCTCACTCCTACTCCGCGTTCCGCGCCAATAGAGAAGCCAAGCGCGGCTAATCCTCACGTTGGTCAGTCAACTGCGTTGGTGCTCGAAGATATTTGTCTGGATAAGCATCCAACCGGAGAAAATTCCAGGAAATGGAAGAACAATGAACCCCGATGAGAGAGGAGAACATCTATGAAACGAAGCATTGTGCGGACAGTTATAGCTATTGCCATTCTCTCCGTGAGCATGGCGGCCATTGCCAAGGATAAGAAGTATCAGAAGGATCAAGATAACTACGTTTGTTCAAACGAGGATCTCGTAGGAGAGTGGGGAACCACAATGACGGGAACGATATTCGCCGCGACGCCGGTTACAATTGCAACCGTCAACAGAACTACC
>DATJPG010000130.1:0-52099 GCA_035506515.1 Acidobacteriota bacterium
CCGCCGATGCCATACCCGCTGAGGAACTGCAGGCGATCCGCGGTGAGCGTTGGCGCATAGGGTCCCTGGTTGAATCCGGCGCTATTGATCCAGACAGGGTTTGCCTGGCCCAGGTTCGCGCGGGCTTGCAGAGAGCCGCCCCGATACGGGTACAAGTTGATTGGGTTAACCGGCGAATGCGGAACAAAAGCATCCAGGCTGCGGTCATACATATAGGCCAGCAATTCCGCGGCTGGGACCGCAACGTCTTTTCCTGCAGGGCTGGAAACTTTAACACTCCACTTTTCCTGCTGTCCCGGACGGAGGCGATCGCGGAACGTCGAGAATTCCACCTTCAGCTCTTTGTCATCCCAGGGAACCATCAGCGTGTTTTGGAGCGCGATGAACTGGTTGTCTCTCAAAAGCGTCATCGTGACGCCCAGTCCGCCTCGGTCCTCTTCCGTGATTGGGATTTCCACGAGCGACGAATCCGCTCCGGAACGCACTTCTTTGCGCCGGATGCATTTCCCATCCCGGTAAATCTCGAAGACCATGAGTTGGTCTTTCAATCCCGAATGAATCAGGACGCGCGCCGTGCCGCCTACCGGTACAGATGCAGTCTCCAGCTCAAAAAGCGCAGGCAAGGCGAGCTTCATGGAGGGAGCAGCGACGATAAAGTTTTTCTGCAGCTCACATTTCTCGCCGAAATCGTCCGCGGTCTCGTAAATCAGTCGATAGGCGCCGGGGGCCAGCTTGTGGACAGAGATCTTCCCGTTTCCGTTTTCGGCGTGAGTAACGGTTCCTGATGCCAGGGTGGTACCCTCTTCCCACTGCAGCAGCACCGCCTCGGGACTATAGGCCTGAATCCAACGCTCCCGCTCCGAATCACCCGGAGTCTGATAGCCGCGTTTAGACTGGAATTCCTTGGGGACAAACAGCGGCTGTTCCACAGGCAGCAGCGTTTCCGCCGGTCCTTTCAGCGCGGCGATGCGCCACGTTCCCTTGCCTGCCTTGGGGATGCCGTCCAGGCTGGCGCGGTAAACGTTGATGCTGATCGGATCTTTTTCGAGGAAAAATGTTTTATCCATCCCAGCAGAGGCTTCGACGGAAACGAAGCCCAGGCGGAACGACCGCTCGGCCTGGCGCGTTTCTCCGCCCTCGTCCGTTACATCCGCGGATACCGAGTATCGATAGGAAATTTCCTTATTTTTGCCCAACCGCTCGTCGATCTCCGGAGAAAACGTGAAGACGAACGTGCCGTCTTCTTTTAACGAGGCCGTTCCGCTGGCGACCACCTGCGAGCGCGGGGAAGCGAAATCGTATCCGCCCCACCAGCAGTAACCCCACCACCACGGAAACACGGGCTGCCTTCGGACCAGCCACTTCACCTGGCCGTTGGTTACAGGAAGACCGAAATAGTATTTTGCTTCTCCTTTGAGGCGGGCAGGATGGTTGAGCCGCAGCGGCTCTTCGGGATCGAGCATTTTGGCTTCAAATGTCGGCCGCTTGTATTCCTCGACATGGACAGGCGTTGCCCCGCCCGCAGAGCTTTCAAGATGCCATCCTCCGAGCGCTCTTCCCGACGGAATGGTGAATGCACCCGAGGCCGTCCCGAAACTGTTCGTCGTTACCGTCGATGATTCCACTTCCTGATTATTGATGTCTTTAAGGGTAACGATGAAGGTGCTTTCCGGAGAAGTTTCGAAACGCGTTCTGTTCCCGCTGCTCTTGTACAGCACCGCTTTCCAGAAAATTCTTTGCAGAGGACGGTAGATGCTGCGGTCCGTGAAAAGCAGCGTGGACGAGGTATCGGGTGACGGAGTCCTCTGGTAGGCATAAAGACGCTGAGGATCGAATGCTATCTGCTCTCCCTTCCGGGCAACGAGGAAGTATTGGGAGTTTTGCTGCGTAATCTGAAATTGAACGATGCCGCGTCCGTCGCTGAGCTTCGAGTCCAGGCGCCGATGGCCTCTGTTCCAGTTATAGGAATACAGCATTACCTCCGCGCCGGCGACCGGCTTGCCGGAAGTTCCGGAAAGCACGGTCACTTCTACGTCGAAGCCTTCCTGCCGCGTCACCAATACCAGGTCCCCAATGGTCAGGTACATGCCCACAAGCCTGTTGTCGGCTTCCTGAAACGCCGCACGGCCGGAAGCAACGATCAGATAAGTCCCGGTGTTTTTGAGTGGAGGCGTAACGAATGTCTTATGCATCCGAAAATCAGGCGTGGCGGGCAACGACAATTCCCACTGCTGGATCGGTGGATTGTTGGCCATCCACGGTCCCAGATCTCTGCCGGAGGGCAGGAGGTTGTAATCGCTGGAGGTTTCCACCGTTTTCAGCAGATCGACGGCATAGGCTCTGAAATAGATCTTTTCCAGGTTCTTGTGGGTTACGAGCAGAGACTTTTTTTGCGGATTATCGTTTTGCATCCCGCTCAGCGAGTAATCCGGCGCTTCAATAATCTTCTCGATGGCGAGGCAATGCTTTCCTCCGACAGAACCCGGGAAAGCGGTCCTTCCCTGGACAGCGATCTGTCGCGCACGAATCAAAGAATCCGGTTCATTCTCGACCTGGAAAAACTCCGCCAGCTGCGCCATGCCTTCGGACCACCAGGGGACGTCGGTAAGCTTCTTCAGGTGCTTTTCCAGGTTATCCTGGATCAGCTTCCTGTCTTCCGCTTCCGTGAAATGCTCATGGAGTTGCCGGCAGCGCTCGAGCCGGGCTTCCAGCGCGGCTTCCCGTTCCTTCTTTTGTTCATGCCAGTTTTCCAGGTCCGCCAGGATGAGGCTGATTTTTTCCAGCGGATGGCGGGCGGGATCAACGAGAGATAGGTCGCCAGTCTGGCCTTCGATCAAATTTTTAAGATTCAGCCGATAGATCTCGTTGAGCTGATCGGGTTGCCAGCCATTCGTGTCGGCCAGCATCTCGACGCGCAGATAGGAAACGGCGTCGCGCAGAGTCGGCCGGATTCCGGGCGGGTAATTGTTGGGAGTCAGGAATTCCTTCCACTCGGTGACGGGTTTTTCGAGGTTCGTGCGGGCCTTCCAGACAGCCTCGAAGGCCTTCTGGGCTTCTTCATAGATCTGATCGCGAGTCCAGGCTTTCAGGTCTACGACGCCCCCGGTGTCTATCTTCTCGCGCGAGTTGATCTCCCAGGAGTAGCTGCGGGCGTAATTGGCCAGTGCATGAGCGTAGTATAAATTCAATATGGAAGATCCGGTGATGTCCTCCGGCCACGGCTGGTCCTTCAGGAAGCGCACGGACGTTTCATAACCATGCAGCGCCATGCGCAGCTGCGTGTAGCGGATGAGGCAGCGGGTCCACTCTGCGCTGTTCTTTGCGGAACTCGCGCGGGCCAGCATCTTTTCTACCAGCGATGAAGCGGCTTCGTATTTCTGTTCCTTGATGAACTGATCATATTGCTGCCAGCCTTTCACATAATCTCCACTCCATTCCGCCGTTTCGGGTTTCGGCTTTTGTTGAGCGGTTTGTCCGGCGATCCATCCGAGGCCAAGGATGATGAAGAGGGAAAGCAGGAGCGCAATGTGGTATCTGTTCTTGATCATAATGTCCGCCTCCGTGTATCTATTAGACGACGTTCCTGCATCTTTTCTTAGGAAAAAATTTGTCTCCGGATTAATATTTGCCGGATACGGGGAGTTGAATTTGTGAAATCTTCGATATTCCTGGCCGATTCTCGAGGGTGCCGATGATTGTTGCCTTTATCACCGGATTCCTGATGTCCTTTATCGGGTCGATGTTGCCGACGGGTCCGATCGCCCTGATAGTGCTTAAGCGCGGAATTGGCCGCCAGAAACTGGGAGCCCTGGCCATCGTGTCCGGGGCAGCCGTGGCGGAAGCGGGGTATGCACTGCTCGCCTATCTCGGGCTTCACTTTGCGCTTTCCGCCTACCCGGTGCAGACCTCCATCCTCCGTATGATCGCCGGGATCATCCTGATCGGGTTTGCCGTGTTCTGTTTCTTCGAAACTCACGGCCACAAACCGAAGAACACGAGCCCCAAATATGCCGGGGCCAACTTTCTTCTGGGACTGAGCATCGCCGGGCTGAACCCCACTTTCCTCGTGACCTGGGCAGGCGCCGTCGCCGTCGCCCGCGGCGCAGGGTTGATTGCGGGAATTAACGCTGCTCCGGGATTTGCGCTGGGCGTGATTGTCGGCCCCATTACATGGTTTTGGATCCTGCTTCAGGTGCTGACGAGGCATGTGGAATATCTGCACCCGGATAGCCTGAAGAAGATCGAAAAAGCGCTTCCCGTCGTGCTGTTGATCCTGGCCGGAATCATGCTATGGCAGGCATTCTATCTTCTCCTGAACCACGCTTGATTCCGGTACCTGGTTATACTGTCCCCAAATTGACTTTGCGGATCAATCATTTAGCAGGGACACTATACCAGGTACGGTTTTGCTAATCCTGGGCGCGCCATAGTGCCAAGCGCGCAATGGCAATACCAATCAGGCCCCCGGTTACATCAATGCACACGTCCCGAACCGAAGCCGTCCGCCCCGGCGTGAACCTCTGGTGAAATTCGTCGGAGGCCGCATACAGGGCGACGAAGCAGGTGGCCAGAAGAAACAGCAACCTTGCGCTGCGCCTGCCGTTGCTCAGCGCGTGGTACAGAGCAATCGCCAGCAGGGCGTAGCCGAGCATATGCCCGCCTTTTTTGACAAGTGTATCCCAGTGGCCAAATCCCGGAATATCGGACCCGGGAGTGGCTGAGACGACGAAGATGATTGCCATGAGCAGAATCGGCGGTCCCCAACGATATATCCAAGCCTTCATCTGAAATCCTTTGAAAAATGCGGGTTACATGTCAAGAACAGTCCGTATTGTGTTTAAGTATTTCTCAGCCATATCCTGCGCATTGAACTGCGTCGCCCGTTCTCTGGCGATCCGCGAGTATCGTTCCCTCAATTGAGGATCGCCCAAGAGCTTCAGAATGGCTTTCCCCAGCGCCTGCACATTGCCGGAGGGAACCAGGATTCCATACCGGGCCTCCTCGATATCCCTCATCTCGGACGAGGCAGTTGTTCCAGGCGCCAGCATTTCTCTTGGACCGACCGGACAGTCATAGGCAACTACCGGGCATCCAACGGCCATGGCTTCGACCATGACCAGACCCTGAGCTTCGAACACCGACGGGAATGCAAACACGCTCGACCTTGCAACGAATTTATGCGGATTGGCTTGAAATCCCGTAAATAAAACGTCCTCCGCAATTCCCAGGTCGCGAGCAAGGCGAATGAGGTTGCCTTTCTCAACGCCATCCCCGACGAGTACAAGCCGGCAAGCGATGCTTTTTCTGACATCGGCACATGCCCTTAAAAGATCCGCCTGATTCTTTTCAAAAACAAGCCTGCCCGACAACACAATAATAGGAATATCTTCCGAAAACCAGGGATGCTCTACCGATTCCGCGGCCATTTGCCTGACCTGTTCCGGATCCACCGAACCATAAATAACATCTATTTTTCTTTGATCCACTCCGAAACCGGCGACGAGATCAGCCTTGACGCCCTCGGCAATAGCTATGATCCTATCCGCCTGCCTGAGAGCCAGGGACACGAGCCAACCGTAAACTTGTTTTCTGGCTCCGCCAAGATACTTGCTGTAGTGCGCAGCCATGCCGAGATCGGCCATGACGGTTTTATAGCGCATTGCAGGTAGGGATGCCTTTGCCAGCAAGTGGACGGTTCGAGAGTCATGATGCAAGGCGACGACAATGTCCGGCTTCACTTCCTTGAGGATCCTGCGCAATCTCAATCCGTTCTGAAGCAGATTCGGAATTCTGACAGGTCGATGCCTGCCGGAACTCTTTTGCAGTACAAAAAGGCGCCCGCGGTAGGGGTAGACGGCTTTGTCCTGGAGGAGAACGAAAGTCTGGCGAATGCTTTCCGGCAGTCTGCAGGATACATCCGATATGATCCGGCCGATGCCTCCCCAGTACATCGAATTCAGGACAAAAAGAATACTGAAATTATTTTCCATTAGCGTATGATGTGTCCGCTCGCAGCACCAAATGAATGCAATTGTGTCCGTTTTATAGCGGACGCAGGATCATAGCACGTTCTCGAAAAAACAGGCTTGTTCCATATTGCGTCGGAGCGACGATGCGTACCGCAGGACTTCGGCGGAATGCACATGACAGGTGGGAGTCAGGTTCTATGAGCGATTGGGCAGTTCGGGTTTACAGGCTTGCCGCGAAGGCCACGGGAATAGCGCTATGTAGACACAAAATTGTCGAAAGCGCTTACGCCAATCGCGGAGTTGGCAGGGGAGAGGTTACCTTTGGCAGGAGCGACCTTGACTTTTCCGTCATCACGCGCACTCCGGATCCTGCATCCTGCGATGGCCCCGAGTTATTTTCTTTCTATCGCTGGGTCCAAACGCTGCGATGCGTCAATCCCGCGATTACCCATATCATGGTCTACGATTCGGGCGGCATTGAAAAGTGGATCCGAACGGATACCTATCTGGGATCGCAAGAGCGCCGAAGCATGCTCCTCCTGGCGGGCAAACCTGCCTTCCTGCCCGATGTCCCCGTCCGGCGTGAGGACGCTGTGCGATGGGTCGTCTTCTGGTGTGACCGATTCTTTCCGCTCGCGATACAGGAACGCAACCGCAGGAATATGCGCAAACTCGCCATCGAGGTTTGGAAAGCCTGGGCAGTTGCCCGTGGTATTGCTGCGGAACCCTACCTGACGCTGCGCGAGGCAGTACAAAAAGCGGATTCGCATCCGGTCGGATCTGCTTTGAACGATGTAATCGCCGATCCCTGGCGCTCCACCGGATTCATCATGAAGCTTGCCGGAATTCTGCACGACAGTCTTTTCCCGCCGCTGCAAAAATTGAAGGAGCCCTTTGTTGTCAAAATGTTATTGCCTCCCAGATCGCGTCAGAGGGTTGTGGTGGTCCTGCCGCATCCGGAAGCTGCTTTGCCCGCAGCCGCCTTCGAAGCGCAAGCGCTTCTCGTTACCCCGGAGTTACTGCATCTCTACCTTCATTACTTCGATCCGTTTCTCGACTGGAATCTGCCATCCGAGATCAGAAAGTTGGGTTTTTCCGCTCCGAAGCCTTACGAGTTTGTGCGTGCCTGCCTCTTCTTTGGACAGGACAACATCCTGAGGCTGCCCGGCTTTGTGCGCAAAGACACCACGTGGCTTCCTCACGCGGTTCTCGCGTTCAGCCGGCACAGCGTTCCGTATTTGATCCATGATGAGGTTCCG
Source organism: Acidobacteriota bacterium (assembly GCA_035506515.1). GTDB lineage: Bacteria > Acidobacteriota > UBA6911 > UBA6911 > UBA6911 > UBA6911. The sequence goes on from DATJPG010000130.1 coordinate 7,229, forward strand.
CCGCCGATGCCCGAAAAAGAGATCCTCGACTCGATCGCACGCACTCCGGACTGTTCGGAGTACTATTGCCGGGATTATGCCCGGTTATGCCGCGGGTTTGGGGAGCAGTTGAAAGTTCTAGAACAGTTGGAAACGCCAGGCTCCCGGAGCGAGCCTTGCAAGACGTAAAGCATTTGCGCCCGCCTGCCGCCGCTTTTGAAAAAGCATGTGAGGACGGTTCTCTAGAGCCTGTCTCAAAGCCCGGTGCCATCCCAAAATTGGAATCATTGAGGCGCGAAGCGCCGGCAGAGAATAGGCCCGACCGTAAGGTCGGGATTAGGTTATTGCAAAGACGGAGCGCCGAGGGCGCGGCACTGTTAACATTTTACGTACAATCCTTCCGGTTTCTTTTTCTTTAGGCTTGTGTCGCACCTTCGGCGCTCGGTCCCATACTACTCGCCTATCCCGACCTTATGGTCGGGCCTATTCTCTGCCGGTCCTTCGGACCTGCCGTGGCGCATAACACAACAGGTCCGGGGTTTTGAGACAGGCTCTGGAGAACCGTCCTCACAAATTGAATGAGAAAGCGCAAGTGTGCTTGCGTACTCCGAAAGATTTCGAAAAACTTTGCAGCATTGGCCGAGGACGCTTCCAGGAGATTCCTACGCTCCGGCGGAATCCCGAGGGATTTTCTGGATGTAAAAAGAACTGGGTTCTCTTTCGGGCGCCACAAACGGAGCAACGGATTTCAGCTTTTCATGGTAATTGTGATGCAGGTAATTGAGTGCCCCAATCACCTTCCAGTTGTCGTTTTGCGATAGGGTGGCTTCGAGCAAATACTGCTCATTCCAAAATCGCACGTCATTCACTAAAAAGCTCTCCGGATAATCTCTCGGGGAGAATATATCGTGAAAATGCACGATGACTCCCTGCTTCAGGATTGGCAGCAGCTCGAGATATTCGAACAATACATCCCCCTGCGGCCTGATGACGTGAGAGGAATCAATGAACAGGACGTCCTTTTCCTGCAGCTCCGAGAAAAATTCCACGCCCAGGTCCTCGACCTTTCGGCGGATAACAGGTGCGCCCGAGTCTTCGAGCCAGGGTCTCTCGTACGGCTCGATACAAAGGTGCTTGCAGACGTAACCGGGATTTTCCTCCCGGTTTTTGCGAATAGCCTTCATGGCTATCAGGGTGGAGTTTCCGCTGCCGACCTCGAATATGCGTTGCGGTTTCATCAGCCGGATCAGCTGGTACCAGTATTCAGCGTCACCGGACCCAAAAAAAACATTTTGTAAATCATAGTCCAGCGCTCCGGCCTTCTTTTGCGGGAGTTCCGCGAGTTCGTGCGCAAAGGAAAACGCATCGAGCATCCGGATTTGTTCCGCGACATTCCAGTCGATCCCCGGCAGCGTTCTTTCCCGGCAGAGCGGCATCTTCAGCTCTCGATAATCGAATTGCGGTTCGTAGTAATGGCGGCGAATGGGGAAAACGCCCACTCGCAACAGGGTGTTTTTGCAGTGCGGCAACTTGGCCACACCCACCCTGCGAAGATGCTTGAACAGCCACGCCGAGATGTACAGAAAAGGAGGCAGAAATGCATCTATCACCCGAAGCACGATGGAACGCCATTTTTTCACGGCAAGTAGTCCCCAGTTCCTGTGGTTTGACTTCGCAATGCCCGCGCCGGAAACACCGCAAACGGCAATCGCCGGCAGAAGACCCCTTCTATTGAATCATTCAAATGAAGGTTCTGCAACAGTTGGAGGCACGCGATTGCACCCGGCAGGGGGTGTTGCCCGGCACGGCAATGCGCCCATCGGAATAAGAATCGTTCCGGGTCCTAATTGGAAATTACATGCAGAGATATTTTTGCTAGAATCCCATCCGACACGTTGAATAACAGGTTGCTTCGTGCGGTCGCTGCAAACTCGGCAGGAAATTCCGTACGAAAACACGGGAACGGGAGTGGTTGTTTGTGTTTATGACTCAATTCGATTTTTATGGTGTGGGTGCCCGCATCGAGAGCACCGAAGAAGAATTCAATCTTTCGTTAGAGCACGACTTTTCTTATTTTCTATCCGCAACTGCGCCGCCCGGCCTCCATGTGATATTTGAGCACACTGTCCCGGACTACGATCAGCTGCCTGAATTGACCTGCTCGCTTGCCACGCCGCGGAACCTGTGTTTTGGCGACGGCCGCCGGGTCTATATCGATTACTTCGGCCAGGCGATCAATATCTACGACAAAGAGGCGAATCAATGCCGGATTATTACAACAGACATCGAGCTCGCTCATGAGATCGCATACCTGACCATTCTCTCGCGCATATCGGAGTCGCTGGAGAAGAAAAGGATTCATCGCATCCACGGACTGGGTATCGAGGCGGCCGGCCGTGGAGCAATCATCCTGTTGCCCAGCGGCGGCGGGAAATCCACGCTGGCTCTGTCGTTGCTTCGTCAGGAGAATTCGTTCCGGCTCATTTCCGAAGATTCACCGCTGCTGAGACCGGATGGTTATCTGCTCCCGTTCCCGTTGCGAATCGGCGTCCACCCCCAGACGGTTCCCCCGGACATCGATCGCCGCTATATCCGGCTGGACAAGAGGATCGAATTCAGCTCCAAAGTCAATATCGACATCCGGTACTTCGAAAATAAAATATGCCGCGAACCTGTGCCGGCGGCATTTCTTCTGCTGGGAAGCCGCACCACGGGGCAGCAGGCTCGGATAGAAGAAGTGTCCAGGGTTGCCGCGCTGCGCCACGTCATGGCGAATTCCATCATAGGGATCGGGCTTTACCAGGGGCTGGAATTTCTGTTTCAGAAGAGTCTCGGCGAAGCGGCAGGGCAGGCGAAGCTGCTGTTTTCGCGCGCTTACAATAACGGGATTCTTCTCAAGCACACGCGCGTTTTCCAGTTTCTGATCGGCCGCGATAAGAACAAAAACTATGAATGCCTGCGTTCTTTCCTGCTGGAGAATTTTTGAAGCATGCTGCCTTCTATTCGCATGAAAATCGCCATCTCCGTGTTACTGGCCGTGGCGGTGCTCGTTGTCTTCTGGCGCGTAGGGGGATTCGACTTCATCAAATATGATGATGGGGCTTATGTATTTGACAATCCCATCGTCCTGAAGGGGTGGTCCCTGGAAGGGCTCAAATGGGCCTTCACTACGAACCTGCAGGCGCACTGGCATCCCTTGACGTGGTTGTCGCTCATGACCGACAGCCAGTTATTTGGCACTGATCCCGGAGCGTATCATCTTGTCAGCCTGGGATTCCACGTTTTGAGCGTGCTTCTCCTGTTCTATGTGCTGACTGAAATGACCGGGGCGATGTATTGCAGCGCGTTCGTGGCTGCGCTATTCGGGTTGCATCCTCTTCATGTCGAGCCCGTCGCCTGGATCGCAGATCGGAAAGATGTTTTAAACACCTTCTTCTGGATCACGACGCTGTGGCTCTATCTTCGATACGTCCGGAAGCCGCGTGTGGGCCGTTTTGTGTTGGCACTGGTCTCCTTCCTGTGTTCGCTCATGACCAAGTCCATGTCCGTTACCCTTCCGCTCATGTTGCTGGTGCTGGATTACTGGCCTTTAAGGCGGATTGCATTTCAGAAGCAGGAAACAGCAATGGCGCCCTCCCAACCTCCTGCAAAATCAGCGCCAAAATCGGGCAAAGGAAGTCGCAAAAAGAGCGAGAAGACGAGGCAGGCATATGCCCCTTCGTCGTTAGCGATCAGTCACCGGACCACCTGCGGCCGTCTGCTGCTTGAAAAAGCCCTGTTTTTTTTGCCCATGATCCTCAGCGCAATCCTTACCCTGGCAGTCGTTCAGGAGCTCGATCCTTCATCGAGCACTCTCACCAATACGGTCCCGTCGCTGTCAACTCTTGCGCGTTCCATTCTTGGCTACGCGCATTATCTGCTTCAGGCGGCGTGGCCCGCAAAGTTGGCAATTCCCTACACGGCATTGGAAGGATTCCCGGTGGGGAAAACTCTCTTCTCTCTGTGCGTGCTCCTGGCCATTTCCTTTCTGGCATGCCGGCGATGGCGGAAGAGTCCATATTTATTGGCCGGATGGCTCTGGTACCTGATCACTCTTCTGCCGGTCATCGGGCTGATTAAGGGCGGGCCCGGAATCCAGGCGGACCGCTATACGTATGTTTCCCTCGTCGGAATATTTATCATGATCGCCTGGGGCTCTGCGGAACTCATGGCCAAAGTCCGCTACCGGGAGTGGATTTTGGGCGCCGCCGCAACCGTCTGTATTTTGTGTTGCATGACGGTCTCGTGGGCGCAGGTAGGATATTGGAAAAACACCGTCACTCTGTTCCATCACACCCTGGCGGTCACCGCAAACAACGACGTGGCGCTGAATAACCTTGGATTCAGCTTCCTGGAAGCCGGGAAGGTGGACGAAGCAATGCCCTATCTCCTGAATGCCGTCAGAATCAAGCCGGAGGACAGTTACATCCATGTCAATCTCGGGAATGCGTACAAGGAAAAGGGCGATCTGGAAAAGGCCGCATCTCACTATGAAAAAGCCCTCTCGATCAACCCGAAATATGCCAGCGCGAGCTATAATCTGGCCAATATCTATTTGCAGTTGAACGAACTGGACCTCTGCGAGAAATATTTTTTGAAAACCATCGAAAATGATGCGCAGAATTTTATGGCCCACACCAACCTGGGAGCGGCATACTCCCGGATGGGGAAATCTACGGAGGCGATTGCGCAGTTCAGAGAATCCATCAGGATACAGCCCAACCAGCATCTGGCGTACTATGGACTTGGATTGGAATACATGAATTTGAATAATCTCGAAGAAGCCGAGTATGCCTTCAACAAGGTCTTGGCATTCAAACCGGACTATGAAAGGGCGTATTGCGATCTCGGGACAATCATGATGCTGCGGAAGAATTATGAGGGCGCAATCCGGTATTATGCGAAAGCCCTGGAGATAAATCCCGGGTATGAAAAGGCGCGGCAATTGCTGGCGCAGGCTGAAAGCAGCAAATGATCTTTACGGTGCTTAAAATACTATGTCCTCTTCCCGCCTGAAAACCATCCTCATTTCCGTATCCCTGGCCGTCGTTGTGCTTGCCGTGTTCTGGCGCGTGGGCGGACACGAATTCATTTACTACGATGACGGATCCTACGTATTCGATAATTCCTACGTCCAGAAGGGATGGTCTCTCGAAGGTCTCAAATGGGCGTTCACCACAACCTATCACCTGCACTGGCATCCTTTGACCTGGCTGTCGCTGATGACAGACAGCCAGCTGTTCGGCATCCGTCCTGAGGCTTTTCATCTTGTCAACCTGGCGATTCACGTTCTCACGACTCTTCTCGTGTTTTATGTGCTGACCCGGATGACCGGCTCGTTGTATTGCAGCGCGTTTGTGGCGGCACTGTTTGGCCTGCATCCGCTTCACGTGGAACCGGTCGCGTGGGTTGCCGACAGGAAGGATCTGCTCAACGCTTTTTTTTGGATGACGACGCTGTGGCTTTATCTGCGATACGTCCGGAAGCCGCGCCCGGGCAACGCGGCATTGGTGTTTGCCTCCTTCTTGTGTTCGCTGATGGCCAAGTCCATGTCGGTCACGCTTCCGGCTATTTTGCTGGTGATGGATTACTGGCCACTGAAGCGGTTTGGGGGGCAGGGCCCGGAGACGATATCGGTCGCTGCAAAATCGAAGGCAAAACAAGCTTCAAAATCGACCGACGATAGAGGGAAGCAGCGCGACAAGAGACAATCGACAGACTCCCAGGCTTCAAACGCGGATCGCGCTCTCGCGCCTGCATCGATCCGCGGTCTGCTGATGGAAAAGGTGCTGTTGTTTCTGCCGATGGTGATCGGTGCGGCGGTTACCCTGATCATCATTCAACGGCATAGAGGGCCCTCGCTCCACCCGTCAAAAGTTTTGCCGTCGCTGAACACTCTGGCGTGCGCAATCGTTGCCTATGCCAAATACTTGTACCAGGCGGTGTGGCCGGCGCGGCTGGCGATCGCCTATCCGCTCATGAGGACGTTCCCGCTTCGGGAGGTTCTGGTCTCTTTCTGCGTGCTTCTGGCCATTTCCTTACTGGCCTATTGGAGAAGAAGGCAGAACCCGTATTTGCTGGCCGGCTGGCTCTGGTATCTGATCGCCCTGATTCCGGCTATCGGGCTGGTTCAAAGCGGGCCCCACATTCCGGCCGACCGCTATACCTACATCCCCCTGATAGGGATATTCATCATGATCGCCTGGGGATGCTCGGATCTCGTTGCCGGCTTACGACACCGGCGGTGGGTTTTGGGAGCGGGCGCGACGATCTGTATTCTCGCCTGCATCGCCGTTTCCTGGGCGCAGGTGGGCCGCTGGAAGGACACTATTACCATTTTTCGCTACACTCTCCAGAATACGGAGAACAATTTTGTGGCGCATACCAACCTAGGCCTGAAGCTCCTGCAATTAGGGGATACGGATGAAGCAATATCTCATTTCCTTGAAGCCATAAGAATCAATCCGAGGGATAAGATCGCCCACTTCAATCTTGGAAATGCATACAGGCTGAAGAAAGACCTGCCCAAAGCGATCGCTCACTTCCAGGAAGCCCTCTCCATAGATCCGAAGCATGTCGATGCAAGCTTCTGCCTGGGGAACGTCTACCTGCAGATGAACCAATGGGACTTGTGCGAAAAATATTTTCTCGCGACCATCGCAAACGATGAGGGACATTACCGGGCTCATTACAACCTTGCCTCGGCATATTCCAAAATGGGCAAATCCACGGAAGCGATCGCGCATTTACGGGAATCCATAAAAATAAAGCCCGACCAGCCTTGGGCTTACTATAATCTCGGATTGGAATACTTTAAGCTGTATGATCTTGAAGAAGCCGAGCTCGATTTTAAGAAGACACTGCAGTTCGAGCCGGATTACGAACCGGCCTATAACAAGCTTGGATTGCTCATGATGAAACGACAAAATTATGCCGAGGCAATCCGTTGTTTTTCTGCAGCGTTGCAGCTCAATCCAGGAGACGAAGAGGCGCGACAATCGCTCGAGGAAGCGCAAAGAAGGAAATAAAAGTTTTATGACAGGCATCATCCGCAGACCGGACACCCAGCAGAAGCTGGAAATACTCAGCGCCGATGCGCAATACGATCTGGCCTGCGCCTGTGGCACGCGAGAGGAGGATCACAGGAAGCGCGGAGCGCAGGACCGATGGATCTATCCCGTTACGTTGCCCAGCGGCGGCATGAGCGTTCTTTTCAAGACTCTCCTTTCCAATGTCTGCGCCAACGACTGCAAATATTGCCCGCTGAGGGCCGACCAGGATGTCCGGCGGTGCACGCTCACCGAAGAAGAAACCGTGAATACATTCCTCGATTATTTCAATCGCCGCAAAGTGTTTGGCCTCTTCCTCACCTCAGGCGTCCTGGGTACTCCGGACGCGACCATGGAGCGGCTGAACCGCGTTGCGCGGATTCTTCGGTATCGACGCGGCTTCCGAGGCTACATCCACCTCAAGGTCATCCCCGGAGCGAGCGCCGCCGCGATCGAGGAAGCCGTATCCCTATCGACCGCCGTCTCGCTCAATATCGAAACTCCGGGAGCACAGCACCTGGCCGGCCTTTCCAGCCGCAAGCATTTCATCGAGGACATCGTAGAACCGATCAAGCTCATCAGCCGGTTGACCGGCCGTGGGAACAAATACGCACGTGTCAAACAGACCACCCAGTTTGTCGTCGGTGCCGCCGAAGAAACCGATTCGGAAATCGTCCGATACATGTGGGGACTGTACGACCGCCTTCACCTCAAAAGAATCTACTTCAGCGCATATCAGAAAGGGCTCGGCCACAATTCGATTGACGAACACAAAATGCAAAGCCCCGAGGAGGTGTTTATGCGCGAGCATCGCCTGTATCAGGTGGATTTCCTGATGCGGAAATACGGCTTTACCGAATCGGATATCTGTTTCGACCAGACGGGCAATCTGTCGCTCGAAATAGATCCGAAAGAGCACTGGGCGAAGCAGCATCCGGACTATTTCCCGGTCGATGTGAACAAGGCGTCCAAAGATCGGCTTCTGCGTGTCCCGGGCCTGGGCGACATCACCGTAAGCCGCATCCTCGAGCAGCGAAAAACAGGAAGAATCAGGAATATCGGCGACATCGGCAGGGCTACGGCTCTGCTTCAAAAGGCGAGCGAATACCTCTGCTACTGAAGGCATATCGCCCCTCCCCACCTGACTTGACCGACTTTGAGGTAAAATCTCAGTGTCAATTCACAAAATGCTGATAAATGCCGGGTCAGATCGGAGTATCCGGTGAAAAATGTGGTTACTAATTCAGTCAAATCAGATTCTATAAATGGCGTTGATTGGTTTTTTGTATTTTGAACCGCGAAGACCTCGAAGACCGCAAAGAAAAAAATGTTTGGCTCATTTAGCTGCCGGGCAATCAGATCGTGTGATGGATAGGTAAGAAGTTGCGCGTCATATTGTCGATTCAGCGGTGGCAATCCATACAGCGCTTGGACGAGGATTGCTGGAGTCCGTTTATCGGCGATGCCTGATGGATGTGATCCATCCCGTCCATCGAGCCCAGTTGCTTGCCTATCTCAAGCTGAGCGGACATTCCATTGGCTTGCTAATTAACTGGAAAGTCCCACGCATCAAGGATGGAATCCAGCGCATGATCTGGCGTGAACCATAAGCACGAAGGCCATAAAAATATCTTCTTTGCGGTCTTCGGGGTCTTCGCGGTTCAGATTTGGAAAGAATTAAACCGCCAAGACCGCAAAGAAAAAAATGTTGGCTCATTTGGCTGCCGAGCAATCAGATCGTGTGATGGATAGGAAAGATGTTGCGGGTCAGATCGGAGTATCCGGTGAAAAATATGGTTACTAATTCGGTCAAGTCAGGAGAAGAAGTCGAAGTATCAGAATTAGACACGCCCAGAATGGTGTCAGGCTCCTAGCCGCCGAAAATCGAGTCGATAATGCCTGGCACCATTTTTGTGTTTATGGGAGAGTGAATTTGGTGCGCGAGAGGAATTCGCCGCCTCCCGGGCGCCCCATGACTTTGCCTTCCCGGGCAATGGTTTTTCCCCGCTGCAGCACGAGCCACGTTGTGCCCCGCACCTTCATCCCTTCGTACGGAGTGTAATCCGAACGCGATAGCGCGATGGCCTTCGAAAGCGTTATTTCGGACTTCGGGTCGAAGATGACCATGTCCGCATCGCTCCCAACTGCCAGGGTTCCCTTCCGAGGGAATAGGCCGAAAAGTTTGGCTGGAGTCGCGCTTACAAGGTCCACAAGCCGGTTCGCGGAGATCTTCCCCGCATGCACGCCCTTGGAATGAATCGCGGAGATGCGTTCCTGGATTCCGGGAAATCCGCGGGGCGCCAGGGTGAAGTTCTCAATACCGAGATCCTTTTGCCCTGCATAATTGAACGCGCGGTGATCGCTGCCCACCGTCTGGATGTCCCCGCTCGCAATAGCCTTCCACAAAATATCCCCGTGCCAGCAGGAACGCAGCGGCGGTGTGCAGTAATACTTGATGCCTTCGGGCTCCTCGTACCGGTCACCCGAAATCGTGAGGTAATGGCTGCAGGTTTCCGCGTACACGACGAGTCCGCGGTCTCTCGCCGCTTTGACCTTTTCGATCGCATGCGCGGAGGAAAGGCTGGTCAGGTAGATCGGCGCTTTGGCCATTTCCGCCAGGCTGATGGCGCGGGCGGTTGCCTGGGCTTCCACTTCAGGCGTTCTCGCCGCCGCAATGAATTTCGCCGACGTTTTGCTTTCCGCTACCAACCGGCGGAGGAATAGATCGACGATCTCTCCGTTTTCCGCGTGAATACACGCGAGTGCGCCCGCGTTGCTGGTGCATTGCAGAAATTCAATCAGCTCCGCATCGTTGATGTGCCGATCCCCGTGGCCATCGAGACTGACATAGAAACTGCTCACTCCCGCTTCGACAATTCCGGGGATTTCCGACAAAACACTCGGATTCACCTCGCTGAGGGCCATGTGAAAACCGTAGTCCACGATTGCGCGGGGAAGGGCCTTGGCCTTCCACTCTTCCAGCGTCTGCGCCAGCGAAACTCCGGGCACCTGCTCGGCATAGTCTATGACTGTTGTGGTACCTCCAGCCGCAGCCGCCGCGGTTCCTGTTTCAAAATCATCGACCGTCGTCATCCCGTCGCATTGGGAATCCATGTGCGTGTGCGGATCCACCGCACCGGGCAATATCCATTTGTCCGTTGCATCGATAATTTCACTGGCAATCTTCGAAATCTCTCTGCCGATTTCCGAAATGATGCCGTTTTTTACCAGGATATCCGCCTTGTATGTGTCCGTGGCGGTGATGATGGTTCCGTTCTTTATTAAGGTCGTCATAATTTCTCCCGCATATGTTTCAGAGGGACTTGGTCGAATTTGATGGAGCAATCAGGTTTTATGCAGATCGCAGTGGGGTTCAGCAGATCTCTTCCGGCCGAATCCTGGAAACTCTTCTCCAGGGTCCGCACGGTCGGCTAGCCAAGTCAGGTTCTTACGAAAGCCTGCATTTTCCTTGAAAGGATTTCTCTCTTCAAAATCCTTTTACAAGCCCAACTCAGCAGACCTGAATTATCCGTTCATCTGGACTGTTCGGCATCAATCCTGATTTTCCCTTTTTGCGGGAAAAAGTACTGCTGAGGATCGCCAACAATAACCGCCGCTGCGATATCTTGAACTGAACTCAAATCCTAATCTCTGTTATAGACCCTTTTCGCCAAATTGGCTTCCATCGATCTGCGTCTTATTCCCTGCCTAAAACTCCGCTCTCTGCGGAGATCTCCACTACGATCGAGCTGCCTCCCGTTCGGCGGAATGTTAAAACCGCCTGCTACGTGGACCGGTTCAGCAAAATACCTGGGCCGGCCGGTTTATTGCAAGTCAGATCAACCCTGCCGTTCAGGGCAAATCGAATATCTTTTTCGAGCTCTCCGGCTTATGGACAGAAAAGGCGATTTTTCGCTTCCGCTCGGCTGATCCGCTATCGCCGAAGGCTGGCACTTCCTTATGCACGACTGCACCTGCACCGCGCTTTCAAACAATATCGACGCCCTAATTCCGGATCCGAGCGAACAAGGGGATTATACCAGAGCAGAATCCTTCCGTCATTTACGGATTGGCGGATGTCACGAAATTACTCCTTGAACACCCTCGCGAAGATCGCGTCGACGTTCCGCAGTTGGAGCTGCGGATTTACCACTGATCGGATCTCATCGCGCGAAAGGGTTTTGGTGATATCCGGGTCTTCCTGCAAAACCTGGAGGAAGTCTTTGTCCTCATCCCATACCTTCATCGAGCATCGCTGGATCCACTTGTAGGCTTCTTCCCGCAAAACGCCTTTCCGGGTCAGATCCAGCAGCAGCTGGCCGGAATAGGCGAGGCCTCGAGTAAGCTCTATATTTTTGAGCATTCTTTCCGGATAGATCACCATTCTCGTGATGATCCTGGCCATCGCGCGGAGCATATAGCAGAGGACGGCAGTCGAATCCGGCAAAATCACGCGCTCGGCCGACGAATGCGAGATGTCGCGCTCGTGCCACAACGCCACATTTTCCAGCGCGGTGACGGCATATCCGCGGAGCAGCCGTGACAATCCGGAAACCTGCTCGCATTTTACGGGATTGCGTTTGTGCGGCATGGCGGAAGACCCTTTTTGCCCCGCGGCAAACGGCTCCTCCGCTTCGCGGACCTCGGTTCGCTGCAGATGCCGGATCTCGGTTGCGAATTTATCCAGCGAGGCTCCGATGATGGAAAGCGTGCAGAGATATTCGGCGTGCCGGTCGCGCTGCAGCGTCTGCGTGGACGCCGGAGCCGCTTTCAAACCCAATCGCCCGCAGACAGTCGATTCAACGTCCGGATCCAGGTGCGCGAAGGTGCCGACGGCACCGGAGATTTTACCAACCGAGACTGTTTCGGCCGCCCGCTCCATGCGCACACGGTTCCTCGCCATTTCGTCGTACCAGACTGCCAGTTTCATCCCGAATGTCGTTATTTCCGCGTGCACTCCGTGCGTCCGGCCCATCATGACAGTATTGCGGTGTTCCATCGCCCGCTCTCTGATCGCCTTTCGCAGCTCGTCGATCGCGGCGAGGATCTTTTCGCTGGCCTGCTTCAGCTGCAGTCCGCGGGCCGTGTCGATGACGTCCGTCGAAGTGAGGCCCCAGTGAAAGTAACGCGAATCGGGACCCACGTATTCCGCAACGCTGGTCGTGAACGCGATCAGGTCGTGGTGCGTGATGTTTTCGATCTCTTTGATTCTGGCAACGGAAAAGTTCGCTTTCTGCTCGATGGCTGCCATGGATTCTGCGGGAATCCATCCCTTTTCCGCCAGGACGCGGCAGACTTCCAGTTCCACGCGCAGCCAGGTGCGATACATGTTCTCTTCCGACCAAATTTCCTCAAAATCCGCGGGCATGTAACGATCGATCATGGTTTTTTCTTTCGCTAAAACCGATAAGTTTTGCTGATTTTGTCCGCCTCAGCCAATTCGAGCCGGGTGGGGTGAATCAACAGGCGCGACCGTTCCTCCAGCGCTCTCTGCGCCGATAGCAGCGCAAGCTCCGGGAGGTTGTTTTTCTTGCTGAGGTGGGCCAGCACAAAATGGGCTGCTTTGCCGTCATATTCATTTGCGAGAAATTGGGCAACCGAATCGTTGGAAAGGTGGCCGCGCCGGCTCATGACCCTCTGTTTGAGCGCCCAGGGATAGGGGCCGACCTTGAGCATCTGGACATCGTGGTTCGACTCGAGGACGACCCCGTCACAGCCTTTCAGTCTCTCGAGAACAAGGTTTGAGAGATACCCAAGGTCCAACGCGATGCCGATCTTGATCCCGTCCTTTTCGATCACGAATCCCAGCGGATCGGCCGAGTCGTGCGGCACCGAAAAGCACGTGAATTCGAATCCGCACACCTCGAAGCATTCGCCCGATGTGATCCGCCTGTGTTTCCTGGAATCCAGGATTATCCCGGAACCGGCCAAGGTTCCGTCCGTCATAAACACGGGGATATCGAGATCTTTTGCAAAGGGCCCGACGCCGCGGCAGTGATCGCCGTGCTCGTGCGAAACCACGATCGCCGAAATCCTGTCCGGCTCGATGCCGCACTCCCGCAGACGCCTGGCTGTTTCCCTGCCGCTCAGCCCGATATCCACGAGAATGTGCGTGTTTCCATCGCTCACCAGCGTGGCATTTCCCGAGCTTCCGCTGCCCAGCAATTTAAAGCTAAGCCCCATAGATCACACGCGCATGGATACTGCGTTCAAGTCGCTGCCGTTCCGGCCGCTCAGCGCCGTCAAGGCCAGGGTGGAGTCGTCAAAAATCCTGTTGGCCAGGTCCCGGATATCGCGCGCCGCGACGCGCTCCACCGCATCCAGGATTTCCTCCAAACCGCAGAAGCGTCCGTAATAGATCAACTGCTGCGCCAGGTGCGTCATCCGGCTGCTCGAGCTTTCCAGGCTCAGCATGACCGATCCTTTGATAAATTCCTTCGCCCGCTTCAGCTCTTGACCGGACACGAGCTTTTCGCGCAGGCTCCCGAACTCCTTCAATACCAGGTCGACCACTTCCCCTGCCTTGTCGTGCGCGGCGCCGGCATAGACGACCAGCGATCCCGCATCCTGATAAAGATTCAGCATGGAATAAATAGAATACACCAATCCGCGCCGCTCCCGAATATTTTGAAACAGACGGGAGCTCATGCCTCCTCCGAGGATGCTGCTCAGCAGATGCGCGCAGTACCGTTCCTCCGAGGCGATTGGAGGTGCGGTTGTCCCGACGCACAGGTGCGTCTGCTCGAGGTGGGCCTTGCGGCGGATGCGGCGGCCGGAAAAAACCTCCGGAGCATGGCCCAATTCAGTTGCGGCGCCCCGCTTCAAACCGGAGAAGTAACGCTCGGCAAGCTTCTGGACTTCGCGGTGGCGGATGTTGCCGGCAACCGCAACGATAATGTTGCCGGCGGTGTAATTGTTTTCGAAAAATTTTTTTACGTCGTTGCGCGAAATATTCGCAACGGATTTCTTGGTCCCTGAAATCGGCCATCCCAGCGGGTGGTTTTTCCAGAATTGTTCCATGAAAAGATCGAGGATCAATTCCTGTGGTGAATCCTCCACCATATTGATCTCTTCGAAGATTACGTTGCGCTCGCGTTCCACTTCATCTGCGGGGAATGTCGGGTGCAGCACGATATCCGACACGAGGTCGAAGGCGAGGGGGAGATGCTCGTCCAGGACTTTGGCGTAATACCCGATGTATTCTTTTTCCGTGAACGCGTTCAGCTGGCCGCCGATCGAGTCGATGGATTCGGCGATCGTGGCGGCAGAACGTTTGCGCGTGCCTTTGAAGAGCAGATGCTCAATGAAATGAGAAATCCCCGTGTTGCTCTTCTCTTCATAACGGGAACCGCATTTTAGCCAGACGCCGAGGGAAGCGGAGCGCAGATGCGGCATGACCTCGGTGGCCACGGTGATGCCGTTATTCAATTCTTTTTTCTGAACGTCCATCGACATAACGGCCATAGTGTAGCCCAACCCTCGAAGCGCCAAGCGCAAATTTTTCCAACTGCGGAATCTTAATTCCCGGGCTTCTTCTGTTCCAGGATCTCCGCCAGTTTCCGGCTGACCGGTGTATCTACTCCCAGCTCCACGCCCAGGCGGAGAATAGTCCCCGTCAGAATATCCCTCTCATCCGGCCGGTCCGCCCTCTCAAAATCGCGCTGGAACGATGTCTTCGTCTTATACGCAAAAGTCCGCGCCCGCCTGCAGTTTACCGCGACGATATCGTCGGGCAGCTCGACGCCCTTGCTTCGGCCCAACGCCGTGATTTCCTCCATCACCAACTGCAGGTAACGGCTCAACTCGGGCGATTCCATCACCTGTCCCAGCGTTTTTTCGAAACTCGCCTGCACCACTCCAAGCGAAGCGATAAAGATGTACTTTCGCCAGAGCTCCGACGAGATGTCGTCGAACCATTCATACGCGATGCCGCTTTGGGCAAAAATCTCGAAGACAGATTGTGGCTGGACGCCCGGCGCCTGCGGGTCCGCACCAAGCTGGATTTTGCAGTCTCCCCCGCGCTGGGCGATTTTTCCCGGAGACGCGATGTGCGTCCCAATGTAGGTGCAGGCGGGGAATATCCGCGCAACGTCCAATTCCCGGCGCATGCGCTCGTAAATATCGACGCCATTCAAGAGCGGAATGATGAAGGTGCCATCCGAGACGCAGTGCCGCAATCGGGGAGAAACGCTCTGCAAATCGTAAGATTTAACACAAACCAGGCAAAGGTCCAGCACCGGCAGCGCTTGAAAATCGTCGGTTGCCAGCGTCGGTTTGCAAGTCCACTCGCCTTCGGTTGCAGTTTGCACCAGAAGCCCGTTTTGCCGGATCGCGTCGAGATGCGCTCCTCGGGCTATGAAATACACCTCCGCTCCTCGTGCGGAAATCAGGCGACAGAGCTTGCTGCCGAAATATCCTCCGACACCTCCGACACCAATGACGCCGATCCTGAGCCCCATCCAATCACCTCAAGCCCCCGCGCGGGACATGCGCAATATTCTAGCCTACCGCTGCGCGGAAACCTATGATGAGGAGAGACAATTTAATTGACAAGCAAACTACCCAAACTATGATGGTCCCATAGCAAAGGCATGATCTCATTAGAAAGACCACCTCCGGGTTTGATGCACCCAAAGAGATGGTGTATGAATGCTAGGTTTCCAGAGAGGAGAATTTGAATGAGTTCCAGACAAAAAAAAGATGACAGCACAACTCGAAGAGCGTTTTTTCAAGACGTGACGGCGGGCGCAGCCGGAGCGGCGTTTGCAGGCGCTTTGGCTCAATTGGGCGTTCCCATCATTGCGGCCGGGCAAGAATCCAAACCTGCTGGGTACGGGCAAGGGCAGGGCGGACCGGCATCAAAGCCCCCCGCCTCCAAACAGGCCTCATCCGCATTTTTCAAAAATCCTCCGCCATGGCCGACGGGGACCACCGGCGACTTGTATACGCATCTGTTCAGTACGAAGCTGAGGGAAAATACCATGGTGCCCGAGATTGTTCCCGGTCCCCAGGCCTATTTTCGGGGTGACAGCGATCTGCCCGGAGCAGGAATTAACATGGGCTGGCAGATATTCATAAAGCCCTATCGTCTGGAACTGGAATCTCATCACCACGATACCGATGAATACCTGTTCTTCCTGGGTGCAACATTCCCGGATCTGGTAGGCTCCTTCGATGCGGAAATTGAGTACTTTGTCGGCAAAGAGTATGAACGACACATCATTACTCAAGCCACGGTTCTCTACCTCCCGAGAGGATTGGAACATAATCCCTGCGACATCAAAAGAGTCGGCAAGCCGTTGTTCTTCAGCGCACTTCAGCTAGCGCCCTACTTCAACGGAGTGTATCAGACGGAAGGCTACAGGGAGTTTAGGAGCGGAATGAAAATTAAATAACGATATCTTCGTTAGCTAACGCAAACCTGGACACCCGTCCATTTGGCTTTGTCAAAAACAAATGACGGGTGTCCAAGAATTTTGATAGTAAGCTGCATTTTTTATCCAGGAAATCGATACAGAGCTGAACCTTCTTCACCAAAAACAGGTCGGATCATTTTAGTCTGCTTTCGCACATTTTATTCATGAACATTGAAAGGAGCACTACGATCATGATTCGAATCGCGCTTGCATGCCTTTTGCTGATCATTTCTGCATTGCCCGGCCTACCGGCCGACCTCACGGGTAAGTGGACCGGCGCAGCGGAGTTCGTCGGAGAGGATGGGCAGGCTCAGAACCGGCCTGTCATATTCAATCTGGCGCAGGAAGGAACTGCCGTGACCGGAACAGCCGGATACGAGGAGACCCTTGTTGCCCCGATTTCGAATGGGAAATTTGAAGGAGCGAAGCTTACCCTCACGGTTCTTGCGGACTTCGAATACAAAATCGAACTGACCCTGGTTTCAGACAATCGGCTCGAAGGAGTGGCGAAATTCACGCCATCCGGCGCCCCTGAGCTCAGCGCCAAAATTGTGCTGACCCGCGTGCAAACGAAATAGCTCCAGCATTCCGCTCTTATCTCGTAACACGTTTGACTCGCCACCATTCTTTGGCTATGAAATGGCCAAACGGCATACGTACAGGTCTTCGCAAAGCAAGTGATTCTCACCTCGTTGCGATGTATTCTGCACTCTTAACAAACGTGTACTCCGGTGCTTAAACAACTAGGGGAAAATGGCATGCCAATACGCACTGCGCTGAATCGAAGGGACTTTCTCAAAAAGGCAGCAATCGGAGGCGCCGCGACAACTGCCGCCGTGCTTGGTCGCACTCAGGGTGCTTCCGCTGCCGTCTTCAAGGGACGATGGGAGCGGGAGGCGGACATTGTATGTGTGGGCTATGGTGGAGCCGGCGCAATTACCGCGATCACCGCAGCCGACTTGGGGGCAAAGGTCATAATCCTTGAGAAGCAGCCCAACGACACTCCAAGCGAAGTGCGCCACACGCCAAACACGCGCTCGTCAGGGGGCGTGGTCATCTGCCCAACGGATGCAGCAAAAGCCGCGGAGCATCTGCATGCACTCTCCTGGGGAGCCACGCCTCCAGGTGTTTGTGCGGCCTGGGGCAGATACACCGTGGAGAATGTGCAATGGATTGAAAAAATGGGCGGAATGCTTGTGCCCCGGGAACGGTACCTCGGCACCGGAGAATTTCCGAACTTGCCGGGATACGAATCCATCGAGGTCAGGCTGTTTAACGGGGGCGGGCCTGCATTCTTCAAAATGCTGGATGAGAATGTGCGGAAACGCAAGGCTATCGAAGTGATCTATGAAATGCCTGGCAGAGAGTTATTGCTGGATGCGAATGGAAAGGTGATCGGAGTTGCAGCGCAATCCGGGAGCCGCACGGTTGCCATTAAAGCAAAAAAGGCCGTCGTCCTTACAACCGGCGGGTACGAGTGGGATGATGAGAGGAAGCAGAACACCTTACGCGGCTATCCGTCCTACTTTTATGGAAATCCCGGCAATACGGGTGACGGCATCCGCATGGCCGAAAAAGCCGGCGCGGCCATGTGGCACCTGAACACGATTTCAGGTCGGGTGATTCCGTACTTTGAAGGTTTGAAGCCGGCGCTTCAGGGAGGAACGCCAAGGGGATTCATCCTGGTCGACAAGCACGGAAGGCGATTCGTCAAAGAACGTCCCTGGGCCGCGCATTCCTTCTGGCTTGAAGTCTGCGCGTTCGATACGGAACGCGCGGAGTATCCTCGCATTCCCTGCTATTCAGTCTTCGATGATGACGCTCTCCGATTGGGACCTCCCGCCACAGGCGCCTCGAAAGGATTTTTGCCGGACGGAAAAACCCAGCAATCGTTCTATACCTGGAGCAAAGACTCGGTCGATGAGATCCGGCAAGGCTGGCTTCTGAAAGGCGAGACCATCGCGGACCTGGCGAAGCGGATTGCGGAAGATACGCAGAACAACAAGCGGATGACCCCGGCGATCCTGCAGAACACAATTGAAGAATACAACCGGTTCTGCGAAGCAAAACACGATCGGCAATTCGACAGGGAAGCCGCGACATTGGTGCCGATTCGGAAGGGCCCCTTCTATGCCCTCAAAATGTACCCCGGGGGTCCGAATACCCAGGGCGGACCCAAGAGGAATGAGAAATCGCAGGTCGTGGATTCCAACGGAAATCCGATCCCTCATCTATATGCATCGGGCGAATTGGGATCGGTGTATGGATTCCTGTATCCCACCGGAGGCGGTAATTTGTCGGAGATGATCGCATTTGGCCGAATCGCAGGCGAAAACGCAGTGGCCGAACAACCCTGGATCTGAGGGGATGTCCTTTCCGTCACCTGTCCGGCGATACGTTCGAGACATCCCCAAAGATTGCCTGGATTCGCAAAAAGTATGCAGGTTGGTTAGGCGATACCCAGTTTGAACTTGAGCGAATTCAGCGTGTTCTTCATGAGCATCGTGATGGTCATCGGGCCAACACCGCCGGGAACCGGTGTAATCGAGCCGGCGATTTCCTTCGCTTTGTCGAAGTCCACGTCGCCGCGAAGGATGGCTACTTTCTTTCCGGTCTTTTCGCTGATCTTCTCTCCGACACGGTTGACGCCTACGTCAATGACACATGCGCCCGGCTTGATCCACTCGGGCTTCACGAGGCCGGGGACGCCTGCCGCAACGATCAGGATGTCCGCACGGAGGCAATGGAAAGCCAGGTCCTTGGTGGCCGTGTGCACGATCGTCACGGTGGAGTTGGCTCCTTTGGCCTTCTGAAGCATCATGTTGGCGATCGGCTTGCCAACGATATTAGACCGGCCGACGACGACCACTTCCGCGCCGTTCGTGTTGACTCCGGTACGCACGATCAGTTCCTGAATACCGGCAGGGGTGCAGGGCGGGAATTTGCACTCGCTTCCGCCGATCATGAGCCTGCCCACGTTTACAGGATGGAAACCGTCTACATCCTTGTCGGGGTCGATCGCATTGATTACCTTCTTTTCGTCGATGTGTTTCGGCAGAGGAAGCTGAACAAGGATTCCGTTGATCGACTCATCTTTGTTGTATTTGTCGATCAGAGCCAGAAGATCTTTTTCCGGTATATCGGCGGGCTGGTTATCCTGTATTTCTTTGAAACCTAAGCTGAGAGCCGTTTTAACTTTAAGAGTTACGTAGGATATGGACGCCGGGTTCTCTCCAACCAGGATAGTAGCCAGACCTGGAACGGCGCCGTGTTCTTTCTTGATTCTTTGTACTTCTGCTTCAATTTCTTTAAGAATTGTTGCCTGGACCTCTGTGCCCAGGATAAGTTTTGCGGTCATATACTATCTCCATGTTCAAAATAGGGCTTACAGCTTACGATACTCTTGACCGGAAATCGAGTAATCAAAAGCAAAAAACCGGATTTTTGTGCAATTCGTACCATCCGCGTCTTTTAGCGGTGCATTGAACAATTCGATTTCATTCTTCGTACATCAAGGCGAGGTGATTGGTGCGAGCCCGAATCATTATCCTGACCATTGGAACGATTTATCTTGCGGGCTGTCTTATCCTCGCCGTCATTCTGGGCGAATTCGCCTTTCACCCTGCGCGAGTGCCGATTGACAAGCGTCCGGAAGCGGAGGCAATGGCCGCGCGCTTTGGAGCAGAATTGCAGGATGTGTCGACTCATTCGGATGACGGCACCTCGCTTGAGGCGTGGTTTGTTCGTCCAAATCGGGCCGCCGGAAACGCTGTCATCCTTCTCCATGGCATCGGGGACAACCGGCAAGGAATGCTGGGCCTGGCAGAGCTGTTTTTAGCGCATGGTTTTAGTGTGCTTCTCCCGGATTCGCGTGGACAGGGAACAAGCGGCGGAATCCTGACTTACGGG
The DNA here is from genome assembly GCA_035506515.1 of Acidobacteriota bacterium. Classification (GTDB taxonomy): domain Bacteria; phylum Acidobacteriota; class UBA6911; order UBA6911; family UBA6911; genus UBA6911. The sequence continues at coordinate 27,621 of DATJPG010000130.1, forward strand.
GTAAAAGAGAGGAATGATGTTCGGCAATGGTTTGAATGGTTGAACGGTCATGAAAAACCTCGTTGCATCTACGGCATGGGTGAATCCATGGGAGCAGCCATCGCTCTGCAATCGATACGAGAGGTTCCTTTCTGCGCCGTCGTTGCAGAGTCGCCTTTTGCCAATTTCAGGGATATTGCCTGGATTCGAGTCGGACAGTTCTTTGGTTCGTTGAATTGGTTGGGCCGTTTGGCCCTTCGCCCTGCCATGGAATTCGCCTTTTTATATTGCCGATTTAAGTACGGTGTTAGCCTTTCCAGCGTATCGCCGGAAAGGTCCGTTATCGGGAATCGGGTTCCCGTTCTGCTGATACACGGCATGTCGGACACAAATGTTCCTTACCAGCAATCGGAAAGGATATTCCGACGCAACCCATCGAGTATTACATTTTGGAGAGTACCGAATGCCGGGCATTGCGGCGCAATGAATGCAGATGGTCGGGAATTTGAAACAAGAGTATTTGGATGGTTATCGTCACTTTCCAATCGGTCCTCCCGATCGGATGGATTAAACCCGCGAGGCCAGCTGCCACTTGGTGCGTGTGTACGCAATCCGGAAACCCGTCCGCTCTGCATTGCGCTGGGAGCCGCTGCCTGCCTCGGCGGCCATCGATGCCAAATCGCAGCCATGATCGAGGGCGTAGCGCATGCGTGCCTGAAGCAGCGCCGATTGCAAGCCCCGGCGGCGCATCTCGGGGACGGTGGACGAACCGCCGAACAGGGCAACACCCTCATGCATACATAAGACAGCAGCGGCACCGGGCTTCCCGTCAAGTTCGGCGAGGAAATAAACACTCTGTCTGCGCGACGCAGAAATTTTGCCGAATTGAAGGAAAAAATCCGTTAGCTCCGGATGATCGCCTGTCCATCCCTTCGTGCTAATTTCAGTCCAGAGCTGAGCTTCCTCCTGACCGATGATCCGCACCTTGATATGGTTGTTGGTCTCGCCCGCAAGATTCTCAACGGGTCGATAAAGCACGCTGCTGAGTTCAATGGGCCTATAGTTGCGAGCACAGAGCAAGTCCAGCGCGGCAATCCCCGCAAGTGGACTCACTTCATGAAGCACAGGCGCCCCATGGTCGAGAAAGAAGCGCTCGATCACATTGAGGGAGGCTTCTGACAATTCCTCAAAAATACCAAGCCCGAAAGTCTGAGTTACGGGAGAGTCTATGCCATCGAAAACTGCGTATGCTCCCGCGTATTCGATCCACTCGGCACCGCTGTCGGGAAACAGGCGCCGTCGTGCCTCGGCAAATTGAACGCATGCGCTCCCCTCGGCGCGCTCCAAACGTCGTGAAAGTCCGATATCCGCAAATTGCATTGGGCTATTATATACACTTATAGCTATGATGGTGCGGTCATGATACTCAACGAACAACAATCCATGATCCGGGACACTGCGCGGCAGTTTGCGCGGCAACGCCTCAAACCGAATTCCGCCGCGTGGGATCGGGACAGAATTTTCCCTCGTGAAGCACTTGCGGAAATGGGGCTCCTGGGATTCCTCGGCATGACGGTGCCGGCAGAATGGGGTGGCGTCGGCGCCGATGTCGTATCGTTCGCGGTCGCACTGGAAGAAATCGCTGCCGGCGATGCCGCTTGCGCGACAATCATGTGCGGTCACAATTCGGTCGGGTGCATGCCCATTGCCAGGTTCGGCACTATTGCGCAAAAAGAGCGCTTCTTGCGCCCGATGGCGCAGGGCGAGATGCTCTCGGCATTTTGCCTGACCGAACCGCAGGGCGGCTCGGACATCGGTGCAATGACCACGCGCGCACGCCGGGATGGTGACCACTATGTGCTCTCCGGGACCAAGCAGTTCATCACCACAGGTAAGAATGCCGATGTCGCTCTGATCTTCGCGAAGACCGATCCCGACGCGGGCAGTCGCGGCATCACCGGCTTCATCGTCCCGGTGGATTCTCCCGGCTATATTGTCGGGCGAATGGAATCGAAGCTGGGCCAGCATGCCTCCGATACTTGCCAGATCGTGATCGAGGATCTGCGCATACCGGCCGCATTCCGACTCGGCGAAGAAGGGGAGGGCTACGGCATCGCTCTCGCCAACGTGGAGGAAGGCCGTATCGGTATCGCCGCGCAGGCCGTGGGCATCGCCCAGGCGGCTTTCGAAGTTGCTTTCAATTACGCACGCGAGCGCGTCACCTTCGGCAGGCCGATCATCGAGCATCAGGCGGTCGGGTTTCGCCTCGCGGCAATGGCTACCCGCATCGAGGGAGCCCGGCAACTCCTGCTGCATGCCGCGCAGCTAAGGGACGCCGGCAAATCATGTCTGAAGGAAGCCTGCATGTCCAAGTTGGTGGCTTCGGAGACGGCGGAGTGGGTCTGCTCCGAGGCAATCCAGACGCTTGGCGGCTACGGCTACACCCATGACTTTGCTGTTGAACAACTCTACCGCGATGCGCGCGTCACACGCATTTACGAGGGCACGAACGACATTCAGCATCTTGCCATCCTGCGCGAAATGACGCGGCAATGAGGGACATTATAACCAGGTACGCTTTTCAGCGGACGAGCTTTGTCGCGCGAGAGAAGAGATAGGTTACCGCGAACGGTCCGGGTTCATCCACAATCCGGTAGTCTGCCGGTATCTGAAACAGGCTCGGGTCCGGCTCGCCACGAACGATGTCATAGGAGGCGGCCGTCTCATCTCCGGAGCGCGGATCGCTGGTTTTCCTGAAAGGCGGCATCGCCGACCCCGGGACAGTCCATTCCTCGGAAGTAATCGTCACAGGCCGGTCGTTTCCCATATTGCTGCCCGCAGGATAGGTCGTCGTCGTGCGTTCCCCTTCGAGAGGAAGTCCATCGAGAACTTTTTCTCCGAGCGGTTCCCTGGAACGCTGAGGCTGCGTGCCGTCACCCGGCCCGGGAGGATTTGGCGCCTTGCCGGGAGGTGGAGGCGGCGATGGTTTCCTCGGGATCACTTCAATGACGCCGCGGTGAGCGACTCGATGCACCGTATCGAGCACGTAGTGATACCCTGCAACCGAATCTATGATTTCGACCTGAGAGGGCAAATCGAGCTGATTCGGGAAATTTGGCGGTTTTCTGAAAGGGTATTCCGCCCGAACTCTCCCAACGGAATCCTGATAGTGCAATACGGAGGGAGTTTCCTTTTCTATCTTCGTGCCATCCGCCAATACCTGGTCTTTTTGGAACACTCTCTTTAAAGAAAACGGATCATCAAGAAACGCCGGGATGGGGCCCGGCTCCATTTTGTATGTGGCTCTTATCTCGATTTCGCCGCCGGTAAGCACTTTCATCGAGCTGGTTACCATCGAGGGTATGATCTGACCGTAACATGGAAATGAGCTCAATGCCAATACAACCAGAACAATGAAGACGAATGTTTTCATGCCGAGTCCTCCGTTACTCTGCTATAAAAGCCAACGACATTCAGCATTTTGCCATCCTGTGCGAACCTGACGCGGCCGTGAGGGACACTATAACCAGGTACGCTTTTTTTGACCTTCGTAGTTCTACCCATGTCCAATATGAGTGTTTCTGCATATTGCTTAAATAAAAGAAATGCTTAGATTTGTAGCTAATGTTAGCACAAAATCAGTTGATTGCCATCTCAGAGACTTGTCCGGTTCCCCGGCCTCGGTATGTTCCCTCCGAAAGGCTCCGGCCACAGTCTCTTATCGGACCAAAGAAATCTAAGCGTTGCACCACTAAAATTGAGAGATCGCGGAGTTGCTGGCCGAAATATTGAATTAGAGTTCCGGGGAGGGTTGGATTGATGGCAAAAATTCTTGTTGTAGACGACGAGGAGTATATCCGGCTTACTCTTGGCTGCTTTATGGAGGAGAAGGGGCACGAAGTCATCCGGGCGGCGGATTTCGACCAGGCAATTGGGGAAATCACGCAGGCGGAATTCGACCTGGTGATCGCGGATGTCTTTCTGGGGCTGGGTGGAAAAACCGGAACCGATCTTTTGAGGGAGTGCCGGGCGAAAGGCAAGAACTACCCCGTGGTCCTTATCACAGGCTATTCCGACGTTTCAACGGCGCGCGATGCCGTGCGGCTCGGAGCATTTGACTATCTTGCAAAGCCGATTGAAAAAGAAACCTTGCTGCAAACATTGGACAAGGCTCTGAAATCGAGGCAGGCGGCCAAAGAAAGGGACAAGCTCAACTCCGGTTTCGAGACGATTCTTCGAAGCGTCGAAGAAGTTATCCTAACCGTCAATAATGAGTTCGTGGTTACCGGAATCAACGAAGGGGCAAAGCCCTTATGCGGATTTGGCCCCGGGGCGAAAGGCAGGGATGTCCGTTCTCTGGTCACGGGCTGCTCCCGAAGATGCCTGACGCCGCTCGAGGAAACCCTTAAAACCGGCCAGTCGGTCCGGGCGTTTCGTTTCGAATGCCATCACAACAGCAGTCAACCCACCCGGATCATAAATGTCTCCTGCTATCCGATTATTCACCCATCCGGTGAGTCTTCCGGCGCCGTGATGATTCTGCGGGACGAGCCGAGTCTCATACCGCTCCAGAGCGGGCAAGAAGGCCGGCAAAGCATGCATCATCTCATTGGAGGCAGCGAGAAGATGCAAAAGCTGTATTCCGTTATCGAATCGCTTGCGGATGTGGATTCTTCCGTACTGGTCGTCGGCGAAAGCGGAACGGGAAAGGAAATGATTGCCGAGGCGCTGCACTATCTGGGAAAGCGCGCCAAGAAGCCGCTGGTCAAGGTCAATTGTTCCGCTCTATTGGAATCACTGCTGGAGAGTGAGCTGTTCGGTCATGTCAAAGGAGCCTTTACGGGCGCCGCCACGGAAAGGATCGGGAGATTTCAGAAAGCCGATGGCGGAACAATATTCCTGGACGAAATCGGGGATCTGTCGCCCAAAGTGCAATCGAGCCTGTTGCGGGTTTTGCAGCAAAGAGAATTCGAGCGCGTGGGCGATTCAAATCCCATCCGCGTAGATGTCCGGGTTGTCGCTGCGACCAACAAGGACCTCAATCAAATGGTCCAGCTCGGAAAGTTTCGCGAAGATCTTATGTATCGCTTGAGGGTCGTCGAAATTTTTGCGCCGCCGCTCAGAGAGCGTCTCGAGGACATTCCGCTTCTGGTGGAGCATTTCCTGGCAGTGTTCAATAAAAAAATGCAGAAGAGGATTGCCTCGATATCGTTGGATGTCGAGCAAAAGTTCCAGGAATACGGGTGGCCCGGCAACATCCGCGAACTGGAACATGCTCTGGAGCATGCCTTTGTGCTCTGCAATAGCAACGTGATCACAATGGATCACCTTCCTGTTCATTTGAAAAAAGCGATGCCGGCACCCCCGCAAGCCTCCAGGGCCAGGCACTCGATCGAAACCGCCGAGATTCTTCAAGCTCTTGAAAAAACGAGTTGGAACAAAAAGAGAGCTGCCGAGCTTCTGGGCATCGACCGAAAAACACTTTATAGAAACATGGCCCGCTGCGGGATCACAAACCCCGGGCCAGAGAATATCCAATGAAACTGTTCATTGCATACGATCCAGGAATCGAATTGAAAGCCAAAGCTATCCCCCTGCCCATCCGAATGACTCGGTTTTCCGCAGTCATTTCCTCCCCCAACTCATCTCAATCAGGACTGTGTGGCACGCCACACAAGTGTGGCGCAGGTTTCATCTCATGCCACACGCACGATGCTTCGCCTCGAGAGCTTCTGTTTCGCAACACCTTGTATTTATTGGCTATTTAAGGCAAGTCGCCTCAAAAGGCGAATTGGCATCCCGATTGCAGGCTCCATGGTCGCGATGACGAAACATAGAAAGTTGCCAATCATGGTCGGAAGCCGGTATTCCATCATTCCAGTTTTCCTTTTTATTGCATTTGTATTCGGCTCGTCCGGCTTGGTTTTATCCCAGGTTCGACCCGGAATTCAAACTCCTGTGGTGCCTCCGGAAGGATGTTATCTCGACGGCTCGGCGGATGCCGATGACCTCTACTCTTTCATTCGCGTTGAAATTCAAGCTCTGGCCTTTGCAAGAGACGGAGAGCAGGCGGATCGTGACCTTCTCTCTGCCAAGGCAGGCCCTCCGATCGACAAGATGGCCCACCTGATGACCGGGCTGAGGAATGAACGGATCGAGAATGCCTGCGCCGGGTTCGTGATCTCACCGTACGCAAAGAGCAACAACGAATACATTGCCTCCGCAGCAGGGTATCTGGTCAACGCATATGGAGAGCTGGGCAAGATAACCGACGAGATGCTCCGATTGACAATGATGGAAACGATCCTTCAAAGATCCGGAGGATCCACGGAATCCGAGTTCGCCAGCTTGAAAAACAAGCGACAGGACCTGCTGACAAACATGGCGCTTGCAGTGGATGCTTCTCTCTCTCTCCTGCTCTCCCCCCGCCTCGATTCCAATGGAAAGCACGATCGCCTGGTATTCACCGCGGCGCAGCGGGACGACTTGCTGAGTTATCTGTACTCAAAATTCCCGACATTAAAAGACAGCCGGACGAAAACCGATTCCAGCGATTTTACGGGACAGGTAGCTCATATCCGGTCCTACTTGTCCGGCAAATATAAAACCTCGGACCAATAGGTATTTTATGACCTCAGAAAACCCCGCTGTCGCGATCTCGATTTTGACAAGGCCGGAATCAAGGGGCGACGGGGGTTTGGGAGCGCAGAATCCCGGCTGCGAGCCGCAGAGGCCGTGGTCGGTCCCCCTCTCTGGCAGAATCAGTCACCCCTCTATTTTTGCATCGCATCAAAACATCAAAAAACACGTTTCCTGTTCGTGGATCGGTTTCCCGGGGATTTCCCGTTCAAATTCGGAAAATCACTCGGGCTACGAACCGCTGGTGGATCCGAACACGCACGTGAAACTCGAACTCACCCGCAGCGATCGGAAGATTGTCGCAAGCCGGGTAACTGAATGCCGTGTTTGGTTGGCCGGTATAGCCGGCGGGAGGTTAAGAATAATGAAGAACGCAAAAGTTTTTGGGCTGGCAGTGCTTCTGTTGTGTGTTGGCGCGATCAGCGCCAGTGCGCAGTCGTTCCGGGTGCAGTGTCCGTCCTCGACGACGCTGCATCCCACTGCAAACGCGGCCGAACCTGCATTTACCGGGCCCGGGGGCGAAAAGGGGGCCATCAAGTGTCAGCAGCTCTCGGGCGGCGATGGATTCGCGACAATGGGCGACGGAAATCAGACGTACCTTTTTGCATTCGGTCCTCTGTCGGGAATCCGGGATATGTCACTGGGTATCCCAACCGGCGGGACAGAGTTTTCGTCTGTTTTCAATCACCCATACGACGGCGCTCCGCAATGGGATCCCAATCATCCCAGCGGCAGTTTTCCGAATGGGGCGGTAGGGCTTGCTCCGGATCTGGATGCCGCCGGTAGCTTCACCGGTCATGTGGACCCGCGGCCGATCATGGATACCGGCGTCCTGAACGGAAACATGCCGGCGCCGCTGATGTCGATCGATGAGGATGACGAATTCTTCCTGACTCTGACCAACGTCGGCATGATCATGCGGCCGGACTTGTTCGAACAGCATACCGTTCACTTCCACGGCTATCCGAACGCTTCAGCATTTTATGATGGCGTGCCGGACGCTTCTGTTGCGATCAACATCGGCGGCAGCTTCACATATTACTATCTTGCGCCGGATGCGGGAACCTATCTGTGGCACTGTCACATTACCCCTCCCGAGCACCTGCAGATGGGCATGGTGGGGCAGTTGTACGTACGACCGAGGCAGAATCGCGTGCCGGTCGGCACCAGCTTGTTGACAGCGCTGCAGTGGCAGCAGACTGATCTGAGAACACGATCGAATTGTGGCACAGATATCCTCTGCACAAACCCTCTTCCCAGGGTCAATACGGGCGCCAGGCAGCAACTGGATCCAAGAACCGGGAATCGACCCTATAAATACGCCTACAACGACGGCGACGGGTCCACCAGATATGACGTGGAATACCCTCTTCAGCTGCATGGATTCGATCCCAACTTTCACTTCGTGGGCATGACCTTCAATCCTGAAGAATTTGCCGACATGAAGGACAAGTATTTCCTCCTGAACGGCCGAAGCTATCCGGACACGATCAACCCCAATCCGATGAAGACTCAGTCGGCCGACGGCGTGGAACGTTTCTCCCAGCCGTTATCGAGTTTGATCAATATCCCCGTCGGCGGAAAAGCCTTGCTCCGGATTTCCAGCCTGGAAGTGACGGAGTTTCAGTCTCTGGCATCGCTTGGGATTCCGATGCAGGTGATCGGCTACAACGCCCGCCTGCTCCGTGATCAGGCGGGAAACAACCTCTATTACAAAACCAATTCCGTCTCGCTGGGCGGCGGAGAATCGGTGGACGTGATTCTCGATGCAAGCGATACCAGCAAATACCATGCGGGCGATGTCTATTACCTGTACACCACCCAGCTGGATCACCTATCGAACGATGCTGAAAACTTCGGCGGCCTGATGACCGAGGTTCACATCATCAATTGCACCGTCAACGCAGACGGCCAGTGCAGATAAGGAGAGCAGCCAATGAACGGAATGAGAAGAAAAATAGAATATTTGATGAAATCGCCTCTGACCGGGATGCTGGCATTGCTGATCCTATTTGTGTCCGGCACGGCACAGGCTGCAGTTCCCGGAATTACCGGTCCCACATTCAACCTCGTAGCATCCACCGGATATATCAGTCAGCCCGATGGACAGATGGTCTATGCCTGGGGATACGGATGCGACGGAAGCCCGGCCGGATTTGCGCCCGCAGCCATCCTCGGCGCTAACTGCGACCCCATGCAAATCCCCGGGCCCACGCTGATCGTTACCGAGGGACAGACCGTCACGGTTAATCTCAGGAATAACCTCCCGGCCGGGGCAGGCAATACCTCGATTCTTTTTCCCGGATTCCAGGTGACCTCAAGCGGCGGCGAAGCGGGTGTTTTGACACAGGAAGCGATTCCGGGAGGGAGCGTGACCTACACCTTCACCGCCTCATCGCCGGGAACGCGCACATACTATAGCGGGACAAGAGGAGATCTTCAGATCGAGATGGGGCTCTTCGGCGCCGTCATCGTTCTCCCATCTTCGGTCCCGGCCAACTGCAACAACGGTCTGGCCGCTCAAAACCTCGCTGCTGAGGCCACGTGGGGCGAAGCGGATTTCCGGCTGGCGCATGCGGCCTACGATCATCCGGCAACCTGTTATGACCGGGAGTATTTATTCCAGTTCTCCGAGATGGATCCGGCCATTCACAAGCAGGCGGAAGCGCAGTCAGGCATCATCTGCACGGACCACGGCGGATGCTTGCAGGTGGCCACGGAGCCTTACCGCCCCGCTTATTTCATGATCAACGGCCGGTCGATGCCGGATCTGATGGATCCGAATTACGCGCCGCACTATCTGCACCAGCCATACAACGGCAATCCCCATCTGCATCCCGGTGAACTGGTGCTCGTTCGCGTGACAGGCACGGGACGATGGCAGCATCCCTTTCACGAACATGGGAACCATCTGCGCACTCTTGCGCGGGATGGCAATCTGATTCTGAGCCAATCGGATCCGACCAAGCTTGCGGGGCCGCTGCTGTTCACCACAACGACCACTCCCGGACAGGCGTACGACGGAATTTTTCAGTGGACAGGCAAGGGATTGAACTGGGACGTCTTCGGGCACGGTTACCCGGGAGACACCAGCGTGTGCGTTCCAGACAGTAATGGCTATTACACCAGTGTCCCAAGCGCCATCAATTATTATGAATGGTGCCAGGACCATAACAAACCGCTGGAAAAAGCTCCCTTCGGCAGCGTCGGAAGCGGCGGACCGGTAACATTGCCGGATCCGAACATCTTCACCAACGGTATATGGTATGGCGGCAGCCCCTATCTCGGGCCCGACGCGACTGTACGCTCGGTCGGTACGACAGGAACGACACCGCCTTCCGGCACCGTCGCAAACTCACCCTCGTCCGAAGCAGCATTTGGATTTATGTGGCACTCGCACAACGAGCGCGAACTCACAACCGACAACATTTTCCCGGGCGGAATGATGATGATCATGCTGGTCGATTCCCGCGAATTTGTCATTGACGAGTCAAAATAGTGAGGAGAAAAACGATGAGATCAAACTGCATAACAGCAACATTGAAGATTTGGCTCCTGGCAGCCACCGTTCTCCTCATTGGAGCGTCTGTGGCATCGGCCCAGTCCGTCAATCTTACCGCCGGAGAGATGACCGCCGTGATGAGCGACGGCCAAACGGTACCGATGTGGGGATACACATGCGGCACCGCAACGGGAGCTACCTGCACAAATCTGAATCCGGCTGCGGGATCAAACTGGTCCCCGGTGCTGATTACAGTTCCTTCCGGAACACCGGTCTTTGCGATCAATCTAACCAATCACCTGCCCGCTCCCGTCCCGACGTCTCTGGTTATCGTCGGTCAATTGGGAGGCGGTCTGGGATCGACGCCCTCGAGGACGCAAAGCCCAACACACGCAGCCCAGGGTACTACCTGGCCGGTTGTCGGACCTGCAGGCGGTGATAATCCCACATTCACACCTCCGAGTCAGGCCGATCGGGCGCGATCTTTCGGGAAGGAAGTGCCAAATGGCAACACGGGCTCTCTGGTATGGAACAATTTACAGCCGGGAACCTATTTGATCGAATCCGGAACCCACCCATCCATCCAGGGACCGATGGGCCTGTATGGAATGCTGGTGGTTACGAATTCGGTTTCCACGCCGAAGGTAGCATATCCCGGCGTTAACTATGATGCCGATGTGAATCTGCTGTTCAGCGAGATTGATCCCGTACTGAATGCAGGAGTGAACCTGGCGGTTCACACTTCCGGATTCAGCGAGACGGCAGTATGGAATGGACAGCCCGGACAGTGCGGAGATCCTACGATTCACAGCTGCTATCCTCCCGCTGTGAACTACGACCCGCGATACTATCTGATCAACGGCGCCGGCCTGGATAGCAACAATCTCCAGGGCTCTTTGGCTTCCGCCGGCAGTGCGGCTGCGGGTGGGAAGGTGCTGCTGCGTTTTGTGAATGCCGGTCTGCGAACTCACATTCCTGCTGTTGTTGGCGCATTGACCGACGACCGAAGCAGCGGCTCTCTCAAGGTTGTGTCCGGATTTTCACTGATCGCCGAAGATGGGAACGTCCTTCCCGGCATTGCGAGGATCCAGAATGAAGTGTTGATGATAGCCGGAAAAGCCTACGATGTGATGATCAATACTCCGGCCAGTGGATCTTCCGCGCTTCCCATATTCGACCGGGCGCTGAGCCTCTCCACCAATAACCAGCGCAGCGGCGGCACTGGCGGCATGTCGGGCTTCATCAGCATCAACGGCAGCCAACCTAAGATGGCGAGCGGAACTGCAATCGCGCGTAACGACACGTACAATGCTTTGATTACGGGCAAGACGCTCTCGGTATTGAATCCTGCCAAAGGCGTGATGGCAAACGACAGCAATATCTATGGCGTCAAGGTTTCGGGTGTTGCGCCTGCGGGATTGGTCCTGAATGCCGACGGCACGTTTACCTACACGGGTCCGCCAACCACTTTCAACTATTGCGGCAACAGCGCGACCTCCGGGGCAGCGTGCGCAACCGTGACTCTCGCCGCCGCAACCATTGAGGCGGCATCGGGCATCACCTGCAACATCCCCTCACCCACGTACACCTCAAATGTAGCAACCTCCTTGAGTATCAAGGCCCCCGGCGTCCTGGCCTTCTGTCAAGACGCGGCAGGCTATCCCTTGCAGGTCGCCAGCGCATCGCCCACTGGATTTTCGCTCTCCATGAATTCAGACGGCAGCTTTAGCGCAACGGCAACGGCAGGCACGTACACTTTTTCTTTCGTACCCCAGAACTCGCAGGGAACCAACGGAAGCCCTCAGAATGTGACTCTTGTATTTCCATCGCCGAGTGGTCTTCAGGTGACGCTTATTGACGGCACGACGAAAGCAGCGCTCAATCCCCAAGACTATCGATGGATCATTGAGGAAGACCGGACATTCTACGTGGATCCCAATTGCCAGCAGAATCCGCTGCCGGCGGGTTGTCCTACGGTCACACCTCAAGGCGGTCCCGCGATATTCGGGACAAACTTTCACGCCAGCTATATGCCGGTTGTGGCGCAGGGCTGCGTAGGGACGACCTCTTGCGAAGCGGGTCAGACAGTGCTGGATCCTGCCAGTGGAAATCACGTCAATGCCATCTGCGATGTCGGCGACGGCGTCTGCAGGCAAGATCCTTCAGGACAAAAAGTACCTCTGGATCCCAGCCAGGTACACCTGGATCCGACAAAACACTACTACCTCTCGGTCCTGCCGGGCGATGCAGCCGATCCGGGCCACGCCATGGGCGGCGCCTCGATCGCTCCCGGGCAGACTGCGATAAACGTGACCGTCGAACCTCAGATGCAGCACGCGGCTAAACTTTCGGTGTTTGTGTTCGAGGACGACCACCCGCTCAACGGTGAGCAAGATGCCGGCGGCGGGCAGGACATATTGGCGCCCAATGAACCCGGTCTGGGAGGGTTCAACATCACCATCCTGGATTTGGTAGGCGGCTCGGGTGATGCTGTCGGTCAGATGACTTACGACGAGTTCGGCCAGCCTTTGTCGAATTCCCTGGCAGGAACTCTTGATCCAGTCACGCACCAGGACGCCTGCCCGATTTCGGCCAAGGCACGGACGGGAATCAACGTGAATACGGGCTTGCCGGACACCAGTCCCGCGGGCATCACGGGCATGATCCCTGTCTGCCCGACGTACGAGGCGGACGGCAAAACGCTTTCTCCACTGGCAGGCCAGGCAATTGTGATTAATGTGCCGCCCGGAAGGTACGGCGTCATAGCCACACCTGCAGCCGACCGGATAGGGCGAGGCGAAGAGTGGCTGCAAACCAACACTTTGGATGGAGGCAAGGATCACGAAGCTTTCCTCCGGATCAACGAACCTCAATACTTTCAGGAGTACGGTCCGGCGTCCTACCACGTTTCGATAGGCTTTGCCAATCCCAAGTGGATCAACGACCAGGGACACGTACTCTGCACGGGCCCCGGCGCTCCTGACTGCTCCCATACCGTATCAGGCAAGGCCACAGGGGCGCGCATGAGCCGGCCATCCGACGAGAGACTCTACGGCTCGGGCACCCGCGACACGTTTGGGTATACCCAATGCTATGTCAGCCTTGGGAGCCCCGATGGCGCCGACATTTCATTCGCAAAATGCGACGCCGATGGGAACTTCCTGTTGAAGAACATTCCCGCCGGCGACTGGAGAGTCACGATTTTTGACCAGTGGAACGATCAAATCGTGGACGGGATTTCGACACCCGTGAGAGTGACCGCCGCGGGAAACACCGACATGGGAGAGATTGGGATCTTCGGGTGGAAGAACAATTTGTACACGCGCACGTTCCTCGACCTGAATGGAGACGGCGTGTCCCAGGATAACGAACCGGGGCTTGCGCTGGTGCCGACCAATATCCGATACCGCGACGGCAGCATCTCCAACTTTAACAGCACTGACCTTGACGGCTATGCCGGATTTAACGAGGTCTTCCCCATCTTCAACTGGTATGTGATGGAAACGGATTCGACCCGTTACAAAAATACGGGCATCCACGTGGTCAACGATGCGGGCGGGCCGGTGGACAATTCCGCCCTGTGCGGCACGGCCGGTTTACCTCCATGCGGAGACTCGAGCCTGCTTGCCAATATGGCCAGGACCCATGAGGATTTTTCCCTGCCTCCGGAATTGCGGGTCCCGGGCGCGGTCTATTGTGATCATGCCGACTGTCCCGGTTTTTCGATTGCATCACGTCCTGCCAACGGCGGTCCCGGCGGCTCTACCGGCCGGATCGATCCGCCCTGGGTCGATAGTTACGGCTGGCAAAGCTTTATGGGACAGGACCAATACCTGGAGTTCGGCAAGAAACCTTTTGCGGCCGGCGAGAACGGCGGCATCAGGGGCCATGTCGTGTACGCCTCGACCCGTCCTTTCGATGACCCTGCACTGCTGCTCCAGCTCAGCTGGGAGCCGCAGGTCCCGCACGTCACGATCAACCTTTACAAAGAGGGTTTTGCTGCGGACGGAGTAACTCCGACCCTCACGATGGTAGATACCACTCAGACCAGCAGCTGGGACGATTGGGCGCAGGGCTTCCGTTCCGACGGCGTCCCCAATATGAATTGCCCGGGACAGGATCCAAACGATCCGTTTTATTACACGCTGCGAAATCAGCCCAACCTCCTGGATTGGTATGCTTCGCAGCACGGCGGGCCGGCAGTGACTTCGCTCCCGTACAACTCCCAGTACAAGTGCTATGACGGCATGCACAACTGGAACCAACTCCAGCCGGCTCCTTACGACGGCATGTATCGGTTCCCCAGCATTGTCGGCAGAAATCCCAGCACGGGCGTTCCTGCGGGTTCCGGATCTACCAACGGGACTCCCGGATCTCTCGTGGGAACAAACTGCACGATCTGCACAGTGGGTCCCGATGGCAACCCCATGCTGCCTGCCGGCAAGTATGTCGTCGAAATGGTTGTGCCTCCGGGCTACGAGCTGGTAAAGGAAGAAGACAAGAACATCCTGATCGGCGATGCTTACGTAGCGCCGGTAGTCCAGGAGTTTGCGGGTTTCGGCAACATCTTCATCCTTCCGGACCAGGCGTCAGTCGCAGCGGCTTACAATCCCAACAATCCTCAGAATCTCACAACGGATCTGGGCTCATTTACATTCCCGCGCAATGAAGGCGACACCGGAAGCGTCGAAACCTTCTGGCCGTGTGTGGGCGCATCCCGCATCGTACCGGATTACCTGAGCATCTTCCCGGGAGTGCAGCAGGTCTCGCCTTTCGCCGGGGCTACGCGGAATCTCTGCGATCGCAAAGAAGTGACCCTGACAGACCAGATGTCGGTGCTGGCGAAATTCTATATTTTTACCTCCACCCACGTTGCCTCGCACTATACGGGGATCATCACCGACGATTTCACGTCGGAATTCGACCCATTTTCGCCGGCGTTCGGAGAGAAATTCTCCCCGGCCAACCTGCCGGTCTCCGTTAAGGATTGGGCAGGGAATGAAATATCCCGCGTCTATTCCGATCCGTTCGGAATCTTCAACGGTCTCACTTACTCGACTTGGTCCGTTAATCCGCCGGACCCAAGCGGATACATACCGCAGGTGATGATCATGTGCATGAACGACCGTGGCGGCGGCGTAACTGCCGATCCTCTCTACCAGTCAAGCTACAGCCAGTTCTGCTATGAATGGTCCTTCATGCCGGGCCAGACTGCATACCTGGATACGCCGGTAATACCCACGGCCGCCTTTGCGCCGAATTACAACCATCCGGACTGCGACTACCCGAATGCCACTCCCGCGATCAGCGAAGTGGATGGTGACGGAGTCGGACCCTGGGTTGCAGCGGCCGGCGCAAGTCATCGCATCACGATTCACGCGCTGGGCGACCAGGTTGTAAACAACCACGCTTATTCGGGACCATGGACATCGACGGCTCCCTTCAATGCAAAAACCATTACCCGCCACTATGGCTTTGGCGGAAGCCAAGGCTCCGGAAGTGTGACCGTCGGCGGTGTAACGGCGAGCGTTGTGAGTTGGAGTGACAGCACGATCGTGGTCACCTTGCCCACATCCGGGACCCAGGTGCCGCTCTGCTCTCTGCAGCAACAGCAGCAATTTGGAGGTCCCGCGAACGCAGGCAGTGGCGCGCGCTGCGGCGAGTTGGTCGTCACCGCGGCAAACGGCAAAAAGTCGGTCGACACAGTAATGATTACGATCGGCGGCAAGGCGCCTACAAGATTAGCGGCGGGCCAGACAATTCAGTCGGCTATCGACGCTGCTGCGCCGGGCGATCTGATTATAGTGCCGCCCGGTACATATCATGAACTGTTGCTGATGTGGAAACCGGTCAGGCTGCAGGGCGTCGGAGCGGCATCCACCGTCATCGACGCAAATGCGCATCCCGCAGGCATTCTGAATCCATGGCGCCTGAGGGCTGTATGTCTTTTCGGACTCTCGCCGACAGGCGTGCCCGAGGGGTATGATCCACGCTGCTCATCGTCGTTCGGGGATACCTGGAAGTACTTCAACCCGACGGCATCCAATCCGCAGGTGGATCGAATTCCTTTCGAGGCCACTGTAGGCTGGGACGCCTCGCTGAACGGCAACCTTGCCGAACAGCTGCAGGAGCCATCTCTTATGGGAGCGTATGAAGGAGCGGGAATTACCGTGCTGTCGAAAGGAGTGCGCGTTCCCAACGGCGTAAATCCATGGAACGGCCCCGGCGCAGATGAGGGAGGTTTCCCAACCGGCGCGGTACTTCTGACAAACGGTAGTAGGGATTGCGGAAGCGGAACCGGGAGCGGCAACACTCGTAATCCGTTCCCTAGCAACTTCTACTGCAACCCGTCACGCATTGACGGCCTGTCTATTATTAATAGCTCCCAGGGAGGAGGCGGCATCTTCGTGCATGCATGGGCCCACAACCTGGAAATCTCCAACAATCGCGTTTACAACAACCAGGGTACACTGGCCGGCGGCATCTCGATCGGCCAGGGCGAGCATCCGGACGCATATTTCGCAGGGGGAGCCGATAATTTGCCCCCAGGCTCCTGCCAGAGCGATTTTGGTCTTCCCACGAATACACAGCTGCCGTACTGCTTTAACCGCTTTGTGAACGTGCACAACAACTCTGTCACGTTAAACGCTAACGAGGGGGATGAATTGTTTTCGTCCACTCCGTCAGGTGCAGGTGGCGTTGCTTTCACCACCGGCGACGACAATTACCAGTTCAGCAACAACTGGGTGTGCGGAAATCTGAGCACCGGTGACGGCGGCGGAGTTGCTCAGCTCGGATTCGTTTGGAATGGCAGCATCCAGCACAACACGATCCTGTTCAACCAGAGCACCAACCCCACGACACCCAGCAACGGAGGCGGCTTGATGATTATGAGCGCTCCGGATGCTCCTTTTAACTGTCCCGGAAACAACGTTGACCCGGACATCGATTGCAGCCATGCCTACAGCACGGTGGGCGACGGCATCGGTCCCAATCTGGTAATCAATGCCAACCTGATTATGGGCAATGCCGCGGAAGCCGGCGCCGGCGGCGGTATACGCTTCCAGGGCGTCAACGGCCTTGAGGTGTCTACATTCCCGACCACCCCATCGCGCTGGTACTCCGTCAACGTTACGAACAACATCATCGCCAATAACGTTGCCGGCTGGGACGGTGGCGGTGTGTCGTTGTCGGATGCGATCGGAGTGAACCTGATCAACAACACGATCATCTCCAACGATTCTACTGCGTCGTCCGGAACCCTGTTTGGTGCCTTTTTTGCTCCTACTGCAAGCGGCCCAACGCCCTGCCCAAAGGATGCTCAGGGTGCCCTCCTCCCATGCGTGCCCTTGTCCACTCCGCAACCCGCCGGGGTTTCGGCTGGCGGGCACAGCACGGAATTTCTCGCGTCTCTTCCGGCAACTATCACCTGCCCCCCGGGCCATCCACTCAACAGTGCAAATCCCCTTAATGGGGTCACCAATGGCGCCTGCAGAAGCGTCTCTTTCCCGGTTTTGTACAATGACGTTATCTGGCAAAACCGCGCCTTCAACATCGTGGTGACAAATCCGGCACCAGGATCGGGAGTCCAGCAGGCCACGGTCACGCTGGTTCCCACGCTGAATCAAGCCAGCACCGGTCAATGCGTCACACAGGGAGCCAATTATTGGGATATCGGGCTGCGCGGCGACACCGGGCCGTCTGATCACAGCTCGGGATTCACGTTCCAGCCAAAGGCTTCTGTGCTGACCAATATCGCCGGCTACCCCGGAGGACCCACAGGCTTCGCAGCCAACACGAGCTCCTTCGCCCCTGGCGTTGTCAGGCAGTACTGCAACGGCTCCAAGATACCGCCGGAGGCTGGTGCTGGAGCATGGTATCAGGTTCCCCCGGGCACCAACGAAGGGAACGTGCCTTTCCCGGTTTTCAGCCTGACGGCGGGCGCAACCGTGGACGAGGGCAACAACTGGGTGAATATCAGCTGGGGCCCGTTGTCACTGGTCAACCCGACCACGGAGATCAATCCCTCCGCGGAAACAACGCTCGGCGACTTTTCACTCCTTGCGGGTTCGCCGGCTATTAACTACATCACGCAGGCTAACTCGTCCAGGACCTTCACGGCAGCGCCGCTGGATGACTTCTTCGGCAATTCGAGGAAGGGTAACCTGGCTGTCGACGCCGGTGCGGTAGAGTTCAGCAGCGGCGGCGGCGGAGTGGCTGCTGTCAGTTTCTCCGGGCCGAGTCCGGCATTAACGACCGTACCGGCGACCAGGACGGTTAAGAACGGCACGGTCACCGTCACCAATACAGGTACGGCAGCGCTCCTGTTCACTGCGGATCCTACGGTTGTTAAGACCGCTGGACCAACCCTGGGGTTCTTCGCAATCGTTGCGCCGGCTTCAGGAACTCAGTGCGTAAACGGAGGCGTTGTGGCTCCCGGCGGAGCCTGCACCATCGGTATCCGGTACACGCCGCCCGCTGTAGGCCCCAATGGCACCGCAACCGCGCACGTGCATTTGGCCGACACTGGCGCCGCGGCCGCGACGCAAGACAGTGCCGACTTCAACGCCGATTAGGCAAACAGAACCGGGCCGGACATCTCAATGGTGTCCGGCCCGCAACAAAAGGCGGCCCTGAATGAACAGTACGCGAACACTGATGACCATGGCGCTGTTGGCGGCAGTTCTCGCCGGCAGCGTTGGTGTTTTGGGGGCCCAGGATGCCTCGCATCCATCGCCAACCCAATCCGCCGGAACCACCGGGCAGGATAACACTCCTGTTCCGGCGACTAAAGATGCGGCGCAGGCTGCGCCCGCCGGCCCATCGGCCGAAGCCCCGCAGGCGGGTCCGACTCGCCGGCGGACTTCCCCCCAACGACGCTTGAGTATCGATGAGCGGGTGAAGGCGTTTGCCAGGAGCCTGGACCTGACCGAAGAGCAGCAAGCTGCCGTGAAAACAATTCTCGAACAGCAGCAGCAGGAAATCCTGAAAATCCGGGTCGATCCGTCACTAACCGGCAGCGCCGGGATCGACCGGCTTCGAGCCCTTCAGGAGATTACGGTGGAACGAATCCGCGCTATTCTCAATGAAGAGCAGAAAAGGAAATATGATCCTCTCGCACCGCGAAAGATACCGACGCCGCCGGAACGCAGTGTGGAGGATTGGCTTAATACCACGTAACACGAAGGATTGGGGAGGAGAAATGCACACGAAATTCAGGAGAATCAAATCGATGGTGCTGCTCGCGTCAGTTTGGGCGGGCAGTTTCGCTGTTTCCTCTACAGTCGCGCAATCCAGTCAGGCGCCGGCGGATCAGGGAAAAGCTCTATCCGCGAATCAGAAAGTTGCCGCTACGTCAGCACCATCTTCTCACAATCGCCTTCGCCAGTCGATGCTGGCATCCATGCAAAGCAGCGGCGAGCGATGGACCTATGGGTCGACGGCGGGCATAGATAATCTCAGGGTACAGGAGACCGCATCCGGTGCCCTGCTTCGGTTCAGCTATCGCGTGCTGGATGCCAATAAGGCAAAGGCGCTCCATAACGAAAGATCCAAACCCTTTCTCATCGATGAAAAGACGGGCGCGGTGCTTCAGATCCCCGACATGCCGAAGGTCGGCGAGCTTCGGCCCAAAGGTACTCCCGTCAACGGCAAAGAATACTGGATGGTTTTTTCAAACAAAGGCTTTATCAAACCCGGCAGCCGCGTTGACGTGGTGATCGGGAGTTTTCGTGCGGTGGGATTGCAGGTTTACTGACAACCGGGAGAGTCAACCATGATGAGAAGATATTCGATTATGTCCAGAAAGATAAAGCAGCATGGCCTTTTGATAATTGCATTACTCGCATGTGTCGCCGTAGGTTGCACGGCAGGCGCAGCATTTTCGGAATCCCTTTCCGCGGATCAGATTATTCAAAAAAATATTGCAGCACGCGGAGGCGCACAGGCGTGGCAGGGGATCCGGTCCATGAAGCTGACGGGCAAGATGGATGCGGGCAGCAAGAACAACGCTCAACTGCCGTTTGTCCTGAAACTGCAGCGGCCGCGAAAGTCGAGACTCGAAATCGAGTTTGCCGGGAGCACCGCTTTGCAAATATATGACGGAGAGAACGGATGGAAGGTCCGGCCGTTTTTGGGGCGAGTGCAGGTGGAACCGTACACTCCTGAGGAAATTCAAATCGCTGCCGAACAGGCAGATCTCGACGGCCTCCTGATCGATCACGACGCGAAGGGCATCGCAGTTGAACTGGCAGGCGAGGAACCGGTCGAAAATCGCAATACCTACAAACTGAAAATCACCATGAAAGACGGGCAGGTCCGGAACCTCTGGGTGGATGCGCAAACATTCCTCGAGGTCAAAATTGAAGGATCCCCCCGCAAGCTGGACGGCAAAATGCACGCGGTGGAAACCTACTATCGCGACTACAGGAAAGTCAACGGCGTCACCGTTCCCTTTCTAATGGAAACCGCTGTCGAGAAGGTCAAAACCGTGCACAAGATTGTTTTCGAGTCCGTTGTCCTTAATCCCACTCTCGAAAGCAACGCCTTTTTAAGGCCCGATGTGCGGGGCATGAAACCGGCGACGGGTTTGGCCGCAGGAACCGCGTTGATTCGGCCCGCGGAAAGCAAACCTCTGGCGAATTCCGCCAGGAGCAACTAAATTAGCATCTGCGAAATTGCGTCGACCATGGAGGTTTTCGATGAACAAGCCTATAAGAAATATGACTTGTACCCTGGTGATTGCCGCTCTCTGCCTGCTGGGGCCCGCTGTAACCGGGGCTTCCGCATCCGCAAAGCGTACTACGGTCGGCCTGACAGTGCCCGAGGTCACGCTGGTGCGGGCCGATGGAAAAAGCGTTCTTCTGCCGCAGGAGCTGAACGATGGGCGCCCTGTAGTCTTGAGTTTTATCTTTACCACCTGCACTTCCATCTGTCCGCTGCTGACAGGCACCCTGGCGCAATTGCAGGACAAGCTGGGAGCCGACCGGGATCGGGTGCACATCGTGTCCATCTCGATCGATCCGGAAGAAGATACGCCGGCCAAACTGGAGGCGTATGCCAAGAAGTATCATGCCGGCCCCGCGTGGAACCACTACACCGGAACAGTGGAGGCAATCATAAAGACCGCCACGGCCTTCGGCACCTATCGCGGCAACAAAATGGCTCACACGCCGGTGATATTCGTGCGCAAGGCTCCCGGAGAACAGTGGGTCCGTTTCGATGGGTTCGCCACCGCCAAGGAATTGCTGCAGGAGATTCCAGGCAAGGCGGTTGCCTCGAAGTGATTTTGAGTGGATAATTCGCGATAGCTATAGCAGGAGCTATCTTTCTATGCGAACCATGACCGTTGCAGTGGGAATCACGTGCATCCTGTTTGTTTCGTTCATTGCGGCGAAAACCGGAACGATAACTCCCGGTGAAATGATCTACCGGGAAGGCAAAATGGCATCGGGATCGCCGCTGGTCGGAGAGCGGGAATCCGGCGGATCGGTTTCGGGGCGTGAGGCGGCCTGCGTGAACTGTCACCGCCCGAGCGGATTGGGAATGGCGGAAGGACAGATTGTAATTCCGCCCATCACGTCGCGGTATTTATTCAAACCGGGCGTGCTGATCACGTCGACCGAGGAATCCGACCATGCTCGCATTGCTCCAACGGGCCGTCCGGCATACACCGATGCAACGCTTGGCCGCGCCATTCGCGAAGGCATCGGACCGGATAACCGGAAATTCACGTATCTCATGCCTCGCTTTTCGATCGATGAAGCGAGCATGCGCTCTCTGATCGAATATCTGAGGAACCTCTCGAGCGGCCCCGTTCCCGGCGTAACCGCGGACTCGATTCAGTTCGCAACCATCATCACGCCTGATGCCGATCCGGTCAAACGCGAGGGAATGCTGAGCGTCCTGAAACCGTATTTTGCATCCCAGAAGAGGTTTTACCGGGGAGAATCTCCCCAGCTGTTGAGTTCCTGGAGGATCATGTACCGCGTGCAGCGAATGTGGGAGCTTCATGTCTGGGAACTCAACGGGCCTCCGGAATCCTGGAAGGAACAGCTGCGCAAACGGCTTCGCGAAGAGCCGGTATTTGCCGTGATATCGGGCATGGGCGGAAAAAACTGGGCGCCTGTTCACCAGTTCTGCCAGGAAGAATCGCTGCCCTGCCTTTTCCCGAACGTCGATCTTCCGGTCATTGCGGAAGACGACTTTTACAATGTCTATTTCTCGAAAGGCGTTCTGCTTGAAGCGCAATTGATTGCGCAGCGAATCCGCGGCACTGCCGCCGAGACCGGCGTCCGGCGCATTCTTCAGATCTGCCGCAAAAACGATATCGGGGTGGCGGCAGCAGACGCGTTGCACGATGCGTTGAACGGCCACGGCATCGCGACGCGCGAGTTTCAACTCGACCCGACGGCTGTGAGCGGGGATCTGGCCGCAGCGCTTGGCAACGCCGGCGACAAGGATGCGGTGGTTCTTTGGCTGCGGCCCGACGACCTGAAGTCTCTCGGGGGCTTTCCTTCGGCAAAACCCGCGGTATTCGTATCGGGGCTCATGGGCGGATTGAACCTTACCCCGCTTCAGGGCGAGTGGCGTTCCGCTGCGCATCTTGCCTATCCCTTCGAGCTCCCTGAGAAGCGGGGCGTTCTTATGGACTATCCTCTGGGATGGTTCCGGATCGAGCGCATCCCGCTGGTAGCGGAGCAAACGCAGATCGATACATTTGTTGCATGCGGCATCCTGGCGGAATCGCTCAAGCACATGCTCGACAATTTCGTGCGCGACTATCTTCTCGAAAAGCTCGAAGGTATGTTGAGTTCCAGAATCATTAACGGCAATTACACCAGATTGGGACTAGCCCCGGGCCAGCGATTTGCATCGAAGGGCGGATACATCGTTCGGTTTTCCCCCGGCGCTGATAATCGCCTGATCCCCGAAGGGCCCTGGATGATTCCCTGATATTCACAAAATCGCCTTCCCGGAGAAATGCCGATGACCAGAAGATTGGCACCGATCGTGATTGCAATGACGGTCTTATTCACATCAACGCTCCCGGCTCAAACGTCAAAGTGGAAGACCAACAAGATACCGAACCAACAGCAGGGGGCTGTCGCCGCCCTGAGTCAGCCGACAGCGGTAAAGGGTGAAGGGCAGACTACTCCATCCGGGATCAAATACTGGGACATTCACGTCGGCAACGGAACTCCCGCCACGAAAGGGTATACGGTCAAACTCCTTTATGCGGCGTGGGTGGAAAATGGGAAAGAGTTTGCAAATTCGAACTCCGATGGAAAACCGACCCTATTTACGGTAGGAGCGGGTCAGGTCATCGCGGGATGGGAACAGGGTGTCGAGGGCATGAAACCCGGCGGCAAGCGTCAAATCCACATTCCCCCAAAACTGGCCTATGGCGCGGAGGGTCTTCCGCCGAAGATCCCACCCAATGCGTCGCTCATATTCGATATAGAATTGCTGGATGTGCAATAAACAGTTTTTTATCGACGCAATTGCCCGGAGGTTTTCGCCACACTGATCGCTGCACATCGCGGATGAGCTTTTCCCCCCCCGTGCATCCGCAATGACGTCCGGCCTCTTCCCCCCTTGTGCCGCAAATATCAACGGAATGTATGCAGGGAGGATCATCGAAATGTCAAAGAGGAACAATCCGGTAGTCAAAGCTGTCTTGTTTTCATTCTTTCTGATTCCCTGGACTTGCTTCCTCTGGGCCCAAAAGCCGGCGGAACAAGGCTCCGGAATTGTTGCCACATTCAACGGAACGCCCATTACGGAAGCGGAATTGCGCAGAGCTGCAGCCTCCGATCTCGACAATCTGGGCCTTCAAGCTCAGAGGATGAGCGTCAGCCTCGCACAGGCGGAGCACAAAATTTACGAGGCAAATCTCACGCGCATTCTGCAGGACAAGCTATTCGAAGCCGAATCCTCCAAACAGGGCATGTCAAAGGAAGCCTTCCTTGAAAAAGAACTGCAGGGAAAAGTCAGGGACCCATTGCCCGCGGAGATAGCCGCATTCTACGAACAGAACAAGGCTCGTCTGAATAAGCCGCTGGAGCAGGCGACGGCTCAAATCCAGCAATACCTCAAAACGGAGAATCGCAACCGGGCGCTGGGAGATCTTGCGGCGCGCTTAAAAGTCGAATACGCGGTGAGTACGTCACTGCCTCCCTTGAGGTTGAAGGTGCAAACGGAAGGAAGTCCTGCGCGGGGGCCGGAAGGAGCGGCGGTTACACTGGTGGAGTTTTCGGATTTCCAGTGCCCATACTGTCTCCAGCTCAATAAAACGCTTGAAGAGGTTTTGGCAAAATACGGATCGGACGTTCGCCTGGTGTATCGCCAATTGCCGCTT
>DATJPG010000131.1:0-3270 GCA_035506515.1 Acidobacteriota bacterium
TTCGCTTTTTGCGGATAATCTGTGAGGGCGGCTCTCCAGAGGCTGTCTCAATACCCCGGGCCTGCTGCGTTATGCGCCAGGGCAGGTCCGAAGGACCGGCAGAGAATAGGCCCGTCCGTAAGGTCGGGATAGACGAGTAGCATGAGACCGAGCGCCGAAGGTGCGACACGAGGCTAAGGAATAAGAAACCGGAAAGTATATAAAACGTTAACAGTGCCGCGCCCTCGGCGCTCCGTCATTGCGATACTAATCCCGACCTTACGGTCGGGCCTATTCTCTGCCGGTCCTTCGGACCTGCCCTGGCGCATAACGCAGCAGGCCCGGGGTATTGAGACAGCCTCTGGAGAGCCGCCCTCACAGATTATCCGCAAAAAGCGAAAGCAGGCTCGCGCAGTCCGAAAACTTCGCCTTTTGCTTCTCTGCCGTGCACTGCCTGAGTGGAGTCGTAACGTGAGTGCGGCTCGTCAGATCTTCAGCGGGTCACAGAGATTTTTGGCGTCTTTGGCGGCTCTTCCACAAAGAAAGCAGATATTCTGAGCATCTTTGGCCAGCTTCGCGGCCGTTTTCATGTTCCTGAGCGAAATGATGTGGCAGAGATGATGCTCGTGGTTCGGGTGGGCGTCGGCAAGCTGCGTGACGCTGACCCTGGAAACTTTCACTGCGGGAAGGCTCTCCATTTTTTTTGCTGCCATTGCGGGTCTCCTATGCGAGCCAGGTTGCCGGCATCGCGTGAAGGTTCTTCCAACAACATAATGGGAATATAAGGTCGATCGTTTGGCGTGGCAAACGGGCGACCAAAATTCCCGGAGTGTATTTTGATTGCGAGGGAGCCGGCGCCTATGGCAGCGTATAAAATCTGAGGAGCTCTCCTAAAGGAAGGAACCATGGAGTGGTTTAGTCTGATGGCGATTGCGGTTGGGCTGGCAATGGACGCATTTGCGGTTGCCATCGTCACCGGGCTTACCGTGAAGCCGCTCACGAAACGGCACGTCTTCCGGCTGGCATTCCACTTCGGTCTTTTTCAGTTTCTCATGCCGTTGCTTGGATGGGTAGCGGGCACCGCGGTGCAGAAATATATCGCGAATTCGGCTCATTGGGTCGCATTCGGCCTGCTGACTTTCGTCGGGGGGCATATGATCTGGAGTTCGTTGGCCAGCCATGAAGAAGGGAAGCGCGCTACCCGCGATCCCACTTCCGGATGGGCGCTGGTCGTGCTCTCCGTTGCAACGAGCATCGATGCGCTCGCGGTTGGTCTGTCGCTGGCAATCATCGGCTCCAGAATTATCCTGCCTGCTGTCGTCATCGGCATGGTCGCTGCAGCATTTACCGCCGTCGGGATGGCTTTGGGCAGGCAGGTCGGCTCCGCGTGGGGGAAGCGCGTCGAGGTACTGGGCGGCCTGATCCTGTTTGCCATCGGCGTCAAAATTGTTCTCGATCACGTTTTCCTGTAAGGTCGGTAAATCCGCGAACCTGGTGCGACGGGTTTCGATTGTATTTTTTCTTTCGGGGAATTATGGTGACCTCTGTCAAAATTCAAACATTTGTTTAAGGAGTTGTGATGATCCCAAATCGTTTCTGTGGAGCTACTCGTGCTTTCGGGGCACTCATTCTCGCCATTCTCCTCTGCGTGAGCGCGCTGGCGCAGGAAAAGCCGCCCGTGATGCCCAAACAGGGGCCGGTAGTCAATTCGCCCGAAGTGTTGCAGGACGGGCGCGTTGCGTTCCGGATTCTCGCCCCCAAGGCCGAAAGCGTGGGACTGCAGGCCAGCGACATCCAGGGTCTGGCTCGCGGCGGCCCCCAGTTTACCAAAGCGGAGAACGGCGTATGGGAGGCCACGATCGGGCCGGTGGCGCCGGGCGCTTACCGGTACACTTTCATGGTGGATGGTGTGTCCGTGGTCGATCCACGCAATCCTGCGGTCAGCGAATCCAACAACAACTCCTGGAGCATGGTTTACGTGCCGGGAGCGAAGTTCATGGAATCCGCCAGAGTGCCGCACGGGGCCGTGGCGACTGTGTATTATTATTCCACCGCGCTGAGCCGGGATCGCCGCATGCACGTCTACACGCCGCCGGGATACGAGTCGGGCTCGGCCAAGTACCCGGTTTTTTACCTGCTGCACGGCGCCGGCGACTGTGACGATTCCTGGACTTCGGTAGGACGGGCGGGCTACATTCTCGACAACCTGATCGCGGCAAAAAAAGCGAAGCCGATGGTGGTGGTCATGCCGGCGGGGCACACCTCCGCCTCGTTTAACATGGGCGGCGGGAGAGGCATGGGCGCGATGATCGATGAATTCAGCGAAGACTTCAATAAAGATATCGTTCCCTATATCGAGAGCCACTACCGTGTGCTCACAGATCGGAAAAATCGCGCCATGGCAGGCCTATCCATGGGCGGCATGCAAACGCTCAACGTCGCCATTTCGAATCTGGACAAATACGCGTATATCGGCGTCTTCAGCTCCGGCATCTTCGGATCCGCTCCGCGCAATCCGGCGGCGCCCGGTGCACCGGCGCCATCCAGTCCTGCGCCGGCCACTCCCGACTGGGAACAGCAACACCTTGCTATGCTCGACAACGCGGCACTGAAAAAGGATTTGAAGCTGATCTGGTTTGCGACAGGTTCGGAGGACTTCCTGTTGAGTACAAGCAAATCGTCCGTGGAGATGCTCAAAAAGCACGGATTCTCGCCCATCTACAAAGAGTCGGGCGGAGGCCACACCTGGGTTAACTGGCGCGAATATCTGAACGAATTCGCACCGATGCTCTTTCAGTAGGCATCACTCACATTATTTATGAAGCTTTCGGAGCTTGCTTGAACTTTTCGCAGATACTCTGTGAGGACGGCTCTCCAAAGCCGTCCGGTGCAAGAAAATCAGCAGCCGGACGACTCTGGAGAGACTGTCTCAAAACTCAGGACCTGCTGTGTTATGCGCCAGGGCAGGTCCGAAGGACCGGCAGAGAATAGGCCCGACCGTAAGGTCGGGATAAGCGGATGAAATAACAATTAGCGCCGAAGGTGCGAAACTTGGCGCTGTGCCGCACCTTCGGCGCTCGGTCTCATGCTACTCGTCTATCCCGACCTTCTATGAGGCCTCTTGAGTCAAGCTCTTTTTAGTCTCTACATAATCCTTTCAATCTAAAATCTGTGTGGCTTTATTGTCTGGCAGCTCGTTTTTGTGTTCGGTCATTGTAATGCCCCGAACTACCTTCTATCCGTGCCGGTCATAGTGCCGGACACCCTATCCTATATTCGCTCAGTGGCGAA
>DATJPG010000132.1:0-5923 GCA_035506515.1 Acidobacteriota bacterium
AACAAACGGCGCATCTGTATTTCCATAGAGAAGGGTATTTACCTTATCCGATAGGGCTGAAAGCTTGGTATTAAGACTCTGATACGCGCTTACCTTGCTCTGAATAGTCGTTACCTGGCTCTGCATGTTTAGCACAGGTCCGCTATCGGCATTAACGAGGTTATCCACGATTGTGGCTACATCCAACGAGCTGTTAGTGAGATTAATAGATGAAGAGCTCATAATGTTAAGATCGAGCCTTTCTCGATAGCAAGGATTGGAGGTAGGGGGCGCCTGAAGATGCTTTGATTGCCGTTATATCCATAAGACACATCAGATAGCCTCGTCCATCGGGACGAGACCCGGAACAATCTGCTTATCGTCAGTATTTGACTGTGAGAATAGTTGTTTCTATGAAATATGGGAGGGCCCAAACTGGGCTAGGGAAGGGGTTCGGCGTCGAAATTCGCCTCAATCCGGGAGAGGGCATGTCCGATCATGTCCAACGCTTCGCCGACGGTGCCAAAATATTCGGCATAGGTGTTTTTTATTTCGTCCCGCAAGTTCTCTGAATCCGGCGGCCGCTGCAAGATGCTGCGGCGTCTTCGCAGGAAGTTAAAGTTGCCCATCTGATTGAGACTGTCCATCAAAGGCGCCAGATGCGGATGGTAGTATATCGCATCCTTGGTCGCTTCGAGCCTTTTCCTGAGTTCCTGGGCTGAATATCCGGCATCCATCCCGCATAGCTGCGAGCCGCGATGTAAGACATCCCGAAGCGCCGCCAGTTCTCCTTTAATGACCGCCAGGTTTACACCGACATATAAAAGGTTGTTTTCCTGAGCCGCTGAAAAGGCATTACGGATTCGAGGCCGAAGATCCAGGTTTTTGTCACAAAAGCGATAAATAGCCTCTCGGAAGCTCATGACGTTAACATTGTCCCGGAGGATGCCGCCTTCGGTAGCATTGATAAATTGAACTTCGGGATGATCTCTGCATTCTTTGGTCATCCAATTCCAATAGGAGGTGAGTTTGTCGGTGGATTCTACCGGACGCCCGAAAATATCCTCAATCATAACGGCGCGCTTGTGCGATCGCATTTCTTCTATTGCCTTTTGCCACGCGGCCGGGTCGGTAACTCCCGCGAACCATTGATCGTCAAAATTCAAACCTGTGCAATAGATCCTTCCATCAGTATGCGCAAGATCCTGCCCGATAAAAATGATCGGACGGCAGCCAACCCATAGCGCAAAATCGAGGGCCATTGTTGCGACTGAGCCCCAGGCGCGGAGAATTCCCTTGTTTCCTAATAAGTCTGAAAGGGAATGAAGCGCGGAGTTTTCGAAGGTGCATGTCAAAGTCCTTTCTATAAATTCTCCGAACACATCCGGATAGGAGGTAGCTTCCGCTACGAGGAAGGATTCTCTGGAAGGAGCGCCTTTTATATGCAGATAGTTTGCATGCGATGGATCCCCGGTCATCACAAAATGCGGATCGATGCCAGCAGCCAGAAGCGGCTTTAGAGCGGTATCGGTTGAGATGATTAATGCTCTATCCTCTATGCCGCGCAATTCATGAATGTTCTTATCCAGCGACGGCCCTGCAGAAACAATGATTGCGGGAACGCCGGGAAACGCTCCCGCAAATTTGGCGAGTCCCGGGGCCCTTGCAGCCTTCGGCAGATTCTGCACAAAATTATCGAGGAATGTCTGCGACTTGGCTACAAGAGTATTGATGTCGGTATAAGTCTGAAAGATCTGGCTCTGAATTTTTTCTGCTGCTGCCCTGAAAAACGCGGGATTCAAGGATATGGATGGATAATGTGTGATAAACGTGCTTTTTTGCGCCTGGACCGGATCAAAGAATCTATCCCATTGTTCGGCCAGCTCCGCGCCGGAGGCGGGCCATGCAAAGTGCAAATGCGGAAGTGAAAGAATATGGGAAAGATCACGCGCTTCGAAAGCGGCCCGCAGAATCTCAAGATCGGATTCCACTACAAAGCAATGGATTGACGGATCTGCAGTTTCTTCAATGAGCGCATCCAGAATATAGCCGAGGCCAAATCCAAGGAATATGAAATAATTGGCCTCTCCATAATCATTCTTTTTTAAGGCCTGCCGAGCTTCCTTTAGCGGATCATATTTGCTATGCAGGGCATGGGTTGAAGAATCGTGATCGCAGCTTGCCGTAGGCATTCCCTGGGCAGATAAAAATACCCTCACATTTTTCCGGAGCACTTTACGCAATTGAAGCGCTAATTCAGGCTGGCGGGTACCAAGTAGAGATACGTTGGTCTCAAAGTAACTCAAGGACGGAACTCTATGTTCTGCCAGGATCGGGTAAATGCGCGGAGCCGGCAGCACGCTCCAGGCACTTCGGGCCACACTTCCACCTACCCTATCGTCCCTGTTTCAGCTTCAGCTTATGAATAATTCGGTGAGGATTACATGTGTGCCTTCGGCAAAGCTGCAAAGCGCAAATTTCTCCTGATTCCGGTTTCGCTGCCGATTTTCCGTGTTAAATCCACCTACTGATGGCCACCGGTGAGGATGTCTGCCGGTTATGGCGGAGCACACTGAATCAGGTTTTCGCGATAATTCCATGGGAGGAAGTTTTGTGGATTAAGGCTCACTTCTTTTGCATGGCGCTGGAGTTCGGTCAAATAATCGAACGGATCCGCTTTGCACAGTTCGCACGTGTGGATCAAGCTCATGAACAGATCACCGGCATGCGCGCCATTTTCCGTTTTAAAGAACAGTGAAGCCTTTCGATGCAGGATCGCTTTCTTCAATATTCTTTCGCAAACATTGTTGTCGAGGGGAGCGCCGGCCACGCGCAGAAACAGGGTCAACGGCTCCCAGTGTTTCATCGTGTATTTGATCGCATCGCCTAAACCTGAGTTCGGCTCAACCTTCTTCTCGTCAAGCAGCTCTTGCAGCCACTGCTTGAACTGTTGCATCAGCGGACCGGTTTGCGCTTTATGAAAAGCGAGGCGCTCCTCGCGCGACATTCCCTGTTTCTTCGTCGCCGCCTCATTTCGATAGACTTGGCGGAAGGTCTCCAGCACATGGCTGCATTCATCGGGAAAATCGGCGGCGACATCGACAAAATTGCGCCTTGCGTGAATGTTGCATCCCGCCAGGATCACCTCAAATTCTTTGGGCAGGTTGCGCGACAAGCCATCACACATCTGGATCGGGGGGCAAAGCTCTGCGGCGCGCTGCGCCAGAACATCGCTTAGATTTTCACCCGCATGCTTGCTGCCTGTGAAGAACAGCGCAATCTCCCGGCCCTCTCGAATCGAGACAATACCGGAAGTAAATATCCCGGTGCGCATCTTGGGATCTGCATCAGGATTACGTTTGTCCTTCATTAGAGCGAGAATCTTGGCGGACGTATCATCATTGTGAAGCACTTCCCCCTGAGCCCCCTGCCGGATCAATTCCTGGTATGCCGGCTCAGCAATCCCGGCCACTTCACGGACGATTTCCCACTGGGTCGCAGACGGTAGCGGGATTCCCATGCTGCGTTGCAGCCGTTCCAGACGATTAAACGGAAACCCGCTCCCGTACTTCAAAAGAGCAATCATGCTTCCGGCGGTCTCGTCGTACTTTTTCGAGCCCACCTGTTCAGGCGGACGGGCGGTGAACATTTTGAGACAAAGGTTGCAGCGCAGATTCTCGAGTTCCCACACGGTTGCGCTGAGGGGCGCGCACCCGACCAGCCGGACAATGTAGGCTGGGACTTTTGCGTGATAGACCTTGCCTTTCCCACAGTCCGGGCAAATATCTCCGGGCTTCAGGGATTCATGCGCGATCTTGATCTTGTGGGCGCCAGTGTAATCCGCAGCGCCATTGCGGCCGTGGCCTTTGGGTTTTGTCTTGTTTTTGGGTGGAGAGCCGGCACCTTGCGTTTCTTTTGTCTTGGCGGAATCGTTTGCCAGCACGTTGCTGCTTTTTTCAGTGCTGGCCCCGAAAACAATATTGCGCAGGCGGCGGATCGTCGTTTCTTTGTCGCCAATCAAGCCGGTCAAGTACTCCAGGGTTTCGACTGCCGCTTTGAGTTTGTTGTAGCCGTCTTCTCCAAGGGAATCCCTGGCCTCTTCAAGAATGGTTTCCAACTCGCTCATATTGAGATCCATCCGCCTTTGGTCTGGCGTCATCTTACCTCACCGAGGCGTTGGCGAAAGTCTTTTGTGAGCGGATATCCGAGGACTTCTTTGATGGAACGGTTGGGTTGTTTCGTAGGCGCATCCTTGCCGCGTCCGGTTGTCAACCCGAGGACTTTCCAATTGGCGGCACGATAGCAGGTTCCTCGAAAACGCCCGGGATCGACAAAGGTTTCCAGATAGTGAATCGGATGGCCATAAACGCGATCCCAATCTTCAGACAGCATGCGCGCCATGTGCCCGAGAAGATGTGACGCCAGATGCTCCACCTCGACAAAGGGTAGGATCAGATAACGGGTGTTGTAGGCAAGGAAGCGGATGTTTTGGCGCCGCGCTTCCGACGACCATCCGATATACCGGTCTCTTGGACCCAGATGGCGCGGGGCGGACGACCAGGCGAGGCAGGCAATCGGCCGTCCCAGAGCATACACGAGATACTTCAGATGCTCTCCGACCGGCTGCGCATAGCCCAAGTAATGATAGCGATCGAGGAGGCTGTTAAAAAGCGGCTCCTCCCAGGTATGCCGAACCTGCCGGAACTCAAGCGGCCGGATCGCAGCCAGATCGGTTTGCAGCCGAGTCGTATCCACCAGTGCCGGAATCGGCCTCCCGCGCTCTGCCCGGCGTCGGGCTAAAGGATTGTGAGGGATCTGACGAACCGCCGGCAGTTCAATATGGCCGGCCCGATGAAGCGCCAGCATCAGGCTTCGGCATACCATGTCGCGCAAAGCTCCATTGGTCTGCCGCCAGTTCCAGGCCTCGCACAGCTTTTTTGAAAGAATCCTCCGGCTTGCTGATGGATGGTCGGCGATTAACTGACGAATGAAAACAACATCGGAATCCGTGACGATTCGGCCGCGATGCGAAAGGATTGTTGCCATGCTCCCGAGGATAGCAGGAACAAATCTGGAACGCAAGTCCTATTTTTGTTCTTATTCCGCCGGACTGACCCGACGCCATGCAGGCGCCGCTTGCACTTTCTCCGGATTGCCTGCTGCAAGAAGCACCTGAAGCTCATGCGCTTCGAGACGTTTGGCCACCGCTTCATCCTCAGGCCAAAATCTAAATTTCCCCGCCGACAACCGTTTTTGCATCAACCAAAATCCCTGGCCATCATAGGCGAGACACTTAATCGCGGTTCTGCGGCGGTTTCGAAAAATAAACAGACAGCCGGAAAAAGGATCCTTTTGCAGCACCTCTTTGCAGATTCGACAAATTCCGTCTATGCCGTTTCTGAAATCAATTGTTTCAACTGCCACCAGGATCCGCATCTGAGGGGCGATCTGGATCAATGCTTCCCCCTCCAGAATGTGCTGCTGAGAGCGTTCAGATCCGGCGCTCCCACTCCTCTGATTTGGATTCTCATCTTCGAACCGTTGCGCGTTTCAAGTTCGATGACATATTCAGGAATCCTTTCCAGAGCCGGAGGACTCAGTTCGATAAATGATGGCGCCGCTCCCTGTTTGATGCCGGCGGCATCCAGTCGCTTCTTGAGAGCGTAATAGTCCAGGTGCAAGACTTTGGCTGTCCTGTGAAGCCCGTATTGTCCGGCAATCCGGACGGCGGAATCCCACAAGCGGTCCGGGATCCTCGTTCTCGGCTTATGGGATTTGCGCCAGGCATCAAAACGCTTTTGCAGATGATCGATTTGTTTGCTGCTGATGGATGGGGATTGTTCCGTAGATATCATAGGCTGTCCTCCCGGCGCTTCTCGCGCCGACAGCCCGACAATATCAAAATGCCTCAAACCGTGTCATGCAGCCTTACCGAAGGCACACG
>DATJPG010000133.1:0-14509 GCA_035506515.1 Acidobacteriota bacterium
CGTCCTCACAATCTGTTCTTAAAAGCGGCAGCAAGCTGCCGCAGCAAATTCAAAATCAATATTCCTATTTATTAGGTGCGCCGAGACCGGCGGATCGCCACTCGCGAACATGAGCTGCGCACGCGATCGGATCGCAAATGCTCCGTGGATCTCGGAATCTCATGGAAAGGCCGGGAAGAATATATAAAGAAGTCATAAAAAAGTTATAAGTACCCCCGTATCAGTTTCCGGAAGAATAGGGAGGTTCTCATTCATAAGACCGGAAACCAATATTTCAGTAGCCACGGGCCTATCTATAGTAAATTCTATGGGTTATCAAATGCAGAAAAAGAAATGCCGGCGCGGATTTCCTTCCCGACCTCACGAATCCGCTTGCCTGTCAGCGCAATGCCGATGAAATGCAATTTCATCCAAACTTGAGGAATTATTAGCACTCTGGGACCATTCTCTGTATATTCACCGGCTTTGTTGCCGGGAGGACTGGATCCCAGGAGGCTGACGATGTCCGCGACCGATCGATCGACAGTAACCAAAGTGGTTGTCGCCACTACTGTCATGCTCTCCTTCATTTCATTCTGGAGAGCGGCAGCTATTGTGCTCTGCGACCTGGCTTCCTCCGCGTATTACGCCGGCGGTCTCG
Organism: Acidobacteriota bacterium; assembly: GCA_035506515.1. GTDB lineage: Bacteria > Acidobacteriota > UBA6911 > UBA6911 > UBA6911 > UBA6911. The sequence goes on from DATJPG010000133.1 coordinate 641, forward strand.
CCGAAGGCTTTGTTGGAAAGTCTGCACCGTGGTTCATTCTGGCAATCATGCTTTTTTCCTACGCCGTGCGGGCCGTTTACGTCGAAAGCTGCAGCATGTTCGTTCGCGGAGGCGTCTATCGCGTCGTGCACGAAGCCCTCGGGGGAACCCTGGCGAAATTCTCCGTCTCCGCACTCATGTTTGATTATGTGTTGACGGGCCCCATCAGCGGAGTCAGCGCCGGCCTATATCTCGCAGGCTTAATCAACGAAACGCTGGACCTGCTGAAAGAACCGGGGTATAGGGTGAATCCGCCCTATTTTGCCGCCTTTTTCACTATCATTGTCATCCTTTATTTCTGGCGCAAAAACGTCATCGGGATGCACGAATCCAGCCAAAAGGCCCTCCGCATCATGCAACTCACGACTGTGATGGTCGTGACACTGATCGTCTGGTGTTTGATCACCATCATCGTGCGGGGGTATTCTCCGGTGCCTCTGCCCACGCTTAAAAATATCCAATTCAGCGACGACGCAGTTGGATGGCTTAAGGACACCATTTTCACAAAGCTTTCGCTGGTCGCGATCCTTATCGGGCTGGGGCATTCAGTCCTGGCCATGAGCGGTGAGGAAAGCCTGGCGCAGGTGAATCGCGAACTTGCCTCGCCCAAACTGAAGAATCTCAAACGAACGGGCCTCGTAGTTTTTGTCTACAGCATGGTATTCACGTCGCTGGTCTCGTTTTTCGCGGTCATGCTGATTCCGGATGCGCAGCGGAAGAGTCTCTATCTGGATAACCTGATTGGCGGCCTGGCAATGAATGTGGTCGGGAGCTTGCCTCTGAGATTGCTCTTCCATGCCTTCGTCGTGGTAGTCGGGACGGTCATACTCTCGGGTGCCGTGAATACCGCTATTGTGGGCTCCAACGGCGTTATGAACCGCGTAGCCGAGGATGGTGTTCTGCCGGATTGGTTTCGGGTGCCGCACAAAAAGTTTGGTACCACCTCTCGCATTATCGGCATGATCGTGGGTCTTCAGATCGCCACAATCGTCCTCACACGGGGAAACATTCAGCTCCTGGGCGATGCCTACGCGTTCGGCATTGTCTGGAGCTTCGCAATGAAGGGCCTCTCCGTCCTCGTTCTTCGCTATAAGCAGAAGGGCGCGCGCGAATGGAAAGTGCCGCTGAACTGGACGATAAAAGGCCGCGAGCTGCCGTTCGGTCTCGGGCTGATCACCCTTGTGCTTTTTGCAATGGCCATCACGAACATGTTTACCAAGAAAGTGGCCACAGTATGGGGGTTTAGCTTTACGGTTGTCATCTTCGTCGCTTTTGAACTCAGTGAAATTTACAACAAACGCAAGGCTAAAAAGAACAAAGCGGAGCTTGAAAAATTCAGGTTAATCACACAGGAAAGCGTTTCGCAGCAATCCACCGGCGTCCGCCCCGGCAACGCATTAGTCGCAATCCGCAATCGCAATCAATTGGGACACCTGAAGAGCGTGCTGGAACGGATAGACACTCGAAAAATCGACGTTGTGGCGATGACGGTCAAGCGAACGACGGGATATGGGGCAGGCGGACACGAACTCGAAGTGGACCAGATCTTTTCTGACAATGTGGCTTCGCTTTTCAGCCACGTAGTGACGGTTGCGGAAAAGGCCGGCAAGCATGTGGAGCTTCTCGTGGTCCCGGGCCGGAATTACAATCATGCAATCGCCCAGGTCGCGCAAAGTATTCAATCCAGCCTGATCGTGATGGGTTTGTCCTCGAAGATGGATGCGTCGGAACAGGCGAAAGCCTTTGGCGATGCCTGGGAATTGCTGGAGCCGCCCAAGCCCCAGCTATCGCTTGAAATTATCGAGGAAGAGTCCGGCGAGCGCACCTACTTCAACCTTGGACCACATCCGCCCCGCCTCTGGCCCGAAGATATGGAATTGCTGCACAACCTGTGGCTCAAGCTTTCGGAAATAGGATTGGGGCACAAGCTGCACCATCGCGACGTTGTTCGTGTCGCGTTGCAGCGGCTTCAGGGAGATCTGCAATCCGAGAAATTGAAGGAAGTCGTTCGGGATGTGGAGAAGGAAGTGTCTCACGGGAAGCAGCCCAAGAGCGAGGCCCCGGCGCCTCCGGTCGCGACGCCCGAGTAACGTCGGGACTTATCTAAATTACGATCTGCAAAAATTCTATGAAGACTCCGGGGTGCCGTTGAAGCGGTAACCGACCCACCTGACTTGACCGGCCTTGGGGGAAAATCTCGGTGTCAATTCACAAAATGCTGATAAATGCCGGGTCAGATCGGAGTATCCGGTGAAAAATGTGGTTACTAATTCGGTCAAGTCAGGGTCTATAAATAGATGGCGATGATTGGTTTTTTGTATTTTGAACCGCGAAGACCGCCAAGACCGCAAAGAAATAAATGTTGGCTCATTTGGCTGCCGGGCAATCAGATCGTGAGATGGATAGGAAAGATGTTGCGCGTCATATTGTCGATTCAGCGGTGGCAATCCATACAGCGTTTGAGCCAGGATTGCTGGAGTCCGTTTATCGCCGGTGCTTGATGCATGTGATCCATCCCGTCCATCGAGCCCAGTTGCTTACCTATCTCAAGCTGAGCGGACGTTCCATTGGCTTCCTAATTAACTGGAAGGTCCCACGCATCAAGGATGGAATCCAGCGCATGATCTGGCGTGAACCATAAGCACGAAGGCCATAAAAATATCTTCTTTGCGGTCTTCGCGGTCTTCGCGGTTCAGATTTGGAAAGAATTAAACCGCCAAGACCGCAAAGAAAAAAATGTTGGCTCATTTGGCTGCCAAGCAATTAGATCGTGTGATGGATAGGAAAGATGTTGCGGGTCAGATCGGAGTATCCGGTGAAAAATGTGGTTACTAATTCGGTCAAGTCAGGTGCGATTGAAGGCGCATCGCCCCTTCCCAATTATTCCTTCGGCGGCAGTTTGAAGATGTCGGGCAGCGTGAAGGGGAACGATTCGCGGGAGCGGCCGGCTGTCAACTGGACCGGGATCACCTCCGCAAGCTCTTCCGCAGTCCAGGTGCCGTCTTTTTTGATCACCTTCTCGATCGGTTGAGGTTCGACGAATAGCCCGACGTGTCCGTGGAAAACCTCGAAGATGCAGCCGTTGATCGGATCGGCGGCCTCACTCACCAGGTATGTGGCCAGCGCCGCCACGTCTTCCGGTTGATTGGCCTCGTAGATAGGATTTATGATTTTCGGTCCCGGGCCTCGCCAGACGGCGATGGGGCGCAATACATTGCATGTGGTCCCGTAAGGCGCCATTTCGCGCGCGACGGTTCGCGCAAATCCGACGATGCCTTCTTTCACGGTCGAGTAAGATGCCTGACCCGGGAATCCCAGGCCGATATGCGACGACGTGCATAGAATCCGCCCGTAATGTTGCTTCTTCATATGGGCGGTCGCGGCTCGCGTGCAGAACATCATGCCGTACAGGTGGGTTTTGATGGTGAGGTCCCAGTCTTCTGTTCTGATCGCGTCGATGTCCTGGTGGCGGATAATGCCCGCGTTATTCACCAGGATGTCGATACGCCCGAACTCATCGACAGCCTGTTGAATGATGGACTTTGCGCCGTCTTCCACGGCCACGCTGGCGTAGTTCGCGACCGCCACGCCTCCCGCCTTCCGGATCTGTTCTACCACCGCATCCGCTTCGGCATGCGATGCTCCGTGCCCGTCGTGGGAAGTCCCCAGATCGTTGACGACCACGCGCGCTCCCTGTGCGGCAAAACAGATCGCATGCGCGCGCCCCAGTCCATTGCCCGCTCCCGTAACAACCGCCACTCGCCCCCGCAGCATTTCTCCCATGAATAGTTCCTCTTTCAAAAATCTTATAAATACCTTTTTGTTTTACTTCGTGTATTTTGCGTATTTCGTGGTGCCGCTTTTCTGCATCCCTGAAACAAATCGCGCGGCACCTTATTTAACGCGCAACGTAACTTTCTGCAGATCCCGGTCGCGGGAGGAATTGCCGACCATGATCTCGAACTCGCCCGGCTCCACGACATAGTTCATGTCGATGTCATAGAATGCGAGATGCTCGGGCTTGATATCAAACGTAACGGTCGCCGTTTGCCCGGGCTCCAGGGTCAGCCGGCCAAACCCCTTCAATTCCTTCACCGGCCGCGTGACAGAGCTCACCTTGTCGCGGATGTACATCTGAACGACCTCGTCCCCGGTGACCCGGCCCGTGTTCGTGACGTTTATCCGGACCATCGTCGATTCGTTTTTGCGGATGACCGCCGCATCCAGCCGCGGTTTGCCGAACTCGAACTTTGTATAGCTCAGGCCGAATCCGAAGGCATAGAGCGGGCTGATATCGTCAAAAAGATACCCGCGCCGCGCGGCAGGCTTGTAATTGTAATAAGCCGGCAGATGCCCGACCGACCGCGGAATCGTAATAGGAAGTTTGCCTCCGGGATTGATGTCTCCGAACAAAGCTTCCGCCACAGCCGAACCCGTTTCCTGGCCGAGATACCAGCACTCGAAAATGGCCTGAGCCTTTTCGGAAAGATTCCTGATGGAAATGGGGCGGCCGTTGAACAAAAGCGCGATGATCGGTTTGCCCGTCGCCGCAATCGCGTTTACCAGTTCGTCCTGGCGACCGACCAGGTCGAGCGACGCGCGATCGCCCATGTGGTTGAGCGCCCAGGCTTCGCGCGAGGTTTGTTCGTTGCCGCCGATCGCGAGAATCACGACATCGGCCCGCCTGGCCACCTTCACCGCTTCCGCAATGCTTCTGCGATCCTCTTCCGGATCGCTTGGAACGACTTCGTCCTGATTCCAGGAACCGCCGATCGTGATCCTGCAACCCTCGTGATAGAGAACTTTCACGGAACCGGCCCGGTTCCTGATCCCTTCCAGGACCGTGCAATAATTTTTGGGCTGCCCGCTGTAGCCGCCCAGCAACTGGCGATCGGCATTGGGTCCTATGACCGCGAGAGTTCTGATCGTTTGCGGATCCAGCGGCGCGATGCCTCCGTCGTTTTTCAGAAGAGTGATCGTTTCCCGCGCCGCCTGAAGCGCCAGCTTGCGGTGCGCGTCGCAACCCACGATGCTCGCGGCGGCATCCGGATCGACATACGGGTCCTCGAACAATCCGAGTTTGAATTTCCACAACAGCATCGGTGCCACAAGTTCATCGATGAGAGATTCCCTGAGAACTCCCTTCTTCACCAGGTCGACGATATTCGGGTAGCAGTCCGGGTCGGGAAGTTCGATATTGACGCCGGCTCTGACGGCAAGCGCCGCCGCCTCCCGGCCGTCCGCGGCAAGGTGATTGCCGAAAAACTCGGGGCGCTCGTTGAGTTCGCGTATGGCGAAATAGTCCGAAACGACAAATCCTTTGAATCCCCATTCCTTTCGCAGCACGTCGCGCAGCAGCCATTTGTTGGCGTGCGACGGCACGCCGTCGATCTCGTTATAGGAAGCCATGACGCTGATGGCGCCGCCCTTCTGGATCGCCTGCTTGAACGTCGAGAGAAAAACCTCGCGCAGCACGCGCTCCGAGACATTGACCGGAGCGCAGTTGGTGCCCGATTCCGGCTGGCCGTGAGCGGCGAAGTGCTTCAGCGTCGCGAGGATGTGTTTTTTGTCTTTGAATGTGGCGTCTCCCTGAAACCCCTGAACCGCGGCGATCCCCATGCAGGCAACGAGGTATGGATCCTCGCCGTAGGTCTCCTCGACGCGTCCCCATCGGGGTTCGCGCGCCACGTCGACCACGGGCGTCAGTGCCTGGTGGGTTCCGCGGATGCGCGCTTCTTCGGCCGTCATGCTGAAAAGGCTGCGGACCAGCTCAGGGTCGAACGTTGCGCCCAGGCCGATCGGCTGCGAGAAACTCGTCGCGTCGACGGCCGCGTGGCCGTGCAGGCATTCTTCGTGAAAGATCACGGGGATTTTGAGTCGGCTGTTTTCGATGAAAAACTTCTGGATGGCATTGGTCAGTTCGGCCATGCCCCGGGCATTCTTGCCGCCGCCGGCGTCGCTTGGCCTCCCGACCTGGCCGAGCCCAAGACGGTCCTTGAATCTGGCTTTTGCCTTTTGCGGATCGAAATTGCCTTTTTCATCGAGCATGGTGCTGCTTTTCTGCTGCCAGATGCACTGCATCTGGGCGGCTTTTTCCTTCAGCGTCATGCGGGCCAGCAAATCGCGCGTGCGGCGCTCCGGGGACATGCTTGGATTCAGATATGCCGGGTGTGATTTCACGATCGTCTCCTCATAAGCAGCCGCGAATCGCGCAAACACCAGGCCTTTTTGTGCGCGCAATTCGTGGCGGTTTATTACTGTTGGAACTGCTTGCGACGTTCGGCCAGTTCGTCCTGAATCTGGATATTCAGCTTCTTGCTGATCGGGTAATAGAACAGGAAGATCACAATCAGGACGTAAAACAGGGCCGGGAAAACGCTGATGGTCATTCGGATGCCCAGCAAAGCCTTGGCTGTCTGTTGCGAATTCGGAACATAGCCATAGCCGGACAGCAGCCAGCCGGCCATCGCGCCGCCCAGGCTCAGACCGGCTTTCAGGCTGAACATGATGGTGGCATAAATGACGCCGGTTGTTCGCCGGCTAGTCTTCCATTCCGCGTAATCCGCGACGTCGGCAAACATGGCCCACAAAAGCGGAATCGCGGGCGCGAACGAAATAGCGCGAAGATACTCCAGAGCAAAAAGCGCCCCGATCGAGTTCGACGAGAGCAGCATGAAGGAAGCCATGAATATGCCCGCCAGCGAAAAGCCGGCCAGGGCAATCGATTTTTTGCCGAAGCGCATTGCGAGGAAGGTGGCGCACAGGACGCCGATGACCGTGACAAACTGCGTAGACATGCTGAACAGGCTGAATCCGACCTCGGCGACGTTCGATTTCCGGGCGTCGACGAGCAGCCCAAACGCGTTCAGAATGCCGTGCCACGCACCGCTGCCGGCCGCGCCGGCCAATCCCAGAGTTTGCAGCAGATCGAACATGCGATCCTGATTGATGTAATGCTTGAAATAATACACCAGCGTACCGCCGCGCATCGCTTCGACGATGAACTGGGCAAGCGTGACGGCGAACATGACGATCCACGGTTTGTTTTTAATGAGGTTTCCGAAGTCTTCCCTCACCGACGTTTTCTGTTTGGGGTCCGGCTGGATGCGTTCGCGTGTGGTGAGAAAAGTGATCACAAACAGGACAACGCACAGCACTGCCCACACACTGATCGTGGATTGCCACCCTTTCGCATCGTTGCCTTTCCCGAATTTGGCGACCAGAGGCAACGTCAATCCTGCGACCATGAGCTGGGCGATCATCGCCGACACAAAACGATAGGAGGACAGGCTCGTGCGCTCGGTCAGATCGCCGGTCATCACGCCTGTCATGGCCGAGTAGGGTGTGTTGTTGATGGAATACAAGGTCATCAGCAGGATATTGGTGGCGCACGCGTAGATCAACGTTCCGGTTTCTGAAAATCCCGGAGTGGTATACGCCAGGACCATGACGATCCCCCACGGAACGGCGGACCACAGCACCCAGGGCCGGAACTTGCCCCAGCGCGTGTTTGTACGGTCTGCCATCACACCCATCATGGGATCGAAAAACGCGTCCCAGAGCCGGCCCACTAAAAGGAGCGTGCCCGCTTTCCAGGCCACAATCCCCATCGTGTTGGTGTAAAAAAACAACTGGAACATGATCATCGTCTTGAAGACAAAGTTGGCGCCCGCGTCGCCCAGGCTGTAGCCGATCTTTTCGAGAACGGGCAGCTTTTGTGCCTCACTTTTCATCTGCAGTTCCTTTCTCCATGCTGCGGCTAAGACTTCGAAAGATAGATATCCGTGAAATCCGTGGCGGATATTTAAGAAAAAATGGACCGAATGGCCGGATATATCCGGCGGTAGGCCGCGTAGCTTGCATTCATCTGCTCTGCGACGGCGGGCTGCGCCGCCACACGCAGTGCGACGCGAACGGCCGCGCTGCAGGCGGCATCCACGGAACTCCACATCTTCGCGCCCACTCCTGCAAGGATGGCCGCGCCATAGGCCGCGCCCTCCTCCGCCTCGACGATTTCCACCTCATGCGCATACACGTTCGCCTGGATCTGCCGCCACAGGGCCGACCGCGCGCCGCCTCCGCCCAGCCGGATGTTTTTCACCGGAACGTCCATTTCGGCGAACAGCGTAAACGAATCGCGCAGGCTGAATGCGACGCCCTCGAGGATGGAGCGGACAATGTGATCGCGTGTGTGCGACGCGGTCAGCCCGATCAGGGCGCCGCGTGCGTTCGGATCGAGGTGGGGCGTGCGTTCGCCCATCAGGTAGGGAGCCCAGAGAAGCCCGTCCGCGCCCGGCGGGACACGGGCCGCACCCTCGGTCAGACGATCGTACGGGTCGCGGCCGTCGTCGGCACCGGCGCCGAACCGGTCGCGGAACCAGCGCAGCGAAAGACCGGCGGCCTGCGTGACGCCCATGACGTGCCAGCGACCCGGGATGGCGTGACAGAACGTGTGCAAGCGCCCCTTCGCGTCCAGCGCGGGACGGTCCGTCGCGGCAAAGACAACGCCGGAAGTTCCAATCGTGGCGCTCACGGCGCCGGGAGTGACGATGCCCATGCCCGTCGCGCCGGCCGCCTGGTCGCCTGCGCCCGCGACCACCGGCGTTCCCGCCCGCAGTCCCGTGGCAGCCGCGCCGTCTGCGGAAATCTCTCCGCAGACGTCCGGCGATTCGTACAGCCTGGGAAGAAGCGATGCGTCCATCTCCGCGGCTTCCAGCACTTCGTGCGACCAGCGGCGGTTCGCGACATCGAGAAGAAGCGTGCCCGAAGCGTCCGCCATGTCGATGGCGCGGCAGCCGGTCAGGCGGAAGCGCACGTAATCCTTGGGGAGCATCACCGAGCGCACGCGGCTCCAGTTTTCGGGCTCGTTTTCCCGCACCCATAGAAACTTTGTGAGGGTGAAATTCGGCAAAGCCGGGTTGCAGGTGAGCCGGATCAGTCGCTCGGCGCCGACTTTCTGCGTGAAATCGCGGCACTGCTTTTCCGTGCGGACGTCACACCAGATCAGCGCAGGACGCACGACCCGGTCCGCTCCATCCAGCATCACGGCGCCGTGCATCTGGCCGGAAAATCCGACACAAGCGACATGGTCGCCGCTGAGGTTCGCCGCAGCGAGCGCCTTTCGCACTGCGATGCCGCAGGCGCGCCACCAGTCTTCGGGCCGCTGTTCCGCCCAGCCGATTTGGGGGGAAGCGAACGGTTCATGCTCCTCTGTGGCGGATGCAATGACGCGTCCCTTCTCATCGATGAGGAGCGCGCGGGTGCCGCCGGTCCCAACGTCTATGCCGAGAACAACCATGATTTTCTCTCTCCCAAAAGGCCCTGCCTGGCGATTAACCCCAACACTGTTCACTTAGGCTATATGCATCCAATAGCAGCCACGGATTACACGGATTTCACGAATTAAAATAATTTTAAAAATCAGTGAAATCCGTGGCTGCTTTTAAACACATCTAACGCCTCGGAACCTTAAGTGAACGGCATTGGGGTTAACGGGGTGCTATGGTATCACGCGTTCAATAGATTGCAATAAATGCATGTCATATTCCCCCTCAACTTTTTCCGAAAAATGCCGATCTAGTTCTACGTGCCTGGGATAGAGGCTTGCAAAGCGCAACGGGCCTGAAGTTTCATTCGATACTTGAGGATCTGGAATCGTGCCCCGAATCAAACGCGTCAACGCTGAAGAGCGCAGAGCATCCCGCCGTGTGCCTGCGTCCGAGGTTGTACCCCACGGAATCGCAAGGCTTTCCACGGGCCAGGAAGTGAAGCTGATCAACATCAGTGTCCATGGATCCATTCTCATCCATAGCAATGTCGTCCTGTCTCCCGGCACATATGTCCGTTTGAGATTGAAGATCCCCGGATCATTAATCAATATGGATGGGCGCGTTCAACGCTGCAGAGTGATCGCCCTCAAGCAGGGGAAGGTCAAATTCGAAGCAGCCATCGTTCTCAACGGAGGTTTTCCGCCGGAGATGGCAGAGCGTCTGCATTTATTGGACGAAGAAAAATCGCAGATGGAAACAGCTTCTCCGGCGACGCTGAATTCGGGCGTCATACCGCTGCCGGACACGGCCGAACTCTGGGTGATGAGGGCCCGGGAAGCATGACGCGGTTTCCCAGCCGCTGATTTCTTTATTGAATCCGCTTCACGTCAATCGCGATCCGCAATTCTTTTCTTCTATCTCCTGCCTCCTGTCTCCTGTATTCTTGAAACACGAGATCCGCCATGGAAACTAAAATACGACTTGGCATCAGTTCCTGTTTGCTGGGCAACGCCGTTCGATACGATGGCGGGCACAAGCTGGACCGCTTCATCGTTGAGACCCTGGGCAAATATGTGGAGTACGTACCGGTCTGTCCGGAAGTGGAATGCGGGATGCCCGTTCCAAGAGAGTCGATGCGGCTGGAAGGGGATCCGGAGTCACCGCGGTTGATCACAACGCGCACCAGGATGGACAAGACGGATCAAATGATGTGCTGGACGAAACGGCGGGTTCTGGAACTCGAACAGGAAGGGCTCATGGGGTTTATCTTCAAGAGCGATTCCCCAAGCAGCGGCATGGAGCGGGTCAAGATCTACAACGACAGCGGGATGGCTTCGAGAAAGGGTGTCGGCATGTTTGCCCGGGCGTTTATGGAGCACTTCCCGCTGCTTCCTGTGGAAGAAGAAGGACGGCTTCACGACCCGGCGCTCCGCGAGAATTTTGTCGAGCGCATTTTTGCGCTTGCCCGCTGGAGAGAAGTCCTCGCCGGGAAAGCGGATCGCGGCGACCTGGTTGCGTTTCACTCCAGGCACAAATTGCTGATTCTCGCGCACAGCGCCAAGCACTATCAGGAACTGGGAAGACTGGTTGCGCAGGTGAAGCAGTCGCCGCTGCGAAAGGTATTCGAAGAGTATCAGAAACGATTCATGGAAGCCTTAAAGCTCCGGGCGACGGCAAAGAAAAATGCCAACGTTCTGATGCACATGGCCGGCTACTTCAAAGACCAGCTTTCTTCCGGCGAGAAAGCGGAATTGGCCTGGATCATCGAAATGTATCGCAGGGAGATGATCCCGCTGATTGTCCCGATCACTCTGCTGCAACACTACGTGCGCAAGTACGATCAGCCGTATTTAAGGGATCAATACTACCTGAATCCTCACCCGATAGAGCTGCAGTTGCGCAACCACGTATAAATGCCCGCTCGCCCGCTCCGGCATGAGCTGACTTCCCCTGCTTTCTGTGAGGGCGGGCGCGGAGACCGACGCTTCCGCCCTGCTGAGCTACAGGCGCATTCTCCGCATTTTTCGTGGATAAGCCGGGTGTTCGCGGTCTTGCCTACCAGTCATTCAGCCTGGACATCTCATCCAGAGCTGCATCTGGGGCATTATAAAAAGTGATCGCGAAAAAGGCGGCAATCATTGCGGATTCTTCGTCCTGAAAGGGCTTATGCCATGCATCCCATCTGTCAGGCGGAAACGGGCCGGAAGGAGAGGATTTGAACGCCGGAGCCTGGGAGGCATCCGAAACTGGCCAAGGGAGCTCATCGAAAATATTCAGGATGTGATTGAAAGCCACCGCAGCGTGATATTGCGGTATCCCTTTCTTGGAAGAAAAAGTCGACCGAAGGACCCAACCGGTAAGCTGAACAGTGCCTTCCGCCATATTGAGAATAAGGTCGATCTCGGTGCCGCGGGCAATGTGCCTCCTGGTTTGCAGCAATACGCCGCCGCGAGACATATTGACGATCCTTATTCTGGCTCCGGAAATTAGGCGGATGCCTTTTATCGAAGTGATTTCCGAAATATTGATGCGAGGCCATCGTCTCGTGCCGGGGCCCGAAAACAGCATGATTCTTTTTGCAGGGCTGCTTGTCGATCCCGTGCGACATTCCACGGCCATTGGTTGTCTCACGAAAGGCAGGCATGGATCCGACATAAACTCAAAACCACCGACGATAATTACAACGGAAGATTATTTTCTCCCGTTCTCTCTGTCAAACAAAACCCAGTTGATCAGTCACTACAAAGTTTATCATATGCCGAAACACCGGATCTTCTTCCGAAGACAGTGCCTGATTGACAATCATCCAATCATCCACATCTTCCTTCAGTACATATTTCTTGAAGAGGTTGTAGATAGCATAATAGGCGAAAGTGATGTTTTCGGGAATCGTAAGATCGTCCTCTCGCATCGCTATCATTGGTTCCATGTATCTTTCTGCAATATTCCGAAAATCCAGCCCCCTCTTGACTGCCTGAAGGGCATCAATAGGTAGTTGCTTATCTACATCCTGCCTCGTTCCACAAACCGACTCTACATAATGGATCCTCTCTGGGCGGGAATTTCATACCAGACTGAAAAGCAAGGCACGTTTCGATCATCGGCAATTTCTGGGGAGTCTTCATAATCGCCGCTGCCCGGAAAGAAGGTCTCGCTTTGAATCACAACCTGACATCTAATGGTCTTATCATAGAACCACTCTGCGATCCTCACGATCCGAGATTTATCAATAGGCATGAGCGCGCCGACTCTCACAGTTGGTTGCAATCAGCCTACCACCACCGGAACAAGAATGGCAATGGGGGAGGATCAAAGGCGAAGCGGAAGGATAGGAGGCATTGGCTGCCGGTTTGACTTCGAGTCTCTTCATTGGAGCTCGGACGTACATCTCTCCGTGCCCTCACTCGACTGCTGATAATTGGCAATATGTTTGCTTGGATGCCTTTGATTTGATTGCAGGGGTATTCTACAACGAAATCCTGTCGCTGAAGATGGCTTGTTGATACAGGTTTACCTTACCTTATTGCAGAATTCATTCCCATCAGACTCTTTCTTGGATGTATGATAGGAAAATGGAATCCACAGACAAGGGAAAAGAACTTCAGCGTTTGACGGAATTGTATTCCGGCATGCCTGATGCAGAACTGCAGGAGCTTGCAGAGGATAGCGCTGCGCTTACAGATTTGGCGCACACGGCTTTAAGAGCTGAAATAAACCGTAGAGGTCTGAAAATCGTTTCAGAGGGGCCTCCGATGGAAACAGATCCTGTCGAAGAGCCTGAACTGACGACAATACGCAAATTCAGGGATCTTCCGGAAGCGATTCTGGCCAAGGGGTTGCTCGAATCCGCCGGCATTGAATGCTATCTGGCAGACGACAACATAGTAAGAATGGACTGGTTTCTTTCAAACGCCATCGGCAACATGAGACTTCAGGTCAAGCCCGCTGATGCGGAAGCGGCAATTGAAATACTCGATCAACCTCCTACAGATATTTCTGAAGACGAAGCCTAAAGGCTTTTAAAAAAGACGCAGATCCGGCGGGGGCTGGCGCAGAAGTCCCATGAAGTCCGGCTATAAGAAACGTGCCCCTGAACGATTAAAAAGGGCAATCATCGTCGATCTTTCTCGGCCGGCGCATTCGCTGTTTAGGTGCGGGATATTTTGGCACGACAGCATTGTACTCCGGGCCTTCATAGATAACCCGATGCTCAGCGATCTTTAAAACGCCGTCATCACAATCAGTCAACTGTATGATTCGCGAACGAGCTTTCAAATAGGACCTCACCTCCTTGGCGGCGAAATCAAGTCTCTGAACGAAATTCCCAAAACGCTTGCCGCACAGAGCGGCTGCGTCTGCATGTGCTAAAAGTAGTTCCGAGTGTTTTCTCGAATCCGGCTCCTTGGGAACCAGGTCAATTGCAATATCCAAGTCTCCAATGGTTGACGATTCGGCAAGGAAGCTGCCAAATAAGACAACTTTCCTGACACGGAATAAAAACCTGCCGGCCTCATTTACTTCCCCGACACGAACCATAAATTCGCAAAGTGCTCTCTCCGCG